>PBTC01000019.1 GCA_002726935.1 Candidatus Saccharimonadota bacterium | reverse complement strand
GGGATCTATCATCGCGGATGGCAAGTCCCTTCTTGGAGAAATTAAAGGGGTAGGTGGCCAACTAAGTGATTTTAGCTTAAGTAACATCGCAGGAAACATCGGTGGACACCTCGAGAGGATGGCCCAGGCAGAGCTTAAGAATGCTCAGTTGGGTGACAGTGTTAACGGATCGACCAACCCTGCTTCTACTTTCAATATGGATCGTGTCAGCACACCTGGCTATACGGTTCAGGGCGCAGTCAACACCGCTTTGTCCAGTCGACCTGCTGCCTATGGGGCAAACTTATCAGCAACCTGTACAGGACTGCCAAACAGCACGGGATCAACAACTTCCACCTCCGGAGCTTTGCCCACATCGCCTGCCGCCGTTAACGCCTTGAGTCCTGGGAACTCTTCTGTATTTGCTGGCCCCCTACCTCAATACAGGCCCAGTGATGCAGATGGCTCGGTAAAGATTCTTTGGCGTATGTTCGGGGACCCGGGCGGAATGGGATTGATTAACGTCGAGGGTGACGCCACCTCTCCAAACGAAGCCAAGATGTCACGCATGTTCCTCATGTTTAACACGGCCGTGGCTGCCATGGCTGCGCTCTGGTTTACCTTCACAATGTTATCAGCCGGTCTTCAAGGGGCTCACGACGGTGAATTTTTAGGAAAACGTTACCATAGCTTTTGGCTACCTATTCGTTCGTTTCTTGGTGGGATTTTAATCATTCCATTGCCACTGATAGGTTACTCTGCAGCTCAATTGCTAACACTGCTCGCGACAACAACAGGGATTGGGATTGCCAACGCCACCGCTGGTTATGCCGTGGGCGTCCTGGTGGATGCAACCCCTGAGCCAGCTACTTATATTCGTGGCGTTACAGCCATGGATTTCATGTCGCCGCTCATGTTGAACTCAATGTGCGTTGCTCAAACTAACGTCGATCAAATGAAAAAGAGGGGGCTCTATCGAGATCCATCATCTCAGAGCGAGAGCTTACTGGCAACAGATGCTGAAGCAGCTAACGTCGACATGGGACTAACCATAGTCCCCGGCGCAGATTCTGTTCGAATAGATTACGGAGCAATGACTCCCAATTCGGTTCCGAACTTTGCCCAACACGGGTTTACCGCAGACCAATGCGGGACGTTGACATTCAAGCCCCCGCAGATCTCCGATCTTGGGGAGGACAACAGACCTATTTTCCCAGTGTTATCCGATCACAATAAAGAAGTTGTTCATGATGCCATGCTCGCCCTGGGAAATAAGCAAATCGAGGCTTTTGTTCTCTATGCAAAGGTTATGAATGACCTCGCGAACTCCACTTACTTATTCCTTGATGTTCCCGCAGGCTCTCCCATGGAGGCAGTTAAGAACTCTAGAGTTCACTGGACAGAGGCGATGGTTCGGTCTGGTCGCGGTCCAATAACGCTACCGGAGGATCCTGAAGCGTTTATGGCTGTCGACTTTACCCAGTTCAGGCTCGATTATGGCGCATTTATTTATTTGCAAAATATTGCGAGTGGAATGTTTGATCTTATTGTCGCGAAAGAATCTGCCCAACAAGCGTCCGCAATTGCTTGCTCAACAAAGACTCACGTCGAAGAAGGCCCTAATTCATATGGCTGGATTGGGCTGGGCTTTTATAACGTGCACAATATTGTCGCCAAGGGAAAAGCGACGAGCGTAGCCTCTTCATCAGAGGTCACCTCGAAACCTCCATCTGCAAGTGCAGCCAGGCAAGTTCAAGTCGCAAACGCTGAAACCAAAGCCTTGCAGGTTTGTGAGGTTCCTTGTGACTCAAACAACGATCTGGCTAAGAAACATCTCGCTAAATCCGCTGAGAGCACCTCTGGGGGTAGCTTTGAACTGCTGAACTTCCTTCGTAACGGAGTTAACGCAATAGGCGGAGCACTTGATGGCGTTGCCTCTTGGATGAACCCCGTAAACTTAATTGACGATAAGTTGAGATCGAAGATTTCAAACGTACAAATAGGCTTTTCATCGGTGAGCGACATTGCACAAACCGGAGTTGCTGTCTTGAACACGCTTGACAACCTATTCAAAGCATTCTTACTTCTAATGGGTGTCTACGCAGGTATTGTTACAGGCGTAACCCTTACGGGTCTTGGTGTATTCGCCGGCGGAATTTTTGGAATGGTACAGACGGTATTTGTTTTAACCGGAGCAGTTTTGACCTTGTTTATACTTCCAGCCGGATTTTTCGCAATCAAGCTAGCCATGATTATTCCCATGATCCCTGTACTTATTTGGATCGGTGTGATTTTGGACTGGATGGTCGTTGTTATTGAGGCAATGATTGCTAGCCCATATTGGGCCATGGCTCACCTTGATGGCGACGGCGAGGGCTTGGGTAGAAATACAGCTCACGGCTACATCTTCATTTTGAATCTATTGTTTAGACCGGCAATTTTAGTAATAACCTTCGCCCTCGTGACCACCGTACTATCCGTTATTCTCGGATTTGCCAATGGAGCACTTGGAGGTATGTTTAATTCGCTCGTAAACAATCCTGAGTCAACGTTCTTGATGAAGTGCTTCTATCTGCTAGGTGCACTCTCATTGATGACTGTGATTTTTGAAAACATGCTGACAAAAGCTTATTCGGTTCTCTCTGTAGTCCCAGATAAAGTATTCTCTTGGATCGGAGGTAACTTCGGATCGAACGTTAGTGGGGGAATGGCTGAGGGAATTGCCGGCGGGGCATCAAATGCCACACAGGCCGGAGGGCAAGCTTCGTCAAACATTGGTTCGGCCGCTACCTCAGCCGGCGCTGGGTTGGCTGGTGGAGCCCAACAAAAAACTGACCAAAATGCGGGTAATCTCGCAGCTCAGGGCGTGGCAGAACAAAAAGCGGGCGCCGATATGTCAGCCAAAGCTGCTAAAGACTTTGAGAGCGCTCGATCCGATTACGAGAACCCAACTGGAGCCTCAGAGAGCGCTAGATCAAGCTCCCGTTCAGATGCAATGAAAAGGATGGACGACGCACGAGATCGCATGGCGCAAGGCGAACAGCTACAGAAGTCCGGGATGGGCAAAATTGAAAAGGCTTTTTCGAATCCCGCCGTTTCAGGGAGAGGCCGAGACCAGATGCGCCAATCACTTTCTCAACTCGGGCTCTCTGCGGAAAGCGCTGTGAACGCAGCCGGAGGATCCGCTCAGAAAGCCGCGCAAATTAAATCTAGGATTAATCAAATTTTAAATAAAAGATAATAGCAACCATCTCGAGGGCGGCTTGTCCGCCCGATTGCTTTACGTTGCTGCTTGATATACAGCAATGCTTTGTCTTTTGTTAGAAAACGTTTAACCTATGATTAGGTAATTTTAAGGTCTAATCTTATGAGCTACGACGTCAATTATTTCCAAAGTTTGTACAATTCCGGAGCGTTGCCTCAGCTATTAAGGACTGCACAACCCACTCCAGTGCACACACATAGTACAGAGACCATCATTCGTGAGGTCCCCGCTCGAGTTCAGAATCAACCTGTAAGAGTCGACACAGACCAGCTTGCCAAGATCCTAGATCCCTTGTCGCAGCTAAAAAGAACCCCAGTTGCATCCGGAGTTGGCGAAATTTACATGTCCACCGGGCAGTACTCCGGCCTGTACTTGTTTGCTAAGGCTAAGTATATTTTTCAGAGGAATCTAGAGGCCCATACTCTTAAGATTCCACAAGACGAAACCCTTGGGCACATAGATCATGCCACCTCTGACGCGATGGCCATTATCAGCCGTTTCCCTTTGACCAACACAGCTATCGACCCCAGCGAACGATGGAAGTCGTATAGAGATCTAGCGATCTTGCCTGAGCAAAGCCTTACTGAGCGTCTCGGGAACACCGTCTTTAGAACCAGCCGTCTCGACCTGCACGCGATATTGAGTTCAGACCCCCTGACATCTATTGATCGTTCTGTTGACTGAACTGGTACGAGGGCAACTTTACTGAGGGTCGCCCTGTTTGAGTATCCCCAACAAAAAAATAGATTCAGATTAGAAAAACACCCTTCTAAAGATGCTTATTTTGCTATGATGTATTTCAAAGCAAATTTTATTAAGCGAAAAAATGAAATCTAGCCTATCGTTTGTAAGCGAAACTGCCGCCCAAAAGAAGGAAGTTATCCTGAGGGCCGCGTCGTCAAAGCCCAAAGACGTTCCGGTGTCTCGGTCCGGCCGCAGGGTGGAGCAAACAATACGCGACGAAGATCTTATCTTCATCTACCAGAATGCGAAGTCTCATTGGGTGGAAACCGAAGAATCATTATTTGCCTTAAAGTACAGAGGTGCAGACCGAGACTGTAGGTCAGGGGTGGTTTCTCAGAGCCTTGCTGTTCACATCCTTGAGGACCAGATTGGTTCTGAGAATAGTGCTGAGCATGACACACTTGAAACCATAACCTTGGCTCTTACAAAAGCCTATCAGTATGCGCTCATGTACCCAACGCTGAAGTTTGCGATGTCCGAATTGGGCTTCCCCAAAGGGTTTGAAATCAAGAAAGATGAGGTTATCTTCAACCTCAAGTCGGCACCAAGCAACCTTATTCTCAGCGGTGAGTGGCAAAATATTCGAGAAAAACAACTAGGCTTAAAAAAATCAGCTCGGCTAGTAATCAGTGGTACAGCTCTGGGAGTGAACAACTCTTTCGTCTACGAGGAGATTGAAGAGGAAATTGCCTACCTACGTGATGAAGGATTTACAGAAATCACCCTTTTTCATTTCGGCCTCTATGGCGGTGGGTCCTCTCGGGGAGACATTAGGATACCCGTTGCCTGCGCAAAACTAATGAAAGACGTCGATGTTGATTTCTATCGAATCACCTTTGATCGAGAGGGCTATGAAAACTCAGGCCACGACCTGTTCGCGTATCTTAATGCTTGGGCGGCCACACACGTTCTTCATTTTCAACCCGCGGGGTCAAAGGATGAATTTGACTATGCGTCCTATTACGAAAGTCGCGGCATAAGCTGTCGCGAATTGCTTCTCTCCAATCAACAGGCGAACACCATAAATGGTGACTTTCTCGCCTACTGTCCCGAGAAATGACACTCGACCCCAGTGCCATAGATTTCATCGACGGCACAGAGTTACGCGTGAACCACAGAGACTCACCTCTTGTCAGGGAAGCCTTAAGGATTCAGGATGAGAATCCAGAGGGTCGATCAAGTCGAATTACCGTAGACGAAAACGGTCTGGTATGTTCTGTTGAACTCAGGAGGCTTCTTTCATGGGCAATCAAAGAGGACCATTCAATTTCCCATTTTTCTTCTGTATTTATTTTTGACTTAATAAACCCATCTAGAACCAGGGTACTTTTCCAAAGAATAAGCAATCCTGATCGGAATATCGAAGTTTTTGAGATGGAAACCACCGCAGAGCCACTTGATAGGGACGTGTATCAATCTGACCCAGCGAAAATTGAAGCCTCTATGTGGGATAGGGAGCTATCTTCCAGCCTGCAGGACTCCGTTGAGAAACTTTTGAACAAGCAATTAAATCGATACGAGACAATCGAGGTAAAGGGATTGTTGTTTCGGTCGAATGCTTCTGTTTTCAGAGATATGGAATCAATTGAGAGGTCAATTAAGCTCACCAGAAAAATTCAACTTGGACTTGAGCTCAAGTTCCCCAATTTATCTAGCTAGAATATGGCTTACAGGCAATGCCGGGTAAGCCATGAAATTGGGCGTCTATTGTATTACCAGGGTGCTGTAATGAATCTGCTTGATGCCTTCTGCTGGATTCGGATAGTTAGCATCCTCGAGGGATACTCGAACTAGATCCATCAGTTCAGCGGTCAGGGCTTGCTTCCCTTCTGAAGTCTTCAACGGTTCAGCATATTTTCTGGACAAGACCATCATCGCTCTGCTTCGGAGCACTGGGGCCATTTGGGTAAGTGCCTCTCGAGCCGATTCATCTCCGGCTTCTAATACTAAGACCACCTGTACGTAACGTTCTCTGTCTTTGTCAGCCAGGTTGACGATTAGAGAATCCATGGGCACGTATGCCGGTGCTTTAAAGCCGCCTGTGGACAAAAGGTTCCCACCAGCACCGCCCGACAGCATAAAAAAAGCTCCACCTGCCAGAGCTATAGTTGCAAGCAATAGACCCGCGATCAACATCATTTTTTTACTGCCGCTGTTTTCGTTCATTGTGGTTGACATAGATTATCCTGGTTAGTCGTCTTCTTTTGAAAGGGCAAATCGAACACTTAGTTCATCAAACGCTTTTTGTTCGCTCCTTGCTTGGGCTTCATTTTGTTTTCGGCTTCGAGTAGCAATCAGCTTCTCAACCTTTTTCATCTCCATGATTTTCCCAATCCATCTTTGATGTGCAAACTCAGCTTGTTTTAAAAGAATATCCAGACGATGTTTTTGTTGAGAAACACCTCCTCGAATCTTTTCAATGTAGTTCGAGTACCCAACTACCTTATCGCCGAAAGTACCCCCAACCGCACTGCTGGTTGCCTTCTTCTTAATTTCCAGAAGATAGTTCTCCATTGTGGAGATCTGAGCCTTAGCTTTCTCGATCTGAGATTTAACTGTAGACACCTCTTGAGCGGCTTGCTCAACATCTTTTTTCCTCATATCTAAGAGCAGAGAGTAGGCATCCATTCGCTAGCCTCCTATTTCTTTCGTCTCAAGGTACGCTGGCCGGACGCCCCCTCGGATTCAATGACAGCGTGGAGACTCGCCAAGCTTGACTTGAAGTCGCTTTTCTCATTGATTCCCTGCTTCAAATGAGCTTCAATCCGGTCGAAGTGTTCGATCGCTCGATCCAGGCCTGGGTCGCTACCTTTGCTGTACGCCCCGATTTTGATTAAATCCTTGTTTTGTGAGACTTTCGAAAACATGGCCTTTACATCCCTGGCAGTCTTAATCTGGCTTTCCGAGCAGATGTTTTGCATTACTCTTGAGATGGATTTCTCTATGTCAATCGCGGGGTAATGGCCGGAATCGGCCAGCTCTCTGGATAAGACTATGTGGCCATCTAAGATTGCCCTTGCAGAATCGGCTATGGGGTCCTGCTGGTCGTCGCCCTCTGTCAACACGGTATAGAATGCCGTTAAAGTCCCCTTTCCACAGTCCCCATTACCGGCTCTTTCTACCAAGGCGGGCAGCTTGGCAAACACTGAGGGAGGATACCCCTTGGTCGCGGGAGGCTCCCCCATAGCCAGCGCAAGCTCACGTTGTGCCATGGCATATCTAGTCAGAGAATCCATGATTAAGAGCACGTCATGCCCTTCGTCGCGAAACCTTTCCGCGATAGATGTGGCGTAGTTTGCGCCCTGCATCCTAAGCAAAGGCGAGCAATCCGCCGGCGCAGCTACAACTACGGATTTGGTCAGGCCGTCTTCTGCCAGGTTGTGCTCAATGAACTCGCGTACTTCTCTCCCACGCTCACCAATCAAGCCTACAACAACCCTGGAGGCCTTCGTGTACTTACACATCATTCCGATTAGCACTGATTTTCCAACCCCGGAGCCAGCGAATAGGCCTAAGCGCTGACCTTTACCCACCGTAAGTATTGAGTTTATTGCTCTGACTCCCACGTCAAGAGAGTCAACCACGGGCTCCCTCATTAAGGGATTGATTGGTTTTGGCTTGATCGATTTATAGTCAGCGCCATAGATCGGACCTTTCCCATCAAGTGGCCTGCCAGATGCATCAACAACCCTACCAAGAAGACCATTGCCTCCCGGAAGGAATCGTAGCCCATCATAGTTCACTGACTTGTCAACTTCGATTTTCCCGAAGACCGGAGAAGAACGTGGGGGCTCTTCAATCATCACTCGAGCGCCCGGAAGGATCCCGCCAATCTGCTCAAGTGGCATTAAAACCAAAAGATTGCCCTTAAAGCCGACGACCTCAGCATCGATTTCGGTTAAATCCGCCTGAGCCACTTTGCAAACGCTGCCCACCGGGGCAGTCAAGCCGGTGGCTTCTAGTACCAGGCCGGATATGCGCGTTATTTTGCCTTCTGCTCTGTCTGAGAGATTTTGCTGAACCAAAAATTTTGCTTTCTTAACATGATCAAGGAGCGCGCTCAAGACTTGTCCTCGACGATCGATTTAACATACTCAGGGTAGCTTGGAATCTCTTTATTCGATCGATAGTTTTCAGTTTCAGAAAGTTGTCCAATTGCCCTAACCCAGCGGGTCTCGATAGTGGAGTCATACGCCCCATCATCATGCCTCAGGATAAAACCCATGTCTTCTAGGCTTTCATCTGGTGTAAAGGTGAATCTCGAAAAGATCGTATCTTTTACGTCATGATTCCGAATCGCGGCAATCGTACGAGAGTTTGCGACGATTTCTATTTCTTTGGAATTAAGCTTAAATTGCGCGATAACTGACTTGATATTTTCGGGTGTTTTCTCAAGGTTAATAGAACAAGACTCGTGCACGATATGTCGCGCAGCGTGCACAGCCAACTCCACTACGAGAGGGGCAAGCTTGCTCTCAATTTCATTAAACTTGGCTTCGAAAGATTCCGCGCATTTTTTCAGTAAAACTCTTTCTTGTTGCGAACATTCCCATCCTTCCCTGTAACCGGCTTTCAGGCCAGCTTCTTCTGCGACCATCAAAATGGTTTGTTCCTTGCTCAAAAGGTCTTTTTCTTTCTCAATCAAACGCTGCTCCCAGGCCCTCAAACGCTCGGACTCTAGCATGTTGATTGATGCGGTCTCCGCGAAAAGGGTCTCCCTTACATTGGACTGGACCGCTTCCAAGACCTCGCTAGCCACCTCAGCAGAACGCTGCTCGGACGTCACCTTCTTTGCGCAGAGCATGGAAAAGCCCTGCACATCCGCAATTTTGAGGTCCCTGGCTCTGATGATTTTAGACGACTGCACCTTCACCACCCTTAATAATTTGGATCTGGCCCAAGTCCGCCTTTTCGCGTACAGCTTTCAGGATTTCTTTCTGAGCTGCTTCCACATCTGAAACCCTTACCGCGCCTTTAATTTGAATTTCGTCGCGCAACGCGTCTGCCGCTCGCACCGACATATTCGAGAAGAATTTATTTTTAATCTCTTCCGGCGCGCCTTTCATAGCCACCGCCAGCTTGTCAATTTCCAACTCTCGAAGCAGCATTTGCATGTCTCTGTTCGAGATATCCAACAAGTTTTCGAACGTGAACATTTCTTCTTGAATTTTCGCGCTTAGTTCTGGCTCGACCTCGGCGATTGAATCAAGGATAAGCTTTTCAGAGCTGCTTCCTACATAGTTCAGAATTTCAGCCGCAGTTCTTGTACCACCCAAGGCCTTCTTGGACACTTTGTCTCCTCCCCCCGAAAGCAACTTGGACAGAACTTCGTTCAACTCTTTTATAGCATTGGGTTGGACACCCTCAAGCGTCGCAATTCTCAGGACAACATCGGAACGTAGGCGCTCTCCAAAATAGTTCAGGATTGCGGCACAGTGGTCCTTCTCAAGGTGAACCATAATTGTGGCGATAATTTGCGGGTGCTCGTCTTTGATTAACTCCGAGACGGCTTGAGGATCCATCCATTTAAGCCCCTCAATGCCAGAAGTGTCACTGTTGGCCAGGATAGTGTCCAGAAGGTAGCTTGCCTTTTCTTCGCCAAGTGCTTTGTTCAAAACATTCTTGATGTAGGAGCTAGAATTTATTCCCAGCGAGCTCTGCGTATTGGTAACCTCAAGCACGTCTTTCATTACCGAATCGACGGTGTCAACTGAGACGTTTTGAGTCTTGCTCATTTTTAGACCTAGGCGCTGGAGCTCTTTTGGGGACAAGTGCTTCATCACATCTGAGGCGCCTTCCTCCCCAATGGCCAACATCAGGATCGCACTTTTTTCTAGGCCTTCTTCTGCGCGTTGAGACAGCATTATTTTTATCCTTGTAGCTTAGGTTGTTGAGAATTTACGGGCGCACCAGCAGTGGGTGCAAGCAGGGTCTGACCGGCAATCCAACTCTTAACCACTGAGGCGACAACCTCAGGGTTTTCTGCTGCGAGACGACGAACCATTTCGAGTCGCTCTTCTCTGTCCTTCTCAAGCCTTCTTGCTTCCCGATCAACCGGGCTTTCGTAGAAAGACTCATCATCTTCGTCACCACCAATGCTAGAAGAAAGAAGGGGAGAGCCCACAGACGTATTCGGCAGCAATTCTGGGCCATCCTTTGGATCTTGACCCATTAGAGGCTTAAGTAGAGGTCTGATCAGACCTAACACTAAAACGCCAACAATAAGTGCAACTCCAAGAGGAGTCCCCACAGACTTAAGCAAATCCACAGTACTCTGCTGAGCCCAGAACCCTTCCTCTGGAGCAACCTCTTTATTGAACAATTGGTTCACCACATTAAGCTCGTCTCCACGCTCAGCGTTGAACCCAATTGCCTGCTTCACAAGCTTGTTAACTTCTTCCATCTCAGCAGGGGTCAACGGAACTTCTCTGGCCTCGCCGTCGGCAATAAGGGTTTTGTAGTTAATTACGACGCCGGCATTAACCCGACCGACAACACCCACCTGTTCCTTGCGGAAGACGGTTTCTTTGTCAACCTCATAATTAGTTACCTCGTCGCTACGTTTCTCTTCACCGGAGCTAGCGGATGATCCATTTTGCGCCAGATCCCTTGGATTGCCTCCTATTAGAGCTTCAGCGCCATCAGGCGGTGTATTTGCCAGCAGCCCTGGGATCCCACTCGGATTGTCAGTGGAGCCGTCTTTAACCATGCTTTTTTGTGAACTTCGGATTGCTGCGGTACCTTCAGAGTTGGGTTTATATACCTCCAGCTTTCGCTCTACCGCCGAAAAATCCATATCCGCAGAGACGGTGGCCTTTACGTTTTCTTTTCCGAACAGAGGGCTTAGGATGCTCAGGATGGCTTCTTCATATGAGCGCTCCCGCTGCTTCTGTAGGCCTAATTGCGTTGTCGTCAGGCCCGTCAATGAACCCTCTTCGTTCTTTGTTAATAGCGATCCTGTTTGATCAACTATGGACACTGCTTTCGGATTTAGATTCGGCAAACTTGATGACACCAGGTGGACAATGCCGTCAATTTGAGATTGACTGAGGGACTTTCCTCTTCGGAGCGTTACGACCACAGAGGCTGAGGGCTTTTCTTCATCTCGAACGAAGATGCTGGGCTTTGGCATCGCCAAATGAACCCTGGCGCTCTCAACGGCTTGGATTGACTGGATGCTTCTTGCGAGCTCGCCTTCTAGGCCTCTTTGATAATTGACCTGCTCTTGAAATTGAGTAACCCCAAGAGGCTGACTGTCCATAGTCTCGAAACCGGTAACACTTTCCTTGGGTAACCCCTCGCTGGCCAACGCCAATCTAGTGTCATGTACCTTCTCCTCAGGAACCAGGATAGAGGTACCTCCAGCAGAGAACTTGTAAGGAACTCCCATCTTAGTGAGCAACTGAGTGATCTCGCCACCGTCTTTGTCGTTGATGTTGCTAAAGAGAACCTTGTAATTCGGGGTTGACAGCCAAATAAGAGAGGCAACGACAACAGCGACAGCCAGAGTAGCCCCCGCAAGTAAGCCTAACCTTGATTTTGCGGGCAGATCATTAATACGTCTTTTGAGCTGGTCGAAGGGGGCATTTGAGCCTATCTCAGCGGCCTTAGGTGCCTCGCCTTGGCGAGCATCGCCTACTTGAGTAGCCACGGTTTGGATTGCTGCTGTACCTTGCATGTCTGATTCCCTGGAATCTGTTGGTTTGTTCTTGTCGAGCAATCTAAATATTGCTACTCGATATATAGTAGCAAAAAGTATATCACCACCACTTGAAAATGGAGCGCTTATTTACCCAAAAATATTAGATTTAATGCCCGGTAGCTAAGAAGAGGGGGCTTTAGCTATCCGTAGCTATAAGCTTCTCTGAGACAGAGGCGTCCATTTCAGCGTCATCTATCCAAATCAGAAGACTAGAAATAGCGTGGTATATGTCTTTGTTGATTTCTTGGTCTATGTCGATTCCACTTAGAGCCAGAAGCAACTCTCTAGACTCGTAAACAAAAATCCCATTGGCCTTGGCTTTGCGAATGATTTCTTCAGCCAAGATCCCAGAGCCTTTTGCAACCACCCTGGGGTTACCTGAACGGGTAAGGTATGAAAGCGCTATCGCATCCCGTTTGCTAAGGCGCGTACCAATCGGGTCAACGCAGACGAGATGCTCTGATGGTTTTCCTGGATGCGCTACCATTCCCACCGGCAGTATGGATGGCTGCTTTTTGTCAGTTGTCAAAGGTTATGCTCCTCACGCTGACGCCCCCATTATTTAGGGTCGAGATGAAACTCTGGCGCTTAGCCTTCAATTTTGAAATAGCCTCTTTCGATCCGGAGATGTGGATATCCATAAGACCCTCTTGTTGCCGGATTACTCCTGACACCAGTCCCAGAGACGGGGTGGTGGTCGTTATAGAGATGGACCAAGCGGCGCGCTCCTGAGTCCCTGAGTCATCGGAATTTTTTTCGTTCTGATCACGCTCGAATTCAATCTCAATAGGCGCACTAAATAGACCATGGATCAATAAGCCGAACTTGCCCGACTCAAGTAAACCCATTTGCGATGCGGCGAACTGTGGGTTCTTGTCCGCGGTTCCAAAAGCTTCGAAATGCTTTGCGATAGACGGGGTGTTGTCGTCATATGACTCCACAAAACCCGATGACATGTTCTGCATTTCAGCTTTTATTGACTGAGTACTCCGCTTTCCCATTGCCCATTGCTTAAGGTGTGCCTCATAAAAAAGCCCGCTTTTGTCAACGACCGAAAATATAAATTCTGCGAGAGACTTTGCAAGCACACCTCGGGCATCAAGCTGCCCTCCGTTTGTGTCCATGGACCTCAAGATTAGATCCCTAACACTTTTCATTGCATCAGACTTTGCGCTAATTAGCGCTGGTTCTCCCTTTGAAAGAACCACTAGATCCCCAAACAGTGAACCTGCTTTGGTGAGCTCGATACGAAAACCCTCGCTTTGGAAAGACCTCCCCCCATCAATACGCCTTAAAGATAGCGGGTTCTCTAGTCCACCTGAAGACTTACCGATCCTCACTGAGAACTCCTCGCCTTGCTCAAGATTGCTTGGCTGCTCCATCAAGAGCTCGGCCGTATATTGACCTAATTTAACGAGAATGGTGTCTTTACCAGTGGACTTCAGGAACGTGGCGGTTTGTACTGAGCCCTCTATCGCTCTTCTATCGGAAAGCGATAAGCCGCCAACGATAGTGGCCCTTGCCGAACCAGAGGAGGATCCCCCACGAAGAGAGCTTTCTCCAGGTTTGACCCCGGGAAGATTTTGATAGGCAATAGACATTTAGGCAGTTCGATTGAATTCGTAGTATTTCTCGATCTTTTCCGTGTTGCCGAGAGTAGTTGCTGCCTGCGCCAACGCACCCATTCGAGCCTTTATCACTGCCTCTATGTCCGCATACTCAGACACAATCCGCTCGAGAGACTCCGTGGCCTTTAACCGAGCGTCTCCGCTTACAGTCCGACCTTCCTCTAGAGCGGATTTAAACATCCCGACCATAGACTCTCTCGCTCCCGCAATTAGAAGGAAGTCATCCCAACGGTCCTCTCCAGCGGCCTCAAGCATCGCTGTATTTGCCGCACCGATCGTATCTATTAATTCTTGAAAATTCATTTCGCAGCGGCTCCGATTTGTACCCATGCTGCCTGAATTTCCTTCATGATCTCCAGGCACCCATCAATCTTCTTCGCGTCGTTTTGCACGGATGCTGAAACCAGTTCACTGTTGATGAACGTGTACAAATTGAAAAGGTTGCTCGAAAGCTGTCCACCTTTTTCTTCGTCAAGCGAGGCGCGCAGCCCATCGGAAATGATCATCATCGCTTTCTCAACGTGGAAAGCTTTGGCCGCGTGATCCTTCGCAAGAATCTTTTCTTTGATCAACTCTATCTGCTGGATCGTGCGCTCGTACATCAGCAGGATCAATTCGTATTTTGAAGACCCAAAAACCTTCGTTTCAATTTCAACTTTTTTGTATGCTTCTACACTCATGCGAAACCCCTCGATAAATCAAATAGCCGTTGAATTTTGTTTTTTGTTAGTAAAGAACCAGCACCAATAAGGTGTCGGCTTAACTTATTGACCTTTCGGGCGCCTAAAGCACCTACATAGAACTCCATCGACATTTCGTAATCGTCACTGTCGTCAGTCGATGCGTATCGGGCTGCATATAGATCTCCCATCATATGAAAGTAAGACGGGGATTCTCGGGTGCGTTCTGAAGTCAAGTGCGGTCCAGGCAGGGCACCATGAGCAATGCCATGTGCGAGCTTGCACTCTATCAGCGCCATCATCGCAGCGTGGTTCAAATCTACATCCTTCCCAAGGGTTGTCTGGCAAACAGTATTAAGCAATAGATTGGCTTCTTCGTAGGCCTGCTCAATAAGTCTGCTCTCCGCATATTCATATAGTGACCATGGGTTTTCAGCATCCTTGTTCAGAAGAGTTATAGGCTCGCCATGAGGCAAAAATGTGCCAGCGGCCTTGCCCGCATTTATACAGAAAAGTATGTCATGTCGGTTTTTTGGGCTGTTGAGAGACGGATTTGTTCTCCACTCACCCTCGAACTCGTACGATCGATGAAACACTCTGGACTGCCAAACCATATATCTCGATCCAGCGGTCTTTACCGCCAGTCTACCTGTGCAAGTAGGGGTCATCACTGCCACCGACTTGTGAAGATAAGGCCATAAAGCAGAGTCTGCGATTGATTCATTTTCAAAAAAATGAATGTGAAATTCACCCCGGGATATACCCCTGGCTTCATTTCGGAGATCGCAAAGTGAGCCTCTCCACAGTGATCGGTGAACCCTCACATTTTCTAGTGAGCGAATCTTGTCAATGAAAGAGCCTTCATCTCCTAGGTACATCACCAAAATCTCACTGACCCACCCCTGGAGTCTTGAGATATTCCTCTCCAAAGCCTCGTTTAGGCCCTGAGAATAGATGATGGCTGTTGTAGTTTTGGCTCTCACAGGTAGTCAAATAAGGATACTTTGCTCACATTTGCGAAAGACTTCTGCGAAGCCTGTAACAGGATGTCTGCCTGAGCGAGATCGCTAATGGTCTGGGTTAGGTCTGTTGCGACCTCCCGATTGATGACCTTCTGCAGCTCCGTCTTCACGATATTGAAACCTGTTTTAAGGGCTGCCATTTCTTCCAGCTTGTTTCCTACCCGGCCGCGCGCAATTTGTAGGTTGTCAAATACCCGGTCCATTTTTGAACCGATAGCAGAGAAGCTTGATGCCAAGTTTGCTGAGGGGTCTTCAAGTACTGATATAGCCTGTTCGACCATTTCGAAGTACGTTTCACCTGTGGCAGCATAGTCTGTGTACGCATCACTTCCATTAATCGAAAGATCCATGGTTCGTCCATCGGCCACTTGGAAAGTAATTCCGCTTGCAGGCGAAGGGGTGCCCTGATATCCGAAGGGGGTTGTTGCAGAGAATGCAGGAGTGGTCGCAGATGTTCCGCTGAAAATGTAGTTTCCCGAGGTGTCCTTTTGAT
Organism: Candidatus Saccharimonadota bacterium; assembly: GCA_002726935.1. Taxonomy (GTDB): domain Bacteria; phylum Patescibacteriota; class Saccharimonadia; order Saccharimonadales; family Saccharimonadaceae; genus Microsaccharimonas. Next base: position 130,921 of record PBTC01000019.1, on the reverse strand, counting down.
TTGCCTGGCTGATCATTTCATTGAGCTTTCCGCGGAGATCATTTGCAATGATCTTGCGATCCTCTATTGACAAAATTCCACCGTTAGCTTGAATCAATTTTTCTTTGATCTGCTTCATGGTTTCACCAGAAGCCTCCATTACCACTTCCATTTCACTTAGGAAGGTTTCTCCAAAAGTGATATTTCTCTCATACTGATTAATACGCATTAATGAGTTCTCAGCACGCTGTGCGGCAGCGAAGGCCAGAGGATCCTCTGAGGATTTCTCAACCCTAACACCAGAACTGATTTGATCCTGCTTACGCGCGATCTGGGCCTGTTGTTCGAGCAATCGCTCTGTGTTTTGAGCGTAGAACGCTGAGGTGCTAATTCTTACTGTCATATTGTGTTCGCAGCTTTAACATGTAGCCATATATTGGCTTCTAGAATGCCGTAGCCACTTCTCCCTTTCTGAGGTGATCGTGAATTTATCGCAAAGTGTTCAATAGGCCTTCAAACAAGCTTCTCTCGACAGAGATAACTTGGCTTGCGGCCTGGTAGCTTTGCTGGAACTTAATTAAGTTTGCAGCTTCCTCATCCAGGTTAACCCCGACCGCCGAGTCCTTTTCGCTCTTTGACTGGAACAGGACCGACGCTTGAGCCATCAAGCTGCTGTCGATAGTTTTTTTATCATTACCCACCCGGTTAACCAGGTCAGTAAAAGCGTTAAGTATGGTTGAGCCTTTCGCTCCAGAGCTTGTATAGACCTTAATCGCACTTTGTAGGCCAACGATGTCAAGCATTACGCCGTTGTCACCGACGAGGGCCGGATTCTTTGAAGTAGCAAGAGAATATGGGTCTTTGATGGAGACAGACAAATTCTTCGCCCCCAACTTCACGGGCGATACAACAAAAGAGTCGCCGTCAGACACCGGCCCAGATAACGTAAATGCGAAGCTGCCAGCGTCGTAGTTTCCGGCGCCGTCATTGGTTACGATAGCCCCTTCTACATTGCTTCCTTTCTCTCTGACGTATAGCTGTCCAGCTTTTTGGTAAACCTCAAATTGCTTTGGCAAAATTACCGAAGAATCAAAGCTAATACTTGAAAACGTGACAGATTGATTCGCATTGAACTCATTGGCCGTTACCTGAGAGAACCCATTGTTAAACCCGACTTGTCCAGCAAAAGAGAGTAGGGGCTCTCCGGGGTTTCCATCCAGATCAACCCCCCCCTCAAACGCTGAGTTCACCTCTTCTGCAAATCGAACGCTCACCAAGCCCAGAGTGTTTTGGTATTCATCGAGCTTTTTCTGTGCGGTTAGCAGGCCGCCGATCTTGCCGTTTCCAAGCCTGTCTGGACCGAAAGAGATAAATTCTACTGAACCTGCTATTGGCGCTTGCACGCCAATTTGAACCTCTTGAGGATCGACAGGATTCTGTCTCGCCGCAATTTGATAGGAAGTTGAGTCCGCGACCAGTGGCTGACCGTTTTTCAAGAATATAGAGAAGGAACCATTGTCCTGGATAACTCGCTCAATCTCGATTTCACCAGCAAGACGCTCTACAGCTAGATCCCTTGCATCAAGAAGTTCATTTGGACGTTGGCCATCAGAAGAAGTGCTTTGCAAGATCAGTTTGTTCAAATTCGCAATTTCGGAGCTGAGCTGGTTGACAAAACCAACGCTTTCACTGATTTGCTTTGTTCCTTCATTTTTAGTGTCTGTGATCAAACGATCTAAGTCGTTGAACCGTGCAACCAAAGCTTCAGTTTTCGACAGGAATGAGTTCCTTGCAACGATGTCTGTCGGACGCACTGAGAGATCTTGGCCCGATTCATAGAAAGCCAGAAAAGCATCGTTGATACCAGCTCCGTCCGCGCTAATGATTGAGTCGATCCTCGAAAGCTGCTGTTGTGATGATGTCAATGACGACTGAAGAGATGTGTTGCGATTTATCTCGGCATTGATCAGATCAGTATATGCACGACTGATTCCATTGACCCCAACACCATTGCCAAGTCTAACGCCCGAAAGGAACTGCGAACCGCGGTCACTCAATTCTGCGCGCTGTCTAGAGTAGCCTTCTGTGTTCGCGTTGCTGATGTTGTTTGTCGTCGTTACAAGAGATGAACGAGAGGCAAGAAGGCCAGACAAAGCATTAGTTAAAATCGACATAGATACTCTTCTAGTTAGTACAGATTAGATAAAAATAGTTTACACGTGCTATCTGTTTGCGCACGCTTTTCTCAATTCTGTGGGGCTTTATTTTTCATGCTGATTGATGTGATCACATCATTCAGCGGCTCATAGAATCCTAGATCTTCTTCTTGCTGTTTGCTAGGCAAAAAAGGATCCGCGATTGACGCAGGTGTGGCCGCAAGAGATTTAACCTTTGCTATCTTCACTGCCTCAACCTCTTGGCCCGGACGCTCTCTCAATGCTTTCAACACCAAGGTTATTTCAGAAGGTCTAGAAGTCTTTACAGGTCTGCTTGATGCCCCAATCTTTCTTATTGGCATATGCTTAGCCGCAACATCCTTTTCTACGGCTGAAGGCGAATCGACACCAGGCAGAGATCCGGCAAGTGGCAGATGTTTCTTTGGGTTAATTGCCTGTTCGAAATATGCAGACATCCCAAGCCCTGGATTCGCTAGGTCTTGACTGAGTTGCTGATCATACATTTGACGGTACGACTCAGTTGCGCTCGAGTTTAATACCCCGCTCTCAAACGGCTTGGAACTCTGCCTAAATTGTTTTAGCATGTTCTGGATGAACATAGACTCGACTTGTTTGGCCGCGGATTTAGATGCCGCAGCGCTCTTGTCGGCATCGCTGCTTGCTGACTCTGACTTTAAGGCACCCAAGGCCCTAGGATCCATCGCACTTAGCTGCGCCTGCGCTCTCGCTGGGAGAGGCATCTGGCTAATGTAATGGGTGGTACTTGGAGGCAGGGCGTCCATTTAGATCACCTCTAGGGACGCCTGAAGGCTTCCAGCCTGCTTCAAAGCTTGCAAGATTGAGATGAGATCGGAGGGGGTAGCCCCCAGTTGATTCAATCCTCTGACCACGTCGTTAAGGCTATTTGTTCCACTGATTTTGATTAGCTCTCCGCCGCTTTCTTTGATCGTGATTTCATCGAAAGAAGTTGTAACCGTTTCACCCGTTGCAAAAGGATTCGGCTGGCTAACAATAGGCGTGGATTGAATGTTAACCGAGAGGTTTCCGTGTGATACGGCCGATGGCTTTAATGCTACACGTTGGTTGATCGCAATCGATCCAGTTCTCGAGTTCACTATTACTTTTGCAACGGCGTCCACCTCGTTTATTTCAAGTGCTTGCACGGTAGACATAAATGCGATCTTCTGATTCATTTCTTTGGGAACCTGAATTTCCACGGTACGTGCGTCAATCGCCTGTGCCGCACCAGAAAATCGATCATTAATGGCGTTTACAATTCGCTCGATGTTGCCGAAATCATGTTCACTTAGCTCAAGTTTAATTGTGTCTGCCGTCAAGACCTTTGAAGGAACCGATCTTTCAACTACAGCGCCCTCAGGCACTCTACCCGCGGAGAGATGGTTGATTTTCTTGCTAGACCCGCCGGCCTCAGCTCCAGCCCCGCCGACAATTACACTGCCTTGGGCGACAGCGTAAATATTACCGTCCGCACCTTTGAGCGGAGTCATTAACAATGTTCCGCCTTTTAAGCTTTTGGCATTGCCAATACTTGAGACCGTAATATCAATCGCCTGACCTGGCTTTGAGAATGCGGGTAAGCTGGCCGTCACCATGACACTCGCCACATTTTTTGCTTGGATATTTATGCCAGGCGGTAGGTTTACACCCATTTTTGTAAGCATCGATTCAATTGATTGCGCCGTAAACCTCGTTTGACTGGATTGATCCCCAGTTCCATCAAGACCAATTACCAATCCATATCCGTATAAGGGGTTCTCTCTAACACCCTGGATCGTAGTGATATCCTTTATGCGAGCGGCCACCGCCGGCTCAACAAAACTTGTTGATGCAACCATGAGGGCCAAGATCAATTTTTTCATTTTATGTCCTAAACTTTTATCAGAACGGCATGATGCTCAAGAAAACCCGAGACATCCACCCCATCGCCTGAGCTGAGTCGATCGCGCCCTTGCCTCGATATTCGATGCGTGCTTCTGCCACCTCTGAACTCGAGACCCGGTTCCCGGACCTAATCGTTTCTGGATTTACGATTCCGTAGAATTTGATACTCTCAACTTCTCGATTCGTCCCGATCTGGCGCTCACCTTTTACACGCAAATTTCCTGACGGAAGAACCTCCGTGACCACAACAGAGACGCGTCCTCGTACCCTGTTGTTTGCTCTAGTGGCACCTTGGCCATTGAAATCCTTGCTCGAGTTGACAGCACCGCCTATCGGGCGAAGGTTGAAGAAACCTCGGATCTCGGGCGTGGTAATACTCAGGTCGTCATCGCGGCTTACTGAAGTTTCGTTCTGTTGCTCCGAGTCAATGTTCTCTTGGATGTCAATTGTTAAGAGATCACCAACAGCTCGTGCCCTACGATCCTCAAACAATCCGGAGTAACTGGCCGTGTTAAATATCGATCCATCAGAGGTTCCGCTGGCTCGAATCGCCTCCTCGCGCGCGTATTGCGCGTCCTCTGCGTCTCTGGACCTAAGCTCGGCCCGATCAGCCTGAATTGCCTCCAATCGTTTACGTTCGGTCGAGGAGGTTTTTTGCTCATCGGGAAAGTCGACTGATGGCGCAAGCGTTGAACAACCAACAGCGGCTGTACAAAGAAGCGTTAGAAAGAGGAGGTTAGTTTTTTTCATAGCTGAGTCAGTCTGCCTAGCATCTGGTCGCTTGTGGTGATAGCCTTTGAGTTGATTTCATAGGCGCGCTGGGTCTGGATCATGTTTACGAGCTCTTCCACGACGTTGACGTTGCTTGTCTCAATGTAGTTCTGATTAAGCAAGCCGAGTCCAGCCTCACCTGGCTGGTTTTCCTGGGGCGCACCGGACGCGGCTGTTTCTTGGTACAGATTTTGTCCTTTTGCCAGAAGTCCTGCGGGGTTAATGAAATCCACCAGTGCGATCTGCCCGATCTGCTGGGGGTTGGGGTCGTTGTTGAATATCGCACTGACTAGGCCGTCTTGGGAAATAACAACATTGACAGCCTCTTCAGGCACAACTATAGGCCCCTGCAAGCGATATCCATTGCTTGTAACAATTTCGCCCTCAGCGTTAAGCTGAAAACTTCCATCTCTGGTGTAGTTTGTGGTGCCGTCTGGCATGGTGATTGGGAAAAAGCCCTTGCCATTGATGGCGACATCAAAGAGATTCTCTGTCGGAGTCAAGTTTCCTTGAGAAAAGTTTCTTACGGTTGACACGGGCTTGACGCCAGTACCGATCTGAAGACCGGAGGGAACAGGAGTATTTTCAGCCGCATCCGAGCCTGGCTGGCGCAATGTCTGATACATCAGATCTTCGAACACTGCCCTTGAGCGCTTAAAGCCTGCCGTTGAAACGTTGGCAAGGTTATTTGACACCACATCTAACTGGGTTTGTTGGGCATCAAGGCCCGTCTTTGCTATCCAAAGAGATCTCATCATGATTGGTGCTCCTTAATTTAAGCCAAGCAAGCTATTGCTGCTCTTAGAGTTTTCTTCTGCCATTTGAATCATTTTCAAATGGGCTTCAAATTCGCGCTGCGTTGTAATCATGTCGACCATGGCGCCAGCCGGATTAACGTTCGAATTTTCCAGATAGCCATTTGCCACCCGTACGGACTCATCGGCCTCGGCAATTCCACCGCCCTTGATCTGAAAGTACCCGTCATCACGTCGTTCCATTCCGGCTCGATCTGGGTTTACGAGCTTAAGTTGCCCGAGCACTACCGGTGCAGCCTGCGGGTTTTCCGTGTCGAATCCATTAATAGCGCCAGTTGACGAGACCTCAATCCTGAACGTCTGGGGGATGTTGATCTCACCGCCCTCACCAACGATAGGCAGACCGGATTGGTTCACCAGTATCCCTTGTTCAGAAACGCCGAATGAGCCAGCACGCGTGTACATCTCCTGGTTATTGGCCCCCTGGACGCTAAACCACCCCTTCCCAGTTATTGCCATATCCAGATCACGCCCAGTACTTTGCAACGACCCCTCTGTGTCATCAAAACCAACGGTGGTTTCAACAGAGTACGCCCTGGTGGGCAGCCCTTCGTCCGATTTGATCGGTGCGGCTTGAAACGCCATAAGTTGCGACTTGAACCCTGGCGTGGAAATGTTTGCGATATTGTTTGAAACCTGCTCTTGTCTCTGCATTGCAGATTTAGCAGCTACCGCGGCAATGTAGACCAACTTATCCATTTACGCTCCAAACTCGACCACTTCGGAGATGTCAACGCTTTCGCCACCACCGATGTTCAATGTAATACCATCCCCTTCGGTGTTAACGCCAAACACTTGGCGAGTCTCAAATGTACGAAGAGGGGTGCGAGCACCGCCGTTCTCTGTGGTTACACGAAATTGATAAACCCCGGGAGCCACTTGATCGCCCGATGAGTCTCGACCGTCCCAGGAGACTTCATGGTTTCCACGTGACCTTCCTCCGAGCTCTTGCTCATAGACAGTCTTACCAAGAGCGTCAACAACCTCAAACCGAGCATTATTCACAGGGCTTTCAACTTGAAATCCTGCAAAAGTACTTTGTCCCTCAACCACACCGACTCGATTACCATCAACAACAACCGTGCCACCAATCAAACTCGTTGCACGCAAAAGCTCCGACGACTCAAAGGAGCCTAATAACTCTTGCATACTTTTGTTCAAGTTTTGCACGCCCGTCACTGTGTTTAATTGCGCCATTTGGCTTGTGACCTGAGCGTTATCCATCGGCTCCAAGGGGTCTTGGTTTTTTAACTGGGCGACTAAAAGCTTCAGGAATCTATCTTCGATATCCTTGGCGTCGTTACCTAACGCCCCTTGGGCTGCCGCAGCCGACCCCGAACTCGCTTGCTGTACGAATGACATTCGATATTCCTTTTTTTAATTAAGAGCCTTCACCAATGCTCAGCGTTTTCATCAGCAATTGCTTAGAGGTGTTCATGACCTCAGCATTCATCTGGTAAGAACGAGAGGACGAGATCATTTCAACCATTTCTTCGCCAATATCCACGTTTGGCATGAAGACGTAACCTTCTTTATCCGCCAGGGGGTGGGCGGGGTTATACACGCGCTTGGCGGGGGCGTCTGAAAGAACCACTTCTTTACTGTTTACCGACACGGCAGACTTTGCCCGTCCCGTGCTTGCACTATTTAGCTCGGCTTCGAAAACCACCTTCCTTGCCTGGTAAACAGTGTCCTCACTATTGGAGGCGGTCTCGGCGTTCGCCATATTGGAGGCCACAGTGTTCAACCGGGTCGACTGAGCTAGCAGGCCAGTGCCTGCGACTTTAAAAGAGCTTAGGAGAGACATTGAAGATCCTCGGTGGGTTTCTAGAAGCTTGTTTTCATGGCGGATTTCAGAGTTCGAATGCGACCGTCTAGCGATCTTAGGGATGCCTCGAACTTAACGCTGTTTTCTGCGAACAGGGCTCGCTCCCTTTCGATGTTCACACTGTTGCCATCAAGCGAGGCTGTATCTCCTCTGCGGTATTTAGTGTTTCTTGCGAACTCTGTGTTGTCGGGAACGCGGCCCTGAATATGCCGGTCGTGAGTTTTAACCATTCCCTCACTAGACACCGTCATTGCCAGCCGTGGGACGTTGTTTTCGCTGGCGCTGCTGGCAAAAGGCTTTTTCGCGCCTGTGGCCTCGCTAAGCGCCGCAGAAAAGTCAACGTCTACGGCCTTGTAGCCTGGCGTGTCTACGTTCGCAATATTTGAGGCCACAACGTTTTGGCGCTTGGCGCGCATTTCCAGCGCCTGGCCCGAGAACTGCATTGAATTTTTGATTTTATCTAACAAGATAAAGCCCTCCATTTCAGTATATTCTATTCTACTTTATACACTATGGCAAAAATTGTAAGGCTTTATCTTACTTTTTTAATCTAATTGCCCCTACGCTCAGATTGATCTTTCTTTTTGGCAAAGGTGTTTAAGGTTGACTCCCAGGGCGCCGGCTGATCGGCGCCACCAAAGGATTCGTTATCAACCCACCCGTTCTCTTCGATTAGCCGGGAGCCTAGGGATTCCCCTGAGTTCTCCTTTGTATCTCCCATATCGAAATTAAACCGAGTGCATTCTTCTGATTTTTCATTCGGATTTTCGAGGCTTTCATTTTGAGTAAGCACAGGACTGGAAGCCAAGGCTTGCTCTGATTCATTTGCTACATCCGAATTGAACGTTGCCACCGGACTTTCGAAATCAAAATTGTTGGCAGAGGAGGGTGAGATGGCCTGATTCGGCTCTTGAGGGAATTCAAAGGCAGTTGTCTCGTCTACGTGCGCTTGCTCGAATCCAAAGCCTGCCGGAGAATCGCCCGGGGACCCCGCCGACGGCCCAAAACTAAACATTTCCCCTGCGGATCCGAACTCCTCAGTCTTATCGACGACACTATGATCGCTCCGCTCAGTTGGTGCCGGCGTTTCGACACTTGGGACCTTAGGATGATTGTCTTGAGCTGCGAAGTTGAACCCCGGGTCAGATTTTAATCCGCCCTCGCTACTAAAAATCATCGGCTCCGTGCCAGCTAGGATTCCGTCTTCGCCAGAGACCCTTTCTCCTTCTGACCCCTCTAAAGTATCGCTCTTAGGCGTCTGTGAGGTTTCCACGCTTTCTGATCCAAAGTCGAAAGGTTGGGTGTATACATCTCTTTCAACCGGGTTATCACTTTCTTCCATGGGATCGAAATATGCACTCTCCACCGCGGTCGTTGTCCCATTGGACGGGGCGACCTGTGGGGCCTGTGAGCTTAGATTCTCATTGAAAACGAATATATCCTTTAGATAGTCTTCCCCTTCCTGCTTTCTTGCGAGGCTTCCGACATCCATAACCGAAGCCTCAGCCTTTGGCTTCTCCTCGTTGTTCAGTAACTCGGAGAAAGAACCTCTCGCTCGCCTCTCCATCATTGAGAATCGTGCTTCAGCTCGCTCATTATCCTCGATTGTGGACCTGCTTTGGGGGGTTGGGACAGGGCCTGTCGAGAAGAAGTCGAGTGGAGAAAGATTGTCGTCGGCGCCGCTTTCTCTCGAAGCCTGAAGCCTATTGATAATTCTAGAATCTGAGGAAAACAAATTATTTCTTGAACTCTCCTCTTGTCCGTACAACATGTCCTCAAAATTCGAGTTAAAGCCCTGCATGGGATCTTCCGGAGACTCGTTCTTGTTGAAAGCTCCTGGGTGGTCTTCATCAATCGCATCCCAGTCGACGGTCTTGCCTGCCTCTACGGCCTTCTTGATTTCCGTTGCATGTAGCTCCCTCAAAAGCTGCTCAAGAGTGAAGATAGAATTTGTCTTATAGACTAGGATCACTCGATCCCCCTCAAGAAGGACCTTATTCGCATCGCCGAAAAAGGGGCTCTTTAGAATGTGAGCTATGCCAAGGTCCATATATTTCGACTTAGTCACCCCCTTGGCTTCATATCCACCCGCCAAATATGCAGAGGAAAACTGCTCACTGATCTTTTGTTTGCAAACTGACTCTGGAAGAGGGCAGGCGGCAAAATCCAATGCGTACTGGCTCCCCATCTCCTTAACAGGAAGTATCGTTAGGGCCTCGCCAAGCTTGGAGAGCCGAATGTTATAGATATCGGAGTTGATCATGTGAATTTAGTGCTTATAGGAACCTGAAAAGAATAACACTTGCCCTTTTTATTGTGTATGTTAGTACCTTGTACGGTATAGATAAATTAGCAAAGGATCTGCAATGGCTGATGAAAGAGACATCGGGAAATCGGGTGCACCCGCAAGCGGAAGGCCGGAACTAAGGGTTGTGAGTACTCCTGACTTCATCATCCAGCAAGATGATGAGATCGATGTTGCCGCTAATTTTCCGTCCCTGGAGGATTACTTAACGGACACATTGACTGACTCGTCTAGAAATGGCGACATAAGTGACAGCGCTCCTCCAGAGTATTTTTTGGAGCCTATCCCAGATCAGTTCGTGGAGACTTTGCCGGCCTCGATGCAGGATGCAGAAGAAATCAAGAGTGAAATCGTTGAGGCTGCCGAGCGTCTGGCTAGTTATAATATCGCGCGGATCGCATTTGAGTTCCAGGAAGGAAAGCACGGTCAACTTGTAGACCCAAGACTTGTGTCGAAAGTCCGGCTTGAAAACCAAATGAACAAATTTCAGAGGTTGATTCGCTTCCTTAAGGACGGCCCTAGGTTAAAAAAGGAACTCACAAAAGAAGAGATGCTTAGCGGTCTTGTTAAAAATGGGACTCCTTTAACGAGTGCGCCAGCAAAATTCGCTTTGATAGAGGGCATACACTTTACTCCGAAAGACGGAACTATTGGCCTATCGGGGGTAAATCTCTACCCCGCAAATAATGGTGGCGTATTCCAGCCCACTCAAGAACAGTCGGAAGAGGCTAATGCAGTTCTTAAGACCATCGAGGAGTCTATTGAAACACTTCGACTGACCTCGGAAACCTATAAATCTGCCGCGGACTCCTCCAGTGGATTTATGTCAGCAATTTATTTGTTAGGGAAAGCCGATGATGTGAGACGGGCCTACGAAAAGTATGCTTCGGCAGCTCAATGTATGGCCACGTTCCGAGCTCAGCAGATATCGGCAGGTATCGACACGCGTTCGCTTGATGCTGTCATTGATGAAAAGAATTTAATGACCCCAGCTCTTATTAAAAATAAAACATCGAGTTGGAAGAACTTTGCCAAAAGCTTTGTTCAGTACGGAAGTCTTGTAGAAAAGATGATTGACGCGGCGAGCCGCCCTGAGGGCCAAAAGCCTACACTGGCGAGCGATACCCTCCTGGTTGCGGAAGACGATCTGAACGTCCCCGAGGCTCTGCTACCCGAAACGACGATAGAATTAGCAGAAACTGCACCTAAGACCGTCGACGATCTTTATAAGGTTAGTCTCTTGGGTATGGATTACTACGTGAAGAAGGACGCCCGCTTTATAGAAATGGCGAAAACTGACGTTGGTATACAGCCGCCTCCTGGGCACAAATTTGCACATCCAGAGATTCCTCTTCTATGGGCGCTTTTTAGAGATGCCTACCCAGACAAATTCGGTGACGCCGACGGTAAGATTGGTCCAGATGACCCTAGGTCAGCCATTGGAGAGAGGATTCAACGGAAAATCCCTCACTTTCTGTATATCGATGAGCGAATGCCAGATGTCGTTGATCCTATTGAACGGATCGAGTCTTACATAAACACATTAAACACTTCAATCCCGGCCACTAAGTTTTCGCCCCTTAGTCCTGTGAAATCCGCTCTGGAAAACCCCAAGATTTTGCACATGCTGCAGAGTGCAGGCGTTATCAAAAGCGCCATGATGGAGGACCCAAAGTACACCCCCGTTTCCGCTAGCCTTGGGCTTAAGAACACTTGTCCATATATATTCGATGCGAACAGCAAGTTTCACGGAATAAATCTATCCAAGTATTCCCCACCTCCTGGGAAGAAGTTAGTGCATCCACTCCTGCCATTATTGGTGGAGCACCATAAAAACAAAGTGAGCATCCTAATAAAAGAATCGGGCACAAAGAAACCAAGCGAAGATTTTCTTCGTCAAATCGGTGCAATTGATGCCTCGGGTAAGCCCATTGACTTCAACGATATGCTCTATATCGATATTGACAAGGGTTGCGCGGGTTCATCCTATGAGGTGCTTTCGGAGTTTTTAAACAATACGAGGGACTTAGATAGCAAGTCTGCCGCGGCGCTTATGCCAAAATCCTATGATCATGATTACTCATTGGGACTCCCAGATGAAATCAAATTTCAACTTGGTGTCGTCAAAAATTTTGAAGCTGATTTTTTTGACTGTCCGGCTAGAGCATCTCGCGCGCTAAATGACATCCAGTCTGAAATAGCGATGACTCCAAGGTCAGACGTCTTTAATCTGGCCTTTGCAAATCAAGTCAAGCAAGATTTCACATCTGTTCATAATACGAACAAACCCGCCAGAGCGCTTGATAAGACTGATCAGCGGTATAAACAATCGGGGATGAGACCTTAACTGTTTATCTTAGGAAAAAGTAAAAATGGAAATTCCAGCACTCGAACTCACGGAACAAGCATCTAGATTGGTGTTCCTCTACAAGAGGTCGTTCCCGGATGCCTTTAAAAAGATCGAGCACATGTTTGATCAGAAGGATATTTTCGATCTCCTCTCGGAAGAAATACGGAAGGATATTGAGCAGCTCGCCCTTTCTAAAATAATGAACCATGGTGCCCCGCTTCCAGAAAGAACGGAGTCGGATAATCAAGCTGTTCGTACGATCAGCATGTTCCACAGAGTCCTCATCAATGAGGCTTAAGTACACAGGCGAGCAGGAGCAAAGCCTTCAGGCAGCAATGGAGGGCGGAAGCTTCAAGCAAATCGCACGCGCCGGTTGCGGCAAGACATTTATTTGCAGAGAGATAGGGCGCTTATTTGAGCACTCATCGCAGCCCGATATGCTTTACATCGTATTCACAAATGCTGGGGCAGCCGAGGCAGCTAAAACGTTCACGCCAAACGTAGTTGTTTCCACTTTCAACTCCGTAGCAAAGAACATGGTGGACCCGAGGATTCAAGACAAGCTGCACATGGCCAAGGAGCCGTCTTTTAGCTTGGCAAGCAGATATGGCTTAAAGTCGAGTTCGTTTGTATCTCACACTAATCAGTTGATCACGCTAAGCTCCTCGTATATGGGGCGGCTCGTCCAAAAGTCGATCGAGAACTTTTGCAGATCAGCAGAAAAGGAACTCTCCCTGGCCCATGTTGAGACTCCAGAGGGTTGTGATGAGAAGAGGGCCTCCTATTTGAGAGAGAAGTTGTTCCCGCACGTAGAAAGGTATTGGCACGAACAAACTGACCCCAATTGCACCAGGGGGATTATTCATGGCGTTTACGTCAAACTCTTTCATCAGGCCAACCATAAGATTGACTGCACTATAGTCTTTGACGAGGCTCAAGACGCCGACCCCGTGATGCTTGACATCCTTCGAAGTCAGGAGTCGCAGGTAATTTGGGTTGGAGACGACTTCCAACAAATTTACCCTTGGCGAGGGGCGATTAATGCACTGGACTACCTTGATTTGCCTACATATCACCTCACCCAGAGCTTTCGCTTCGGGCAAAACGTTGGTGACTTAGCGACGAGTCTTCTGAAATGCCTGAACAATCAAGTGCCAGTCAGAGGCTTGGAAACAAAAGAAACAAAGGTCGTTTACAACGACAATGATATAGCCCCTGATGTTTATTTATGCCGCACTAATGCCCAGGCCATGGATGTTCTAGCCCAGGCTCTCTCACGCGGGGAAAAAACATCTATCGATTCTCAGAGTCTGTGGGAGTTCTCGAATTTTGCCGCCCACGCGAAAACACTTATCGGCGGTGGTCGAGCAAAGCACCCTGTACTCGGGATGTTCGTTTCTTGGAAAGATTTTAGGGATTACACAGAATCACCCTATGGCTCAGAGTACAGAACCTTTGTGAAGCTTATTGATGACTATGGCATTGAGAATCTAGGCAAGATAATCGCGTCAGCGTCACCAATGGATAGATGTCAGAATTTCGTGACGACCATCCACAAATTCAAAGGGATGGAGGCTCCGAGGGTAAAGTTATGCGAGTTTATCAGCCATCAAAAAGATCCATCAGGAATAAGCCTGATGACCAACAAAGAGGAGATCATGCTTCTTTACGTCGGGCTCACCCGAGCTACGGGCGCTCTGGATCTTAGCGCGGTGGCCGACGAAATGAAGATGCTGATGCGCGGAATGAGGCCATCCATAGCAAACGAAATTCAGCAAGGGTTCGGAACGATAGTCGACCCTCAGAGCCAATCTCCATGTTCTTCAAGCGCATCGAGACTTGACACAACAGGGCTTTACCGCCACTTGGACTACATTGCACGAGCCTCAAATCGACAGTCCGGCATACACAAGACATCTAACGCCATTAACATGTAGAAAAATGGGACAGGAACAAAAACCCAGCAATACTCAAGTTGAAGCCACAAGCGTAGCTGCAAGGACCGCGTATTTTGTATGTTTGAGTAAGACGTTAAGAAATGGATCCGGTGATCTCGGAAGAGAGGCGGAGTTGCTTAGCAAGTTGGCCAGTCGCTATCCACTCCTTAATAAGAAAACGTGAGTTGATTTACACTTTGGGGCTTGCCTTGCTGGTCGCGCTGACCTCGATGCACGAAGATTCCAGAATATTGCTTTCGAACACAGTTTGATCAACCGAAACACTTGCCCCCAGAGAGGCACCATAGCTCATCAACAACTCCCGATTTGAAGGGCTTTTTCTCAAGGCGATGAGCATGTTCTCCTGCTCCAATAGGTTGATCATTTTTCTTGTCTCCAAAAAACCCCTATCCAGGGCATCATATTCGTTCTGTCGTGATTTGCTTTCAACGAATGCAACTTGGTTACCCCCATGGCCAAATTTTTTGTGTACACGATCAAGCATTAAGCTGGCGAATTCCCCTTTTCTGCTGATATCTCGAACAGCCTCGAGTGGAAAAGGCGTTGAACTTAAGCCTCCCATGCTCCTCGATTTTTGGAAATCATTAATCAGCTTTCTGCAAGTTTCGTGGGCCCATCCTTTGATCTCATTCGCAACATCGTCTAAGGCGCAAAGATAAGCCAGGCACTCCACGTCACCAGCAGGGCCCGGCAAGAATGTAGGCCCACAGGTCTTTTCATTGAGAACAGCGACACTTTTACAGGATACGGACTCTCCCTGTCTCAGGAAGTTTTCCAGTGAGTCGACTTTGTTTGAGTATCTGCGCTTCATAAAATTCTCGGACAGGGTTTGTAATTTATTATACAGTGTATTGACTAAAATAATTAATGGTGTATAATTAATGATAATAAAACCAAGTCCGAAGACAAGGAAAAACCATGAAATACAATGCTTTAGTGATCAGCGGCGTCGTTGCTGATGTGAGCCCAAAAGAGCTTGCCGATTCCGGATCGCATCAGGAAATAATTCTGGAAAACAGCGAGGGTAGCTACGCGATCCTCTACGACTGTGGTGATACACCGCTAAGCAAAGAAACCATCAGTGGCCAGATCGTCACAGTTCCCTTCGAGCTTGTCAGAACCGAAGAATTTGGCACCTATAAAATCAAAGCGCTTGAATTCTTGATTAAGGCGCAGCCTAGTGCTGCAGATAGGATTAGAGCGGTGTCCGCCGCAGGCAGTAAGCTCAACCAGGCCGATGATGCTAAGTCACCCAGCAGCATCGCAGGAAATCGCAGGCCTGCCCCATCTTTCGGTAAAAGCGCCGCAGCAAACAAACCAGAGAAAGCCAGCAGCCCCACGGGATCGAGAGTTGCCGCCTCCATTCAGAATAGGCTTTCTCAAGATCTGTCTACCCCCGTCAGCGATGATCCTAGAGTCGTTATTAAAGACGAAGAGGTATCTACTCAAGACCATCCCAAAGGACTGGACAATGAGGGATTTGCTGGCGATCCACCTAATTGGGAAGAAGCGGCCGAGGCCGGACATACTGACGACCTGGTAGCGCCACAAGTTGCCTCAACCAGTAAACCAAACTTTTCCTCACAAAAACCGGGGTTTAACCCACCAAAACCTGGAGCGGGGAGGGCGAACCCACCAGCGTCTTTTGGCAAAAAGGCATCAACACCCTTGAGTGCCAGTGCCCCAGCCAAGTCAACAGCAGCAAAACCACTTGTGCAGCCAGTAAAAACCGTGGCCCCAGCCGCACGCGGGTTTACTGCGACCGCAAAACCCACAAAACCACGCCCTAATTTTTAAGTCATGGCGCTTCGTTTTAAAAGTATCTCCGAGGCCAGAAGGCATCTCGGAGATATTTCTTTCAAAGAGGATGGCGCGTTAAGGAGAACGCCCGTCGGCAACGATCTTTCGGCAAACGTCGCTCAGATCGATAACAAGCCAAAGAACAGGACCCTTAGCCCCCCTCACCAGTTGCTTTGGGACTCTGTGGTTCAGCGTTACGGGGATATAGAGCCTGTCCTTGAGCTACAAGACGCTGTCCCTGGTCGCAGGTTTAGATTGGATATCGCTTTCCCAGCACATCGGCTTGCCATTGAAGTCGACGGCTGGCAATATCACGGCAAATTCAAAAAAGGCTTCATCGCCGATCGAAAGAAGCAAAATCTTTTGGTTGAGAATCACTGGAGAGTCCTTCGTTTTACAGCCGGCGAGATTTTTAATGACATAGAAACGGTCATGCAAACGATCAACAGTGCAATGAACAGCAAGGTCTAATACATGCGAAAAGTGCCAGAAGACATCGTAGAGTTTTCTCGAAAGCTTTCGACCACAGGTTTTACCACTCGAGAAAAGACGAGGTATTTGCTTATTGCTTGCGCTAGTGCTCATGGAAAAATCTTGAGCACTGGCAACTTGATGTCTTTATTGGCGAACGAGAGAACCATTCCCTCTGCCACTACGGTCGCGTCCGAGATATCGGTATTCAATACAATTTTGGCGAAGAAATTAAAAAAGACGAAGTTCATTTACTCAATTGAGCAAAATGCACTTCGTCTTTATCAAGAGATCGATGGGGCTTAGTTTTGTTGACTAAAACCTTGTAGGTTCGCCAGACCCTGAGACAAGAACCCTTGTGATACTTGAAGATCTGTAAGCACTTTATCCAGGGCTACGAATTGTGCGCGGTATATCTTCTCCAGCCTGCCTATCCTGAACTCTTCTGAGAGCGACTTTGCTTTAACGCTATCCACTGTTCTGGTAAGCGAGTCTGATTTTGCCTTCAGGGCGCCGCCGTTCTCGTTGACTTGCTTAGAATAGGCAACAAAATCTTTTCCAATAGCGTCTGCAAAAATCCTCTTGAAAGCGTCTGGGTCGTTAACCAACTTCGCAGCAAGTTTATCTTTGTTCAGCGACAGCACGCCTTCTTTGCTTATCGAAAACCCAAGATCCAGCTTGGTTTCCGTACCGCCGACGACCTGATTAAATATGTCGCGGATTTTTGCTTCGAGCCTAAACGGAGTCGTGTCTCGATCGAGATCGTCGCCTTTCTCCTGTGACTTCTTTAGCCTGGAAATTAGGGCGTTGTAGTCGGCGATGAACGCATCCAATTCTTTTGTCAGCTCTGCTGAACTCGGAGCAGTAAGAACTCGTGTTTCACCGGGCTGAGGATCTCCAGCCTGAAAAGCCCGGGTTTCACTCGTTGGCCCAACATAGTCTGGGTTTGGGTCTTGACGATCAAATGTGCGAATTTCGGTGAAGCCTAGGCCAGTGACAGTGAAATCAAGTCCGCTCTGGACAAACGTCCCAGAGAAAGAGCTAAATGTTTGTGCACCCGATCCATCGTTAATCGATACGGTTGTGTCCTTAGCGGTATTCGTCACCGTTCCTCTGGCAATTCTCGAAAACCCCGTGTTGTTGTTGTCGTTTCCATCATTCGGACCGAACTCGGGGTTGAAGCCTTGGGCTCTTTGATCGACCTCATTTCTGGCATTTAAAGTAAAAGCATTCGCCGCCCCAGCGTTCGTTCCGGTTAAAACCAGCTCTCCTGTCGCCGAATCGAAAGAGGCCGTAATTCCAACGTTAGAGGAATTGATTTTATCGATGATCTGTTGAGTGGTCGAATCGTTATCGACGTCATTTCTCGTCAACTGCTGACCAAAGCTTACCGACTCATTCCTGCCATTGGCAAAGCTGATATCTAAAGTTCCACCGCCAAATAGGGCGTTTGGATCAGACGTGCCGGTCGAGACCCGGTATTCTTGGGCCTCATTGCGATTAATCACATTGATCTGGTACGTTCCATAGGTAGGGTTCGAATTGAGATTCACCACAGCCGGATCTGAGTTGCTTGTGGTCTTTGTGTTAAGGAACTGGGCCTCTCCATTGCCTGGAGTAAAAATAGTCACAGTTCCGTCGCCATTGTTTGTAATGGTTTTCTTCTCTGCTGCAGCATATGCCGCCTGGTATTTTGTGAACGCGCTCAGCACCTTTTTGCTGCTGTCCTCAAACTTCGAAAAGGCTGATTTCATCTGGCCATAAAGCGACAGCTTCGCATTGAGGTTGACCTGTTTCACTTGAAGCGGCGTAATTCTTGACTTCCGTTCGATTGACACCAGACTGGCAACGATTCCGTTTATATCTAGGCCCGACCCGATTGACGACATGATTTATTCCTTTTAGCTCAAGAACCCTGAATGACTGCTTAATTCAAGTGATTACAAAATGTGTTAGTCAGTACATTGTATAAAAGTTTGTGCTGATATTGGTGTTTTTTATTGCACTTAGCCATTTACAACGAATGGATTCGTGTTGGTCGAGCCCTTGTCGTCCGAGGACAGACCTTGGGCACCCCGTTCTGCGGTAGCCACGCTGCTTTTGCCATCAACGCTAGAAAAACTGCTTTCTGTTTTGGATTGGTATGTCTCTACATCTGCTTGGACGCCCATTTCTATTTGTAGCAAGATACTTATCAGTTTCTCCGCATCAGGCATAAGCTGAGTCGAAATTACTTTAGGCCCCTCATTGACAATAAACTCCGCAATTAACTTTGTTTCCTCGGCAGCTACCTTAGGCTTCAGCAGGGGAGATAAAGCGGCCCCACCTGGTTCAGATTGTGGACCTGTGTGCCCAGGACTTTCCAGTGCTTCTTTAATTAGCCCAATCTTGTTCGTGATGTCTCTTTTTAGGAGGTCTACGTCCAATCGAGAGCGTTCTATCAGTTGACCAGCCGAACTCTCGTCTTCGCCTTGCTTTTCAAAAAAGAGATCATTTTTTGACTTTAAGTTGTCCCTTACCACATCGAGCGACTTTGAGACCTCACTTAACTTGATTCGCATCTGTAGTTTTTCTTGTCTAGTCATGCTTCGAGTGTCGATTAACGACTCAACACTTTTTGTCAACAAGACGGCCCCTCTAGTGGCATTTATTGCGACGTCATCCAAATTGGATTGCGAAATAGCGTCCCTGAGGTCTATAAGCTGTGCTGAGAGGTTTCCCAGATCGAGGGCAAGAGAACTGAGACCAGATGAAGCTAGACGAGCAGATAGGGGTTTTCTTTTCTCTCTCGGATTGTTTTTTGCAAGACTACTTGAGGTTGACTCATTCGTGCGAATAACAGACCTGGCAGATTTTCCCACCTGCGAAGAAACCTCAGAGGGCGCCTTAGGAGCACCCTCCGATTTCTTAAAAAGTGAGAAATCTAATCTGCTTAGGTCCATCTTGATTTCGCTTTATTTATGCGAGGCAGAACGTCAGTGGTTAAAGACCCGTAGCTATTAAATCAAGAATTCTCGAATTGTCAGCATTGGAGAACGCCAGGATGGATTGCGTGCCTTGTTGTAAGATCTGATTCCTTGTGAACTTAGCCGTCTCTAAGGCAAAGTCGGCATCAATTATTCGTCCCATGGCGATGTTGTAGTTAAGCCCCCTGATTCTAGATTCTTCCATGATCGAATCCAGCCTCGATAGGTTTCCTCCAATCTTTCCACGGAGTCGGTTAATTGAGTCAAGAGCAACTCGTAGATTATCTTGCTCATCGCGTGCTGCGGCTAAGGTCTTAATATTTCGGAACCTGAAATCCACTTCACCCAACGTCTCGGCCGTATAATCAATCTGCGTACTACCAATCGACAAGATTGCGAAATTTACGGCAGGGCTGGTGAAGTTATTTGTCGCCTGGTTGAAGGCCGCACCGTTTACATCCCCAGTGGCATTTAGACCGGCCTGCAAAGTTGTAGCGTTCCCTGTGGAGAAAGCATTATTTGAGGGCGATCCGATGTTCGCAATTGACAAACTGTTCACTACACCTGTTTGAAGCGAAGTGTAAGTGATATTTGCGCCGTCGTAGTTTGCGACATATCGACCCGCTGCTTGTGCGTTAAATTGAGTTACAAAGTCGGCCGCACTGAACGTACCGGTCCCTAAGTTGAGCGTAAAGCCAGTTCCGTCACCGAAATCAACATCGAACTGATTCACAGAAGCTTGGATCACGTCGATAGTCGTTGAACCCAGCGCGCTCGCATTGAAAGTCAAACCGGCTGCTGTGATATTTGCACCGTCGAGATCATTGAAAGCTGTGCCATTGACCGTACCGGTGAAATTCGTCCCCGCTTGCGTTACCTGACCGGCGCCCAGGTTGTACACATCAGATGGGGCGTATGCAAGCGTGGCCCCATCATCCACCTGGGTGCTTGCATTCGTAATTGACAGGGTCTCGATCGAACCGTTTTCCAGCCCTGTGTATGTAATCAGACCGGTTCCCGCATCATAGGCGGCGGTGAATTTTGCACCGGCGGCCGAGCTGTTGAACGCTGTTACAAACTGAGCCGCTGTAAAGGGTCCTGATCCCAAGTTTAACTGAAAGCCAGGGGTACCGTCGCCAAATGCGATGTTGAAACGGTTTTGAGTTGCCTGACGTTGATTGAATGTAGTCGTGCCAGCCGACAGCACGTTGAATGTCGCGGTGCGCCCAGCATCACCCGCGGCGTTTACCGTAATGCCCGTATTCGTCTGGCTGTTGAACGCTTGACCATTCAGGTTGCCCTGTGCGTTTCGAGCTGCAAGTACGGTATCACCACCGTTTACGTCCAATTGGTTTGCTGTACCGTTATTCAAGCTCGACACGTTAATGGCGAACGAATTGTCAGTGCCGGTACCAACCGAGTCAATTGTCAAGTCTCCGGTTGCGCCGTTAAAGGTCGCCATCAGCCTACCGCCTGAGTTGGCATTAATCGCCGCTGCGTATTCGGCCCCAGTCAAAGTGTTGTCGTTAATATTGAAGTTGTTATCGGGCCCGCCACCATAGGAAATATTTACAGTAGCTGTGTTAATCCCCCCAAGGTTTCTGGTTCCAGTTCCGATATTGATAACGGACCTCTGACCGCGCGCCACTTGAGTTACTGACAAGTTGTACTGCGTGTTAGAGTCGTCAGCGGCCGTAATCGTTGCCACTGCCGGGTTGGTGTTACTGGCTGCGAATCCGGCCGCTGCAATTCCCTGAGTTGGGTTTCCCGTGCCAACGTTGTCCTGATACACAAAATTGTTGGCCAATGTCGCGACGTTGACGTTGTATGTTCCAGGAGCACCTGATAGATATTGAGCCACCGCGGGGTTTGAGTTCATGACGCTTGCAGCAATCCCGAAGGGGCCGGCTCCAACCGTGTCCCGATACTGGAATGCCCTTGCGACTTGAGTGACGTTAATATTGTAGACCCCGGTTTGCCCTGAGATAAAAGATGCAACGGCAGTGTTAGTTTGGTTCAAAACCTCCTCCGTTGAGCCAATTCCAGCCGTGTTAAAGATTGACTGCAGCGCACCTTTGGTTCCACGTCCATCGAGAGACAAAGTGGCCGATAGGTCAAAGTCGATATTGTTTGCACCAAAGATTGTGCTTAGTACCTCATTTCCGGCTGCGAAAATTCGCCTGCCGTTGTATTGGGTTGTCGCAATAACGCGATCGTTTTCCTCGATGAGTTGTTGGTACTCAACGTCGAGCAAGCGACGGTCAGAGGCGCTTAAAAATGCGTTGTTGGCTTGAGCGCGCAGCTCATCCATTCTGAGAAGATTCTCGCTGATATTCGAAAGGGCGCCGTCAGCGACCTGCATGTATGAAGCCGCATCATTTGCATTGCGCTGAATAACGTCGAATGCTCGAGCCTGTGCGTCCAGCCGCGTAGAAATCGCTAAACCAGATGCGTCGTCTCTGGCTGAATTAATTCTAAAGCCACTGCTCAATCTTTCAATTGAGGTCTGCAGTGCGCTCTCCCTCTTGTTGAGGAAACTTTGAGAAATCAAACTCTGTAAGTTGGAATTCACAGAAGACATATTTAGCCTCGATAGCCCGTGGGCCTATAATTTCTAACACCAAGAACAACACAGCTTCTTGAGCAGGGTTCTTTTCTAATGCTGCTACTGCAAGACAAAAGGGCGGCATTGTAGCCGCCCTTATGTCTTCACTTGGGTCTCTGAACTCCTCTTGATCACAAGGAGATAAGCTCCAAGGGAGCCATAAAGGGCTTCGAGCCCTCTATGATTAGCCCAACAGGCTCAGAACGTTAGCGGGCAACTGGTTTGCCTGGGCCAACATGGCTGTACCAGCCTGCTGCAGGATCTGCGTGCGGGTCAAGTTTGCAGTTTCGCGAGCGAAGTCTGCATCCACGATACGGCCACGGGCAGCACCCAGGTTAACAATGGAGGTTTCCAGGTTGTTGATCACTGCGTCCAGGCGGTTGATACCTGCACCCAGTGTGGCGCGCTGGTTGTTCACTGTGTCCAGCAAGCTATCGATCTTGTCCAAAATTTGTTGTGCTTGAGATCCATTTGAACCACTCAGACGCTCGGTGAAGCGGGCCTCTGTGAAGTTTGTACCATCAGATTCCAGCTTCAATGTGGCATTGCCCAACTCCAGGGTCAACTCTTCACCAGCAGTGGTGTTTGCTGCGGTCTGGTTTGTTACGCCAAGGTTGGCCAGAGTCAGAGCACCAACGGTACCTGTTACGCCGGTTGCAGTTTGTCTGCCACGCTCGCCATTTGGGGTCAGTTCAAAGACGTCCGCTGTGGCGCCATTACCAACAGCCACGAAGTCATTCAGGCCGTCGCCGTCTACATCGATCATGGTCTCTGTGTTTGCCGTAGTTGCCAGTGCTGTTGCAGCATTACCTACTGCCAACTCGGTCAATGTGACGTCGGTCGTGCTTGCATTGGTGGCGGTAAACGTTGCTGGCGCTACGCTGCGAGCAGTGTAGAAATTGTCTATTTCGCTTGCGACATCGTCAAAAGCGATATTCAGTTGCGCATCAGAAGCAAAGCCAATCTGCAGCTCGAACATCAGTTGGGATCCGGGAGTAACACCATCACCTTCAAGCAACTTCACACCGTTGAACTCTGCGCCGCCGGCTACACGTGACAGCTCGTCAGACAATTGCATGAATTCCAGGTTCAGGTTTTCGCGGTCGGCGGCAGACAAGGTGCCGTTGGAAGCTTGTACAGCCAGTTCGCGCATGCGCTGCAGGCTGTCGCCCAAGGAAGACAGGGAGCCATCAGCTACCTGCAGTGCGGAGATACCATCGTTTGCGTTGCGCTTTGCAACTTCCATACCGCGCAATTGTGAGCTCATACGCTCGGAGATGGCCAGACCGGCAGCATCGTCACGTGCACTGTTGATGCGCAAACCAGAGGACAGACGCTCGATAGAAGTTGATAGTGAGGAACCGCTGCGTGTCAGGTTACGTTGAGCGATCAGTGATTGTACGTTTGTGTTAATGCCTAGTGCCATTTTTAGCTCCTTGTTTGGAATACCGTGTTTGGTAACTGTTTGCAGTCGTCGCGTTTTTTGCTTCGCTGTACTACATGTGACCTTTTACGGCTTCCAATCTGGCGACATTATCCAATTTCTTACATCGCGTCTCTTTTTTTCCTACATTTCAAATTTCAACCGATTTCTCTTGTTAAGAAATGATAGTTCCCTAGTATTACAGGGCCCATTTTTCCAGCCGAGATGGGGACCCAAATTGGTTGACACCTAAAAAGGTGACAGCATACGTGCTTTTCTAGTGCACAAAATACATGTTTAAAATCAGATGGTTACGCATTTGTTACAGATTGTAAAATTCTGATATATCGCATATCTTACATTATTTGCGGCTCACCGCTTTTTCCGGGTAGAAAGTCCTTTCTTTCAGTGGAACTTTTTGGCATCATCATTCTTCACAAAAGAGGATGACATGATAAAAAACCCAAAAATTTCAATCGCGGTCGAAGGTGAGTCGCAAGCCCGAGAGTCCTTCGCTTTGATTGTTTTTAGCGATCACGTGTTTTACGAGATCCCAAAAATTTCCGACTCCGCCTCTGCACCCATTACCGCAGCTCTCGCGGAGAGACCGCTTAACACCAACCTGGACTTAGCGAAGAGTGTTGTTGGACGGTTTATGTTGAATACGAATGCTTTAGAGGCCCGCTGATCACTAGCGCCTTAATATTAAATGCATCATTTTTGCGTTTCTTTTTCTGTCTTAGAATAATCCGCTGATCGATAGTATGTCCCTAACAACTCTGGGGGTACTATCATGCAGGTTTTGTATTTATCCATCTTTTTTTCAATTGCTTTCTTTTTGAGCTGGGTCCCAATAGCTTTGTTTGCCCACGCTCGCGGCGACGTTGCACTTAAGAAGAGCGCCTGCCAAGACATCTACCTAGTAGCCTTGTGCTCATTGTTAGTTGCCTTCCTCCTTGTTCCAGCGGACATGCGAACCTCTGTCTACTTGTTTTCTGAGTTTAAAAAAGAATTCCTCCAAATAGGTGTGATAGGCGCCGTATTCTCTGCCTTCTGTGTGTTGCACAAACAGAAAAAACCAACGGTTCGTATCGCAGTTTCCTCATGAGGTTTTGGAGATCTCAGAGCTTTAAAATAGAAACGGGCCTTAAAGGCCCGTTGTTACTAGCAACCTAAATAGTTACATTCCTGGTCCCTGAGGGGCCATTTTCCGCCCAGGGGCAACACCTCTTGACAACGACATCGATTGCACCGCATTCAGTATTGATTGTAGCTGTCCCTGTTTTGGTTCCACCCCGTCAATCTTGTGAATTTTAATGATGTGAGCCATGCTTTCATTTTGGCCCAACAGCAAGAATCCCTTGGACTTAGATCCGTCTTGGCCACTAAAAACACCTACGTCATTTACCACTGACGTTAGACCTTTGTATTTCATTTCTCGAGCAAAATCAGCAAAAGTTACAGCTTTTTCCTGCTCGGAGGTGTTTAGAGCTGGAAGACCGTTTTCCCCGTCTGCACTATAGTCCTCAATTGCCTCAGAATAAATGACAACTGGGCCGGACTCCTTCATGGTCTTGAAGTCGGTTTCACCGACAATTTCAGACCCCATGGCTACGTAACCTTTTGCCTTCGCCTGAATTTGTTTTAGGAAATCCGCGGAATCGAGATCCTCTCCGCTATACTCAGTAGAGAACGCAACATTGTTTTTTGTATCTTTTACCTGAACGATTGTTTCGCCGTTGGGCCCGCTGGTTCTCTCGACGCCGTAGGTTTTACTGTAATAGGTCATTATTGCCTCTAGGTTGCTTTTTGTGATTCATGACCAATAATATCCTCACGTCGTAGGTTGTACTAGCTTTTATCACTCTAAAAAAGCAGTGCTGCCATGCTGAAAATTAACAATAAAAATCATACCGGGAAAGATGTCTTTTTTGCTGTTTTCTTGTATCTTTCGCTAGTTTCTGCCGGCGTTGTCCTAGGGGTTAGCTTCGTCTCAAAGGAACTGTCAGTGGACCATGACATAGAGGACTTTTCCACGGCCTCTGTCTCAAAATCCGTGTATCAGTGTGGCCAAGCAGCAATATACGAGAGAGACTCCAGTGACCTCTTTTTTATCATGGTGAACGTCAACGAGAAATCCGTTCCAATGTTGATCGACACCGGCGCTACGAACAGCTCGCTTCCTTTCAATCTGAGTTACGCGCTTAAGCCTTCCTCTTCCGATGAACCCCTCAATTACATTCCAATTGAAACTGCTGGGGGGCACACATCTGCAGAGGTTTTTCCCAGGCAATCGATATCCATTAACGGACAACGTCTTGATGTCGATATGCTGCTTTTACAAAGTCATTCTGATTCGGGAATTTTAGGAATGGATGTGCTGGCGAATTTCGAAATGGTCTTTAGTGGAAGGGCTCTCAAATTAACGTCACGCTGTTAGAAAGGTGAATTCATGTGGAGGTTCGGACATACCTCCATCCCTCGGCCGGGGTCTTTCCATGTGCCGTTATTTGGCTGACAAATCCATTTTCTTCAGCCGCACGCCAATGCGGCGACAACCTTACTTCCGAAGGCTTGGCCCACGACGGGGATCCGGTTCGCTTTTGGGTTATCCACGTATCAGCATTGGCGCGTTGAAGGAGGTATTCGTAACCACCAGGCCTTTGATCAAGGGAGTCTGCAAGCTGGCAGCAGGCGTAGTAAATCTTCGCGAACACCTCATTTCTATCCAAGATGCTAGTTCTCACGCCCATATCCATTTTGGCGACGACTCGGTTTAATCCGAAAAGAACCACATTGAGCAGAGAAAGCAAAGCACTCAGCCCATTCTGGATCCCGGTGCCACATCGGGAGATGACCGTTTTTAAATCCGCGCTTTTCATTCCTCTGAACCTCGGGCGAATCATAAAATCACCTTCGTTTATGTTCAAACCAAGCTTTATTGCTTTTATCAGTAATGAGGTTTTTTTAACGTCATCAAACTGGTCGTATAAAGTCGCCCAGCTAATGGCTCTGCGCCAGTTAAGATCATTAAAGGACCATGGCTTCAGAATCAATGCATCTATGGTACCGACGTGTTGTGTTCCACAGAAAGAAATAGATAGATACCTTATTTCTGAGACCAACTGATGTTCTTCGACGTATGAACTCTCCATTACTTCTGTTGCCGCCAGGCAAACACCCAACACATCAGAGACCATCCCTTCGTACAAAAAAAGACCTCGAGCGAGAAATCGTGACAGATCCATTTCACTCAGGAACGAGAACTCCGGTCTTATTTTTGCCCCAACGGAGCTCACCAACTGCTTGAAATTTCGCGATTCTAACAATTCGTCTGAAGCCAATGATCTTTCTAGGCTATTCGAGAGGACGCGACCAAGCTGAACCCCAACCGGTGATATCAGGCAAGATTCCAATACTGATTGGTAAGAATGAATTCGAGTCAAGCTTTCTGAGTGCATCATTTCGCTTGGATCTCTCTACAGATCAAATCAAGTTCCGGTCTAAAAAGGCCCAGTTCTTTCAAATTTGCTTTGAGTCCTGAAAACTGAGCCGACAGACGAGAGATAAGGGGCCCTCGAACCATGGTCAATCCGTCTTCTCTAGTAAAGACTTCTAGGCCCGGGTTGTCGTATATATCGGAGTCAATCGTCTCCGATCGAATTACCTGGGTCCCTTCATTTAAAAAGACATCTCCCAGAGAGGCATCCTCCAGCTTGGACTGAAATGCAGAATGCTCATCCAACAATCGAATGTACATAAGGGCGTTTGTGTCCAGTTCTGATTCTGGTGACAACATGAGAATCTTGTCTAACAAGCCCATTACTCTAGCGCTTGAGAGACTGCATATACCTGATGCAGCAATGTCGCCAATCAGATGGAAAAGGATAATCTGAGGTGGGTAGTCAAACCATGGTAGTTCACTCCACTCGATTTGCTTTATCGAATCCTTCTTGCCCAAATAATCAATTAAAAGCTCGGAGGTTCCGGGCGCCTGGGAAAAAAGCGCAGTGAGAAGAGGGCGGGTAAGAAGAACTTTGGTAGTTTCGTAAATCCTGTTTTTAGCGGACAAATCAGACACGCTCGATTCTGACAAAGCAATTCCTGATACGAACGCCTCCCGAGCTACCGTCCACAAATCTGTGACCTGCTTACTGACCGTCGCGTGCAAATAAGGCAACTGTTTTTCCACGAAAGCCTGTAAAACGGTTTGCTCGCCCATTCCCGGAAGCGGCGTCACCCACTTGTAAAAACAAGCGCTACTTTGCGGCCTTGTTAACAGAATAGAATCCTTGCTTATTGAACTCACAAACTTTGGCCGGAAAACATGGAATACGCCCGGTTGCGGGACAGAGATTTCGTCGTTCCAATCGTTCAGGCGTGTCAAGCAATGTGATCGAGAGACACTCGTTTCTCGTGTATCGGCAAATAAGTGTAGCGCCCTGTTTTCGTGAGGATCCTCTATCAAGTATGTTCGTTGAACCGCTCCTGCTACCGCCGTCTTTCTGGAGATCGATAATAACCACGACGACAATAGCGCTGAAATAGACATCGTGAAACTGGAAGCTACATGACTGCTTTGGCTTATTATGGCGGCTTCCGTGCCCGATCCACGGGTAATCTTATCCGTCAATACCGGAATGCTGTCTTCATCAAAAGTATCCCGCCCATCACAGAATTCCTGATCAACACTGAAATCTAAATCGTAGTCCACATCCGAAACGCTCTTGTTTATGTTGATTTCGAGCTGAGCAAGGGATTTTTCAATTTCAGAAGCCACCCCGTTGCGGTCATGCGGAGCCCTAACCTCATCGGACTTATTCGCGACCGAGTCTGACGTCCCGCTGGTCATTCCCGCCTTGTTCTTTAAGAAATCCTTGAAGGCTGGCGCAGGGGTCTTGACTGACGACTTGTCTGATCTGCTATTGGCCGCGAAAACCCGGTCAGCCGAGAGTGAATTTATCGGATCTTTTCTCGGTCCAAGAGGCATTTTTCCATCAAGCTCGCAGTCCTCACTTTTGCCACCCGGAACTAAAGGAGCTTTCAATGCCAGAGCCTCTTCCTCTTGAGCTATGCGCTTTCGAAGTTCTTCGGCATCAAATCCTGAAGGGGCCTTCCAATTCGTAGGCACACGACCATCTATGTCCTCTTTTTCCACGGGAGACGCAAAGCTTTGATCTGGGTTTACCGTAACGGCCTGGCCTCTGTGGGGTGCCGATTTGAGAGCTCTTAATTCGTTTTGTGCATTCTCGAGGGCGATCTCCAGGGTCTTTTTTTCGTCCTGGTGTTTTTGGTTCGAAATCTCTATCCGTTGGGATTGAATAACCGCTTGTAAGCGCACGTGCGCATCACCTTTCGTTCCAACGTTTATTTTTTTGCTCTTGGTTAACATAAGGACCCTTAAGAACTCGAAAAACGAGAACATTTTGTTTTACTGTGTACAATGTAGAATATTATATTAAAAACTCTTACGATAGGTGTTTCGGTGGCTCAAGATATTTTAAAACTTGACTTCGATGAAGTAGACGCATGGCTTGCTGAGCACGAGGAGAAGGAGCCGGAGTCGTCAAGTGACCTTGACGATGATGTTTCAAGTAAGGGGCATACATCAACCAAGAGTAGACCGCAGAACACAAAGAGAACTCTTGAAACCCTAGACGAGACGAATATCCTCGTGCTTATGAAGGTTATGGCTTGCTTTTCAATCATGAGAACAGCCAAGAGCTCGAACATCTATTTGTTCGAGGCTTGCTTGTTTGTTTATTTGGCACATCGCCACCTTACAGGCCTCTCAACAATTGTAGAGGAGGCCGCCGAAATGCTTGGCGTCAGTGAAGAACAAGCAACAAGGTTCGTGGAAAACTTTTCTACCGCAAAAACACACCCCAGCGACGAATATCTTCTATCTAAGTTTGAGTCCCGCAGGAAAAAGGAAGACGCGGAGCCAATGTTGATTCTGGAGCCAATTCCATTTACCACAAAGTCCGGGGTTGAAAAAACGAGGCATCGCGCTAGTTTTTCGAAGGCAGGGGAGGCGCTAATTGTAGATGTCGCCCACCTGAGTGTTTTTAAGTCGGAGCACTGAGCCCCGACTTTCTTGGCATTTAAAGAACTGATCCGCCTGAAATTGGCAACGTTCCGAAGGATGTATTTTCGCCTGGGTTCAGCCCTTTCAATCCACCAAGATAACTAGACAGATCAAAGTCGGATGTCTGCAGCCCGGTTAACGTCTCAGCCACTTCTGGTGACGCCATCTCAACCTTTGATGCGACGGCCAAAATGGAGCCCAGATCTATCTCCTCGAACAAGGCGGATTCGGTGATTGCTGGGTCCAAATCGAATCCCATCTCTGATGGTTTGATAGAGGATGAGCTTATCACCCCATCAAGGATCTCCTCGTAGGTTCTGAAATCAGTCTTTGGCAGGACGTACTCGCGTTCTTGTGAGTCCAAAAACGCAGAGAGACCCTCTACGGACAAATCAAATGGGATTAAATCCCCGACAATAAGGTTGTCGTTTTTCGGTTCTGCTTCAGGGCTAAGGGATACTGCATTAAGTGACTCAAGCCGATCACCGAATGCATAGGGGCCGGATTGGTCCACCATGCCAGTCTGAAATTGATGGTGTGCCTCAGACGATTCCGTTTCCGGTGTATAAGACCCTACGTACACGCCGTTCTGAAAGTTTGCACCGACAAGAAGGCCTGCTACGTTGGCCTCCACTTGACCGGAAAGGTCATTTTGGTCGGGGTTTGTGTCCGAAGGGTCGCCTTTTTCGGTTAGGGAACCAAAAACGGAAAGGTTTTCAATGTCCAAGATTCTCAATGTATTTGTGTCTCCATCTATACCAGCCCCAAGGAGGGGTAAGTTAAAGGAGGGTGTTCTGGGTCCTTCTGGCATGTCTAGCTCCAACAAATAAGCAGAAAGTTTAAACCCGGCTGGGCCTGAAAGTGAGTCAATAATCGAAGCAAAAGCCTCGTAGTTCTCTTCGAGTTGATTTAGAAATGTCACATAGCCTTTTGCTAACGCCTGAGACACTTTTTGGATTACTTCAGAAGCGAAATCAGCGAGCCCTCTCAAAATGGAGTCGATCATCTCACTATCGAAATCCTGAAAAGGACCAAGTTGAGCCACAAAAGCCTCTGCAGCTCTAGCGTCAAGAAAAGCGCTGAATATATCTTCTTGTAGCGCAGTGAGGGGTGGCTTTTCATTGTCCTCACTGGACTTCTGGGAAGATGATTGGCTGAGCACAACTGCGCTTTTGTTGGCATCCAGGGCGGAGTCAACTATGGAGGCCAAGCTTAAAGACAAAAACAGCGCTCTCGATGGCAACACCGCATACTGGGTGTTGACCGGGGCATTTATTATTGCCGCACTGGGAAATCCATCCTTAGCGGCTCCGCCGAAGACGACTGCTAGCAATTTTGTTAGCGATGCGGCCCTACTGGAGGTCGATGCCCCAAGCATCCCATGGATATAACCGTCGTTGCCTCTAGTTTCCCTTTGTTGCAAGGCGTCTCCGCCTTCCTGCGAGGATCGCCCTTCGCTCTGGCCCATTTTCAGCACACCTTCCCCAGGTGCAACACCCTTTGCGCTAGCTTCAAACTCGTAATTCGCGCGCGCAAGGGCCGACATTGCATTGGCAAGAGTCGGATCCTTTGCGAGAATATAGTTGGAGAGGCGCATTTATTTTGTTGGTGTGTACATTGCAAGCAACTATAGCACGTAAAAAATCAAATTCCGCCGAATTTATCCTTTATTTACATTTGTAAACATATCCCACTGTGGGATCCTATTCGGCAGGTTCACTTAAGATTCCTTTCGCTCGCACAGCCAGGTCGCCGTCAACTCGACTTCCCCTAGCATGCATTACAGGCTTGCTTGTAATTGACTCGGACTCATCGTTAAGTCTAGAGGCTTCTGCCTTTTCTTTGATAGCCAAAGCCAGCTTTTCTTTTAAGGACTCCATTTTTTCGACAAGCCAGAAGTCGGCGGAAGAGCAGTCGGTAGCAACAAGGAGCTTCATTGCCGCATCTTCTTTGCCAAGGGGAAGGCACACCTCCGCAATTGCGTATGCAGAACCTGGTCTTAGCGCCCATCCCCGGCTATCTATTTTTCTCAGCAACCCAAACAGTGCCTCTCGAGCCTTACCTTCGGCACCTTCTTTAAGTGCAGCTTTTACACGGACAACCGGAGCGGCGTGCTCCAGATCAGCGGCTTCGGCAAACAGCTTTATTGCTGAGACGCAATTAATCGCATCCTCTGGCCTTGATTCGTCAACGAAGATAGATGCCATCCTGTGGTAGTCTGATTCGCAAGCTAGGGCCCCATGGCCAGCCCGATCGATGGCCTTTTGCAGCAATGATTTCTCTTCCTGCCCCTTGCCTAGCAGCCCTGCCAAACCTGACATGAACCTTAGCCTTGCAACGGAGGAGTGTGCCTGCATCCCTAGGGAATCCAACGTAAAGTAGGCTTCTTCAACCTTGTCGGTTGAATACAGAAGAATCGATAGGGCGTCGGCAGATTTTGTATATTCCGGGATTGTACTAGTGGACTTCCTTAGCCAACTCTCAGCCTCAGAAAACTCATCTCTGCCGATTAAGATTTGAGCGAGTAGAACTTCCATCCAGGGGTGAGATTTCTCGGTTATTTGCTTCCTGATCAGAGCCTCTGCCTTTGGTAGTGCGTCCGCAGCAACGAGGCTCTCGACTTTCTTTTTGAAGAACTCTCGTTTGTACTGCGGGAACTCTTCTGCCATTCGATCGGAGGTTTCTACTGCTTCGTCAAACTTTCTGGAGGCTATCAAACCCTCTACGATGCTTAAGGCCTTCCTTTTTTGGGCGGCTCTAGTAATCTTTCGAGATAAGTCCTCAGTCGAGTAAGGTTTGATAATGTAATCATCGGGCTCGTACTCGATAAGAGACTGAAGAAAAGAGGAGCTTCTGTCGTTCGAAATCACGAAAACTACTTCTTTTTTTGGCCTCTTAATTTTTGCCAATTCTTCCAAAATAGAGCTGGTCGACCTTTTGTCACTTAACAACGAGTCTACAAAAATGAAATCGTAGCCGCGCGCGCTGGACCGCATCAAATCGGGCACATCGCTTGCCACGTCGATATTACGGACGCCAAGGCTGTTCAGCTCGTCTTTTAGTGGCTTCTGTGCAGAAGGGTTTCTGTCTGCGATCAAAACAGAGCAACCGAGCAAAGGGGCGGATATTCCATGTTTCTGGGTTTTTAAAATTGTACTCATCGGCTTCTCTTAAGAGATAGACTGGACCATTTCGTAGGCCCTAATGGCCATGGACTTGTTGTGCCGTCCCTTGAGCATTGATTCAGCGAATGCACCCAACTGGCTTAACCAGAATAACCCCCTTTCACGAAGGGTTCGGGGCCGTATCCGAGCGAAGACCTGCTCTTCGGGCTCAACCGACGCTATTTCGCTGTAAGGAGCGGCTTTCTCTATGCGCCCAAGTATCCTTCGCGCCGCCTCTTTTTGCTCTTCTGGAGTAATTGCTGAGCGCTTGATTCTTGCGCTTTCTAACAAGTCACCTACAGATCTAGCGTTGCTTGTCGTTGACATAAAAATCTCTGTGATTGTTTTTTAACTTACTCAGTATACGATAAAATAATCAATGCCTCTTTTTATTTCCTGCTTAAGGTTCCTTTTTTGACCCCTACCTCAAGAGGAAAACTCCAATCCTGTATTGCAATTAATTACCAAAGAGTGTATTATTAAAAAACAGAAGACGGAGTCATGAGTGAATACGAAAATACAAAAAACAATCGAAGCTGGTCTTGGATTGCCCCAACCACTGATTACCAAATCTACGGAAGCAGAAAATGCTTTCCTAGGATCTATGTTTTTATGCGAGTACCTGGAAGATGCCTCGGAGCGAAATGCATCAATTGAAGATGCTATTGAGTCGCTTACAGAAGAGGATTTCTTGTCCACTCAGGCTCGAGTGATTTTTAGGGCCAGTCAAAAATCATTTAGGGAACATGAGTCGGTCGCTATACCTCTTGTCATGTCTGCCATTAGGGAGGGGGCAAAGACGATCGAGGGGCTTGATATAGCGTATCTCGCGAAGCTGCAAAGCGCAGCCTCCAGCGCACGCGAGTGCGAACCTTACGCAAAGATCGTTCGGGAAAACAGTCAGCGAAGGAAGCTCATTAGTCTTCTCAATAGGGAGGTTTCAAGGGTTTCAATAGATTTTTCGACCACGACCGATTCGATATGCGCTGACCTCGAAAACAAGCTAGGGGAGCTCGGCAGTGTGAATGCCAAGTCGCAAGACTTGGTTAGTCTCCAGCAGGCTTTGGCCTCCAACCTAGAGACCGTCGATGAACTTTACCATCGTGAAAATAGGGGAGAGGCTTCTGGGCTGACCACCGGTTTTGTCGAGTTAGATCAAGAGTTATCAGGCCTACAGCCACAGGATTTGATCATCATTGCCGGCAGGCCCTCGATGGGCAAGACGGGATTCAGCATGAACCTTGCCCGCAATCTTTGCGGCATCACCAGACTGCCGGGGTTGATCGCATCCCTTGAAATGCCGGCAGATCAACTCTCCATGAGGATGCTCGGTTCAGAGTCTCAAATTAACCTACAGGATCTTCGTCGCGGCAATCTCTCTGATAGCGACTGGCCCCGACTAACTCATGGAGCTCAGACACTTAACGACGTGCCGCTGTACATAGATCAGTCAAATAGCTTAACTCCCAGCTCTTTAAGAAGAAGGGCGCTGGCGTTGTCCAGGAAAGTCGGCCCCCTGGGAGTTATCGTTATTGATTACATTCAATTAATGAGCACCGGAAAAGGCTATGCCTCGCGTGAGCAAGAAATCGGGGAGATCTCCAGGGATCTTAAGAAGCTTGCCCGTGAGCTTAATTGTCCTGTGGTTGCCCTCTCTCAGCTAAACCGTTCTCTAGAGAAACGACCCAACAAACGCCCGATTATGAGCGATTTAAGGGAGTCCGGGGCAATCGAACAAGATGCCGATGTAATTCTCTTCATCTATCGTGATGAGGTATACAACGAAGACACTCTCGATCGCGGCCTTGCCGAGATAATCATTGGCAAGCAAAGAAATGGCCCCATAGGGACGTGCCGCCTCGCATTTGACAGTCGCTTCGTACGCTTCAGTGACTATTTCGGCCCCAGAAATTACGACGATTGATTGTCTTCAGGCTCCGGCCTTTCTCCTGCCGGCCCATGCGTACCGGCAACGGAATCCTCATTAATTTCTGAAATTTCTGAAGCTGCTTTTTGTGCATCATTTTTTCTTGACCGCTAAGAATAGTTGCGGTTTAATACGCTAATCTGTACAGCATGAGTAAATAAACAAGCAAATAAAGCGTTGTTTGACTTGTATTGAGGGAATGATGGCAATTACTTTTACACACTCGAAAGACAAAAATCTCGCGTTCTCCGTCGAAATCATCGGAAAGCACCAGTTCAAGATGGTACCCCCGGAGGGTTTAGAAGGGCTTGAGCTTGTATTTCTTCGTTTTGATCAGGCAACAAACCTGGCGCAAGCTTTGAGTGAGAAGTCGGTCAGAACCCTCCGAAAATTGTCACGTGATCGTGTTTTTTCAATCACCCCAGAAGAAAGACCAAGTCAAGGCCGTCCCCGATTGGTTGCATGCTAAAAAAACGCTTGGTTGTTATCAATCAACCAAGCGCCTTTGTTTCTCATCTAACCCGTCCGGCTCTAACCAACGATAAGTCGGTCCCCCCCAATAGGAATTGAGACCTCAAGTACCTCCGTGTGCTCATCAATTTTCCGAATCTCAACTTCCAGGTCGTCTCGGTTGATTGATACATACTTCTCCAAGACCAGCATGATCTCTGCTTGAATCTTGTAGAGAAGCTTTGGATCTAGGGCGGCCTGACTGCCTCTAGCATCCCCGATATTCATCCGTTGGGTTGATATCATCAATTGAAGACGCTCTTTAGCGTGACCAGCGGAGCTCTCGTCTTTTTTCGCGAAAAGGGATCTAAACACCATGATTAAGCCCTATTAATTTCTTAAAAAAACCCTTCTTTCGTGGGCTTACGAAACGCAAGGGCACATCATTACCAAGGAACCTGGAAACAGCGTCTTTGTATGCCTGAGACGCCGGGTCGTCCTCGATGTGAATAACAGGGGTTCCGCTGTTTGATGCTGCCAGAACATTTTTTGATTCTGGAATGACCCCAATAAGAGGCACCTTCAAGAGCTCAACCACATCACTATATGAGAGCATCTCTGACGCCTCTACTCGATCTGGATCGTACCTTGTAATCAGAAGATGCTCTTTAACAGGAACGCCGCCTTGTTTTGCGCGCTTTGATTTGGATTGCAAGATGCCAACGATACGATCAGAATCGCGGATCGATGAAATCTCTGGGTTTGTCACAACAATCGCCTCATCTGCGAATGTCAATGCAATCACCGCGCCTCTTTCGATGCCCGCAGGGGAGTCGCAGATAATGTACTCGAAACCCATTGATGAAAGCTCCTCAATCACAGCCTCAACGGAGTCCTCTGTAAGGGAGTCTTTGTCCTTGGTTTGGCTTGCGGGCAGGATGTAAAGGTTCGAGCAGTTCTTATCTTTGATAAGAGCCTGATTTAGAGTCGCGTCGCCTGTAATAACGTTTGTCAGGTCGTACACCACACGCCTTTCGCAGCCCATGACCAAATCTAGGTTTCTGAGGCCCACATCGAAGTCGATAACGACTGTCTTATGCCCAAGCATTGCCAGACCACTTGAAAAGCTGGCGCTTGTGTTTGTTTTACCGACGCCGCCCTTGCCGGACGTAACTACGATCACTCTACTCACGAGAAGACCCCTATCTAATGTTTATAAATTCATTTTTCAGTACATTTTATCTTACTATGTACAATAGAGATTAATATACTCGAATAGATTTTTTTAGGTGAACGAACGTGTTGAAAAAACCTTTTATTTTGATTGGCCTGAGCCTCGCCCATGGTTTGGCTCATTCCGCCTTTGACCGATGCCCTGAGGTCTTTACGAATATTCAACCCCCTAAGTTCGCATTTTCAAATGCAGCAGCAAAACTCAAAGCAAAAGAAAGCTGCATGGGTGATTTTGCACTGGTGTATTCGGGCCTCACCAAAACTCCAATACTTTGCATGGAAAAAATCAGTAGAGAGACCTTGTATGAAGCCAGAAAGGTAAGGGTAAGGCCGAATTTTATAGAAGGCGAGAAACTCAACGACAAGATTCGAAGCAGTCTGGATGATTATGCCGGTAGCGGCTTTGACAAAGCGCAATGTGCTTCCACCGACAATAGATTCATCGAGATGTCAGCGCAACAAACCTACTCTCTTACCAACGTATTTCCCGGCCTCCCGGCTTTGCAGCGAGGTCCCTGGGCCAAAGTAGAGGAGGACATTAGGCTTTTTGCGAAGGAATACGCATCTGGCTTCGTCTACGTCGTTACAGGGCTATTCTTTGAGGCGCCGGTTAAAAAAATCGGAAAGAACCAAGTATGGGTCCCCTCGGTTCAATATAAATTTGTCCGCGATTTGAATACGGGCAAGTCCTGGGGTGTTTGGATGAAAAATAAACCGGACTCTACAGCCCCCGAAATCCTTACGGAATCGGAATTAGAAAAAAGGACTGGTATTGATTTTTGAGTTGCCGGCGCTTTTCATCTGGACTGCGAAAGCATGTCCGGACTTGCCGAACGATAATCGTAAAACTCCGGGTTCGATTTGAAATAGGAGCTCAGAACAGCCTCCACCTTTCCACGCTTTAATTCTTCTCGTAGCTTTGCGATATCTTCGGCCGCTTTTTTGTCCCTCATCAAATCTTTTGCCTTTTGCTCAATTTTAGGCTCCTCGCCGCGAATGCCGCGACTCTGTCCGGACTTGTACAGGGCATATCCTACTATCTGGTTTCTTTTGAATCCATCGACGCCGAGCCAATAGGCCTGGCCAAGCCGAACATAACCGTACGGGCTACCTTTTTGGATTGATTCTAGTAGGTTCTTTTTCCCCGCTGGAGCATCAGATACCGCGGGGTGGTTCGATGTGAGCTGAAGCCAGCCCAAAGCACTCTGAGCCTCTTTGTGCCCGGAGGCGGTGGCTTGTTTCAGATAATCTCGTTCTTTTATTGGATTTTCTTTGACCCCCAGGAACCCAGTTTTGTAGAAGAAGGCCATTCTCATCATACTATCGGCGTCACCTTTTTCAGCGGCATAGCTAAACAACCTTACCGCCTCCTCAGGCTTTACCCCTTCAATCACATCGTTCATCACGAGATCACCAGCTTTTGCGAAACCTACGACGTTCCCCGATTTACCGGCCTTCATAAATTCCTGATATGCCAATCCATACAGACCTTGCTCTACTAGGGAGTCGCCCTTTCGCATGTCGGCAAAACAGGTCGAAGAGATTAAAGCAAGCGTTAGTAAAGTAATCTTAAGTTTCATCTTTTAATCTCAATTTCAGTAATTCAAGGGTTTGCTGAGCAGAAAGGGCCTTCGTTTCGCTCATTTGCTCTATGGTCAACAAATTTCTGTACTCATCCATTAGGTACCTACATGGCAATAGAGTGGGGTGAAGTAAGTTCACGCAAATGCCAAAACTTAGGGTCGAGTATTTTTCGAGGTTCTGTTTTTCGGTCAACAAAGCGAGAAGTGAAGATAGGGTGTGAGAATTAATTTTCTCTGGTTTTTCTAATTGCCGTGAAAACAATTTAACCAGAGTGCGGCTTTTTTCTCCGGAATAGGGCTGTTTCTTAAACGACTCCACTAGTGCTACTAGTGGCGCATTATTTCCCTTCCTTGCTGATCGTTCAAGGTATTCCTCAGTTAAGCGCGAATCTGGATAAAGAGAATAAAGCGAGAGAGCGAGGGCACCTAGAGATGATTCGCTGTGCATGCCACCGAGCATCTCCACGTTTCCTAAGTACCTAACCGCATCATAGTGATTATTTCGACGATGAAAGATCTCTCCGATCTCCTGGCACGCGACGATTGACCCAAGATCTGCAGCTTTTTTAAGCCAATAAAATTTAAATTTCTCGTCCTTGGGAAAGCCGCTGCGTCCTTCGTACAGCTTGGACAACATCCCGGCTGCGGCAGATGAGTTTTTCTCCTGAGCTCGATGCAAATAACCGTAAATTAGGTCCACATCTGGCCTCTCGGCCAAAGTCTCTCGACGCGCCGCCTCGATCATGGCCAGAGGCTCTTCGTACACTCGTTTCCTTAAATCCAAGTCTCCAAGCGTTGAATAATCGTCGGATGCGACCGGCCCCGAGCCGGAATCATTGTCTGTCTCTCGCAAAAGGCTTGAGCACGCGAAGTCCAGATGGGGTTCTGAGCCGGAGTTAGCCTGAGCGTATGAGTGCCCGTTCATAGCCAAGCATAAGTAGAACGCTATATTTTTCAGTGTGCTATACCGCATGGGTCTCTTGAACGCAAAATTTTGTATTTAATGGTACGGTGTACAGTGTAGCACTTATTAATTATTGCGGTTAGAAACACTTTTCTTTTGTTAAAAGTTGAAAGAATACTGCGCGCTCTTCTTTGGGGCTATGGAAGCGCTAACTTCGGCGTCGATGTCCTTGCTTTGGACTTCATGCACACTGCTTTCCATTGAAGCAGCACCCTTAAACTCGGAGTGGGCACTGACCTGGTGTGCCTTTAGCATTTCATAGTTTATTGTTTTGAATACCTTGTCATTTGCGTCAGCTATGTTTATTTTGGTGCGCGGGGACTCAATTAGACCGGATTTGGAAAAGATCTCTGCGACAACACCTTTCTGCCCATCCGGCGCTGTTACCTCGTCTCCTTCTCTCAAAGTCAGGCGGTCTAGATTTCTTTCAATGAAGTCAACGTCAATGTCATCTTCCTCTTTGCAGAACTCGCGGAAAGCGTTTTCTTTCGTTGGGAAACCGTAGCCAATCTCTCCAGCAAGCGAGTTTAGTGAGTATCCTGCAAATTCGCTGTCTTTCTTTACGCGGACGCCACGGCTTGAGCATACGAAACGCAGGTACTCTTCAAGAGTAAGTTTTGTGATAATTTCCATTTAAACCTCCAGTTAACGTGCGTCTGCGCGACTCAAGTTCATCTTAATAAATCGACGAGCCCGCTCTTTTTGGGCATCCGTCATAAATGCTCCTTCATCCAAACCGGATAAAGTCCAAAGAACCTTCGGACCACCATGGGAGGTCTTCGCTGGCGACCACCTCCCGTCGCCAACCAGATATCCCAGCTTTACAGCCTTCCGAATAACTCCTCCCCAGGCTCGCCCGTCATTTGGTGCAGGTCCAATCTTTGGCTCGGCTATTTCTCGTATCTGTTCGGTGAGAAGTTCTCTGCCTGCAAGGGACAGAGAAATTTTTCTGACCTCCTCCAGAGCGCAGAGCGCCCAAATACCTGAATTCTTGGTGACCGATTCGATTTTTGACTTTATTTCCTTCGACAGGGCGCGGTTTTCCGCGCGCGACATCTTTCCCACCGACACTTCGATTCGGGATCCTTGAGGCTGTCCTGTTGAGGCTTTAATGTAGTCCAGGAATTTCCCGGCCCCAAAGCTCTCGGTCTTGGGTGGCGACTTGCTCTCAGGCTTCACTTGGTTCATTGAGGTCCTCACATACTCATAGATTTTGGCTTGGATTGTTTTGACTGGGGGCCGTTGTTGGTCGGCGCGGCTTTCTTTTGCGCGGCGTATGACGGATGACCTAGTATCATCAAAGCGGCCCGAATCATCGGGTAGTCAAAAGCCCTCGCGGTCTCTTCACTCAAGGACTTCTGGGCTTCTGTAAGCGTTAACTGAGGCCGACCAATTAGTTTCGCAAGCGTTGGAACCATTTCCTTCATGAGCCCTGGATGCACCAGGGCGCTGGGCTGCAGCACACCGCTTTTCAAAGCGTCACTTAATGCAAAACCAAAAGCACTCGCATTGGAATCAATTGGGCCACCTGGAATGGGGAATTTCTGCTGCAGTTTTTCAATAAGAAACCTTTGGGACCAACTTGGGAAGATTTCTCCAGCCTCGATCCTGGCGTTTAACCAAACCTTTGCGCGATCGCTCGGTGAAACAGACTCCCCGGGTCCTGTCTTCGAATCGGTGACTAAGCCCTTTTCCTGAGCAGACGGCTTAAATTGATTTGCTTGTCCCTCCCCGACGTTCGATTCTTCTTGATATTTTTTCTCTTGATGGTTAATCAGTTCGTATAGTGTCTTCGCCCCGTTATTGAATATGTGGCCAGATAGCTTCCCGCATGACTCCATGACCCTATCAAAAGTTTGCTGTGAGCTTTGTACGCCCCCCCTGAGCAGGGGATATTTATATCCTGCAACTCAATCAAACGTACTGAGCCCAAAGTCTCCGCTAAAATTCCAGCTCTCACCAGCGAGGTTTTTAAAGTCTCCCAATTCTCTCTAGTGCTGTCTGCGCAAACCACCACCGCCCCACGGTAGAGCTCTGCAAGCTTTTCAGCATAAGCATCAATTGTTGGTTTGCCCTCTACATCCACGGGGTAGACTTTGTGGCGCAGGCTCATTGATTCCTCAATTGGCCCCTTGGGATTCATCAACCCCCACCCACTTGCGACGCTCCCGTCCGCTGGGTTTATTACTAGGTGCGCGTACTCGACGATTGCGCTGTCTAGAGACTTACCGGCCCTCTCCAGATCGAAGGCAACAATCTTCTTGTTAACTTCAGACGAGAACGCTCTAAGGAATCGTAGCGTTCCTTGGGATCTGAAACTTTTCGTTGGGAAACTTTCCATAGCTAGCCTCTTCGCGCTTGAATTCGCGCCTTCATCACAATCTTAAGTACAGCCAATGAGACCTCAAACAAAAATCGTCCAAGCAAAAGCAGTGGAAATTTCTTGCGTTTTTTTCTATTAAATGTTTTACTCCGTACACTGTAAGACATTTTATGCATCAATCAAATAATTTTTGAGGTCTTTTAGGGGCGCAAGAGTGGGAATCAGATCTGATATTTTTCTAAAGCCAGCCAGTGAGATATTCGATTTCGCGTGGTTTGAATTAAAGAGACTCTCGTTTTGCGCAAAAAAATCGGGGTTCAAGCATTTGGTTCAAATCAGTTACGAGGTCGAGAACTTCGTACGATCCATTGAGCCATTCGTAGATCAACGATTGGTCAAGGGGAGTAGGTGCCTTGGCATTGAGACCTGCGAAAGCCCCACCAAAGAGGACCTGGTCTGTGATCTTTGGAACGCGATTAGGGCCAACATCCTCTGGCTCGCACCAAAGGTAAACAGCGGATTCCTTCCGATACAAATCCTAGACAACTTGTTGTTGATAAATAAGAAAATGGCAGCAACCGTCAGATTGATCAATCCGCTTCACGAGGACGGTAGCCAAAGATTCTCAATCGTCGCCACGACAGAGGCAACAAGCGTAGAGGCCATGAGACTTATGCGCAACGGATTCCTCACCCAATATGCAGCACTAAAAAAGATCAGCGTTGGTGAGGTTCCTCTTTATTTGATTTCAAAACAGTGGCGCCTTCCTCTCAATGGCTGGACGCGCGATCTTGCCGAGGAAGTGGGTCGGGTCTCCGGTGATATTGAAAGCATCAAGCTCACCGCCGACGCTTCTATCCCCAAGGTGACGAAGTACACCAAAATATCACCGCAAATATTCAGAGACGCAATGCGATTTGCATCCTCAACCATCTCCGCCTGATCGTGCAGTACAAGCTTCTAATTGAATCCGATAAAGCTGTGCTTTATAGCTCAGCGGGCTCGGTGGCCAGATGGGAGGTGGAGACCCAGTTCTTTCGAGGTAAGCGACAGGTTGCTCTTCTCAGCGAATCTGGCCATGCCCTTCTTTTCTCAAACTCCGGGAGTCTTACCAAGTTGCTTATTCATCGCTTCCCATTTTTGACTGAGCAGAACCTGAGCATCGAGTCCACTGGTGATTTTGCATAGTCGTTTCTGTTTGGAAATTGGCTCACTATCACTCAAAATTGAATTCATCATAAATTCCCTGTGAATCATCATGGCAGACGAAAACCTACTTCAAGAACCTCTCACGGAACTAGAAGTCGAGTTGATCGAATCTCGAGTCGCAAATATCCCCCAAGGTGCGCCTAAGTACGTCGATGTGACTCCTCGCGTCTCCAATGTGCTATCTAAGTTCACTACCAACCCGAAATTTATTGAGGCGATCGCGCAAGATCAATTTTCAGAAATCAAAAGCCCTGAAAAGCTTGTCATGTATCTACGTCGCGAGTGCGATCCTTCTCACAACGGCCAGTTCACCGAGTGGCTGTGTAAGCGATACGAGAGACAAGAATACCGGTTTGAGGATTCCATCCGGGCGAAAGAAGCTTTGGATGGCTATGTTCAGAACCGAGTCCGATTGCCTATTCAGGATATCAACCAATATAAGACTATCGCTCAACTTGAAGGCGCCCTAGCGGAATTGTTGGCCGCCCCCGCAGTTGAGTCGAAAAAAGCAGAACTCAAACGCCTAAAAAATGAAGGCATATTTATTGTGCATGAGTCAGATAACGGACGCGTGATTGGGCTTAGGAACTACGAGGCCTCACAATATTGGGCAAACGGTACTTCTTGGTGTACCGGCTACACCAATATGTTTGCAAACTACTTCCGCAAGGATGAACTGTTCGTATTCCTTCCCAAGTCAGGGAACAAATATCAACTCCACGAACAAAGCACCCAGTTCATGGATAAAAACGATGTTGGAGTTTGGGGTGCGTTGGATTCCTTCACCAAGTCAAAGAAAACCTTCCCCGCTGGAACACAGATCCAAAATGTACCCGTCGAGGATATTCAGTTTATTCTCGAAGCCATCCCTAGCACCTATTGCTCGACGCTACTGGCGAGGCTTGGGCTAGAAGGCAAAAACAATCCAAGTTTAAGCTCCGATAATCCAAAAGAGTTAGCGCAGGCACTGCGCACAATAAAAGACGTCCCTCCTGAAACCGTTAGAAGA
Organism: Candidatus Saccharimonadota bacterium; assembly: GCA_002726935.1. Taxonomy (GTDB): domain Bacteria; phylum Patescibacteriota; class Saccharimonadia; order Saccharimonadales; family Saccharimonadaceae; genus Microsaccharimonas. Next base: position 87,621 of record PBTC01000019.1, on the reverse strand, counting down.
CTTGCTTCGTCCCACCGGGAAGAAATAGCTCTCACTGCTATTCGACATCCTATGGCGGACATCGAGACTATGCGTCTCGCACTTTTCCAGAGCGAATCAATGGAGGCTAAAAAGGCTGCGCTATCATCCGATAAGGTTGATGATTCGCTGCTGGAGGAATTCATTAAGAAATTTTCAAGCAGCGGTGCCGGGGAATGGACTGATTTGCTTGTGCAAGCAGCACAGCATCCCAGGGCAGGGGTCAAGACGTCAATTGCGGCTTATATGACTGAAGCACCAAAAATTATGCGGGCTGGGATATCCAATCCACACACTCCATCGAAGCTTCTGATGCATGTTATAGACACCCAACAGGATCCTGCGCTTATTATCCAAGCCGGTGGACACAAGAATCTTCCAGCGAGCCATCTTGATAGGCTTTATTCTCACCCCATCGCAGCAGTTCGTTGCTCCGCCTATTCGAACCCAGGCACATCGGAGAGCAAGATCAGAGAGGCACTGGAAAACGAGGAGAATCCCGCGGTGTTAAAGGTATTTTCCTCCCACCCAAATACACCCCATGATCTCCTTAAGAAAATTTACGGGAAGTCGGGGCCTGCACTTAGAGCGGACATTGCCGGTCGTCCGGGTCTTCCTGAGTCGATTATCAGCATGATCGAAAAAGAGGCGGATACTGAGGTCATTAGAAGCTTTGTTTCAGGACAGTCGGCAGACGCGATTCAGCTACAAAGGGTCTTTTCGACTCATGGCGATATTACGGTTCAGGCCGCGGCTATCAATAATCCGAACTTTCCTGTTCAGGCCGCAATAAAAGTGGTCGAGGACAGCCCTAAAAGAGCTCTCAAGTCGATTGCGATTAGACACCCAGCGATTCCCTTGGACTATCTGGTAAGCGTCGCTTGCAACCACAGAGAGAACTCCATCAGATTGGACGCTAGAAAATCATTTATTGAGAGAGGCGGGGACGAGAATAAGCTCGCCCCTCAGAAAAAGGTACGTATCTTCATATGAACGACACAAGAAACGATCTCGCACGGTTCCGTGCCGAAATTAAGGAAAAAGCCAAAATCAAGGATGTTTTGGACTTTGCGTATAACGGAGCGACCCCAGGTAGCAACGGCAAAACTCACTGTTTGGACAAAGGGTGTGGAGGAACCGATACAGCCCACATTTACGAGACCAACAAGAGCGGGCCAGGGAGGCTCCAATGTTTCAAGTGTAGCAATGAATTCAAGCGCCTAGAACTAAGAGCGCTCAATGTTCCTTTCCCTGTTGATAAAACACCCCCAGTGGATGTCTTTGATATCCTGCAAAAGGTGGCGGGGTTGGACTTCAGTAAAGCTTGCGAGACATTGTCACGAATGACGGGGGTCCCTCTGCCTAAAAAGCGAGAGCTTAGCGACGAGGAAAAGGAAGATCTGGTTCGGATCGGAAAAATCAAAGATGTTCTAAAGAGGGCGGCAGACTTTTACTTCTTCAACCTGATAGACGAGAACGCCTTTAAGCGCGGCGAAGTCAAAGGAAGCTCAAAGAACACGGCAGAAGCAAAGATGTATTTGCTTAACCGAGATGTCAAAGGCGACAGCATAGTCGATTTTAGAATTGGCACGACAACAAAAGAGGGCCTTCGCAGCGTATTCCCTGACTATGATACGAATCCTTTTTTGCTTGCCGCTGGCTTAGTAAAAACGGACACCGACGGCACCTCTCGCTATGACCAGTTCCGCAACAGAGTGGTCTTCCCTTTTCTTAATAAGGATGGCGACGTAATAGGTTTTTCAGGTCGGGCCCTGGAGGATAATCCAAAGCAGAAGTATATCAACACACCGACCACCGAACTTTTTAAGAAAGGTACAGAGCTTTTCGGTTTGTATCAGGCCAGACCACACATTATAAAGAAGAACAGAGCTCTCTTTGTTGAGGGCCAAATGGATGTGACCAAGTGTCATTTTTATCACATCAAGGAAACACTGGCCTCCTCCGGAACGGCTGTTACATCCGGCCAGATTGAGAGTGTCTTCAAGTTATGTGATGAAATAATCTTTTGCTTCGACGCGGATTATGCAGGTTACACAGCGGCCTTTAAGAGCGTTCTCACGGCCGCTGCGCTGGTCGATTCAAGGAAAAAAGTATCGGTCATGTTCTCACCGGAAGGTAAGGATCCTGACCAGTTCTTCTCATTGACCCAAGAGGAGTCCCGCTTATCTAATGACGAGAAGAATCTGATTCGAAAAAACAAACTGGCCGTTTTCGAGGCTGCGATCGCCCAAAGAAAGCCTGTGCATGAAGTCTTAATCGAGATTACAGCGCAAAAATTGAGGGGGTCGGAGCACTTCGATGCCAGCTATGATTTCAATAAAGAGACTGACGTAACCTTCATGGCTAAGGTGCTGGATGAGATGGTTGACGTCCTTGCTAACTTCAAAAACGACATCTATCGAGCAACTTTAACTAGGTCAATGGAAGTTCAGATGGCGGTGGCCAAGGGGTTTTTGTCTGAGAAGGTGGAATCTCAATTCAAGAGGGCAACACCTACCATTAATCATCGAGATATCGCCAATGACTCAACGGTAGTGGCAAAGAGCCCAATTCTGACCCTAAGCTCATTCTTGCTTCTGGATAGCGATAATCTCGAGAAAAGCAGGGGCCTAATTGAAGAAATCAAGGGATTCAACCTGCAAGCCAAGGAAATGCAATTCCTGGTCGCGTTGCATGATCTCATCAGCGCAGACCCCTACGTTAATGTTGAGGGCCTAATTTCTCATTTCAAGGATACAGACCATAAAGACACCATGCTTTATGTAGGAGACCTTGCGCTAGCTCTAGATAGCAGCGAGGGTCCGGAGACCCCTAGCTTTGATAGAACTTTAGATGTAGCACGAGCCGTTGTTTTTGAATCTAAAGCACTGGAGATTGGGGAAAAAGGCTTCGATGACGAAGACTCGATCTCAAGTTTTTTGGAGCTTGATGCAAAACGAAGAGAGGCGCGCCGGATGGTGGCCAATTCCCCGTCAAGATTCTAGGACTAAAGTTTTTTGTATAGGAGGGGTGCGGATTGTCCGCTGCTTTTGCTTGCTTATTGCAACCGCTAGGCAAAAAATAAACCGATACCCCTACGAAACTTAAGATCCAATGAAATCAATTGTGGATTACTGGAAATCAGCCCTTGCGGCAAACCCGTATCTCTCTCCATCCGAGGTAAAGAGATCGGGGGGCATTTCAGTCGGTAGTTCTCTAGTCGAGGCAGGGGAGCTCGATTCGAAGCTTGCTCAGCGGTTTCTTAAGAGTAACTTCGTCTCCGGGAGTGCAGAAGTTACCCTCCTTATTGGGACCTTCACAAAAAAGGAATTCGACAAAGACAGATCAAAGCCGATGTCATTTAGTGCTGTCGTAGCCACGTGCGAAATAGGCGAAGCCGGGGTTCTTGTTCCCACATCAAAGCAACCTCTAATCCAGACGGATCTTCTTAAAGGAGAGGACTCCACTAGCTCTGACCGTTTCTTTGTGGCCTTTCATTCTGCGCAGCTCGACTATATAAAATCCAACCCTTGGCGAGGAGGTTCAGCTCGGGAACTTCTGGAGTATTGCGGGCAACTTGAGCAGAGCCTCATGTCTGAATTCCTTGAAAAGAATCCAATTTACAAAAAATCTTCGGATATCTTTTTGTTCTTTCCCGAGAGAACCGTAAATAGCAGGATCGATTTCGTTTACAAAGAAATTCAGGCTGCTATTGCCAAAGAGAAGGACATACCACTGTTCGCGACTATCGCATCAAAGGACGCTGGGTCCCAGAAAATAGTTTTGACTGAGAATGAGTTGATGGCCGCTCGAGCCGGTCATATGAGCCCTGAATTTGGTCTTGCTGACTCACAACGTCTCGCATTGACAAACTTCATGGATTCAGAATTGGGTGAGGTGGTGGCACTTAACGGCCCGCCAGGAACAGGTAAGACCACTCTTCTTCAAAGCGTGGTAGCTTCAGTATGGGTTGGAGCCGCCATAAGAGGTGATGCTTACCCACCCAAAGTCATAGCATGCTCTACAAACAACCAAGCTGTAACCAACATTCTCGCATCTTTCTCTTCTATCAATGAAAATCCAGACAGCAGGCTTCAGGGCCGCTGGATTCCAGAAATTGAGAGCTACGGACTCTATTTTAAGGAAGGTACTGAGTCAGGTTTCTTTGATATTGACCGGATGACCGAAATCGAATCACTCGAATCCACTCGAGTGAATCAATTCTTTCTAGAGAAGTTTAGGAGGGCGTTCAAGAGGGATGACTCAGACCTTACTCTCTCGGACGCCGTTGCCGCTCTTCACGCGTCCCTTAAAAAAGGATACGGCTTGCTCTACGGCATCGAGGTGAAAGTCAATGCCTATGCCGTAGCGGCAAATAGGATCGCGACTATTCAAAAGACCTTTCCCCAGGTAAAAGATATTGAGCAGCACTGCAGGGATCAGATAGCCATATTAAGGGAGCGCTTCGACCTGCTTGAAAACGCCCAAAAAATCTGGAAAGAGACAGTTCAGTCAAGGCCGCAGGTTCACAGTGACCTTTCCGCATCGTTCAGAGATCTTGTAATGACTCTAGGCCTTTCAGAATTGAGTGAAATGTCACTAGACCCTAACGGCTATTTATCCGCCGAGTCAGCTTTTGAGATCTGCAAAGACATATGTACGAAGTCATCTAGTGATTTTTCAGCACTGCTTGTTAAATACAGAGACGCGGTTGAAAAATTTAAGGACTCCCAGAGAGATCTCGCCGGAGTGGGAGAGAAGTTAGGTATTCCTGACTCCGGCACAATTGAGATAGATAAGCTCGATTTCGTCGCGGACAGCAAGATTAGGCAACCTCTGTTTAAACTTGCAACCCACTATTGGGAAGGCCGGTGGATTCAAGAGATGAACTCCACGGTATGGAACGGCATTCCCGACAAGGTCTTTTACGGAACCCCTTCAACAGAAAAGGAACTCGAGAAGATCTATTCGAGACGGGCTATGTTAACCCCTTGTTTCGTCTCAACCTTTCACACCCTGCCTAAATACTTTTCTTTCAAGAACCGCTTTGAGCACAGCATAGCTTTTAACTTCGCAGATGTACTGATAGTGGACGAGGCCGGTCAGGTCACGCCTGAGGTCGGGGCATCCGGATTTGCTTTCGCAAAACGTGCTTTAGTGGTTGGCGACACCAACCAAATAGAGCCCGTTTGGAGTTCTAGCCCCTCATATGACCATTACCTAGCCCTCGAGGCTGAGGTGATCGGCGAAACCAATGGATCTAAAGACCTAGACGAGTTGAAACGATCAGGCCACTCTGTTTCTAGCGGTTCTATTATGAAGTTGGCCCAAAATGCCAGTAGACGGGACAGTGATCTTGATTTGGGTCGAGGTATTCATCTCTACGAACATCGTAGGGGCTTTGACGAGATTATTCAGTTTTGCAACGAGCTTTGTTATAAGGGGAAGTTGATTCCCATGCGTGGACCCGCACCCAGCGAAGAGGCTGGCGGACTTCCGCCGATGGGTTTCTGCAACATTCCTGGCAAGGCAGAACAGACCAGAAGCGGATCTAAAATAAATAGACTTGAGGCCAAGATAATTGTTGCCTGGGTAAAGAAGGTGGCTCCTGATCTTATTTCCAGATACAAAAAACCAATAAATGAAATTCTGGCCGTGGTTTCTCCATTCAAGGCCCAATCAGATCTCATTAAGGACCTCTTGAGATCAGAAATGGGATCCATCGAAATTGAACTCGAAGCTTGCTACCAAAACGCCGGCCTCAACGGAAGAAACCTTAAATCAGATATCGGAGCTTTGATCTCTGGTACTGTACATTCCCTCCAGGGCGCAGAAAGGCCGATCGTGTTGTTTAGCCCGGTCTATTCAAAGCATGATCTAGGAAGCTCACTATTCTTTGATGAATCACCCAGCATGTTAAATGTTGCGGTCTCTCGGTCCAAGGATGCTTTTTTGCTATTTGGGGATGTACCCTTTCTGTTAACGAATACCGACAAACCATCCGGGAAACTGGCCTCTTATATTTCTTTGCGGGATGGCTCGGAGATCGAAGTCTCCACTGAGGAAATGCTACGCGAAGACTTTGGCGCCGCGTCTCAAAAACAGGCGCCTGAATTTGTTAACAATCTTCAAGGCCACCGAGAGGCCCTGAGGAAATCGTTCGAGTTGGCCAAGAGCGAAATAATGGTCGTTAGCCCCTGGGTAACGAAACATGCACTCGATAGTGACTCCATCATCTCTGGAATACGCTCAGCGGTCGAGAGAGGGGTTCGTGTCAGACTCTTCGTGGGAGAGGAGATGAATATCGAAAACTCAGGAGTTGAAAGCTTTACCGCAGTTCTTACAGATCTTCGCGAAGCCGGAGCAGAGGTTACGCTCGTTAACAATATGCATCAAAAAGTTGTCTATATCGACGACGAGACAATGATCGCAGGCTCCTTTAACTGGTTAAGCTCTTCAAGATCCGAACGATTCAAGCTCATGGAAAAGTCCATCATCTATAACTCCGAACAAGTAAAAAATGAGAAATTAGTGGATCTTCAGGTACTTCAGAGCCTAACGAGTCGAAATCAGACTGTAAACGAAGTTTTTCTATCGCACCCAGAGGATTCAAGATCCGCTCCAAAGCCCCCAAAGATGGCTTTTGCGTAGAGCCTTCCTGGGCGCTAAGCCGATTAATCAATGAATAACCCTGACTTGAAATAAAATCAACCCGGCTGTTGACTTCATATTAAATTGCATGCACAATTGGCATACCTACAACAAAAAATAAAATAGATCCATGCCAAAAAATGCGAAGAAGACCAGTTACGTCAACGTCGATGACATAGTTACTCTATCCAACTCTAAAGTCTGGCTAGTGTCTGAGTTCTGCAAGGCACTCCTAAAGATGCCTGTAAAAGAGATGGAAATCATTGTCTTGCGCTGTGGTTTGGGGGGTGGCACCCAACGAACCCTCATCGAGGTAGGTGATCTTTTTGATGTCACAAGAGAACGCATTCGAATTATCGAAAAAAACTGCTTTTCAAAATATTTGAACGAATTATGCGAGAAGGTCACCAAAAAAGTTGACTCGGCTGCAAAGAAATCCAAGACCCTTTTGAGAATCGACTCGCCTGAAATAGAAGCGGAGTTCCCCGAGGTACTTACTTACAGAGAGCTGTTTGATTACGTAATTGAGAAGAGCAACTCGCCTAGAAAAGTATCGAACCAAAGGGGCCTGATAACCCAGCTTCGCGAGGCCGAAGTAGACACGGCCAGGACCTCCGCATTGAAAGAGGTCAAAAAGGCCATGAAAGCAGGCAAAGACCTCACAAGGAAAGAAGTGGAGAACCTGTGCCAATCATGCCTTGAAAAAACAATTCCTGAGATAGCGGATAGAGCAAAAAATATAGAGTACATAACCTCAGTTGCTACAGAGGCCTTCAAGTTCAACGACTCAGGAAAGCTTTTAGGGACGGCATCTTCAGAGCTTTCGTACGTACTTGACGTGCTTGAAAAATCTACAACAGCCCTGAAGGTAAAAGACATTACAAGATTGGCGAACGAGCAAAGCGGAAGCAAGGCCACAACGACCTATATTCGCAACATTTGCATCGAGCACCCGCTGATCATCAATCTCGGACCGAGCATATTTGGCCTAGAGAAACACGTGGGCTCTATCACGCAGGACAAAAAAGTGATAGAAGATGCGATGTACAAAATGGCGAAGAAATCGCCCTTGCCTTATCTACATCACGAGACTGCCTACAATCAACTACTGAAAGACGGAGTGATTACCGAAAAAGATGTTCCATCTTATAAAGATCTCAGTGTGATTACGCAGACCTCAGAAAAACTGGTCTACATGGGATACCACAGGTTCACAACCAAAGAGAAAGGCGCTAAAGCCGGCGACGCTCCCGAGCGCAGTATCTCCAACGACATTGAGACCTTCCTTGAAGAGGCAGGCGGACCACTCACCTCTGAAGAGATTGTCTCCAGGCTCAAGAAAACAAGAGTGCTTCGATCGACATTTCAAGTTAGCACTTGGGGCAGAGTCGCTCCGATGGCAGGTAAATGGGGCCTGATAGGTCGGGACCTACCTTTTGACGACGAGGCCGTCACCAAGTTTAACGAGCACATTTCCAAGGCCTTTGATGCTGGGAAGGCTGTGCCTTACGAGGACGCTAAAAAGAAGTTTCTTTCCCTTTTTAAATGGGACTATGACTTCAACCCCCACGGCGCCTATTTGGCAGCGCTCCCAAGAATTCGAAAGATCCCGTGTAGATTTGCACAAGGGGAGATTAAAAAAGGATATGTGAACAGGCGAGAAAAGCCCTAACCCCTAGCCAAAAGAACGCACCTCATGGTGCGTTTTTTTATTTTCTAGCCCCAATTTTACTTAAAGAACACCTTCTCAAAACGCCAATTTTGATCAATAAAACTTGACCATTTTATTCTATAGTGTATGCTATGAGTAAATTTACAAAGAGCAGGGTTCATGTCAGAAGACTCAAGTCAAGATAAAGACTTACCAGCCTCCGAAAGGAAAAAACAAAAGGCAAGGGAAGAGGGCGACGTTCCGCGTTCCAGGGAGTTCGGCGGTGGATTCTCTATGCTCGTGGCTATGTCGGTGATTTTTCTTATGGGTCCTTCATTGCTTGCGTCATTTCAGTTCCTGGTTAGGTCGAGCTTCACCTTCGATCGTCAAGTTGCCTTTGATCCATCAAAGATGGCTTCTATATTTGTTGAATCGCTGACCTCCATTCTTTTTTCCCTTTTCCCTTTGATATTAGCCGTTGTAGCCGTATCTGTTTTGGCAAATCTGGCGGTTGGAGGAATCAACTGGTCCACAAAAGCCATTGAATTTAAGGCATCAAAGCTAAACCCAATCAAGGGGCTTAAGAACATATTTTCAGTTAATGCTGTGGCTGAGCTTACGAAGGCGATCGTTAAGTCCATTGTTATCGGCGGCGTGGGCTTCTATCTCGTGATATCTGATATGGGGCAGTACTCCACCCTCGCAGCCATGGGCTTAAAAGCGGGGATACTGAAGCTCGGACAGATGGTTGCGGTGAACATGATGATTCTGTGCGCACTTTATTTTTTGTTAACTGCCGCTGATGTTCCCTATCAACTCTGGCGCTACAACAAGAAACTAAAGATGTCCTTCGAGGAGCTTAAGAAAGAGCACAAAGAATCCGATGGAGATCCATTCATTAAAGCGAAGATCAGAGCCATCCAGAGAGAAATGGCCAAAAGACGTATGATGGGCTCTATACCCTCCGCAGATGTCGTAGTGACCAATCCAACCCATTACGCTGTCGCGATCAAGTACGAGAAAGAGAAGGGCCGCACACCCGTAGTGGTTGCAAAAGGCACAGACGACCTCGCTCAAAGGATCAGGGATTTGGCCAATGAGAGCGGTGTTCCGATCGTAGAATCCCCCCCTCTTGCTCGCTCCCTTTATAAGCACGTCGAAGTGAATAGGGCTATCCCGGACACCTTGTTTAGGGCGGTCGCTAAAGTGCTTGCTTATGTTTATTCGCTCAAAAACAACGGCGAATCAAACATCGAACTCCCAACTGAAAACGACATACCACCTGGAATGGACCCTGGCGTGAGCCCGGCATAATATGAATCAAAAATCAATTCTCTCCTCCATTCAGGAGTTTTTGGCCAAGGGATCCTCTCAGACTATTGTGGCCCCAGTGTTCATCATGATGATTTTGGCCATGATGGTTTTACCGCTGCCACCATTCATACTTGATGTTCTCTTTACCTTCAACATTGCAATAAGCGTGATGGTTTTGGTAGTTAGCATAAACACAAAGAAGCCACTCGAGTTCGCTATTTTTCCCGCCGTTTTGTTGGTGACAACACTATTGCGCCTCAGTCTCAACGTGGCTAGTACCCGTGTAGTGCTGATGGAAGGTCACAACGGAACAGATGCTGCCGGAAAGGTAATCGAGGCCTTCTCTGAGTTCCTGGTTGGTGGAGATATGGCTATTGGCCTTGTGGTCTTCGCCATCTTGGTGGTTATCAACTTCGTAGTGGTAACCAAAGGCGCTGGACGTATTGCCGAAGTCTCCGCAAGGTTTACTCTCGATGCCATGCCGGGAAAGCAGATGGCCGTTGACGCCGACCTGAATGCCGGACTCATCGGCGAGAAAGAAGCGAAAGAGCGACGAGCTGAACTTGCCCAAGAATCCGAGTTCTTTGGGGCTATGGACGGTGCGAGCAAGTTCGTCCGGGGCGATGCCGTAGCAGGGATTCTGATTCTCTTTATCAATATTATAGGCGGCGTTTCCATTGGCATGGTAAGGCACCAGATGAGCTTTGGAGAGGCCTCCGATCTCTATATCTTGCTGTCCATCGGAGACGGTCTCGTAGCGCAGATCCCTTCATTGATTATCTCGATTGCCGCCGGCTTAGTTGTTGCACGTGTAGGGCAGGGCGATGATATCGGCACACAGTTTTCCAAGCAAATGTTCCGAAATGCCACGCCATTTTATGCGACCGCAGGTCTACTGGGCTTAATGGGGCTTATCCCTGGTATGCCTAACCTAATATTCCTTGTGTTTTCTGGACTAGCAGGATACTTGGGGTACACCATTGACAAAACCAACAAAGCCACAGGTGCGAAGGGTTCAGCGGAGCTCGATAGCGAGATTCAGTTGGCCATGTCAGGCAGCCCAGAGGCTACCTGGGAGGATGTGAAAGTTATTGATCCTATTTCTCTGGAGGTTGGTTACCGCCTAATTCCTCTCGTAGACGAAAAACAAGACGGGGACATCCTTAAGAGAGTTAAGGCCATTCGAAAAAAATTCGCTCAAGAAATGGGTTTCCTCCCGCCAGCTATTCACATCCGTGACAACATGGATCTCAAGGCCAACGCTTACAGAATCTTAATTCGTGGTGTAACGGTGGGCGCTTGCGAAATTTATCCAGAGCGGTTAATGGCCATCAACCCAGGCGATGTTACTCGAAAGATCCCCGGCATCGAAGCCATGGACCCCGCCTTCAATCTTGATGCGGTCTGGATCGACGAATCTTCTCGCGATGCTGCTCAGGCCGCTGGCTACACAGTGGTGGATTCCTCTACGGTTGTTGCAACCCACATGTCTTACATCTTGCAAACATCGGCCCACCAGATTATGGGCCGCGGGGAAGTTCAGGCATTGCTTGATCATTTCGCAAAACAACACCCGAAGCTGTTCGAAGATCTCGTTCCGAAGCTTTTGCCACTCTCTACCGTTCAACGTGTTTTGCAGAATCTGTTGGAGGAGGGTGTTCACATTCGCGATATGCACACGATTATCGAGACCTTACAAGAGCACGGAGCAAAGACACAGCACTTTTCAGACCTTACCGGACTAGTCCGTATTGCACTTAGAAAATCGATTATCCAAGGGATAGCCGCTTCCGATGAGGACCTCAATGTCTTGGTCTTAGAACACGAGCTTGAACACGTTATCGCGCAGTCTCAAGGATCTATGGGTCAGGATGTTCTGGCTATTGATCCGGCTCTAGTGGAAAAACTAACACAACGCTTGGAGCAGGCCGCCAAACTGCAAGCCCAATTGGGCCAAACGCCCGCGCTTCTTGTCCCCGACTCTCTACGTGTCCCCTTTGCTAAGGCATTGCGACGCCCCTGTCCTTCTTTAAGAGTTCTCGCCCACAGCGAGGTCCCCGAAAGCAAGCCCATCAAAATTGCACAAATCGTTAACGCAGCATAAGAGCCCAAGATGCAAATTCAAAAATTTCACGGATCAAATACTAAAGAGATCATGCAACAGATCACGGAAGCACTCGGTCCGGATGCAATTATTATTACGTCGAGAACACTCCGTAACAATCAGCTCGAAATCGTCGCTGGCCTGCTCGTAGAAGAGACAGAAACAGCAACGCAAAATGAAGGGGAAAAAATCTCGGCAGAGACCTCAAGACCACAGTTCTCATCGACTGCAGATCTGATACGAGAACGAGTCGAGAATCTTGCTGCAGTTAAGCCTTCTCCAAGGACTATTGCCTCCTTTGATGACCAAGAAACAGATACCACCCCTGGGAAAGCAGATACCCCAGTGAACGACTTTCCATTAAGCAAGGATATTAAATCAATCCTTGAGGACATGTCTCCAAAACGGGATGAGCCGAAGCACGATCCCAATTCTTTGATCGATCAAGCACGCATTTTTAGAGAGCTTGATCAAATGCGCAAAGTACTTCAAACCCAAAACGACCTAATCGTCTGGAGAGACACCGTCCATAAGGACCCCGTAAAGGGCGAGTCCTGGGAATTGCTTTGCAGAGCGGGTTTCAGCCCACTGTTTGCAAGAAAAATGGTCGAGAAAATACCACCACAGTTTAATTTTGAGCAAGCTCAAGATTGGATCCGTACTGTGTTAATCAAAAACATTCCTTCCGTTGAGAAAGGCAGGGATCTCGTCAACACGGGAGGAGTCTTCGCACTGGTGGGACCAACAGGCGTTGGTAAGACAACCACTACAGCAAAAATCGCAGCCCGCTGCGTTATGAAATACGGCAAGGAGTCTGTAGGCTTGGTGACAACCGACTCTTTCAGAATCGGCGCTCAAGACCAGCTCAGGATCTACGGAAAATTGCTTGGTGTTCAGGTCTACACCGCGCAAACTCTTGACGAGCTGAGAACCCTGAGACAAACCCTCCAACGCAAACACCTGGTGATCATTGATACTGTCGGAATGGCCCAGAGAGATGAGCGCATCGACAAACAAACCACGATGCTCAAAGAAACCGATGCAAGTCGCATCTTATTGTTAAATGCCGCGGCTCAATCCGAAACGCTAGACGACGTAGCTCGCCACTACAAAGTCGGAGGGCTAGTGGGCTCAATCATCAGCAAGCTTGACGAAGCTATTCGGCTGGGAGGAGTTCTAGACGTTGCAATTCGGAATAAGCTGCCGATTCACTATTTGGCCACTGGTCAACAGGTTCCCGAGGACATTTACGCTTGCAATTCAAATGTTCTGGTTAAGCGAGCCCTGGGCTCCAAGGCATCATCTGTTTTTGATGTAACAGACCAAGAAAGAGGGTGGATTGGTGCCCTGTCTCATAAAACTACGGTTGCTTAAATAAACATTTAATAAATTATGCTATTATGTACGCTGTAAATAAAACTACTAATAAAGAAGCGAAATATATGGCGTCTTATAACAGAATTGTTTTTTCTGCAGTTGCCGCATTGTCACTCTCTCTGGCTATCTTTGAGCCCGCCTTCGCTCAACAGGCTCTCCCTGGGATCCAGGCGACGCCCACCCCAGGAGGAGGAACGAATTACTCAGTGTCCATTCAAACGATGCTGTTCTTCACGTTCCTTAGCTTCATCCCCGCAATCGTTCTCATGATGACGTCCTTCACGCGGATTGTTATCGTGCTCTCTTTGCTCAGGATGGCTCTCGGTACCCAAAATAGCCCCCCCAATCAAATCATTATCGGTCTGGCGCTATTTCTTTCCTTTTTCGTGATGAGTCCCACCCTTGATAGGGTGTACAACGAGGCCTACATCCCCTATGAAAAAGAAGAGCTCGTGTTTACAGAAATGCTCGACAAAGCCGTGGCCCCAATGAAAGATTTCATGATCAATCAAGTTCGCGAGCCTGATTTGGCCCTTTTTAAAAAGCTCGCAAAAATCGAAGGCCCAATCGAGAAAGCATCAGATCTTCCACTTCGCGTGATCGTCCCGGCTTTCATCACGAGTGAGCTAAAAACAGCGTTCCAAATTGGCTTTATGGTGTTTTTGCCTTTTTTAGTGATTGATTTAATTGTGTCCTCGGTGTTGATGTCTATGGGCATGATGATGCTTTCTCCGATGCTTATTTCACTGCCATTTAAGCTGATGCTGTTCGTGCTGGCTGACGGCTGGACATTACTGACGGCATCTTTGGTTTCAAGCTTTGCTGTGAACTAGGAGAAGAAATCATGATGACAAGTCAACAAGTTCTCAATCTGGGGCAAGACGCCCTAAACGTAATGCTTCTGGTTTCGGGTCCGATGTTGGTTGCGGCTTTGGTGATCGGCCTAGTGGTTTCGATTGTTCAGGCAGCGACCCAGATCAACGAAATGACACTTAGTTTTATTCCCAAGATCCTCGGCATTTTTGCAACCCTATTAATTTTCGGCCCGTGGATGCTTGCGACTCTCGTCGACTATACAAAGAGGGTCCTCGCAAACATCCCCAACATCATCGGTTGAAATGGTCACAATTAGCGGTGATGTCCTTAATTTATTGATCGCCTCATGGGTGTTTCCTTTTGTGCGCATTATGGCGATGCTGAGCACGGCTCCGATATATGATCAGCGCTCTTTGCCCATTCAGGTTCGAATTGGGCTTTCCGCAATCATTGCATTCCTTTTGGCTCAAACATTGCCTCAGCCCGTTCCAATTAACGATCCCATGACTGTCGCGATTATTGCCCAGCAGATTTTAATTGGTGTCGCACTAGGTTTTTCAATGAAGATTGTGTTTGCTGCCTTTCAGTTTGCTGGGGATATTATTGGTTTACAGATGGGCCTGGCATTTGCCCAATTTGTAGATCCTGAAAAGGGTTCTGTATCGCCCCTTATTGGAAGCTTCCTCACTATTTTGGCAAGCTTAATCTTCCTTAGCATGGAAGGCCATCTTATGCTAATTGATGCTGTAACCAAGAGCTTTGATGTTGTACCAATAGGCTCCCCTTCATCGGGTGTCACATTTGAGAATATCGTGATCTCCGGTGGCATGCTGTTTATGCTCGGACTACAGATTGCCCTGCCTATTGTCGGCGCGCTGCTTGTCGCCAACCTCGTCCTTGGTATCTTGACGAAGGCCTCACCTCAAATGAATTTAATGTCGGTTGGGTTCTCACTCACCATTGCCATGGGGGTTCTCGTTTTGTCCTTCAGCGTCCCATATATGGTTAGCACATTCTCTGAGGCACTCACCAGAATAGCTTCCGTTGCAATTCTTCGGGCTCAATAAGAAAGGGGCCATCTTGGCCCCTTATTCTTCAGGTCAATAATTCCTCTTAGCCCATCCCGGCAAACGTCCTGGTTTTCGTCTTGTTTGTTAAGGATTTATTTGCCTGCGCCAGCTCTGGGTTAGGGTTCAACAGCACCTTATCTATCATCAACTGAATAGCATCGCCGCCCCTGAAATCATCTGCCTCGACTCTATATGACAAGTTAATAGTTCCATTTAGGGACCCTGTGTAGTTCCACATTACAGCGTTGAATCCTCTTCCGTCTTTCTCCAAAAGAAGTTTTGTATGCTTCTCTTTTAAAATTTTTTGGGATTTGACAATAAAAGTATCGCTAAACAGAGGAGGGGGGAAGCCTTGACCCCAAACCTGAGTGCCTAACTCATCCACTAGCTTTCGATTAATATCCGATGCATTTAGGCCGCCGTCCGTCTCAACAACCTCGGCAAAACATCCGGTGTCGCCCATCTCATAAACAGCAGCATCGAATTGGGCCTCGAACTCCTGCAAATACTCTTTAACTATTGTCATTCCTGCCGCCATCGCATGACCTCCGAACTTCGGAATTGCGCCGGGGGTCATGCGTTTTGTAACGAGATCAAGAACATCCCGCAAATGTACTCCGGGTATCGAACGGCCTGAACCCCTGTAATAAGGAGTGCCTTCCTCTGGCGCAAGCACGATTGTGGGGCGGTATACCGCATCCTTTATTCTTGAAGCAATAATTCCAATGACACCGTGATGCCAACCTTCCTTGGCCACGACCATGCCGAATTTACTCTCAGCCATCTTGAAATCTTGTATTGCTGACTCTGCCTCGGATCTCATCTCTGACTCGATTGCTTTTCGATTTAGGTTGATCTCGTTTAAGGAGTCGGCCAGACGCTCTGCTTCGAAACTGTCCTCTGTTATCAAGCACTGAATACCTAGAGACATGTCCGCGAGTCTGCCGGCAGCGTTTAGACGCGGGCCCAAACCAAACCCAAAATCCTGTGGTGTAGCGCGCGACGGGTCCTTACCCGCAACATTAAATAGGGCTCTGACCCCCTCTGACATCGCTCCACCGCGAATTCTTTTTAAACCCATAGAAACAAGAGTTCTGTTGTTTTCATCCAGCTTCACTACGTCCGCTACGGTCCCCAGGGCTACGATATCGAGCAAGCTCTCGAGCTTTGGGGGCGTGTCTTTAATCAACTCGTTTTCTCGCAATAGAGAGCGAAGATATAGAAGCACATAGAACATAACTCCACAGCCCGCCATCGACTTGCTTGGGAAGTCGCAGCCTGGCTGATTCGGATTTACGATAGCATCAGCTTCCGGTATATGATCGCCAGGGAGATGGTGATCAGTAACTACGACCTTCATACCCAAAGATTGCGCCACGGAGACACCCTCTACACTCGATATCCCGTTGTCCACCGTAATTATCAGGTCTGGGTTGTATCCTTCTTTTACGAATCTTACGATTTCAGGACTTAAGCCATACCCAAATTCAAATCGGTTTGGCACACAGAAATCGATATTTGCTTGCGCTTGCTCTTTTGTTTTTCCCATGGAGGCCGCGATAAGCCTTAGCCCCCTGATAGCTATTGCTGTCGCGGTCGCTCCGTCACAGTCGTAGTCCCCAACCACTACAATCTTCTGATTCTTAATCAGTGCCCCAGTGATGATCGAAGCCGCATTGTGTATGCCCTTCATCTTTGCCGGATCAATGAGCGAAGAAGCTTTGCCGACATCAAGAACTTTTGTAGGATCGACACCCCTGGATGCTAAAATTTTAGCAACAGAAGGGCTAATTCCAAGGTCCATCAGCTCATTGAAAACTTCGGCTTTCGGCTCTCTAACCTTATGTATATACAAATCACGCCTCGCTCAAGAATGCGTTATGGACTTGCTGCAGGAGGCTTTTAACACCCCTTACATCAAAGATAAGTATTTCTCCCTCAACTCCAGAGACGGCGACTTCGATTTTCCATATTCTTAGGCTATTCCTTGTCCCAGCATTTTCAACACTGAACTTGAGGCCTCGTATTCCTAGTCGCTCAATTTCGGATCTAATAAAATCCGAGACATGCTCTGCCACGAGGAATTCATCATCGTCGGCGCTCCATATCCAATCAAGTGCTACACCTTCGGAATAAGCCTCATCAGTCGCCAGTTGCTTTATGGAATCAACTGCGATTTCCATGCCCGACTTATTGTTTATTCTTAGATGCTCCTCGGTGTGATAGCGTCTTAAGAAATATCTTTCGGTTTCATATCCTGGTTTTGCCAGGATCTCGCGGGCCTGTTGTTGAAGTGTTTTCATTTTAGATTTTGTTTATTTTAATCAATACACTGTAACAAACTTCAAGATGATATTTTTGACGCATTTCGTGCAGACCGCACTAAATTTCATACGCCAATATGCAGCCTAGCAGCCACTCTTGCTTTTCGATGTTAGTTTTTTCTTCATTGAGGCGAGGAGAGAGGTTACGATATAAGTAGTGGACACTTCATGCAACATTATAGTTATAATGTTGTATCAAAAATAAGGAAGAAAAATGGCTGATAACAAGGACAACGAGCAATCCGGTGACCCCCAGGACGGCGCCAAGAATCCATTTGCGGCTTCTGCAATTCTTGCATACATAGAAAAGAATCCAGACATCTTCAAACACAAAACTGAGGGCGACCTTCGTGAGTTTTTGAAGAACCTTAAGATGTCAAAGATCGGCCCCAATCAAATTGCCGACATGGACTTCCTGGAAACAAAGGTGCTTGTGTTCGCTATGGGCGTTGAGCTTGATGCCGCCAAGAAGGTGTTGGAGAACTCAGCTCGGAGGGATCTTGAATTTGTATCGGCAGTGTCCTCACTTGAGCGCTCAAGCAAGTTCCTCAATCTCCTCATCAAAGAGTTGGATCTAGAGCGAATGCGTGCACAGCAAGAACTGTTGAAAGAGAACACCGAACTGAAAAAGGCAGTTCTATGTCTGGTTAAAGAGCTCGGTCTTGATGAGGCAAAATACTCAAAATTGCTGAGAATCGAAGGCGAATCACAACCGGCCGCTACGCAGGAATCGACACCAGAAAGTCCAATTAAGTCTAAGGATCGTGGCTTTGGAAACGACTGAATCGCCAATAAACTTTGTATACCTCACCTTTAAAACAAAGGAGAAATACAAGGAGGGCCCGGTTCAAGACTTCCTTCAATCCGATGCTTCTGAGGTTCACTCCGTTTGCCTCAAAGTTGCATCGGAGCCAGCTTTGGTTATCGATGGTGGGGAGTCTACGGTCTCAGCCACTTTGAACGACCTCCGTGTCGAAAACATGGCGGTGGTAGTTGGAGATGGGCTCGTTGATGGAGGTCTGCTTGCGCGGTTCGTTGAGCGCCCTCCCCGGCTCCTTTTAGATATCAACAGCATGTCAAGAGTGCATAATTTTTTTGCACAAGATCCGAGCGTGGAGGGGCAACTATTAACCTTCGGCTATCAAAGAAACTTCGACCTCTTCGACAGAGCAATTGGCCACGAGGAACTGAACGAAAGAATGAGAAAAAGGACTGAGGCTATCAGGTGGCTAACAAAAGCTCTGACCTCTAACCTTCCCGGTCGTGAATTCTTGGTTATGAGTGAGAACAATAAGGCCTTTGTCTATCCGCCGTTGTTAATTGATCGGGATTCGGTTGCCACTCATGCCTCCAACTACGAGCACGAAAAGCAGGAGATGCTTGAGAAACTCATGCCTCTGCTTTCAACCAGGCCGAACATATCGACTAAAGAGCTAGAATCCATAATTTCATCTGATCAGAAATTTTCTGAGTTGTTGGCAGCAGAGGGCTTTCCGCCCCCAAAGGGCACGTCGTTTAGCAAGGACAGTCACTGGGTGCACGGCATGCTGGAGGCTGGCTCTAGGGTTGTTTCGAGACTCCTTAAGGCAAAGATTGAGATCACATCTTCCGTGGGGGAGGCTTCGAGGACAAAACACATTTTGGGTTTGAAACTCCAGGGCGCCAAGTTCCCTTTAGCAATGAAGTACTTTGCTGCGATCACATCCCGTATTCAGTCGGACTCTCGAGATAAAATCAATTTTCAAGGAATTTCCAAAAGAAGCCCAGTGAAATCACTCATCTATGCACCTCCTGGGCGTGCTGTTTTAATGGCCGATTACTCCAAAATTGAGCTCATATTAAGCCTTTTTATGGCCAATGACACTGAGCAGCTAGATGCCATAAATAAAGGAGTCGATCCCTATGTTGCAACAATTGCGAAGATTGAAGGCATACCGGAAGATCAAGTGACCGACGAGTTACGGAGTACGGGCAAAGAAGTTGTTCTATCAGGCATCTTTGGCGCCTCCGGCTCAACAATGAAGGCTAGCTTGTACAAAAATCAACGCATCGTTATTTCGGTCGACGCGGGCGACAAGCTCTGTAAGGGTTTTCGCAAACAAAACCCAAAAGTTGTGGCTTCATGGAAAGAATGTGAGTTTGCGTTAGAGAAACTTTTTGAGACAAAGGGAGAGTGCGACCTTACACTTTTCAATGGTCGAATCGTCTGGAACAAGGAAAAAAAATCTTTCACATTGCCTGGAGGGCTGAGTTATCAGCTAGGAGTGCTCAATAAATCTCCTGACGGCTCTTTTACATACGGCCCCAAAGGTTCTGAAGACAAGATGTATCCATCCAAATTGTTTCAAAACATTATTCAGGGATGCGGCCGAGCTATGTTGGGAACGTTGATTGAACACGGGCACTCTTTGGGCATGAGCCTGGCTCTCACAGTTCACGACAGCGGTTTTTGGACCCTACCAGCGACTGACGTGAAAGACCAAGCCTCTAGACTAATGTCGATGGCCTCTGTGCCACCTGACTGGGCGCCCGGGATACCACTGAAGGTTGAGGTTGAAGTAGGCTACTCTCTTGGTAGCATGGTGCCATTGGGCCTCTGGCAATACGACGCTTCAGAGGCACCTGACTATTCGTTCCTTGAGGGACAGGGCTTGCGTTTCCAATCAACCTTAAGAACCAAATCACCAGGCCTTGCATGTTGATCCCAAAGCCCTTTTTAGTGTCACTGAGTATCAATCCAGAGAACATCGACTCTGACATGAAACTCGTCGGAAGATGGGTGGAAACATATGACTCACCTCGATCTAGGGAAAGCGCAAAAAAGGAAGGGGTTAGATTTATTCTGTGGCTCGCCTCCCAGAATAAAAATCTCCAATCCTTCACCATGGAGGACGCCTTGCCACTTAAGCGTTTCCTCAATAACCCCACACCCAAGCGGGTTTGGGTCGGACGAAAGAAGGGAAAGTCGCAAGAAGCCGAGTGGAAACCTTTCGCGGCTGGCCTCTCTGAGTCCAGCATCAGAACTTCTTTTGCTTACCTCAGATCCCTTTACAAATTTTTGCAGACTATTGATTTGGTCTCAAGAAATCCTTTTTCGGACGCCAAGGTTAAATTCAGGAACGTCGACTGCAGATCGTTTCAAAAGCGATCTTTTACACCTGCAGCTAGAGGGCATATCGTACGGTTTTTTTCTGAGAACCCACGGTCTCTAGACACTATTGATCTATCACGCAGAAAGTTACTTTTTTTCTTCGCCTTCCATACGGGCGCTCGCCGCAGTGAGATAGCAAGCGCTATGTTTAGCGACATTCGTGTAGATAAAAATGGCCTCTATTGGTGGCATGTAATCGGCAAAGGGCAAAAGGTTAGCCAGGTCCCAGTTGGAGAGGAACTGCTTTCCCTGATTTTTGAGCACCTTTCTTTATTGGGACCAAAAGCTGGGACATTTAGCAAAACAGTCTTACCAAAGATTCCTTTAATTTCGGGTCTTTCGGCTTCAAGTAGTTCTATGTCCCCTCATCGAATTTGGTCTCTCTTTAAAGAGACCGCAGCTATGATCGCAAATGAAATAACCACCTGCGGTGATTTAGATTCCGCGGCGGAACTTCAGCAGGCCTCGACTCATTGGCTTCGTCATTCAGCCGGCAGCTTCCAGCTTTCTGAACTGGGCCTGACTCTGGCTGAGGTGAGAGACAATTTGCGCCACTCAAGCATTGCAACGACCTCTCTTTACGTTGATAGCGAGGATCGAATCCGGCACGACAAAGTTCGTGACGCCAGCCTTTGAATCGCGATCCACAGAAATTGTTGAAAACGCTTTAAAAACCCAACCGGATCAAACAATAAAACTATTGCAATCAAGCACATAAGGTGTATTGCTGAAAAAATAATCAACTAGATGACGGTTTTTGCTTAAAAATTCAAGAAAAACCGTTACTATTGTTTTTTCAATAATAAAAACGGTGTGTAAATGAGCGAAGTAAGCAATCATCAAGAGCTCGGCACGATCGCCGAAGGCTATCAAACCAAGCACTATACCGGCCAAGTTGCTAAGATGCTTAAAACCAGCGAGTCGACAATCAAGAAGTCAATCGACGAGCTGGGCCTCGATATTGAATACTCCCAATGCGGGAGTGTTAGCCGCCGCGTTCTTTATACAAAAGACGTCTTTGAGCTAGCCGTAAAACGCCGAGAGAAGACCCTCAAAGGTCAGAAGACTCCACTTAAGATTTTCATGATCTGGAACGAAAAAGGAGGTGTAGGTAAGAGCACCTTCGCTCGCGAATTTACAACGCTCCTTCAACTCCAAGGCCTTCGTGTACTGGTGGTCGACGCTGACCCTCAGAACTCTTTGACAACCATGTTCGGATATAACGCTGAAATAGATCAAGAAATCGCAGCGGAATATGGTTACCCAGAAAAAGATGTAATTCGTTTTCATATGGGCCACCTCTTGGACCTCCCTCCCCTTTATAAAAAGGCTGAGGCTCCAGACTTCGCCGATGTAATTAAGAAGCCGTTTGGTGAATACGGGCCCCACCTCATTCCGTCAAACGAAAGCCTATCTGAAGTCGCTTTTGCGATTGAAAAGAAATCTACCGGTATTCACCAGTTGCGTCGATTGATTGAAGAAGGAATCCGGAATCCATCAAGCAAGCTAGATTTGACAGGTTATGACGCAATTATTTTCGATTGCAATCCTTCTCGCACGCGCTTAATTGATGCACTGTATGTTGCATCCGATTACCTAATTTGCCCAATTAAGTTGGACGCCCTTTCGATTAAAGGAGTCGGCCAGGCTCTGGACGTTAGGGCTCAACTCGCGTCAGAACTAGGGCCGGAAAGCGTGCCCACCCCCTTGATCTTGGGTAACCTTTACAAAAGTTCTGTTAGCCGCTGTACGACTAATTATGGCAAATTGGCGCAGTTATACCCCAACAATTTCATCAAAGGAACTATTAGAGAAGGAGAGGGAATGAATAGAGCCCTCGAGGACTCCATGCGCGTTCCAGTGTGTTTGGCTGAGCCCTCGAACTCTATTACATCGGATCTAGTGGCGGTGGTCGCAGAGATTTGTGATAAAGCTGACATACGTTAACCACAAGAAGAAATCTGGAGCATCTAAATGGCCATTAACAAATCGGCAGCAAAGGGCATTGACCTGACCGCTCTTCGACGTGGGCGCCTCTCTCTCGAGCCTACAACGACTCAAGGGAAGTATGACAATCTATCTTCACAAGACATTGTTGAACAATCTTTTGATGAAGAGGACTCCGAGTTCATTTCTGATCTTGAGATCAAGATTAATAACGGCGAGATTGTCGATGTACAGGTGATTTATCTAAAAAACAGCACAAGGAAAATCGTGGTGGCCACGATTCCTATTCTTCATCTAAACCGAGAGGATCACAACAGCAGGTCTGTGTATTCCGATGAGCAACTTGAGGAGCTTTTCGACGACATTTGCAAAAACGGCCAAGAAAAACCTATTGAAGTAGGATATTCAAAAGAGACCGGGTTTGTTGTGCTCGACGGAGAAACGCGGATTCGTATCGCTGAAAGACGGGGGCTTCAGGAGATAGATGCTCTTATTGTCCCAAAGTTCGACTTAAGCGATTGGATGAAAAAGCTGCACTATTCCTTTCGACAAAATGACAAACGCAAGGGCACCTGCGATTTTGATAAAGGCGTGGCTTTCATTCGAGCCCTAGACAAAGGTTACAGCAGAGAACAGATAGCCCAGACATTCGGAATTACTTTAGACGAGATCCGAGTCCTGGTTCCGGTTTGTAAATTGCCGCCTTTAGCTTTAAGAGCAATGACCAAGCACGCAAGAATCTTTAGTCGCCATCACATGGAGCACATCAAAAGACTTTCCTTGTCTGATGATAACTCTGCCGCGGAGCTTATAGAGATCTGTGCTGCTAGAGTAAAGAATGGCGAACGGGTAGGCGTAAGATTAGTTGAGAAGCTTGTCAGCGACAAAATAAAGGAGCTTGAAGGCTCACAGAAAAAAACCGCCGCACCCGAAAAAACAAAGCCTACTAAAACCTTCTTTTCAGCCGGAAAAGGCAAAGAGAAAGTGGCATCCCTCACAATTGGAAAGGGTAAGTATGGCCAAGACACTATTACGCTGACCAGTGCCTTTGAGGACGAATCGTTTGTTCGCGAGATTATTGAGTTGGTTGAGGCAAAAATATCAGAGCGAGGAGCAAAGAAGGTCGAATAGACTCTATTTTAGATCGGTCAAAATTCGACTTTGAGTGGCACTCCGAACTCAAGAACATCAGAGTGCACCTCAATTTCGAACCCCATAGCCTTGGCTTTTTTTAAACCGGCTATATAGTCGATCTGGCTCGAATGCTTGACAAGAAAGGACAGAGCTGTCTGTATGAGCCGTTCAGAAGAAGAGTCGGCGTACATAAGCTCCAGGTCACCGCTATTCACTCTTGTAATTGATTTTTCGACACGTATTTTTTCTTCTATCTGAGCTTTGTCCGTGACCGATAACACCGGTTTTTTTTCCAGAAGATGCTTTATACGGACATCTTTTTCTCTTTCGTAAAACGAGACGGTACTGAACAGGAATATATCCTGGGATATCTCATGAAAGCGCTCATCGCTCGATAACAATTTCTGGAATTGATCATTTAGGGTGTCGCCATGACGGGAGCTGAAGTAGCTTACGTGCATTTACATTCTCACCAGGTCTGCTCGTATACGCCCGAACATCACTGGGTCCGCCTCATGAGAGATGTCCTTAGACTTGATATAGTCCTCGATCAGCGTGTAATCCTCAAGGAACGTTCCAATCGATCGCAAGATCATTCCCTCTCTAACCGCACGGATAACGCTCTCATAAAAAGCCAGGTCTTCCCTACGTTTCAGAACAATAAACTCAGCGAAATCGGGGTCCGCCTTTGTAATGCTGTCGAGGTATAGACTCAAAGCCGCTTCAATTTGAGCCTGAGGCAAATTTATGGATATCAATGCTCTTTGTAGATGATCGATATTTAATAAACGACCTGTTTTTGCTTTTGCGCTATCTAAACTTTTCATGATCAGGGCCCATCCGGTGTTCTCGGCGGTTTTTTCGGAGTAGATCCATCGAATGTCCTGAATCCAGTTTTCAGTTCAATTTTCGCAAGCTTAGCAAAATAAGTCAGTTCACTTTTTAGGCCCTCCATTATAGGCATTACATCACCACCGGCCTGCCTCTCATCTGCTGCGTGCTGAATAAAAGCGAAGCTTCTGGCCGAGAAATCATCTAGCAAATTGTCGTGTAGAGCCGTAACCAGCCTCACCGCTGAACCAAAGGAACTGTTTGCTAGCTTAGATTCCAAATCTAACCTGACTTCATTGGAGGCTGGGAATGCGGCCTGGTGAACATTGAGTGCGGCCTCAACTACGGGCTGAGGAGTCGTGCCAGAACGAACCTCGATAGAACTCTGCTCATAAAGGGTTCTCGTATCATCGAGGACGCCCCTGGCCTGCATTACGCTAGAAAAAGAAGACTTCAGATCGATGGATTTGTCGATTAAAGCTTTAGAGGGTGGATTGGTCACCGGCCCCCCCTCTGACGCCGCCGCTTCTATAGAAGGAAACAGAAGCTCTTGTCCAGACTCAAAAACCGAGTTTGACCACGCTTCTTGAAAAAACTTGGCAGCTTCAACGAATAAACCTTCGATACCTACCTTACTTCGAATCATATTAGACCGAACCAAGTTCAAGGTATTCGAATAATCATCACCATAAAGATCCGACGCGACGTGAGTCATCTTCTTAATTTTCGCGATAGACTCAACGTCACTTGGCTTAAAAAGCTCGCTAACGGACAGCCCTATAGCCTGCGAGGCTACAATCAAGCACGCGTCTTCAAGGCAGCGCTGCAGACCATCATTGGCCCTCAAAGAAGACAAAACCCACGGGTTCTCCGTGGGCAGTCTACTTTGTGCTTGATTTTTAAAAAAGTCGGTCATTAAAACCCTGGGGTTGGCGAGAAATTCTTTTCCATTGTACTCGATGGCGCCTTTTTGACCATATGTTCTAGAGTCTTTTCCAAATAGGTACATTTCTCTAAAGCTTTGTCAATGAACGCGTCGAAACCCGCTTGCGACCGAAGATTTTTGTTTTGGGCAGCAAGTATTAGGGACTCGTTAACATCTTTGATCCCTTGATTTACGCCCTCTCTAAGATTCGCACCCTCAGAAAAGTATTGCTTGGCCTCCTCCCTGATGGCGTCGGTTATTTTCAAAGCTGATCGCCTCGTCTGGATTGGGAGAACTCCGAGTCCGGATGAAATTTCTGCTGTCGCTTCAATACCCATAACGGCATTGAAAAATGCATCCTTAAACTTCTCCATGTCTGGAGAGTTCGTCTCTTTCGCCTGAGCTTTCAGTTGATCAATGGACACTTTTAGAAATCCCATTTGATCCTTAACAGGTGCGCCATAAACATCCTTTACGGAAGGCTCCCCGGTGTGTACAAGAGGAAGTTTGCTATTCCTCGGAATCCCCGAGCTCACAAAATTCTTAATTGTTCGTTCAAGCATTGAGATGGGCATTGTCATAGCGTAGCTCCGAAAGTTCTGCTCTGTTGTTTTGTTTTAACCTGATTTTCGTCTTTCATTTCGTTGGCCGCAGGCTCAGGCGACTCAGATACAGCAATATGAGGGGCGGTCCTACCTTCCTCTGCCGCAGGGGACTCCAGATCTGCGACATCTGAGGGTTTCACGTCCAGATCGGTCGCACGTGATATACGTATTCCTCCGATGGCGCTTTGTACAAAGGTGTCTATCTGATAAACCAGGCCACGAACCCGAGGAAGCCTATTTTTGATCAGCTCTTCTTTGGTTGGGTTTCGGCCAGCAAGGGCTTTATAGGATTGCAAGTCTGAGGTCAAAAGAGTTGAAACCTGCTTTAACCTTGAAGCGAGAGCATCAAGCTTTGTGTTCTCTCCAATTTTCATTTGATCAGATGAGACCGAGTCGAGGAACTTAATGCTGTCTTTTACAAGATAGTCTTTGTATGACTCAATCAAGTCGCCAATTTGTTTTGGATCTTGCGATTCTTCATAAAGAGCTAACATGTTCACCACAGGATAGAGCGCTTGAGAGATCGCCGTCCTTATCTGAACAGATGCCATGTCCGCAGAATCAATCTTCATGTCCTCAGGCACTCGTGCCTTTTTCAAAAGCTTATCTACCTCGGGCCTTGTGCTCCGGATGCTTCTCAAAATCGAGTCCAAATCTAAACTGTTTTCCCCTTCAGGCAAGACGACCCAATTGTTCGCCACGAGCTCACCCACCCATGGTAACGCTTTCTTCACCGCGGACCGCTTTTCTTCTTCGGTTATCTTGAGACCCCGAGTGGTAAGGGAAATCAATTTCACTGATGTCTCGATTGCCGTTTTAAGTAGGTATCTAAACGCGGCCTCCTTTTCAGTCGTGCTAGCGCCCTCCCCAGGCTTATATATAATGGCTCTCATTAACGGCGAGAATACGGCCGTTTCAGCCATCATTTCATTGAGATACTTCAGATCTGCAAAGGGGTCCTCTTTTTGGTTGTCGATGATCTTCTTGAGACTGTTGACTGTGCTCGTGTCGCTTACTCGCCGGTTGGCGGGAGGGTTTTCTTTCTCAGTCAGTGAAACATCGGCTACAGGACTCTTGAAAACTGCAGAGAGGTCTTGATTGACAGGAATATTCTCGGACGCGGCTCCGATTTGCGACACATCTTCCACCCTTGGGAAACCTTCTTCTTTTTCCCGCACCTGAGCCAGGCTTACATCGGCTACAGGACTCCGGAAAACTGCAGAGAGGTCTTGATTGACAGGAATATTCTCGGATGGGGCCGCGATTTGCGACGCCTCTTTCACCTGGGGAAAACCTTCTTCTTTTTCCAGTACCTGAGCTCTTTTCATTTTTTACTTGTTCCTACGTTGCATTGAGCTGTGGCTCGATGTAATTCTTGAGTAATCCGTCTATCGTTTCGCTTAGCTCAAATTCCCTCTCTTCATCGGGGTATTCTTCCGTCGCGGAGATTCCAAAAAGCATTTCTAATGCCGACAAAATTAAAGCCAACTTGAAACCATTAACCGCATTGAAATTAAATTTGCACTTAAAAAAACCGTCCTCAGACGCCTCTACACTTTCGATGATTGGCTCATCTTCCTCGTTTAGCCGTGATGCATCTACCATGTAAGCTGCCATTCCAAGCATAAAGCCACTATGAAAAACACTCATAGGAGCAATCTCTTGGCCGAGATACATAAACCTAAATCTCAAGTTTTCGCAAAAGTGAGTCTCTAGGATTCTTGATACGCGAACGGTTTCATTCATAACTATCTCAGTAAATATTATTTTTCAATTTCCACGTGGTCAACGAAAAGCAGGGGCGCATCAGCAGCGGTTAGGTCACATGCTATTTCTGAAGGGCCAAACAAGGCAGACCGGTAGGCCTTACCGTGTTCTTGTGCTTCATTTTCAGATTCTCTAGCAAGACTTAAATCCACCGAGCAGGAGGTGGATATACCCCCCCACTCCTTCGAGGTGATGCCACTTTTGGACAAAGGCAAGTAGACTGCAACGTTCACATCTCTATCGATGCACCGCAAAGGGGACCTAGGAAATAAAAAAAGCCCTAGGCCAGGTGCAACTTGATATCTCTCAAAGCCCCTAAACCAATCCCATTCAGACTTCTGGAAATATAGCTTCAGTCCCCCGCTACCTACGAGGTCGAAACCGATGGTGTCGAGGATGCCTGGTGACAAGAGGGTTACACTAACCCCTCTTGTTTCGTAGCTTTTAAGAACAAGACTCTTTTGGAGAGCTTGTGCGACCCAACAGGTCATGTTGTAGAAATGAAGCGCATTCATTGCTATTTTGCCGAAGATCTAGGTTTCCTTGTCCGGGCCACCAGTCCGGGTTCCGTCGCCCCCCATCCTACGATCTTTCCTTCTCGGGCTTCTACTCTTCTGTGATCGACCGTTGGAGCGTTCAAGAAATCTCTAGGGATGTCTTCTACCTTGCCCTCAACCGGCGTACCATTCCAACCCATATCTTTAAAAGGCGTTAGGCCTCGAATGATCCCTTCTTCGTAGACGTTGTCAATCAAGATGTCTAGAATTTCTTCCTTTCGATCTGAGTTCCGAAGCGCCTCTAGAACAGGTCGAGATACCTCTGATGGGCTGATCCCCTTTTTCCAGCGCCTAGAGCTTGCGGAACCCCGCCCGAAGACTATAGCCATTGCCTGGAAGTTGATCTTTTCTGCCCCTCCGATAGCTTCGTGAACATCAAGCGGAGTTGGTGCTCTCTTCGACACCAGTGACGGAAGCTTCTTGTAAAGCCTAATGAGAAGGGCCAGAGGAACCTCTTTGATGACCTCGCTTCTATCCCTCTTCTTGGATATGTCGTAAAAACGCTGCCTGGTAATCCCGAGCATTTCACAGAAGTCAACCGTTGTCTTGCCTGTGCGTTTCTTAAGCTCGTTGAAGTCGCTAACCGTAATTGGGGTTAGGTTTTTGCTAAACTCCTTCTTCGCTTGGTTGATTTCGGCCTCGGGCATGTGCGTGACGGTCAGCTCTCCCGTAAGCTTGTGGTAGCTGGCCATTGCGATACGAATAACGGACTCGAGTTCATCGATCTCCATTTGAGGGATCTCTGAGATCGGTCTAGCCCCAACTTTCTTGAGGTCTTGATTATTGGTTTTCATGATTATTCCTTTACTGGATAATTTTGCATGGTGTGTTGTTTTATTAACATAATATACACCATAACAAAAAAAATAATTAAAACCTCTTAAAAAATCTATATAAACTCAGGACTGGCATATTTAAGGCCCTCTGTTCACCGCTTGGAATGAACTTTTTGGTGAGAACATGGACTTAGTTAATACCTTGTACAGCATGGGTTAAAATGCTAACATCGTGAAATATGTCACATTAAAGAGATGATCTCTTTGAGAGAGGAAAAAATGGCAACCGCAACACTAGTAAAACCTAAGCAGCTTGATGCTTCTCAAGAAAAGAAGATATCAATTAAGCTGACTTCCGGCTGGTTTACTGACGGACCTTGCCTCAGTGATATGAAGCTGAGCATTACAGATCTGTCGATACCGGGTTTCCCTACTGCAGGTGACGCGATCATGGGCTTTCACGCCGAATTCGCAGTGATGGGCGGTGGATATCTCTTTGCAGCAGAGAAGAAGCTCAAAAAGGACTGCAAGATCGCCACGATTGAAGTTGAGTTTTCCAGCGAAACCCAGCGCAGCTATGCAGACCTGCTTAAGACCGACCCTGAATTCTGGAAGACGGCCAAAGGCTTTCACTTAACCAAAGCCAAAAAAGTGCTGAAAAAACGCGTTGCCGATCTAGTGTCTGATTACTACCTTGATTCCGGCATTGCGCCAGAGATTGTGAGGGACGCCCAGATAGAAGGCTTTGAGAGCCTCATCAATCTGGATCCTACAGCGCTAACGTCTCTATTTAATTCTCCGGACTTTCCAGAGCTAGAAATGATTATTGCCCCGATTTATCCCGTCGGTCCGCAAGGTCAAAGCTTCCAAGGAAGAGCTCCGAACATTGCAATCTTTAAACGCGAGATCATCAAAAACGTGTTTATTGAGGACGTTTTCGATCACACCGTTGAGATCTAAAACTCCGGCTAAGAGAACAAAAAACCCGCCTAGGCGGGTTTTTTATTTGATGGATATATTAGAGCCAGGGCCTACTTATCTCTGAACTACTTACTTTACCTTGAGGGCTTTCATTTTCTCTACCACTCAAGCCAGGAAGGCCCGGGAATGACTCTCCTGTACCAGGCGAGGGCTGATCGATATCTATCGCTGGAGCGCTCGGCGTGTCTCCTTTTGCACTTCCTTGTCGAAGAATCGCGCGCTCCGCTTGTTCATTAAGCACAACAATCGCGATACGACGGTTTTTTGAGGCTTTGGGATCTGGGTCGATAGAAACGGTGTCTGCCAAGCCACTTACCCGGATAGTTTTATCCGCAGACAGACCTAGGTTCTGCATAAGAGCCCTGGCTGCGTTGGCACGATCGGCCGAGAGCTCCCAGTTCGAGTAACCCCCTGGGCCGTTATAAGGTATTGCGTCGGTGTGTCCTGTGATGCTCAATTTATTTGGAACCTCGTTGAGTACCAAAGCGAGAGTTTCAAGGATCTCTTGAAGATGAGGAAGCGGTTTCGACTTTCCCCCCGGGAACATCGGTCGTCCTTCCTCGTCGAGAATCTGAATTTCCAACCCTTCATCCACGATCGTTATTTTTACCTGATCTTGGAGGCTTTGAGCCTTCAGATCGTCGTCTAGCTTTTGCTGCAGCTTCTTTTGAAGCTCATTCATCTTCTCCGCTTCCGCTTTCGCCTCTGCGCTGGCCATAGATCTTTCGGCTGCGGTCTTGATTCGCTTCAGGTCCTCATCGCCTTTCTGTTCTTGGCCGTATGATTCTTCCATGTTCGATCCCCCACCTGGGATAACATTCGAAGAATTGCCACTTGACGGCCCACCTAACATGGTCACCTTTAATGGGTTCTTGAAGTACTCAGAAATTCCTTTAAGATCACCCTGGCTTTGAGAGCCGAGCAGCCACATTAACAAGAAAAAGGCCATCATGGCGGTAACAAAATCAGCGTAAGCGATTTTCCAAGACCCGCCCCCGTCTTCGGCTTGACTAACGTGTTTAGTTCGACGGATTACAACAATTTCTTTATTTGTGCTCATTAGCGCTTCCTGTTAGCCTTCAGTTTGTCCTCAAGCTCAGCAAAGG
Source organism: Candidatus Saccharimonadota bacterium (assembly GCA_002726935.1). Taxonomy (GTDB): domain Bacteria; phylum Patescibacteriota; class Saccharimonadia; order Saccharimonadales; family Saccharimonadaceae; genus Microsaccharimonas. The sequence continues at coordinate 56,516 of PBTC01000019.1, read as the reverse complement.
ATGGACGATCTGTTGAATAAAGAACTTTTCTTCCAAACTCAACGGACACTTCCGGAGAGTATCCGCTCATAAAAGCCAGAAGCGTGACCTTAATGCACTCAAACTGCTTTACAGATTCTTGAAGCCTCTGATCAATCACCGTAGACAAAGGTCCAACAAAACCGTATGACAACAAGATACCCAGGAACGTCCCTACCAAGGCCGCTGCGATCATCACCCCTAGCTCCGAATTAGAAACTTGGCCAACGGACCCCATCACGTGGACAACCCCCATCACCGCCGCAACGATACCAAATGCAGGCAGACCATCTGAGACCTTCTGTAGCGCTTTGGCTGGCTTAAGTTTTTCCGCCCGATATGTGTCAAGCTCCGACTCCATTAGGCCCTCGATTTCCAAAGGATTCATCTTGCCGTTCACCATGAAACGACAGTAATCCGTGAAGAATTCCAATACCGACCGGTCGCTTAAAAGCTCGGGGTAGTTCTTAAATAAGTTCGAATTCTGAGGGCTGTCAACGTCATTTTCGATGCTAATAGCGCCATCCCGCTTTACCTTATCGAGCACCTCGCCCATCATCAACATGAGCTCCAGGTACCTGGTTTTCTTTACGGATTTACCTGTAAAGACCAGGCGTAAGGCAGAGCCCACTCCTTTGATCGTCTTTACACTATTGCCTGCAACGAAGGCTCCCACAGCGCCGCCCACGATGATCACAATCTCCATTGGCTGGAATAGAACGCCAACGTGACCACCACCCATCGCAAATCCCCCAATTACTGAGGCAAACACGATTACGAACCCAATTAGAACGAGCATTGAATTTTCCTTCTTAGTCTTAAATTCATATTAAATTAACGCACTCTATACATCATAAGCGAAAAAACAAAGAGCGCAGAAAAAGGCCTAGGGAAATTAAAAAAAATTATGTTAATGGGAAAAAATCCCGCTATACGATGCTTTTTTATCTATGATGTACACTAACGGTAAATTTATATGAAAAAGAAGAGACCAGCCTCTTCCATATAGAACAACAGAACACAACTGCCATGCATGCGCAGGATGCTGCATAAACTAGGACATGTCATGAACGACAAAGACGACAACAAGAAATCCAGCGGTGAAATGGTACCAAATGAGATTGAACAATTGACAAAAGCCATAGAGACCTATAGCTCTTCGTGGCTAGACGGCGTTGCGAAAGAAGACCGTGAGGAATTCTCCCTGGAAACAGATGTGGAGAAGCTCGCTGAAATCACAGCACTACAAAATTCCTCAGACGCCACTACGCATAAAGACCCTGAAAGCATTTTAGCCCCCCAAGGCTTCTCTGAAGCCACCCCCGTTGAGGGGACCAAGGACCCCAAGCTCGCCGCACTCGAGCGCTCTGCACGTGAGGCCAAGAGGGTCGAGGAGCTTGCAGAAGAGCTCGCATCCAAAGACAGACTCAATGGACCAAGAAAACATCAAGAGTTTATGTCAGAACAGGAAGCCAGAGACCGCGCCGCTCGCTCTAAGGATCGGGTTCTCATTCCCACCGTGCACAAAGAAGTCCCAGAGAAAAAAGGTAAGAAAAAACAAGAGAGCAACAAAGTCACATCAAAAAACTCGCTAATTCCGCGTGTCGCCAAAGGGAAGGACTCTTTCTCCAAGAAAAAAAATGGCTCTTTAATGGCCACGGTTGCTCGATTGGCTTTTGGTGCGTCTTACTTAGCTTTAATTGGCGGCGCTATTTATGGACACGGTTACGAGGCTATGGACAAAGCCCACGGCAAAGTGGTTCAGACGCTGGCCTTATACGATATACAGATCCCAGATCCTCGTGACTACGAATTTAAAAACCCCTTCGATGAAAGCTCGAATGGTGAAGGCGACCAAAACAAAGCGCTGCCTGCTGTTATCTTTTCCGACCCAGTGACTTTGGATCGACCAGAAGACAATGAACCGCAGGCTGATGCAACTGCAAGCCAGGGCTCACCGCAGGCTGATGCAACTGCAAGCCAGGGCTCACCGCAGGAGATCACTCACGAATCTGTTGTGGTTACCGTCTCCACTGCACCAGGAGATATTGGGCAACTGAATGCGCCAGATGAAGCCACCGAGCGTTCAACTGTTCCCTCCGCTACGAAGCAGCCTATCACCCCCATTGATATTAGGGACCAAGGTAAAACCGGAAAGAATACCGAGCCAATTGCCCGGGAAACGAAGGTGGAATCTGAGCCCCCGAAGCTCTTCTGTAGAACATGGGAAAACCTGAACGCCGATTCATCGGAGCTACTTGCCTCTTCCTTAAATAAGATGCGAGTTAAATACTCTCGACAAGAAAAGGATCAACCCAAATTCTACGTGGTGGCCATCGACCCATTTAGTGCGCCCCAAGGTTATGTCGCGAACTTGGCAAGCAAAGGCGTTAAAGAGACCTTCAGAATCAAAGAGGAAGGCCCGTTGAAAGATTTTGTATCTCTTGGTCAATTCAAGTTTAGGTCCTCCGCAGTTCAGCACAAAGAAAATCTTGAGCAGCAAGGAATCGAGTTCTTGACTATTGCAGGGCACAAGATAAACAAGCTGACAACTTTTAAGGCAAAACTTAGCCCTTCGGAGTTCTCCACACTGCCGACTGGGCTTAAAAGGACCAGCAGCCAGAACTGCTAACCAAATATACCTCGCATGAAAAAGGCGCCCTAGGGCGCCTTTATTTTTAGTTCTCATTCTGGACCGGGCAACGACCTAAGCTGCCGATGAGATCATTGAGCCTAGCCTGCGGTAATACTCATCAATCAAGTCCTCAACCAGGACTTGTTTCACACTTCGTTTGTCACCTTCGGACTTTCTCGCCTCTCTACGCTTCAGCTCATCTATCGAAGACCCCTCAGGAAAGATATCTGCTAGCAAACGCCGTGCATCGGCAGGGGGCAGTGCTTCATAAAGCTTGTTCCTGACATACATATCCTCCGCTTCTGTAGTCAAAGCCCACCTCAGCACAGGGCCTATTGTGTTTACGAAAAGCTGGGTGTAACGGCCGTTCTTGGTCTGGAAATATCCCAGGAATGGCGCACCATAGCTTTTAGGGCCTGACAGGTTGTTCTCAAGGATAGATTTTGCACCCTGCGAGAGGTTAAAGATTCTTGTTGCGTCTTCAACGACATCCTGCGTACCAGCTTTCAGAATGAAGAACGATGTAGCCACCTTGATCATGTCTTGATCGAAGTCGTCTAGCAACTGGGAGCTCAAGGCCACGCGGATGTTCCACTTCCGCCCTTCCCTCATGTCGGTGATTACTTGCTTTCGAAGGGCTTCCATACCTCCCGTATTGTGGAATTCATCGTAAATGATCGCTTTCTTTTCAGCCTTAAGGTCCTCAATACGCTTCATATGATAGGCCCTGTACATCTCGGGGCAATCAGCCAGCATTTCCTTGCTCAGGTAAAAGCTCTTAGTCGTGGCCTGTCTACCCAGCATGTACATAAGGGCGGCACGTCTTCGGCCTTCGGGACCTGATCCTCGAGACACATCATTTAAGTCCATCACAATGATTCGTGCGTCAGAGATATCGAACTTCGTAACCCCAGAAAGTACGGGGTACTCACGGCGAGCTGATGCGATCACGGTTGAATACATGTCCATCAAAGTCTGGCCATTTTCGACTCTGACCGCTGAAGTTTCAGAACTAGCGAATAGGTCGCGGATCGCAGCGGTCTTGATAACTAGCATTAGATCGTCTAACACAGGCACTGCATATCGGTGCGCAAGTACTGATTCGTGTATTCGACCTTTCTCAAAAAGCATATCTCCCACCGCATACCAGCAAGGCAGGTCATCTTCATTAAGCTCGATCAACAACTCGTCAAGAGCTTTGTCCACTGCCGGACACTGATAGCGTTCATAAATCTTGGGAACGCCCCCCACATCCGAAACCCTTTTGTACACCTCGTCGACCATGAGCCCGGCCATTTCCGCAGCCATTTCGTAGGGACGTTCTTTTCCAGCGGGGGTTGCGAAAATGCACAGCAGATTAACCAAGAAGTCCCGTTCAATCTGAGTCGGCTTTCGACAGCCAGGCTCCAGGTCGAATGGGTTAATGGCGTATTCCTCGCTCATTGATATTTTTACGTATTGGGCCTCGTGCTTCCTTCCCTCCGGTAGCGCTGACTGTATGAGACTAATAACCCCCGAGGCAGAGGGACCGACGTCAAGGTGGGCTATTCTTGGCAGCCTATCTAAACCAGGAGAAAGCACCATAGCTAAAGAGAAGCAGTTCAATAGAACAGACTTACCCGAACCCGGAGGCGCGTAATAGAGTTCGTTCCACGTGGTCTGGAGGCTTGAGCTTGGTTGGATAGGCATCAGTTTCCCGTCCATCGAGCGCATCAAGGCTGCGCCTTCGGCCCATGGAGAGGTTGGCCGCTGCAGTGGGAGCATATCCATCAACTCTGGGAGTGGGGCCGCCGTTATCTCTGAACACTTCTTTCTTGTAAAGCCGGGAAGGGTCACCGCCCAAGCGGTGATGGGGTTGCCAAGTGAAGTTACGACCTGCGTAATCCCCCAAGATTGCATTGCTCTTTGCAGACTAGCTTCGTTCGTCGCGAGCCTAGCCGGCGTCTTTGCCCAAGTACAGGCGTTTATGGTTACACCCACTATCCTATCTCCGGCCTCCTGGCGAGCCTGTAAGTAATCGAAACCATCTTTGATGTTCCGATTTGTTCTTCCCATCCAACCAAAGACCTTTGAAAACATCATTGATGCCGCTTTAGTTCTTAGCCCAGCCGGCCTAATATCAAAGCAAATTCGCCATGGAACAGATGCCTCAACTTTGGTAAACAGGTTTGCAAAGAGCTCTGGTTTCTCTGGGAAAACGCTCATTGCCATTGAGGTGTAATATCGAGAGCCAATTTTCAACATTTCCCCGGGAAAATCTCGATCTTTAACAACATCGACATCTTTGGAGAATAGTTGCTTGCCCAGTCGCGGATACCAAAAATCAGCAGGCTCATCCTGATTGATCAGCGAGATCGGGGGAGCCTTACGATTTAAGTGCGTTACAGGACGCCAGGAGTCATCCGTGTGTTCGGGCTCTATACATTTTTTTAGGTCGAACATCGCTTGCTCGACTGTAAGTATCTGAAGATCGTACTCGCAACCTGAGACTTCCGCCTTAATCGTGTCACACATGGATTTGTGAGGATTGATGATTTCCGGAATTAACTTGAACGGATTTTGTGCAGAAGCAAGATTGGGCACACCTTCATTTTTCATGAACAGTGATTTTTCCTTTAGGCTCCTTTTCAAAGCCTCAGGGGCGATTGCACCAGGGCTCGTGTACACGATCAACCAAGCTCTCTCGGTTTGACAGTAACTCGATATTTTGTCTTTCCAGTCGGCATAAATATCGTCGAGCTGCAGCTCCAGTCGCTTAAGAGTCTTCATAACAGGCTCTGTAGCGTTCGAAATATCCGTGGAAATGGATTCTGGGTCGTTCTCAAAAACAATACTGAAAGAATGCGAGGTGCTTTCCATGCCGATATGCATAACTTTCAAAATTGCATTGAATATACGCATGCTAGATGGATCGTTGGGGACATTGCGCACACCGTTCAGACGGAAAAAGGAGATCAACCCTCCGTCCTCGCACACGATTGTGGTCTCATCCTGAACCATCTCAAGCGAGCAAAAAGAAGGCATGTCAGGCGTGAACGGTTTGAAAAAGGACTTCATGGCTGAACTAATTACACTCATTTTCTACCCTGGACTCGCCGGTTGTGTTCGTCGGTAAACATTGCTTTGAAATCAATTTTATCAGTCAAATTCTTAATATCCGAATTTTTTGCAATTTCTTCAATAATTAACTTATGCAAAAAAGTCAATGTTATATCTCGACCATGGGCAAGCTCTTCGTCAATCGACCGCCTAGCTTCGTAGCTTAAGCTTCTAGCTATAATCCCCATAAGGCATGCGAAGTCATTCATAATTCATGCGGGGTACATCCAAGCATTTATCTTGGCAAGTGTCTTCAGTTCACCATCTCTCGTATGGTCAGAGTCTATAAAGACGTAGCCGTTTCTGTATGAATGCACACTTAGATCGCAGTTAGCTATCTTTTGTGCCATGCCGTAGGTGAACATTCGGTCTCTAACCCCGTAGACCATGCCGCAAGTTGAACTCCTAAAACCCATGGCCTGCTGGTTCGTTCCGTCTCTATAAGATGGGCTTTTCCATCTATCTGTTCTAGCTCGAATCAGGTTGATGTAATAGATCATGGAAGCGTAACCAACTGAATTTAGGGGGTCGAATCCATGTACTAGGTCTGCTATGGGCCCGCGATCTTCTTCGTGCGCCTCAAAAAGCAAAACCTCGTCAACCTCAAAGTCAAAAAGATCGCTCATAAAAGCGAGCTCATAATTTGTAGCGTGCAAACGCTGTTCACTTGGGGACGACTTGTTTGCAAACACCTGGCCAAAGCCGAAGATGCTTGTGTATCCGGTTTTCGGTTTTAATTTTGAAAGCCTGCTGATTGAGAACATATCCATGTCCAGCAATCTTTGAAGTACGGCGTCTTTGTTTGGAGCGATTCTTGATGCCGGCAAGTAGGCATGTCGACCTTTTGCAATAGGCGAGTCGAATACGCGGCAAGCGTGGCTGTAGGCATTGTCCCTTACACACAGCCGAGGCCCGTAGTTGTAAGTACCACTTCGACATTCTGTGGTCATTTGAACGCAACCATTCACCCAAGCCGCAAGCTTTTGGTCATAACCCTGAACCTGAGCACCCACATCAAGGAAGAATTTTTCCTTGATCGAGGAGTGTAGGTTGTAAGGGTAAGCCCGTAGATCTAAGTTTAGGTCTACAAGGTACTTTCTATATAGGCCAGCTACGACTGAACTCAGGACTCCTATATTACCAATCTGATTAGGCGGCGAGGCCTCAATGTTCAGGTCAATACAGATGTGCTTTAGGTTAATTCCGAGGTAATCAGAGGCTCGCAAATATGCCCTCCAAGAGGGAATATCATTCAGGTCCTCGACTCTTAAGTTTGTTATCCACAAGACATCTTTAGGTAACCGCGATACGGAATTGAAACTAACAGCGCTTTCGCCGGCGACACTCGCATGGCAAGGTGGACCTTCCTTTGGGTCAAAGTCGCCTCCCTGCTCCGCAATACATACACCCAAGTCCATGTTTTAGTTTTTGGTCAACCACGCTTTTAAATCGGCTGCCGAATTGAAACCCTCTGGACGTATTTCGCTATCGGTCAAGCGAATGAAGGTCGGAACGCCTCGGGAGAGTGTTCTGTCAAAGAGCTCGTTGTTCCTCAGAAGCGCCTCTCCGCAGGACTCAATCTCTTTCGGATTTCTCGTGTCTATATCGATCGATCGATCTTCAAAAGACTTGGCATAAAAAGTTGCCTTGTCATTTGCGCACAAAATCTTGATCGCCGAAGTCACAGACTCTGGAGACAGCTTTCCCACCGGAGCAACCAAATACGGGAGCTTGGCCTCTTCAAAAAGAGTTTTTGTCTGCTTACAGGACGGGCACATAGGATCACTTAAAACAATAGCTAGTGGGCTCCCTTCCCCAACCTGGAACATACCACCCTTGTTAGCAAGGATCGCGTCTTTAACCAATGCAATGTTTCCCGGCTTAATATCACCATAGTATTCGTCTTGTCCACCTGCCTCATTGGGGTCGCTCTCCGCTTCATCGCCCTGGCTCGGGCCGGCCGGCTCCGGAATGTACGGCATAGAACTCCCTGCGAGCTCCGGGCTTAGTGATTTGTCATTCGGTGCACTATCAACAGACATCAATCCGAAGAGTACCGAGGCCAAAATAAATCCACCAGCTAGAAAGCCTATTCCTTCTATACGACGTGTATGGAGTCGCCCATATCCTACGGCCTTCTGGACTACGCCTAGTGCTCTCGAGGCCTCTTTTTGGGTTCTAAAAACCCCTAACACCACGTGCTCACCTGATATAGGCAGATAGGGGTCGCCTTCTTGAGCGGCGGACATCCTCAATTCATGGACGACGCTGTTATCCGCTGTAGAACTGTACATAGATATCTCAGAAACCATTTTCGCCGGTATCGTTTTTACAGTGAACTGGCCACTACCAATTGGCATTTCAAATGCGACACAAAGCCTTGAGTCGGGGCCAAATTCTTCAGGGGTTAGCCATGCTTTAAATTTTTTGGTCATCTTTTTCTCTAGTTAGAATCGACTGCGGTCTCGCCGTGAGCTTCTTTCTCTCTCAGCACGTTCTGCTGCTTCCATTTCTTTCTCTTTTTGCAAAGCTGCAGCGTTGATGTTTTTGCATTCTTCATCGATAGCGCCGGTTTTATACAAGCTCTCCTTCCAAGCCATGATTGCTCGGTCATAAAAAACACCCGTCACCATCATGTTTTTATTCTTAGCAACCATCTCCGCCTGCCACTGGCACACAATCTGGTGACCTTCAGAATAAGAGGCGATATCGAGTCTATCGTCGGCGGGGGCCCTATTTAGGGCGTACCACAGCGATCTGGCCCCCGGCTTCACCCACGCAAGGAATTCATTAGGCGGCAGCGTTCCATCTGTTTTACAGGCCCTTACCAGCATTTGAAACAATGCGGTCGATACAAACTGATGTCCATCAATTACCCTTTTTACATCTGGGTTTTCGAACACCTCGTCAAACTTTTTTGTGGCGAAACCCAGATTTGCTGGTTTACCACCTCGCATTGATTCATTAATTGAGTCGAACAGCCTTTTAGACTCCTTGGGATTACGCATAATTCGATAGCCAAAGCATACGAAGAGAGCCTTTTCAATCTCTGAAAACGCATCTCTGCTAAATTCCTTACCCAATTGTTTCCTAAGGACTCTTTTTGCCTCTTTTTCTAGGAACGTTTTGGCAACGACAACTTTTTCTCTTATTGCGAGATTGGTTGCATCAACGGAGATTTGATAATCAGGCTTCTCATCGTTGACTAAGTCCCGATGCAAGAAAGGAGCTATCGCCTTCCATGACTTTGATTGTTCCTTCAGGAAGTTTGAAACCGTCATGTTTCCCCTGTACTTTTTCAGAGGGTTCTTCCAGAGCCTAAAAATCAGAAAGCCGATGATTCCAAGAAGCGGCCAACGCCAGTATTCGCCTATTCTCGTCGACACCCACCAACCAAGATTCCAGTTTTGTTTGTAGTTGTGGCACATCGTTAAAGTGCCTTCCTGTACAGCATTAGGGTCGGCAGTTACCTTCGGGCAGGAGCGCCAAGCTGTAAAGGTATCAATGATGTTGTCAGATAGCCTCGGGGAGAAATCCGACAAAAATCCCACTGTGTATTTAATCGGCTGAAGAAGGGCCCACTCGACCCACAGCCAAATTTCAACCATCCACCTGTGATTCGCCCACCATAGAATAAACATCACGGCCGCCCCGAACAGTCCAATGATTAGGCTTACGGGCGCGGCATGGTAATCTTGCGGGCCATTATTTGCTGCCACTATTAATCCCCAAATCTCTGGCGAGCTTCTCGCCGCATACTTTCTATCGAATAGTTGTGTCTTTCGAGCACTTCCAGAACCCTTTTTCTATACTTGAGATTTTTTGATTGAGTGCGGCTGTGGTAGTCGCCTACTCCAATCCAGAAGTCTCCTCTGCGCTTTATTTCCTTGGCAAGTCGGTACCCACCGGCGAGGATTGATATACATTGGTTATGCAAAAGCCAGGCTGGCTTGACGCCGTACTTGCTTCGAAAATAGTCAAAGTGTGTCGAGTTTATTTGCATGACACCCACATCGACAGACCCATCCTTGTTTTGCCTGAGGATTCCTCTCTTACCTCCCTCGGCAATGCGGATAGCCCACAAAATTTCTTCCGGTAGACGATTATCGACGGCGGCTTTTCTTATGCATTGGTGTTGCGGATGATCGGCCGGGATATCCGGTGGCAAATCAAACATGCTTGTAGACCCTCTTGATCCCCGAATCCTTCAAGAAATTTTTAAAGCTCAAAAGCTCTCTTTTTTCCACTTGCCACAAACGGAACGTAGTTTTCACGTGCAGCGTGTTAATGATTGTGGCCATAAACAGTGATGAGAAAATCGCCATGAGGGGTGCAAATAGAACGGCTGTCAGCACTCCTACTCCCGACGCCACCAGGAGATACCACTCGACCCTTGCCTTCTTTCTTAAGGCAATTTCAATCGCCTTTACATCGTCTTCGGTCAAGTTGAACCGATTCATGGCCTCAGCGAAGGACTCCTTACGCTTGCCCATACGTGCTGCGCGTTCCTTTTCTTGCTTAAATTCCTGCTTCCAATGATCTACACGATCGGAATAAAGACTTTTTCTTTTTACAACTTCCTCGCGTGCTAGATGCCGAGCTTTCTTTGTTTTGATGGGACCCACTTGATCCGGTCCATCCAAGAAAGTCCACAGCCCCTTCCCTACCGATTTAAACTTCTCTTTGATGCTCATGAGCACCACTCCTTCGACAAAGCAATTGTTTTCGACAGGCGAGACTTGAAGCCCTTCGCGAACATAAGGTTTATTGATACAACCCTTCTCAAATGCTCGTATCTAGCTTCGTTCACTGGTGTTCTTGAAAACAGCCCTTCGAGCAAATCGGAGTCCATAATTCGGCCAAGAACGGAGAAGAACTCAACTAGTTCAGACATGGGTAAGTTTGCGGTAAAGTCATTGAAGGCCTTCTCAACGACTCTCAATTGCTCCTCCGTCGCTTTTTCTCCTGTTGCCACCTCGCCTTCGAATGTATTCAGAAACGCTGCCATTCTGTTGGCGATGTCTTCTGTTGATGTCAAGCCGTACAGCTTCTTCTCTACCAGGCCCATGCTGGTCGATGTCTCTTTGACCAACTCGGTACTAAAGATGTTTTCGAATTCAGTTGATACGCTCATTGCTTTTTATACCTAAAAAACGCTTGGTAGTTTTTTAACTTTGTCTGTACAGTGTAAAGTATATTATCAAACGATTAGATTATTTTTTTAACCAAAGGGAAAAAACATGCTTTCTTTAAGAAACGGACCTGTACGCAAATCCCTGGTTAAGCCAGCACCAGAACCTGAGCCAAAATCTGAAGAGCAGTCCATAAGTCTCAATATAGCCACAGCATTTTTTGGCTTGCCAGATCTGAGCCACATTTCTGAAATCATTGATCATGCAGACAAGCTCAGCTCCAAACTCCGCATACAGAGGTCTTCTGTTTGCCTGAACCAACGGGACTCGCTGGACCCCCGAAAGGCTCTTACCCCAAGGTGATAAATTGTTACGACTTAAAATAGGGGACTACGTTGGAGGTGTTTCTCTACCTGGCCATGGCGGTGGTGCCCCAACTCCATGCGTCTGGGATTCAGAGAAGCTTATCAACCCGCACTTAATTATCTGCGGGAAAACCGGTACCGGTAAGTCCTATACGTTGAAGAAAGTGTTTGGTGGCTGCGCGGTGCAAGATGTCAGGGTTCATGTTTTTGACCCGCACGGAGATCTTGACACCGAGGACCCCTCGCAAGAGTCTGTTTCCGTTTTTTCAAACAAAACACAAATAGGCTTTAACCCTCTTGAGGTGAACACGCACGAGCACACAGGCGGAGTCCGTACAACGATTAACTACTTCATATCACTTCTTGAGTCTGTGGACCGTAAACTCCAGGTTCGCCAGAAGAATGTTCTAAGAGCACTCCTGGAAGAACTATATGCGAACAGAGGCATTACAGATGATGATCCATCTAGCTGGGCAAAAAAAAGAATCACACCCGCAATTAGAGCTCAAATCATAGCGGATAAGAAACGACCCGAGCTCCGAGGTTATTATCCAACCCTTGATGATCTTATCGATTTTGCCTCAGCTAAGTATCAAGTCGTCTTCGGCATTGGTGACAGCAACAACGAAAACGCAAAGCGCACCTCCTTTGCCCTAAAAAGCATCAAGACAACGTACCAAAAGATTCGAAAGATAAAGTCGAATCTTACCAAGTTGAACGACCCCGAGATGGCCCTTGAGTACACAAAGCTCGAGAACGAGATCGCAGTCCTGCGCGAAGATGCGAAGACAAATTTTGCCTTGTTTGTTGACAACATTACAACGGGTGGTGAGACAGAGGATATGGTCAACTATGAATACAAGGAAACTTTCTCATCAATCTTGATTCGCCTGAAAGACTTGAAAGGGTCTGGAATTTTCTCTGGAAACGTCCCGCAGTTCGATGAATCTAAAAAAATCTGGCGCTACGACATTCACTACCTACCAGACCCAGAAAAGAAGCTGCTTGTTTATTATGTGATGAACAAGATATTCAACTTGCGAAGAGACCTCGGGCCCCAGAATGGCGTGCGAGACATCATTGTTGTTGATGAGGCCCACAAGTTCATGGAGGATGACGGCACTAGTATTTTCAACCTGATAGCCAAAGAAGCTCGCAAGTTCGGCCTGGGGCTTTGGTGCGCATCGCAGAACCCCGAACACTTTTCCCAAGATTTTTTATGTAGTGTGGGGACTAAGATTCTTCTAGGAGTAGACCCGATTCTTTATCCCAAAGTCTCTCAGAACTGGGATATAAGCAAAGAGGAGTTGGCCAGAATTGTTCCTAAACAAACTTTTAGTGTTTACATGGACAAGAATGGTGCTAGAACACCCCGTTTCCAGCTCGTGTCTGCTCAAAAGCCACGGAATCTTCAAGTAGTCGGAGGCTGACGTAAGGTTGGTTACTAGTTGGCAAGAATGGAGTCAAAAGACCTAGGTTCCGGCCCCCACTTATTCTCTTGTGGGGACCCTTTCTTTACCAGGAAGAAGTAAACAAATACAGGGACTCCGATTATAGGAGTAATACTGGCCACAAAAATCATGAATGCTTTGAAGCTCCCGTACCCTATATCGTTGAGCCTCCTTATACAAAGGGTGTAGAAAGGTATGTGCAAAAAAAGACCTTCAGCTATAAATGCACCCCAGGATATCAAATCAAACTTCGGCCAATACCCAAAATTCATCACGAAGTTGCCGCTCTGATCGTAAATTGGCTCTTTGTGGACAAGATCAAAAACGACTCTAAGGTAGGTTATTAAGATCATACCTAAGATGTAAGCGATCATAAAATACCTGACATGCTCGGCTGAAGACCTGCCCTTTCTGTCCATCATCGCGAACATCGACATCCATACCGCTAATTTCAGTTTCTCAATTTTCATCTTACTTTGTTGATGCTGAGAGCACTTTCCATTGCTGGGGCCAGTTTGTCAAAATAGTCGTTTAATAAAGAGCCGTACTCAGTAGTTAGAGATTCGTCTTTTTGGCCATTTAGGACAAGACTCTTTTCCTTCATTGAAAATTTGACGTGAAGTTCTTTTCGATCTTTCTTTAGGAATTTATCTGATACCAGTTTGTCTACAAAAGCCAATCCTTCATAACCCTCGTCCATCCTTAGCTGTCCATCCGCTACCAAGCCAGCGTAAATATCGGGAAGCCCTGTTTGCTTGTCGAGAACTCTACTAACCCCCACTGAAGCTGACCCGGATGCAGTACCTCTTGGGCCGCCCCAGGAGACATTTGTTATCCTGGCTTCTATTCCGGATTCGACTAGCCTTGATGCATAGATAGCCTGGTTAATCTTATCTTCTTCATCCAATTTCAATTGATCGCACTCAGCATCGAAAATGGTTTTCATCTTTCGTAGACTTGTGAAATCATTGACGTTTGCTGAAAAATTCAGCGACAGGTTTTCAGCCGGGCTCCCGGATAGAGACAACAAAGGCGAGACTAAAGAGAGCGCCCCAACTGCTTTGTTGTCCGTAACGTTTAAGCTGCCCTCCACGAGCGGGTTCATTACTAGCGTGTGTGGACCCTTGTATTTATCCGCCTTCGCGGTGACCTTCAGAAACGTGGATTTGTTGGGCTGCAGCTTTGCATTCACATTAAAATTTTCAAAGGAAGATTTTTGTCCACCGTCCATGGAGCCATATGCTTTCCCTTTAAAATCGATCAAGTAGTCTCCATGATTTGAATTCAACTCGACGGTTGCATCTTCAAGTGTTTGCTCCGATCCACTATTTTGGTTAACCCACTTTGCTTGCTTGATAACAGCGTGAGCCTGGAAATCCTCTAAACTTTCAAATTTCCCCTGTACTACCACGGATACATCATCTCCGTCCTTTGCCACCCTTGATTTTTTCAGCCCTGAAGCAACAACTTCTCTTGATACGGTTGCCTCGAATTGATCTGGCAAATAAGGTAGATGCGTAATTTTGTAATGCATATTAAACGCGATATTTTTATCGGCGTTACATGCGTCCTCAATAGTGGCTCGCAAATGGCCTGAACTTTGAAAAATAAAGGCTTCATGACGAAGCGACTGAAAGGTAACTGAACTATCAAGGACTTCGTCAGTTGCTTGTATGGCCGACACCGCTTCACGGATTTTATATGATCCATACCCCATTTCTGCTAGAGTGCCCAAGGCACCTGCCACTACCGTGACGATTACGATCTTACCGAAAGTTGTTAGCTTAGCAGCCTTCATTTTGGTTCCAGCGGTAAAGATGCCACAACCTCTCGGAAGGCTTTGGCAGGCCTGAACTTCACGGCTTTCTTGGAAGGGATTAAGATTTTCTCACCGCTTTTAGGATTGTGACCTTCGCGATCTTTTCTCTGAACACACGAGAACGACCCAAACTTTGAGATTGTCACGTTGTCGTTCTGACCCAGAGCACTGAAAATATTGTTGATTACGCTCTCGACAACGTTATCAACCTGGGTAGGTGTAAGATTCGTCTCTTTGGAAACAACAGCTACTAAATCTGTTCGATTCATTCAATCCTCACATGGGGTGGATACGACCAGAAAACTCCGATCCTTCGCAATTAACAAAACGCCCTCTTTTCACGTATATTTCATCGGCGTGCATTTCTCCGTCTTCACCGAGAATGATTTCGCTGGACACGACTTTGCCGCCAACCTTCCCGCAGCAAATCAACATCTCGCATTCCACGCCCATCAGCGCCTCTCCTTCTCTTGCGACCACTACGACGTGGCCGGGAGCGACTAACCTGCCAGTGATCTTGCCTTCAAGGAAGATCCCGCTATCTACCAAAAGATCACCATCGATACGCCACCCCTTGGTGATCTTGAACATATCCTTACCGTCTATGATCGAATCAAGGACCAATTCGAAAGACTCAGTCGTGTCCGCCTTTAGTTCGTCAACCACCTTAGAGATATTTCCTCCAGCGCTTAAACCTGTGTCGCGCACAATTGGCTCAGGGCTGAACCGAAGACCACCTTGTGTCAGTTCATTCATGTTTAATCCTTTAGGAATTGGTTCCGTTGAGGTCCCTTCGGTTCTGAATCAGAACTCCGGAAGCTCGGACGCTTTTGCTTCGCTTAATTACCAGGCTCGCAGAACTATAGGACCTCAACCGATCGATAGCCTCTTGGTAATCTTCTGTAACTTTTTTAAGAAGCAGTTCCTGTGACTCAAAGCCTCTCTGTGCCGAAGCCAAAGACATCTCGCGCTGCCGGACCGTCTCGTTAAGGCTCTCAATCTCTAGCTTCAATGCGGCCACAATTTCATTGTGAGAGATTTCTTTTTCAGATGCCTCTCTCTTAATCCGGACAACTTCATCCGCGGCACTAAGGAGTGCCGATTTAACCGCATCGTCAATTGAAGCAACCCCACGAAGACGGGCCTTCTCTTGTTCGAGATCGGCAGTGACCTCTGACAGCCTGGCCTTTAGTCGGAGGACTTCAGAAGCCTCGGATTCAGCGACCTCCAATCTTGCCAAGAGAGCGCATACCTCAGCCCTACTTTCCGATTCCTCTTCGTCTTTCTTGGCCAACGCACCCTCATAGGAATCAACAGTCGAAGCGATCTGTTTGTGCGCGATAAAATAAACCACCCCAGCAACAACAGCCAACGGGATCAGCCAAGAAATGAAATTTATGATGTTTGCCATTGCAACGTCGCCTTTGTAATAATTCTTTTTTCAACCACGGTGTTTGTTGTCAGAACCGAAGCCTTGATCTTAGACCTTGGCGCCCCGAGCCCTTCTAATGTCAGCAAAAGAGAGTCGAGCCTCCTTTTTGCAAGATCGGGGGAGACGGCCCCATCACTAATCGAGGTCAACTCAGTGACATACGGGTAGTTCTTAATAAGGAAGGCAAGCCTCTCCGCAGCCCGAAGCCCCTGGGGATCCAGCTTCTCTGAACGTATTTCGAACGTCACAGAAGGTAGACTCCGTAGGGACTCTTCTTGAGCCTCATACTCTTTTCTCAAGACAGAAATGTCTTCGATGTAAGGGACTAAGAGCACGCCCTCAACAGACGACTTTTCCCGCAGATCAACCAATTCTCGTTCGGTCAAGACCGGGATCAGGAGTATAGGCTCATTGCTGGCATTAATTGCCGCCTGGCTTCCAGGGTAATTTTCTGCCAAGGAAGACGCGGCGTTTACACCCTGAGACACCAAGTTGGACTTGGTGCTCACACCCCCGATCGGCGATCTCACTTCAAATCCAACCATCAAACCCGCGACCCCAACAACTACCGCGGCCGCAGTGATCGCAGACCACCCATTACCAAGGAGCAGATTAGACGGCTTCATGTCAGCCCTCGTCTTTCAACTTGCGGCAATTTCCTTCAATTTCAGCGCCGTCCATCATACGGATTGTCTTGTACTCAACATCCCCCGTCACAACAGCACTTTCACCCAAGGTGACGTGCGTGTAGGACTTGATTGACCCTTCAACTCGGCCCAATACGACCACGCGCTTACCTTCGATCTGACCTCGCACAGTACCCGCCTTAGTCACAACTATGGTACCCGTGGGATCCAGATCCTCTGTATCGATTGAAATATTCCCAACTTGCGTGCCCTGAATCATCACGCCATCTTTGCTCTTGATATCGCCGGTATTCGTACAATTTACAGCAATAACCGTAGAGATGCGCTCAACCACGGGATCAACAGATACATCTGAGAATGATTCAGTCACGTTTTTTTCCATCGTTGGTAGGGTGATAACAGTTGGTTCTTGCGAACGCTTGCGTGCATCAACGAATCGTTCGTCTGCGATGGGTTTGATATTGTCTTGCATTTCAGAGGCTCCTTCGGGAATCCAGTTTTTTGGGTAGGGGTAGTTTGTTACGATTACGTCTTTAGTCGGAGTTGATTTTTTGTCAACCTTGACCACTTCTTTCTCGCTGGCGCTAACGCACGGATCAGCTTGGTCGCTCCGCGGAGAATCGGACTCCGGGTTTGTTGGTTCTTTTCCTGGGGTTGATCCGTCGATTTCAATAGCCTGGTCCGATGCGGCAGCCAGTTCTTCAACCACAAGCGGATCAGTCGTGTTGATTTCATCATCAGAGATGTGCAATCGGCTTCGGATTGTCTCAGCAGTTTTGTTCATGTTGGTTCATTTATTTAGTTAACAAGTACAGAGTAGCATAAACTATATTGCTAGCAGATGGTTTTTTATGATTTAAACAGATTTATTTTCAACTTGCTAAGCAAGCCGCGCTTAGCATCAGGTCGCTCCACTCCATCTTCAAAAATCACAGCTCGCCCCGCGTGTAAAGAGGTACAGTGTTGGTGCACTGCGTATCTAATGATGGCGTCCTCGTCAATCTCGGGCCGCCTCGCAAGCGCGTGTGACTTCATGAATACGTCAGCGCAAGAACCCTCTTCCTCTTGACCCTGGCATTGGGTATCCCCCAGCGCGCAGCCATCAACTTTATATATAGCTTTCTTGGCTTTCATGCCGCCATTAACAACCCCTGCCGCAACAACAACCTCGCCAGTGACAGTTCCACTTACCGACGACCCAGCAGCGAGATAGAGAATCGAATCTCTGCCTATGCAGACAACATCTCCGTTCACGGCACCGGAAATTATTGAGTCCCCAACGAGTCGTAAACTTCCATTGAACTGAACACCTGGCTCAATGATGTTTTCAAAATTGATCATTACACGCCCCTGGGCTAATCGTTGTTGCTGTCAATTCTGTCCCAATGCCACCATCCCCTTGCGGGCCTCGATCTCCCACCTATGATGAACCCTAACCTCCGTAGCAACAGAGGAATTGTGAATCCAAATTTTGCAAGAATGCTGAAAAAGACCATGGCTCCGATCGCAAGCCAAAAAGTCCAAGACCTCATGTGTAAGATGAATAACAGAACAAATCCAACTGTCAGGTAGTCGAACATCCATAGGAAGTTGGGCCGCCCCGACGTCTTTCTCCAATAAAACGATCCACGATTACTCATAGAACCCCTTCAAGTTGTTTGATGTCTTGCAAGTCTTCTTCATTGAAATTCCCCGCAATCTTCTTGACCTCAGTTACGCTGATCTTGTCGGCCATGTAAGCCGCTAGCGCCTGCTGCCGCATCGTTTGCCCTCGCATCTTTATTGTGTTCCCAAGATGATTCAAAGCGGTCTCGGAATCCATCTTCATCAACTCATCGCGATAAGAGTCCTCAAAGTAAAACCACTCTCTGATAGGCACGCGCCTACCTCCTGCCTTTGCGATGAGCAGAACCTGGACAACTACAAGTCGGATTTGAGACAAAAGCTTAAAAATAATTTGAGGCTGAACGATACTTTCATACTCATTCGCTATGCGCCGGAAAGCACCAACGACACTACTTGCGTGTACGGTCGCATAGGTGTCATGCCCAGTCTCGGACGCTGAAATCATTCCCCCGATCGACTCCTTGTCTCTTGCTTCTCCCACAAGGATATCGGTTGGGGCTTGTCGCAAGCTATTTACGATGCCATCGTAGAAGCTTTGCAAGTCCGGGCCGATTTCGTGCTGAACAACGAAATTGTGGTCCGATCGAACACCCTGCAAATCAAATTCGATAGGACTTTCAATCGTGATGATGTGACGGTTACGAGAATTTAGAAGCTTGTCATGCATGACTGCGGCAAGCAATGTGGATTTACCAGAGCCAGTTTCCCCAACAACGAGTGTCAGACCCTTGGTCTCTCCAATCGAGTTTCGCAGCTCAGTTGGGAGGTTCATGTCGGCAAGGGTCGGCAGCACCAAGGGAATCGTGCGCAACGACAAGGAGAACCCACGTCCCTTGGGGGTGTGGCCACTCACGCCGTTAAACCGGAATGCTATCCGTTTGTTTTGCCCGGCACTGCGCTCTAGCCGGCCAGGCAACCCCATGACTGTCGCAATCTCGTTCGCCTTGTCAACAGTAGAGTTCAGTAGTTGTATCGTGTACCTCTCGTCAATGGGTCTAGCATTGCCCATGACCGTCACGGCGTTTGCGCCGTAGATCCAGGTCACAATAATCCTGATCTCGCTATCTTGCATTACTCTATTCGTTAAATGCACAAGGTTTCCGTGTAATTTCCCCCAAATAGGCTTACCAGTTACAAGCCATATATCTGATATTCCAGAAGAGTGCAGCGCGGACATAAATGCGGAGAATGTATCTTCCGAGAAACCCGATTCAAGTGAGTATGGAGTAATCAAAATGACGCACCCTCTTTAATTATGTAGGTACGCCTATCCGTTCGTTTCTCGCCTTTAATTCTCTCTGACGGGGTGCTTTGTGTAACCACAACCGGCGCTTGAATCTCACCTTTTAATGCAAGCAATTTATATCTGAGCATCCCCGCAAAATCTCTTTTTAATTCATTACGGTTATATTCTGCGATTTCATTTGCTTGACTCACTCCAAGCTTCCAGCATCTCGCAACTTCCGATTTCCATAAGATCTTTTCTTTATCATCCTTTGGAAGAAAACTTGGCGGCGGTGGCTCAACCCCTCCAACTTCCAGGCCTTTAAAAACATAAGACCTCCAAGTGGGCGCAGAAGTTACAAACTTTGCATCGGCCACCATGCTGTAAACTTTTCCAGAGTACTCGACTTTAAAATCGGACTCTTGTTTTACTTGGTCGGTAGAGGAGATAATCACGGGGGGTAAAACACCGAACTCCAACATGACGCTCTGGAAGGAGTAAACCGCATCAAATTCCGGCGCGTAAGTCTCCAGCCGCACCCTGATTTCTTCAGAACGCTTCGAAAGACCGCCTCTCGCTCCTAGCGAACAGGCAGCCTCTCTCAGCATCTCCGCCCTGCCGCGCTCAATGTCCAACTGTTGAACATACGCACCTTTGTCGAAATTCATTAATTGTTCTAGATCTGGGGAGTCCATCTTGATCGTCCTGGGTATTCAAACTTTCTAAACTTTACAAAGTTTCGAAGTGTTTACATAAATATGCACTTTCGGCGAGTAGTGCGTTTTTCGGGGGTTTATTGCTTACATTTCTTTACAAGTAGTTCAAAGATTGTTTACAAAAACCCTTTACAAGTGGTGCTTTTATTAACCACGAACCTTGAGCTCGATCGACTTTAAATGCTTGTTTACCGCCAGATCGGCCTGACTTCCGAGCTGCACGGCAATGTCTTCCAACACGTTGATCAAAGGTGTTTCAACAGCACGAACACGAACAATGATTGAAATAGGCGCCGAACCCGATTGCGCAAACCGCCATCCGGCCACATCTGCGACCCTCTTGACCACCAACGACGCCTCACCCGTCCATTCAATAGTTACTTTTTCAGCCAAAGGGTCTCCAGGAGGAAGGTTTGCAGCAGGATTTTTGCTTATTTGAGGCACAAGTTGACGACTTCTCTCCAAAAGCGTCAATTCCCTCAGCAGATCACGCACCTCATCAACATCACCACGCAAACCATCTACTACCGGGTCTGTGTTTGCTGGGACGATGGGCCTGTAAGCTGAAATTGCATCTCCAGCCCCCCCCGGCGATGCGCAGCCGATCACTGACGACACAGCAGCTACCAACAGGGTCATTTTCATAGTCTTCATTTAAAAGGCTCCACAAATTCAATGTTTATTTCTCTATAGCATACACTATGAGTCAATTAATTACGCCCCCATCTTAGGTTGAGGACCTTTTTTTACTCCACTCACTCTTGGGCTTCTGTCTATGCCTTGCATGGCGTGCTTTTCACATGGCGATTCTGCTATGGCACTTCGTAGGCTCGGGTCTAGACTTCTATTCATACCGTTTAACCCTCTAAAAAATAGGCTGTTTAGCCCTTTAAGGAAACTGCGTTTCGACCTCTTTTCATAGAGGGTAGTAACACAGACAGAACCATGAAAAGCAAAATTTTCAACCATGTGGAAAAAACAGGCGAATTTGGGCCTGAGGATCTGTTCTCAAGAGAAGTAAGGGACAGGCAAACTCGCACAGAGCAAACAGAATCGCAGTACATGAAACTGTTTCAAAGTTTGTGGCTAAGGTTCAAGAGTCACCTAGTAGAGAGACAGGCAGAGTCCAGAGGCATGTCAATACAGGAGTACATCGAGGCAAGCGGCGGGGATGACATTCATGGTACACCGGGTGACTTTATTGAGTGGTTCTCGGAGAAGGCAAAGTCGTGGGAGTACTCAACCATCCGGATAAATCGCTCGGCAGTAAGGTCAAAGTTTGTGGAAGCTTTTTACGAATTCCCAGACGCCTCAAAATACCTTCAACTTTTAGATCAAATTGGACTAGAAGACTCAAAAACAAAACAGAGAAAGCGAGCCAAAGTTAACGGAGAAAGTATCACGGAAGATTTACAGAAGAAAACATCTGGCAATAAAAAGAAATCAATCAAGGAAGTGAATTTAACCTCCATTATTAATTGGGTTGCGGAGTCAAATCTTTCTTTAAGTAAAAACGAGAAAGAATCAAATGGAAACAAAAGACTAAGAGAGCCGAAGGGGATCTGGAAGTATAGGGCAGCCCTGTTTATTCTTGCCGGCACCTCGACTGGATTAAGACCGGTCGAATGGATGGGAGCGAAATGCCTTGAGGACGGAGAAGACGAGTTAATTATTCGAGTCGAAAACGCCAAAAACACTAATGGCAGGGCTCATGGAGAAACCAGGGACATATCTATTGACTCAAAACACCCGCTTGCAGAGATTGTTCGGCTACACATGAAAGAGTTTTCCAGGTTTGTTTGCTCTGAAAATCCAGAAGCTAGCGCAATCGAATACTCTAAAAAATGTAACGCGTCGATTAAAGTACTAGAGTCAGAGATAATGCGAGATGGCGGACCTAGAGCACTGGGTATCTCGATGTATTCAGGCAGACACCAATTTGCAGCTAACTTAAAGAAAGCGGGACTAACCATCGGGGAGATTGCATATTTGATGGGCCACAACAGCGGGCTTACTGCGGTACAGCACTATGGGAAAAAACGGGTCGGGTACTCTAGGAGAAAAATAAGCCCCCTGGTGCCCGATGTAATGGTGACAGGAGATCTGGTGCCCAGTGCTAATCCGATGGTCCCCAAGTCGGGTCTTTCATTGAAGCTTAAGACCCTTGTTGCAAAGGGGCCATCAGGACCTTCTATGTAAACGAACCAGGGGCTTAGGACTCCTGGTGCGATCTACTCACAGAGGCAATTAATTGGGATGCGCATTCCAGAACCAATGGGTCTTGGGGAGCATAGGAAAAGATCTCTTCGGTCGCCTGGAAGATGTAAAGCTCCTCTGCGAACTCTTCGAAACCCTCTTCGAGGTACAAGTCCCAAGACTGATCGAGCAGCCATTCGCGCTTCAGAGCTTCAACTTCTATTCGGGTCTTGATAGTCATGATTGGTTCTTCCTTTTTTTATTATTGTTAGTAGAATAATAACATGAAACTGTATGCCTGTCAACTAGCGTGATATGCTTAAATAAGTAATGTTGCATGGGCTAACTCCGTAATTATTGAACCCCTTTTAATCCTAGAACGGAAAGTGCCAGAGGAGCCATCGATGAAGCCATCTTCTGTTACGCGAAAGACTGTGCGCGTCTACATTGTCCAGGCTCGCCCAACCCTGCAGCATTGAGCCCGCAACCTTTAAACAGCGAACAAAACCCGTCAGTGACGATGTGGGAGAATAGACTCAACCTGTTTAAGGACCTCATTTGAGCGACGAGTAAGCGTGTTAATCTCCCCAGAAGAAAGGATGCTTTTGATCACGCAGCCAGGATTACGGTAGTCTGAGACTATGATTGGCCACATGATAAACGTCTGCGGTCTTTGACTTTGTTTTGACGCAAAGATCTTTGCCTTCGAAAGGATCATTGAGATCACAATGATATTGGTTAACGGGGGTCTTCAATCTGATTTGCTTTATAAGCCAGGAATCGCGTGGCAAAAGATCCCGTGAGAAATGGCAATGGGTTCAAGCCAAGAACAGCAGCGCATCCTGTGTTTATCCATTAACGACCTTGCTAAGCATTGCCGCCGTATGCCTCCTTGAATTCGCGTCTATAGAACAAGAATCCAAATCTAGGTACGAATCCAGTTCGGGCCAGTAAAAACGGAAAGCCTCCAACGCAATCGCCCCTAAGCTGCTAATAGATTGCCAGCAGTGCACTCCCGAAGATCATTGGTTCGTTAGCCTACAGATTCTATAAGAATAGGCGCTCAACATGTTTTGACAGCTCGGTAACGTCCGAGTCATCGTAGAGCGCCGTTGTCTTGGGGTCGCTGTGCCTAAGCTGCTTTTGAACGAGGTTAAGGGGTGCTCCAGACCTGAGTAAAGTCGTGGCGTGTGTATGTCTAAACCAGTGTGTTGAAGCCATGCGCAACTCATCGCACACAGAGGGGCTTGGAGAGACGTTCGAGGCCAACCGTAAAATCCATTTAATTTCTTTGTAAAGACCGTCGACTGTAAGCGGTTTAAACGGGTCGCCAAGAGACGAGACAAGGGGCTCTGTGTTGTATCGCTCAGGGAAGGTGGGGGAGAGTCCACGATACATCCTATACTCTCGTAAATTCACTATGTATGACGGGGGAAGGCATATACGCCCTCTCTTGTTGCCTTTTCCGATTACCTGGAGGACCCACGACTCCTCTGTAGCTACGATGTCGCACATACGTGCCTTAGCTATCTCGGACCTTCGTGCGCCTGTCATAAGCAAGGTGAGCAAGATATGTTTTGCCCGGATCTTGCGATCAATATTCCGTTTGTTATCGCCAACCCAGATCTCAAATAATTCTCCCGTTAGAAACTTTGTGGCGGCCTCCGAAAGGGCGCCCCGCTCTTCTATTGCGTTCGAAACTTGGGCGGAGACTTTAACAAGAGGCGTGTAATCCCTAAGAATCCAGCCAGTGTTTACCAGGTGTTTCATCATAGACCCGAGGAGCACCTTCACTTGTTTTAGATTGGAACCAAGGACGGGACCTGTAAACGGCCTCCACCTTGGGTTTGGCTTGCCGTTTACAGAAAAAGGAAGTGCAGGGCCAATCCAATCATCAGGAGGAGACTGGATAAACTTAAAGTATTCAGCTAAATCTGCTAGAACCAGGTCTTGAAGACCAAGGCCACGATACTGCAGCCATCTAGCGAACCTTCGAGCCTCTTTCTCCCTACTTCGACGGTTTGCATCATTGGCGAGACCGCACCACTCTGCGATGGCCTCGAGGTCGTTTCTAGCTCGGGTAGACGAGATCGGTGCCAAACCCTCCCTGTTCTCCAAAACTTTCTCTAGACCCAGCTTATCGACACCTATAGGGATCTGACTGTTCATTTGTTGGATACCTTTAGTTTTATTAAAATCCCACTGTGGGATTATTGGTTGTTTTGCAGGGACCTTAGAATCGCTTTTGCATGATCATTTCCTCCGTTAGCCCCTTTCTCGCACCAGTCACTAGCTTGGCTGCGAGACTTTTTTACCCCTTTTCCTTCGAGGTACATCAGGCAAACGAGTGTTTCGGAGAGAGGGTCTCCTGAAATTGCCGCCTTTTCTGCATGAGAAAACGCAAGACGTTCATTGCGATTGGTTCCAAGGCCATACAGGTATGCGGTGGCTAGCTCACGGTGAGCTGCAGGGTCATTTCTTTCAATGGCCTTATTTAGGAGTACGAAGGACATTCGCAGATCGCGTGGAACAACTTTCCCTTCTCGATACATCAGACCGA
The DNA here is from genome assembly GCA_002726935.1 of Candidatus Saccharimonadota bacterium. Classification (GTDB taxonomy): domain Bacteria; phylum Patescibacteriota; class Saccharimonadia; order Saccharimonadales; family Saccharimonadaceae; genus Microsaccharimonas. The sequence goes on along the minus strand of PBTC01000019.1, from coordinate 31,595 downwards.
GCCTGAGGCCTCGGTTGCAATCGTCACTCTCCATGCAGGCTAAGTAATAGCCCGCAGCCTTTTTGGTGTCCATTTTTACGAATTTTCCTTCGTAATAAAGATCTCCCAGTACGGATAGGGCCTCTGCGTTTCCATTCTTACCTGCGAATTCAAGAAAGAAAATGGCGCTGTCTATATCAGAGGGTTGGGGGTTATCCCCCAGAAGAACAGCCGCCTGGTAGACCATAGCCTCCACAACCCCTTCCTTTGCCGCCTCCTCTACCCAAGATAAGGCCGTTTGCTTATCAACCGGTTTTAGATCCGTCTGAAGGGCCATAAGGCCCAATAACGCACGTGACTCGACGTGACCTTGATTAGCCGCAGACAAGAGTGCCCCAACCGCAGCAGAAGCGTCATCCTCGGTAGGGGTGGATTTTAAAACCCGTGAACCGAATTCAAAAAGTGCGTGCGGATCCCCCCGCCCTACTCCATTGGCCAGCAATTTCTCATCAGAAATGGTTTTCTCAATCCCGGTTGAAGCCCCAATGCCTGCTTCCGTTAGCACATCAGTAGGAACGGGTTCGGCACGCAGGGGAACGTGTGCACTAGCAAGGCAGGCAAGAAGCGTTGTGAGGAGAAAGCGCTGGAAATGGGTCATTATCAATCCGTTATTATTTCGTTATCAATAACAAAATTATCATTTACCAATAATAATACCGATTACTGTAATAATCGGTAATAAGCCTATTTTAGCGATATTTTAGGAAAAATCAAAATGATTTTGCCTAGTTGTTTCACAGTATTATTTAATAATCGGTTGGTTTTTTGAGCGAAAACAAGGATTTGGCGCAACTCGAAACCAAGGTGAAAACCCCGTGGAACAATTCAGGTGTTTTGCGAATCTCGATATTAAAGCGTAAATGGTGCCCGTGCTGCGAAACTGAGGGAGTCGTAAGCCATTGAAATATAATGAAATTGTATAAAAGATAATAAGGTTTGAGAAGTGCCTGCACCGCCCTGCCCTTCCAAGTTCGGGGTGCCGTGGGGGTTTTGAAGGCAAATCGACGCAAACGGACTTACCCTGGAGGATAAAAATAAGAAGCGGTCCAGAATCCATGTCCTATGGAAGCTGGGAGATGATTAAAATTTCCTATACTACTGGATGGATATACAGCGATAAATCGAAGAACGCGCCAGAAAGGCCTACAATCGCCTGATATCCACCGCCCTATACCTATCCCTTGGCGCACCCGAATCAGGCGATTGTGGAGCGATCTGGAGGGTCGGTTTTAGAGGCTTTTTGGCTCGTTTTGCTGTGTTTTTGCATGCAAAGCAAACATCTTTTCGATCAACCATCGTTTGCTATTGATTTAAAGGAGAAACAGTGCCTGCTTAAGCTGGGTGGATGACTTGAGCTCGATTGTAAATTGTGGGCAAGGAGCCCCCTCCCCCCCGCCCCGTTGCGTGTGTCTATTCATTTTTGAAATAAGGAGACCCGCAAGCGAGGCCCGGCTTTCGATTTAGTTTACCGCCCTCCCCTGCTGATAAATCCAGGTGAGCAAAAGGCGTGGCCGTGGTCTAGTTTTAATGAGGCCACCGCCAAGCGAGTCGCTGCGCCCTGCGGGTATCCAGCACCCCCATAAGAACCCCTTCCCTGCGCCTTATGACGTTGGCTCAGTTGCCTTCCCGCAGCGCTCTGTTTGCCACCTAATCTTAAATTACGCATTGTGTAATGCTCGCCGTTGAGGATTCGGGATCTCATGCCTGTAGGGGTCGACATATCGGGTCGCTTTTAAGGCAAAAGGAAGCTGAATGAGTCCACCGCCAATGAGCTGGCGTGAGGGAAATCACGCGCTGAAATATTCGATCAATTTAGCATTCAGACGGCGAAAGCGAGGAGCTCATCGTCATTTGAGAGTCCACGGGCACTCAGAAACTTGCACCCTATGAATAAGGCTGATCCAAACAAAAACATTGAGCTAATAGAACTTTTGTGCCCCCCGTTAAGGAAATTTTCGGTTCACTCTGCGAGCCTTCTTTCGTTACACCAAGAGGTCTAAACAATGCGCATTGGGCCACGTGGATGTTGTCGACCGTGGATGCAAATCCCACATTGGGATGCCATAGCTTTGAACTGATGTATTCATGGTCCGAAGGAACGAGCTGGCACTGGTTTCACGCGCAGTTAACCTGAAAACAAGGCTGAGTCCTGATGAAAATTCAATTCATCTTTAATGAATAGACCAAGAGGCCTAGAGCTTGAATTAAGCCCTTTTAATGCGGGTGTTTCAGCGAGCTTAGCCCACAGTGGGAGAGTTCTGATGATGTATAGAGGGAAGCTGCATGGATGAAAAAGAGGGCGATGGTGATATTGGAAGCCACCGCCTGGTTGCAACTGCCATCTTCTGAGTTCACGCAAGCGATCTTTAGGATGATGGACTAAGAGGCCTTGATGTTTGAATTAAGGCCTCTGAGGGCAGGGGATCTGGAAGCTTTGAATTGGTGTGAACTGTGTAGCTGGAATGATCAATGTGTCCAGAGCAATGAAACAGGGGCTTAATTGATTTGAAGCTGAAATGTGTCCCACAGTGGGATTCTCAATGCATTGAACCAAGAGGCCTAAGGGTAATGAATGAGACCTCTAGGTTGATCGTTATGGAGCCAGCGCCAGGCGCATGGAGCTTTTAATCCCACAGTGGGATTCTCTTTTTATTGAACCAAGAGGTCTGGGTGCCGTCGGGGCGTCCTCTGAGTTGATTGTTATAGAGCCACCGCCAAGTGCGTAGAGTAATTCATCCCACAGTAGGATTCTCTTTTCATTGAACCAAGAGGTCTAAGTGCAAGCAGGGCGCCCTCTGGACTGCTTGTTCGGAAGCCACCGCCAAGTGCATAGGGTCTCTGATCCTAAATTGTGATCTTCTATACATTGGACCAAGAGGCCTAGGTTGATCGTTATGGTGCCACCGCCAAGCGCATAAGCTCTTAATCCCACGTTGGGATTTTCTATTGGTTGAACCAAGAGGCCTAATTTAAATGAACTCGACCTCTTGATTGTGATGTGAAGCCACCGCTGTGTATCTGAGTTTGAGATCAGAATCCCACAGTGAGATTTCTGTTTGACAAGAAAAAATGGCGCTCATGTTAAAAATAGTGGTCATTGAAGTTTGAATAAGGCCTCTGGTTTGAATATGAAGGTGGATTAGATCCCACAGTGGGATATTTGCCTTTGTGACCTTAAGGCCTCTTATGTGAAAAGTGAAGAGGGTAGGTGATCCCACGTTGGGATCTTTGTGAGTAAGTAAAGAATACTGTACAGATATACAGTAGTTAATGTTGTATTTTTAAGGCCGCTGAAATCCCACGTTGGGATGTTCTTATGGATTGGACCAAGAGGTCTTGATGAAACGGAAGGGATCCTGTTGGTTGGACTAAGAGGCCTAGGTGTTTGGGACTAAGAGGCCTAGGGTGATTGAAAGCAGCGTTCTGAATTTAGATTGACCAAGAAGGCTTGATGCTTTGATGTAGGAAGCTGCCTTGTTTGAACTAAGAGGCCTAGGTAATCGACCTGGATGCCAAAGGAATTCATAAGGCGAGCTTATCGTTTGTTTGAGAAGAGTAGGGGCCACAGAGATGCCTTGATGTTCAGAGAAGGAAGCTTGATTGCCAAAAGAGGTCTAATTGAAAATGAAGGTTCCTGGTGATTGTTTGTGAAGGACCCTTGAACAAACAAAAAAGGCCTCTAGTTGAAACCCCTTAGCCTACTGAGTGACTTTCAACGAGTACATGGAGATGCGCAGAGTCGATATTAATGACCTTGGCGGTGGCCAGATCGTGTGAGTACCCTATGCGATTTATCTAGACCTCTCCAGGCATATGCTGTTTCTGCCTATGGATCTTCGAATCCTTGGGGACTTGTCTACTTCTCCAGAGTCCCTGATATATTTCTCTTGATGGCTGTATAACTCCAATGAGGTTTCTTAGCCCCGTAGCCACCTAGTGCATTACCGGCGTAGTTTCCAAGTTGGTTGCCAAGCTGATTGCCAGGTTGATTTCCAAATTAGTTGCTTGTTTCACTACCCGCTTGAGTGTTACTTCCCTATGGATAGGGCTACTCTCACAAATCCGTAATACTCTCCCCTCTTTGTGCGCCATACCCTTAAAGAAATGACCGAGCCGCTTCTGCAACTGCCTGTGCTTAGGCCTCTTATTTAGCCCTTGTTTGGCCCCGAGTTAAGCCCGCTGATCGGAGTCAATGTCGCCCCTTGGCGTATTAAGCTACCTATCCGGATCTGATCTCGCCCCGTGGCCAAGTGACGCACTGATCCTTCTGGCTCTTAGTGACTTCGGTGACCTTGCTGACCTTAGTGCCCTCTGCTCCATTGGTGATTCCTTACCCCCGGCATATTGAACTTCGTTCTTTCCATCTTATGGATCCGCCCCATCGTTGCCCCACGTCCTGGCGCCAGCGCCACCCCCAGATCCAAACCCAACCCTGAACTTAAGCCTACCAACCACCCCATTCTTTACACACCCAGTGTCGTTTCACTCCCCCACCGCCAGAGCATAACCATTTGCTTTGTCAGGGGTGAAAAACCGAACTGAACAACACAGGTCTGCACTGAACCACAAGCCCCCGGCGTTGCGTATCAGAGCGTGTCCTGGCAACCCTTTGCCTCTTTGGAAGCAGGCAAACCCTCTTAACCACAAAGCACAACCCGAAGGACCAGCAAAAACCGGTGAAAAAACGACACGTGAGTGCTGTGCCTCAGCCCCTGGCGGTGGTTTACCGCATCGCACCCCTGATTGTTGTGCTCTACAGACAATCGTGAGAAAGGCTAGACCCTCGCAATTGAGTCCCTCGACAGGAGATTGTCTCTGTGAAAGGATAGGGCTACGAAAAGAATCCAGCCTTGACAACCGCTATTGAAGTGAACGGCTGGTGATTTTTTTTGCCTTTTAAACACCTACATACCTACAAAGAAACTACTGAGATGAATACACAATCTATCGACCGAGGACCCTTTTTAATGAAGCAACTGCTTTCTGTGTTTCTGTTGTGTGCAGCCATGTACATTCCATTGGCCAACGCCAACCCATCGGCCAGCCCACTTCTTGCCACGATGAAGGAGCTGCAAGCAGAAGCCACAGCGATCGAGGAGCAGATCTCCAAGGCACAGGCAGAGTCGGCAGAATATGAAGGAGGACTGATCAAAAACACCATTGACCAACGCATCGCGGTATTAAAGCTGACCAAGTCTTTGGTCGACCAGCGTATCGTTGCTATTCGCACCGGTGCAAAAATGAAGACCCAGGCACCGGCAAGCGCCCCGGATTCTGAAGTAGCCGCATCGGCCGCCAGTGAGATTGAGTCCCTGGACAAACGCATTGAGAAAACACGCGCCGATGCAGATCAGTACAACGGCGGTTTGATCAAAGCCACACTCGAGTCAACTGTGGCCACCATGCAAAGTACTCGCGCCATGGTGGATCAACGACGTTTGACAGCCAAGTTTGGATTGGGGCTAGCCCAAGCACCGGCAGGGGAGGGCGCCTCCGCCAAGACTTCCCCCAGCAGCTCCGGCAGCTCAGCCAAGCCAAAGGAAGCCAAAGCTCCGGCCGCCAACGAGCAGATCATCGTGGTGACCCTAGAAGACAAGCGATTTAGCAAGAAAAAGTATGGCCACGGCATTTACTTCAACCTGGCGTTCACCGCGGTGGGACTGGAAAAGCCTGCCCGCGCGATCAAAGGCTCTTTGGTTCTGAACGATCTCTTTGGCGAAAAGATCATGTCGATTGGCTGGCCACTGGATGACCCCACCTCACCCGGCGAAACCAAAAGAGAACGCGACACCGGCTTTGATTACAACCAGTTCAAAGATGAGCACCAGCGTATCCGTGACGCCAAGACAGAGAACCTGACAGCAACCTACCGCGTCGACAGCATCATCTACGAAGACGGTACCAGGGTAGATTTCTAACGCAATGCAAAGGCGGAGTTATCGGCTCAAAGCTCGGCCGCCACTTAGATCTTTGGCATGTTGAGCTTAGTTATGAAAAAAACCTTGCATCATATGGATGCTTTGTCGCTGAAGTAATCTGAAGTAGCCTTGAGTCGGGATGATCAGGGTTCAATAAGTAGTTAAACTGGCCAGGCACTAAAGCAGAAGGCACCCTTAACAGCGCCGCCTGTTTCTCGGCCAAGAATTGATCGCCGATAGACCGGGTCAAAGGAGCTTTTGAGGACCAACCGTGCTCAAGATATCCGTCAGGCAGCCGCATAATCGAGGTCGACAGGTCCACATCAACACAAAGCAACTGGTAAGCATCAGGCACTTCATCTGCACGCAGATCAAGATGAACCAATGTTTCCAACATGCAAAGGGATTGATTTTCTGCGAGATACACCACCAGGCGCCCCTTGCTATGCCAACGCCCACTCACGACCAAACCGCCTTTGCCCGATAGATCGTTATAGTTACTAATGCGCCATAACTGCATTATGCTGCGAATCCGTGATCAACCGCATTGAGGTGATCAAGCACAAGCAAGGCCCCCTCTTCACTTCTACAAAGTCCCAAAGGCGTGAAAAATTCATCAAGAACCGGATGCGTGCGATTAAGCCAACGCAGCGCCTTCTCTCGACCGCCAAATACTTGAGTCGCCAAAGCAACCACCTTGGCCACACGAATAGTGCGACCCGTTTCATCAGAGGTCAGGTTCTCTTTCTTGTTTTGACGGTGCGATAAAGTTCGCCTGGGCATCACCATTTCAATATCCAAAATGCCGTGCCCCAAATCAACCAACCTATTAACAACCTGAGGTGAAATACCAAACAACGTCAGTTTAAAAAGATCCTTTGGACTAGTAACCGGCACACCCATTAAGTCACTGAGCTCGACATAGAAAGGCTCAACAGCCACATTCTTTAGAACGGGAACAGCCACCGCCGGATAAAAAACCATCTCTTCTTTTAGCGTTGACATATTTGTCTCACATGTTAGGCAACATGCCCAATTATATCAGGCATTTTGCCAAAAAGATAGAGAAGACCAGTGATATCACCGAGGTTGGTACCCAAAAACTGGCCCTGGCGGCCTTGGCCAATTTCTGGCACATCATCTTGACTCTCGTCAGGGCGTGGATGGCGCTGCTTTCAGCGAGCTGCTTTTTGTTCTCAAGTCCTCCACCGCCAACCTATGATTTCTTCAATCACTTGTTGAGATGACATCCAAGTCATCACCCATCAGATTGGACATCATGGACTTTAAGAGCGCTACTCCAAAAATATCACCAAGCCTTCTCAAAGCGCAGGCACAAGGCAGACTACACAAGCCAGGGGTTATTGGGCATCACACCGATGACCATTTGGCACCTATGCCTCCTGCCAGGATCTCCGCCAGTCAAATACAACGAAGCCCCTTTGAAGGCAACTTGCAGTTTCGACAATGGTTTGCCAACAGCCACGTAGTCGATGAACTAGGGCGCCCAAAGGTTGTACAGCATGCTACGACGCATGAATTTGACCGCTTTGATGTAAGCAAGATTGGCGGTGGTTACAACCGTTTTGGCCCTGGGTTTTATTTCACAGACGGGTGTTTTAAGACACTCCAATGCTTTGCTGGTGAAGAAGGCCGCATGATCAATGCGTATTTGAGCCTGCAAAATCCAATCACGAGCGGCGCCATGGATGTTGAGTCAATTCATCGCTTCTTTGATGCCCTACATGACGAGGTCTTTGAAAATGGTTTTGACGCCAGGGAAACGCATCGGGAGGTCAAGCTCGAATGCTTAAGAGAGCCGGAGTACGCATTCGATAAGATTTGCGCCGCGGCGTCTAATTTCATTACCCAAGAGGACTGGTTCAGAAGCATGAAGGCCGCTGGGTTTGATGGAGTGATGCGACCAGTGCATGGCGTTATGGAATATGTGCTGCTGGATCCTCGGCAAATCAAGTCGACCACGAACAATGGGAACTTTGATCCCTTGAACGACCGGTACGACGCCTGAAATTTTTAATAACAAAGGGGAATTACACGATGAACGATGAACTCAAACGACTTGCCGATGCGCAAATGGAGAGCACCTGGGGAGACACCAGCGTGGAGAAAGGGGAGATTACGCAAACTCAGTTAGGAGATGGCCCAGTATCGAGCAGGCTCAAAGAAATTGGTTTGGGCGTATTTCAATCGACGATGGGATCTAGAGCTGGTCATTTTGAAATCCAGGAGCAGAGCACGACGGGCAACTATGTGCGGCCGGTCATCTGTATTCGAGATGACGAGGGCGCCTACATCGACTCTTACTCGCTCCTTGAGGATGAGACAAGTGAGATCGCTGGCATGATTGCGACGCTTAAAAAAGAAGCTCAGCCCAGGAAATCCAGCTCCATGGGTATGGGTTAATCAGACAAACCATATTGATTCCTTTTCGGTGAAGCCTCTCCCCCGGGTGTAGACTTGGAGGAGAGAAATTCTTTTTAAGGCGCCGAAATGATGCCCACGGAGCACACTGACCACGGGTCCCGGCAGGATCCAGAGAAGCAATCACGATTGGCGATCGCACTGATGAGCCGCTGGGGAATTGAGGGTGAGCAGGCCGCTCGGATTCTTGGTTTGGCAGCCAACTGTGATGCTTTGCCCAAGGACACTCAAAAGATTTTGGAAGCCGGCGGCATACCCCATGCGCGCTTAAGTCACCTGCTGGGCATCCACGCACGGCTTCGCCAAATATATCCTCAGCCGGATGTTTGCTACGCTTGGATGAAAAAGCCCAATGGCGCCTTTGAGGGATTAAGTCCCGTGGAGGTGATTGATCGTTTTGAGATTCGGGGCATGCAGATGGTGCGAGCATACCTTGATCGCGCACTTCACCACTGAGCACCACAGAGCCCACAAACCAACACTCCCTCGATCGCTTTTAACCTGCCCTGGCGGTGGCTTTACATTGACAAATACGCTCATTGAGCGTATATTAAAGCCTGTGCATCGAACACACCCGCGCCTCGGGGACTCAGTGGCGGAGACTGAAATGACGATCGAGCTCAACACAATGACCGTTGCCGAATTGCACGCCCAACTCCAAGTGCTTATTGAGCAAGGCAAGGGCGACACGCCGGTTTGTGCAACCGACTGCCGCGCGCGGTACCCGTTTCAGGTGTACACCGTGTTAAGCCCATCGGGGTACACAGACGCCCTTTTGATTCACGTGCGCCCAGATGCCCACTTTGCTCAAAGGAACCCGCTGCCACTGAACTGGGGTGAGAGCAGGGTACAAGAGTGGAATTCCACAGCCGATGCCATCAAGACGCGGTGTGGTGCCTTTGCCGACCAACACCATGATCGCGCACCCTCGTCTTACGGTATGAAGGTCGCCCTGGAGAAAATTTGGCACAGCGCTCACCCAGAAGCATCAAAGACCATCCCGGAATTGAGAGGTCTCGACAAAGGAGCCCTGATCAGCCGGATGATGTCGCTCGCCAAGGAAGGGTTACGTTTGCCATGAGCAACCCCCAAATAGTAGCCAAGCGCGCCTCATCGTCTCGCAACCCGACACCGCAGGAGATACTGGCCGCCCGGGAGGCTGGTGGGCTCACCCAGACCCAGGCCGCGTTGCTTGTGCACGCCTCCTGTCGGACGTGGCAACAATGGGAAGCTAACGACAGACGAATGCACCCCGCATTTTGGGAGCTGTTTTGCATCAAAGTCTCGGGCCGCTCGAGCTTAACCGGCAAGAAAGTGACACCTAATCCGAACACGAACGATAACCAGCCACACCGTCAACCGGCCTCACTGTGAAACGCGACCATGAACGAGAACACGACATCTGATTTTCCCAGCGTCCCATTGACTGAGCAGATCCATCCCTCGCCACCCCACACCGGGGAGTCTTTGCCCGAAGTAATGGACATGCTGCTTGGCCAGCACCGAGGAATGACCGTGAGCCTGTTAAGAGACAATGGGCTGTCGCGCGTGGTTCAGTACAGAGATGCTCAGGGCGATCGAACACGAATTGAGCTTCGAACCTGGCTTAAAACGCTGGAAGTTCACAACGAACTTGGTGTTTATTCATTTGTCGCCGAGCAGGACATGATGGACCTGTTGGCAAGCGCGGCTTTTGAGCACTGGGTAAAAGCAAGAACCTTTGAAGAACTCCCAGATACACTGACCACCGATTACGGTTTTCGGTACCGGCCATCTGCGCCGCGGGTGCTCACCTCCCTGAAAAGCGAGATCAAGGAGCCCAATCTGCACATCTTGTGGGCCATCGCAGCCGGCATTCAAGCTGCCCGATCGTACAAAGATCACGTTGCCGGGTCGGACAAGGCGCAGGACTAAGAACACACAGGGCAGGGCGCTGCAGATCGGGGCGGTGGTTTTCTGGATTGCCCCGCCATTCGAGCAGAAAATACAACGACGTCGACTGTGAATTGCTCGCCCACTATGAAATTTGATAGCCCCCTGAAGAAACAGATCAAAGTTGCGCCGGCCGGAGTGATGGAAAACCCGAACTTCCGGCAGTGGTTTGGGCAAAGCTCAGTGGTCAATTCGGACGGATCGCCGAAAATGATTTACCACGGTACCGACGAAAAGTTTGACGCATTCAAACCCAGCGACCAAGGCATCTTTGGCAAGGGAATCTATCTGACAAGTTGCGAAGAAGACGCCATGCAGTACTGCACTGGCGAGCCCATGAAGCTCTTTGCCAGCATACAAAGGCCTTTCATTACGCAAGCCGACTACGCCATGGGAGAAGAATACGGGCTGGAGTACCCCGCAATGCCCATGATCAAGGCGCTTTTCCCAGACCAGGTCGACGCCATGGTCAATAAAATCCTCAGGGGTGACCCTCGGTTAGACGGGACCATTACGCGTGTACTTCGGGAGCTTGGACATGACGGGATTCAGGTGAATTGGGCTGACGGCCTGGTGCATTACATCGCTTTGAGATGTAACCAGGTAAAGTCGGCCACAGGAAATGACGGCTCCTTTAGCATGCTCAAGGCCAGTATTTACGAATGACAATTGACGCCCAAATCGTATAATAATGAGTAATTGTTTTGATCGTTTTTAAGTGCTATTTTTTGAAAAAACTTAACTTCAGGGGAACCCTACATGAACACCACCGCCAACAACTCCATGGAACTACGATTCTCAAATATTCCCGCTTTGATCCGCGGTGAATTCCCCAACGGCGATGATCTGGAATGCATCTACATTGAAGACGGAAAGATTGAGTACTACATCAACAACAATATGAAAGAAGGGATCCAGGTTGATGTGATGCCCGGCTTGAGCTCGCTGGTCGAAGAGCAATTTCGCAAAGTATTCTCGCTACCGGTTGAGCAACGACAGCAATACATCAAAGAAAACCCTTCATTTGTGTATGAAGACAGCCCCGCGGCAAGCCAGGCGCCATCCAGTCAAAAACCTGCAAGCTCATCAAAGCCGAAATTCGGCATGTGATTAGCGCGGCGGAACCAACAACAACCTCAAAAACCAAATTTAATTGACTAAAAAATATTTATATTGTATAGTTTAACCATTGAAGACAAGGAGATGAGCATGTTGTTTACCGCAGAACAATCCCAAATGAACTACAACGAAGTTTCCTCCTTGTTTGGTAACCTGATGGCATTCGCCGGCAATATCCCAGCCCCCATTCAGACATCAACACACAGCGCCCAGGAAGAAAATACCCGGGACGCCAGCCTGATCGAAACCTTCTTGATCGGCAACTAAGCTCAATGACCGCCACAGAGCTTCGAGACCTCCTGAACAGCATCATAGAGCAAACAGCAGGACGCGACCTTGAAGTAGCCATTCCAGTTTTCAACCCGAATGCCATTGGGCCCCGAGCTCGAGTTGGCGTTGAGGCGGTGGACTTGGGTTTTGATTGGGACATGGGAAAACTATTCTTACGCCCCGCCATCAAGCCCGGAGAGTCCCTGCGTGTAATCACCGCAGAAGAAAGAAAACAAATCATGAAGCAATCAAGGGAAGCCCTGGAGCAGCAGCTCAAGGATCGCCCCCTCCTGTAATTGGCGCTATCAACCCACAAACGAGTGCATAGACGGCTCGTATCCAAAGGAAAAATAATGAACGACCAATCCAAATTCCATGAGAAACCTTCAAAACAAGATCCAGGTTCGCTGTTTCTTCGAGCGCTCTTTTTGTCAACCTTGGTCCTCGTTTTGTTGTGTATCGTTGGCTTCTTACTCGTTAATGGGGTTTTGCTCATCACGGGCTACAAAGTAGAATACGAAGAGATCCTCCCCATTCTAGAGAAAGCGGCCGGATGGGTTTTGTTGGCCGCAAGCATTCCATTTCTAGCGGTAACAGCGGCACTCGCACTCGATCTGCTCAAGACGGCTTTCACCGCAATTAAAAACGCATCTCCCACCTCCAATAGCGATGGCGATTCATGAGCAAGAATGAAAACCCCCACTGGTTAACCAAATACTGGAAGCGTACGCTGTCCAACCTCGCAGCCGGTCTTATTACGCTCACCTTATTTATTCTGGTTGACCGACAATTCCTTGCAGGACCTCTAGTGCCCAACGAGATGAGCCAGGATCTCTTGCTTTTGGCCACGGCGCTGGTGTTGGTCAGTGGCGCAGCGTTTGCAACCTATCTTATTTACATGGGAAGCAAGGATGCACCAGACACCGAGGAGAGGAAACGTTGAAACGAGACGACAAGCCCGCAAAGACGACCTCCATCTACACAATCCTGTTCTTTCTAGTCTTAGGCACCATTGCGGTCCTCAGCATCGAGCCTTTGTACAACATGATCAGCTACGAAAGAACAGGTGATGTGCACTTCATCGAGCGCCAAGAACGCTTCGTCTCATTCATGCTTACGTTTGTACTGCCAGGCGCCTTGCTTGCCTTCTTTTACGTGGTCATGAAACCGTTTTTGTTCTTACGACGGAAACTTTGGAATAAAAATAAGGCAAAAAGCAGTTGATGATTATTAAAAAAAGGGCAGAGCTATCCATGAATAGCCAATCAACGGGACCAACACAGAGAAATGAGCAGGAGTCCCTGCCCCTGATCTTTTATATAGTTTTTTGGTTTATCACCATGCTACTGGTATTGAGTTTTGCGCTCGCATTGGGGATTGGAGGCTACGTGATGTCCAGCGGGGACGTTGAGATTCTGAAGACACTCAAGCCATTCCTAAAGCAAGCCATGGGAGGAGTTTTCCTGGCGCTCAGCCTAAGTATTGGGGGCGAGGTCTTGATCACCACATGGTTTTTTATGAAGACGTGGTTGCGAAAACGAAGAAACCCAGCGTAAATCAGTGGATTCCGTATAAAAAAACAAGCGCAGATGCTTGGATGTATGAAAAATCCGAATGCTCGGGCCGTTTTTATAAAAAATCCTTTGTTCGTATAAATTTTCCGGATAAACTTGGACAATGCACTCACGCACTTTTACAAAAAATCCGGGATTCCTCCACGTTTTTATAAGAAATCCTTGGGCCGTATAAATTTTCCGAGGAAATGATGAAGATCGGATATGCCTACCTTAAGGACAAGCTCAACCTTAGAATACTGGACATCAGGGACGAATCGAGAATAGGTTCTGTTAACTCCGTTGTGGATCTGCCCGGAGGAGGAATGCTTGCCCCGAAGAATATGGCGCCAAAAGAGGACGACCTTATTGGGCATCTCCTCTTTGCGCTCAAACACGAAGGCACCAAATTACAAGTTCTGTCCGAGGCGATGAAGCACATCCCGGCCGTCGACATGTGCAAGTCCATCACGGCTGCACCATCGAGTGCGTACCTGAGGAAAGCTGGGTATTTATGGGAAACCTTTAACAAAGCCGATCTGGACATCGGAGCGCCCACAGCCGGCGGCAATTACATCGACCTCTATGATGAAAAGAAGTACATCACCGGCCCATCTGAGAAGGTAAAGAAATGGAGGGTCAACTTCAATGGACTTGGTTCCATTGCCTACAACCCGGAGGTCAGGAGAACGCCTGAGATTGATTCCTACATCAAAGAAAAGATTCTCGACAAAACCAACGAGTACCTGAAAACCCTAGACAAGGAGAGCATTGACAGGGCGTTAAGCTGGGCCTACTTGAGTGAGACCGAGAAATCGTTTGAAATCGAAAGAGAGGTACCCTCACCAACCAAGGCGCAGGCCTTTGTCAATTTGCTAAGACAGGCTCATGAGAAAACACCCCTTACAGAAGATTATCTATCTGAGCTCCAAAGCGCGACGATCTCCAATGATTTTGAAAAAGCCGCTTCATTTCGTAGTGAACAGAACCACCTGAGAAAGTCAGGCCTGCGCGGAGCAAATTCAGTCAGCTACATCCCACCGCCTCCGGATCTTTGCAATGAACTGATGACCCACTTTATGGAGATGGCCAACGAGCTCCCCAAAGAAAGGGTGGATCCGATCGTTGCCGCGTCGGTGGCCTCCTTTGGATTCGTTTACCTGCATCCTTACATGGACGGTAACGGGCGTCTTTCTCGGTTCCTCTTTCATCACGCCTTGTGCATGTCCGGAAACCTGGAAAAAGGCCATCTGCTGCCGGTTTCGGTTGCAATGAAAAAGAACGAGCAACTTTATCTCCAGGCGCTTGAGTCTTATTCAAAGCCTTCGAGAAAGCTATGGGACGCCCGCTGGATCGGCGAAGGCGACTTTGATTTCACGTTCAAAGGCGAAGAGTCTACTTACCGATACTGGGACGCAACTCCTTGCGTGGAGTTTGGTTTCAAAATGGCCAAGGAAGCGCTTGAAATCCACATCAAGAATGAAGTTGAATTTATAGCGGCTTTTGACCACATTTGGAAAAAGGTAGAAGCTGAATTCGACATCAAGGGGTCTACTTTGCACATTCTGATTGCAAGCGCCCTGCAGAACAACGGGGAAGTGTCCAAGAACAAGCGAAGAAAGTATGAGCAGGAAGTTCCGCCAGGCGCTTTTGATCTTATTCAGGAGCGGGCAACTGCATGTTTGGAGAAAGCCACCTGGACGCCACCACAACCTTAGCGCGGTTCACCAGTTGGAACGACAGCCTGTTGTGACTTATGTTGACTCGTAGGTTTAAGTGGGGTATTATTAATAAAGCTTTAATCAAACAATAAACAATGTCAAAGCATCCCAGCAGAGACTCTCTGCACAACCCCGCTGTCAAAGAAGTTCTTAGTGAAGTCCTAGTTGGGATCGCCAAGATCTTAGCTTTGGCCCTTGCCATGGACCTCGTTTATACGTACCTTCAGAGGCTGTGAAGCTCTGAGCATCGATTCAACCTCACATGAGAAGGGAGCCTAAAGTGCAAAACAGCAAAAAGGCAGGAGCTGGAAAAGATCTAATTATTTTGCTCCTGATGATTTTTTCAGCGTGTTTGGCACTATCGGCCTACATACTGATCACATCTGACCCCGGATTCTTTAAGGGTCAGCCACCCGAGCCCCAACCTTTTCTCGGGTGGGTGTTGGCAAGCCTATCGGCTGCATTTGCGATCAGAGCCGTAATGATCATCCTCGCAGAGCCCGTAAATTGGGTGATGGAGAAAATACAAAGACGTTAAAGGGATGGACTATGAAGGCATTACTCCAAAATGTAGGGTGTTTGCACCCGGAAAGTAAACGCGACTGAGCCCGGTCGAAAAGGAGATCAATATGCGAGCAATCGAAAAAGACAGCCTTGAAGAGAACCTGCTGATCTTGGCGTTGTTGATGCTTGCCGCATGCCTGGCAACAGCGTCCTACGTGGCCATCACAGCCGACCCAAGTTTCTTTAAAGAGCCAAACGCAGCTCCAGAGTCACTTCTGGGCTGGATATTGGCGTGCCTATCGGCTGCATTTGCGATCAAGGCTTTGATGATCATCTTTGAAGAACCTCTGCAATGGCTCGGCAGAAAACTAAATGGGGGTGAAAACCCGTGAAACCGAAACAAATCCATTTGACCGACCTTGAGATATCCGAGCTTTCTTCTGAACTCGAGGGCCTTGAGGTAATCAGTCTATCCATAGCGGCCGACACGACGCTTAACCTCGCCACCACAGAGCAAACCGGCGAACAAACCGGCGAACAAACAGACGAGGAAAGGTAAGGCTACCCGTCCAATAGTGACCAAAGGAGGCAAGTTTTCGTCCTCTTTGTTCAGAACAAAACGGCCACCTCCAATGCATAACAGCCACCAGTGCTTAGCGCCGGTGGCTTTTTCTTTGGCCAGGAGCCAGACCTGACTAAGATTAGAGATCAATTAACCAGCGCGAAGGGAAGCAATCGAGATGCAAAATCAGACCAGAATTGAGGATTTGGTCAAGCAAGCTGCCATGCAGGTGATGCAGATCATTCGAGATGAGCCTATTGACAGCATCTTTATTCGCCGCGAGGGTGAAATGGGTCTGCCAGGGCGAACTGAGTTTTGGGCGTTTGATGAGAATAGCTTCATGGTTGACGTATCGAGAAACGAAAAGCTCGAGAGTGCCATTGAGGTGTACACCCGGCTGCGTGAGCAGACAGTTCAGGCCCTCTACCACGATTGTGGCGGGCTACTCCGCACGAATTTAACCCGCGGGGTAACGCCTGGCGGGAAGATCTCGATCTCTGATCACACGACGTTTGATCAGCACAAGCTTCAACCTGATTTCGTGCGCAAACTTAAATCCACAACGCCCGAGCAGCTTCAGGAAGAATTGGCACAATGCGTCGGCGACAATGAGTTTGCAGAGAACTTTGTTAATAGCGTCAAAGGCATTAACCCGGGGACCGCGCTGAAGATTGAAGTGTCTGATTCAAAAATCGAGGGACGCTACCGATTCCTTACCGACGACCATGGTCACATTGACCCAGATGAGCGCGATCAGACCTTCGAGATGTTCCAGGCTTTGGCCTCACGTGCTTTCCCAGGCTATGACAACAAAGACAGTGATCACGATGGCGGAGTGGTCACATTGACCGTCAGGAGGCCCCAGGAGGGCGAAGTTCAGGTGGAATTTGCCCAATGGAACTTGGACAAAGCCCTGGGGATGAGAAGAGAAAGCAGGGCAACCTACGAATACTCTGCCCCGGCTTCCACGCTTGAACAACGCAAGGCGCCTTATTTTCCCCTGTAAGCGATCATCACAATAACCGAAGGTGAATATACGAGGTGTCATTGATAGCATTATTATAGTTTCAATGCAATATATGATAGAATTTTCGCCTCAGGCTAAATAAAAAAACATCACCGGGGAAATCGTGGACTACCAGAAGCAAAAGCTGTTTGAAGCAGCCAGACAGGAAAGAGAAGAGTTTCTGAAGGTTCCCCGAGGTGACCCAATGCTCGCCATTCGGCTGACCAAGATGCTGGAAAACGAAGACCGCCTGGCTGACTACGCAAAAAGCGTCCACCGCCTGTATCACGAGAAGAAGTTGACCTGTACAGAAGTACCTCATTTGACCTCAACCTACCTCGATGAAAAGGAAGTATTGAGCTACGAGGACAAAATCGAGATCTATCGCAACTTGGGCTGTGACCTGGCCACCTATGGAATGCAAGTGCGCCCTTGGATGGAAGTTGGACACCGCCAGGAGATGTTCGCAGAGCTCATCCAGGAATATGAGGTAAGCAAGAACTCCAAAGTAAGAAAGCCATGCGATTACTTTATTCGCAAGTGGATACAACTTCGTCTCAACGCAATCAAACGCGGAAAATCGTTCGCAACTGACCTCAATCCAATCTTTCTGGCTTTGATCACGACCTCCGCCTGCCCAATTACCGGTGAGTTCTACGCCATGGGTGAGAGCGATGATCCCGAGGAAAACTTAAAGCACTTGAGCTTTGACCGAAGCAACAACGATTTGGGCTACGTAAAGCACAATATTATGGCCATGTCGGTGCTGGCCAACCAGGCCAAAGGCAGCCTCAGCTTCCCTGAGGTGCTGGCGCGCGCGGCCGGCGTGATTTCTGACAGCGCACTAAACCGGGCCCAGTGGACCCGCCTGGCCTTGTCCATGGCTGGCTCATGTACCTTTACAGATCAGGCTGCCGAGCACACGCCAATGAGACTTGCATACTTTGGCTCGGAGGGTGCCGTAAGCATCAGCCAGATGGTCGACTACGAACACCATTCGATCTACGAGAAGCTGAGCAAGTGGCATGGCCCCTTTACCGTGAGTGCTGAGGTCAGCAATCTTCCCCAGGCGTTCTTTAAGAAAGCCCGAATTAAGGAAATGATCAAGGTGCTTAAGGTTCATGAACTTCGCGCCGAGATGATGATTGATGACGGTGCCAAAGAAACGAAGTTAATGGCTCGCGAGATGAAAGAACATGGTGTACTCCATGCAAACCTGGATCGCTTTTTTAGCGAGAAGTTTTCCTGGATGACGGAAATGGCTGAGAAAGATCAGACCTACGTCCAAGTGCTCAATTCCCGAGTAAAGAAGATTGCAGCGGCGCAATCATGAGAGCCGGGGGAGTAAAGCATGGTTATCTCCACCCGGATTTCGTTGAGCTTCGATCAATATGACGTGAGTATATGAAGAATCTTCGTTCTATCATCAAACCGAACCGCATGGAGTGGCTCCGTCAACGGTATGCGTATCAAATGCCAACAAAGGGAAGGGGTCGGTGTGACTTTGACGAAGCCGTCGCTCTGGATCCAACCAAAAACAAAAAATACCTCGATTGGATTTTGCGAGCTTCAGTTGAAGGAAGATTGCTCAGGGAGGATCATTACAAGGTTCCGGAGGCCTTAAAGGAGCTGATTCGCTGTGCTCCTATGTTCAAAAGAGATAGTGTCTCAACCGACCTAAATCGTTATACAACGATCGCAGAATTGAACAGCGTTCTTAGACCCTATGAACAAGAATACAGTCCGGCCGAGTTAAGCGACAAAGAGCGAGCAGAGGTGGATGCTGGAACAGACTACTTGTTTCGCTCAAAAGATCTTTTGGTTGTTAGACTAAAAACCGAGAAGGCGAGTTGCTTCTGGGGAAGGGGTACAAAGTGGTGTACCGCGGCTGAAATTTCAGACAACGCTTTTTCCCAATATACGAGCAAAAACTGCGAGCTATTCGTATTCATTTATAAAGGCAAGAAGTATCAACTCGCATCCGATGGCGCCTTTATTGACACGGGAGAGCCATTGGAATCCGTAACAGCCTTCCTGGATGATTCTGACTGCACTTTTGATGACGAAATCAAAAGAGAAATATTTTCAAAGATTCCCTTACAAGTATTTGAAAAGAACCCAAAGCTCATCAACCTAGAGTGGCTGAGTGAACAAAATAACTCATTATGTCGGTATGCGGTCAGCAATAACCACTGGGCCTTGCAGCACGTCAAAAACCAAACCGAGGAGCTGTGCTTGACTGCGGTAAGAGTCAATGGTTGGCAACTTGAATACGTCATCAATCAAACACCGGAAATTTGCCTCGCTGCGGTACAAAAACAAGCGCTAGCCTTTCAGTTTGTTAAAGAACAAACGCCTGAACTTTGTCTTTTGGCGGCCCAAAATAATGGTCGAAACCTGCGATTTATTAAGAATCAGAGCACTGAAATGTGCTTTGCTGCCGTCATGGACAATGGCGAAAACTTGAAGTTTGTGGAAAACAAAACGCCCGAGATTTGCCTTGCTGCAGTCAACCAGTTGGGGTCGGCTCTTGAGCATGTTACGGATCAGAGCCCTGAAGTTTGCCTTGCCGCAGTTCAACGAAATGGGTTCGCTTTAAAGTACGTGAAAAACCAAACCATCGATATATGCCTTGCTGCCGTCAAGGAGAACGGGCGCGCCTTACAGTTTGTTGAAAATCAAACCGACGAAATTTGCCTTGAGGCTGTAAGAAGCAAAGGATATGCGCTGAAGTTCGTCAAAAATAAAACCGACGAAATATGTTTGGCGGCGGTGCGCAGCGATCCTCTGGCCATAGAGCTTATCAAGAATCCGAGTAGAGCAATGATGACCATAGCAACCCAAGAACGAGTGCGAATTAAAGACACGTCGATTCCTTTTTAAATCGAGTACCTCCGCCCACCACCGCCGCCTTGAGTTCAAGATTGCGTTGAGAGGATGTGTGTTGCTGCCGACAAGGCACCGGTAAATCTTTGAGACCAGGGGCGCTGTGCATACAATCATCGGAAACCCACTCTGCGCTTTTGCCTTCCCCATGAAAAACCTGGCCGACATAGATAAAACCGAGCAAAGGGGACGCCTTACCTGGCTTAGAAACCAGTACGAGCACCAAATTCCGAATGACTCGAAATACAGGTGCACCTGGGACACTGTGGTGGAGCTTGATCCGACCTCATCCAAAAAATATCTGGACTGGATATTAAGACAGGTCGTCGCCAAAAAACTCATGGTAGAAGATCACTACAAGGTGCCGGCCGCACTCAATGAGTTCATTCGGTGTGCAAGCATGATAAAAGACGCGGGCCTTTCAACCGACCTGAACGCCTACGAATCTATTCCAGCCCTAGCCACGGTTTTATCGCCTTTTAAAGCTCTATTGAGCCCAGCCGAGGTCTCAAAAAAGGAACGAGAGGAGATCGATTCGGAAACCGCAGTACTCATTGATTCCCCGGAACTGCTTGTTGTCTCCCCAAAGACTGAGCGTGCCAGTTGCTTTTGGGGAAGAGGAACGCAGTGGTGTACTGCAGCCACTGAATCGAACAACGCTTTTAAGCAATACACCGACGGCAATGGTGATGGGCTGTTCATCATTATTGATCGCTTGAATGGAAACAAGAAGTATCAAATTGACAAAAAGGGGCAGTTTTGCGATGAATTCGACAACCCATTAGACACCTCACCAAAGGCATACGAAATTTGCAAGGCAGCCTCTGGTGTTAATCACGAACTCGACGTTGCCATTGCCTGCTTTAATCCTAAGTGGATTAGAAAACTGGGACTTGAGAAGGATGTCTGGCTTGATGCGGTTGAATACAAACCAGAAGCTCTTAAATATATCCCGTCTGTTGATCACAACTTCCTCTTGTCTGCCGTGGAAAAAAACGGAGAGGCTCTTAAATATATCGACAACCAAACTAAAGAAATCTGTCTTGCAGCAATAAAACAAAATGGGTGGGCAATCCGTCACGTCGAGAATCCGAGTCATGAAATTTGTCTGGAAGCAGTAAAAAACATTGGACGTGCGCTGGTATACCTTAAAGACAAAACCCCTGAAATTTGTTTGGCCGCCGTAAGATGTCAAGGTATGGCGCTGAAATATGTAGACGAGAAAACCCCAGAGATTTGCATGGCGGCAGTCCAAAATGATGGTTTCGCACTCCAATTTGTTCCTGAGCAAACTTCAGACCTATGCTTAGCTGCCGTTTCCCAGAATGGGAACGCAATAAGTCTTGTGAAAGAGCAGACTCAAGAGCTTTGTTTAGCGGCAGTTAAGCAAACAGGAATCGCTCTTTTCCATGTAAAAAACAAAACCCCGGAAATTTGCAGTGCTGCGGCAAAGCAGAATCCAGTCGCACCGAAGTTTTTTCCCGATCCCACCATACACAGAGAAAGAACGTCATCTGTGTCGCCAAGCCTTTGATCCCGGAAAAAGGAAAAATGTACACCACCGCCAATATTTGTATCCACGTCACCAGCGCAGAAGCGATCGAGTCGATTCTAAAAGAGGGCTTGCAACCGCGTATTGGCCACTTAAGTGAGCAGGTCGAAGCCACCGCCGCGGTGTACATGTTTCCTTCTTGGGACAAACTGGAAGACGCCAATTGGTTGTTTGACGAAGAGGCCTGGCCATATGACAGTGAGCCCGCTTTGTTGGCTGTGGACACAAGAGGCCTGGTGTTGTACAGCCCGCAACCTTACGAGGTGATTGTCGAGGACTTGATTGAGCCATACCGGCTGACTGTATTGGCACCCGGGGAATCGAATTGGCATCATGCAAGAAAGAAGTTCATTGAACTAGGAGGCCTTGCTTCAACTAATCCGACCTCTGGGAAAGACTTGCAGCGCTCTGAATTGGCAAATGGCCTCTTGAAAAATGACAGTGGGATGCCTTTGGTGTTATTTCACGGCACCAGCTCGGGTCGACCGCGGTTTCGTGGGTTTACTACGTGGGCAAGCACCGTGCCTGACTTGGCCGCCCAGTATTCTGAATTAAGAGGACTAGATGGGTCTGAGCCTCTGGTGGTGCCATTGATGATGCGAGCTGAATCGAGCTTCAATGCCGATAGACTGCCAGAATGCTTAACGGTGGGGGACTTCGTACAGGAGATGGCTATCCAGGGCGCTGAAAGAAGGAGTCTAGATGGATCGCCAGGCGAAACCTTGACAGCGGATTTGCAGTCAATGGCTTTGGAGCTTCGGCGTCTTGCAACGGTGGAGGAAAGCGGCCCTCATTACAGCCGGCACAATTTCTGGCATGAGCCAGAGTGCTTCTTTGGACAGGAAGGCGCCTTGATCATCCGGGAGGTTTTTAACCGTTGTGGTTTTGACTCCATCTCCATGCATGAACAAGGGCACCTGACCTACGGGGTTTTGGATGCAAGACAGATTATTGAGGTTTCAAAACCAAGAGTAGAGAAGGCTTTATCGTTGAGCTTGTGAGTGCCCCCTCTTGGAAAAGACATCTTTTGAATAATTGGGCCTATTTGAAGAACCATTGTACAGGGAGAGAAAAGTGACCGCATTCAAATTAGAAAGAGACGGAGATTGGGAGTGGATCAGACCCGATGGCCATATCGGATTGAAGGCTGAAGGGAAAATTATGACCTTCATTCGAAAAGGGCTCTTATCTGACGATGAGGCAACCGAATTTATGGTTTACGCCGCAAATCACATTCACAGGAACGAATGCCCAGCGTTCGGCAAACGGTCTTACGGACAAGGCGTGGACGGCATCCCCGGAACCGGATACAACCGTGTTTTTATGTTTTATGCCAAAGACAAATTTGATGCGATCTATGTCAATAATGCATTGATAAACGCAATGCTTAACCATCCAAAATTGGGAAAGGAAATTACCCGGCTGGACTCACCAAAAGGGGGACGAGGCGCAACAACAAATACCCGATGGAAAGCAGACATTGTAAGCATGTTTCCTGAAAGCGGACACAAGTCCTCTAATGAGTTCGCAAAAACCAAAATTGACAGGGTAGTTAGGGATGTATTGTCTAGGAACGTTGAACTGGATGACAAGCAACTAGCTGCCCTACTAGTGCTCAACGATTACTGTCCTACCCAAGTTACAAATGTTGTGCTGAACGCCTTCTTTGGGGACTACGGAGAAGATGTTGCTGATAGGTTTAAGCAGGAAAGTAAAGAAATTGAATTCTTTAATCAAACGAATTATGTGTCCTATGAAACGGTCTTGGGTGAAATAAAAAAACTAAACTTGAGCTTGCCCGCCGGAATCAAAGCCCCTCTATAGATAACTGAGAAGGTGGAACCTCGGGAGTTAACCACCGTACCACCCTTTTAGTCTCGCCCAAAGATGGCTAGGTCTAAGGTTGCGCAGTATGAAAGACCAACGAGACTTCTTGAATAGGGACCTTTCTGCTTTCAGAAGGAATGGGTCATTTGCAAACGCCTGCTCTGCCACTTCCATGCATTCAGCGACAGTCCAATGATCTGAGGGATCATCTTCCTTATCCTCCATCAACTCAGGGTCCTGGCGCGGAGTAGGGCACACACGCAGAGGAACTGGCTCGAGCATTATGATAGGCAATGTTGGGTCACCGGTTGGATTTTCCAGTGGCACTATTTTTAAGTAACTTCCGTCGGCTAATCGGATGAGTGAACTCGACATCTCTTTCTCCTGGTCAATTTGATGCACCCAAAGGCGCATGGAGATAGAAGCCTATGCTTGGGCTGTCAAAAAATTTGGATTTTGAGTCGAACTTTTAAATTAAACGAAATATCAGCCAACTATTTGCTTTTTTCAAGATTCAACTGATAGCCTAAGAACGGAACTGCCAATAGAGTCAGAGACGGGCTTTCCTTAATTTATACAGGATGAAAAATGAAAATACTCTCTGTTATTCCTCGAATATTGAGGGAAGGTTTTCACCCCGCCTACGCGATAGACTTTATTGAAAGCACTGTTTTCAAGACCCCAAAGGATGGGATTTTAGAACCCTCGAAAACCATAAGCGCCTCTGATGTACTACGCTTTCAGGGATTGAAAGACCTTACGAAGAAAACGAGAATTACCGCAACCAGAAGGATTTCCGAGGTGGTGGGCCTGTCCGCATCCAAGAGCGACCTGTCTGAATTTGAAAGCCTTGATGACCTGGCGTACAAAGCAATCCTGGAAAAGCCAGAGAAATTCGATTTCAAAAAAAACGGGAAGTCTTTCGACGAAATCCTTGAGCTTTCATGCATAAACTCAAGACACTTAGCGAATGGAACGGCAAACTTCCTTGAGCACGAATGGGATCCAAGGTTATTCATAGTCAACTCCGATGGCTCACACAGCTTCGCAGTAGCCAGGCTTATGGCATCGCTTGAGGGTCAAGATTTGGAAATAACTATGCCGCTAATCCGGCATGAA
Organism: Candidatus Saccharimonadota bacterium; assembly: GCA_002726935.1. Classification (GTDB taxonomy): domain Bacteria; phylum Patescibacteriota; class Saccharimonadia; order Saccharimonadales; family Saccharimonadaceae; genus Microsaccharimonas. Next base: position 7,145 of record PBTC01000019.1, on the reverse strand, counting down.
ATAGACAAAGAGAAACTTGAGGAATTGGAACGGCAAATGCACACCTTCATTTTGCAAGAGCCCGTTGCTACGATGAATGGCCTGCTGGAATCTCTTGAAATGTCCAGAATTAAATTCACGAGCGACTACGTAGACCTAAGGACAAACGGAAGGAGCCTTCTTATTCTGGGTCTTGAGAAAGAGAATGAGAGAGCTATGATGGTAGCCAAAGCCCTGTCACAAGCAGGCCTTCCGAATTTCATAGAAGAAGTTAAGAAACAGAGAAAACACAATGCTAGAGCAATTCCACCAAAAGCGAGAGAGGCGGTCTTACCTGATCCACCAGGAAGCTTTCAACGACGTCGAGCGCCGTGATGCAATTTTGAGCAAGGCGCTGAGTGTTGTTTCCCGCTGGATTGAAATGAATAGCGCCGGGGACAAGACCCCGAGTCCGTACTGGGTTTCATGGGAGAAGAAGATCCGAGAGCTAAGCTTCGAGGATTTGAAAGCGTTCGCACTTTCTGACAGCCCGGAATCTATCGCCCACCGCCGGTCATCTCCATTTTCGACATGCTTGACCCCAGAGCAAAAAGATAGGGTTCTAGTAGAAATTCGCGAAGCTCTCAAGTAAAAACACCAGTGACCACCTTCAAAAAAGAGCGAGAAATGAATATTTCGAGACCTTCGAAAAGTCGCTTTAAATGCATTTTTGATCTCCTGTAGAGCATAAAGTCACCCAGGAGGACACGGTTCAAGATCAGTGTCTTTTAGGGCGCATATTTGTTTTGAAGACCTGAGGAAACGAATCAATATTCCCGAAAGAACTTGATTAATCGGGAGCAAAAATGGATCTTCAGAAGTGCATCGACACCTTGCATAAACACCTCAATCACCCCACGGAACAAGTCGCTATCAAGACAGGGTACTCGTGGACCAGAGTCTGGCGCATAGAGAAAAGTAAAGCCGGTGATGGGCTGTATGTTTACCTCGAACAACGCGACTACACTGGATTGTTCTTGCCTTTCAAATTAATGGCACTGGACAAGAAAACGATCACGGGTACGACCGCTGACAATCAAGCCTTTTCACTTCGAGTTGTACCCCCATCCTTTCTATATAACAAAGAACAAATAGCAAGAAGAAAAAAACTACCCATCCCTGTGCGATTCCGCCGCCCCGACGGCGTGGAATTTGAGGCTGAGATCAACCAAAATCAAATTAACGTCCTCAAAAAAATGATCAAACACAGGGAATCGATTGACGGCCCCAAAAGCGCATCTGACCTGGCGATCATTTTTAACGGCGGAAAGAATCCTTACGACATCGAGAAGGAGGCTTCGGTATTGTCCAAGAGTCTGGTTGCTCTGAGCGAAAACATAGCGATTTTGAAAAGCACAAAATTGCAGGGCAAAAAAGGCAGAACATTCGATGCCTACGAATTGGTATCACAACCACTTTTTAGGAAAACAAAACCAATACCGGTTACACCGATCAATAGGGCTACTCCTTACATCGACCGGGAAGGAAAAATCATCTTGTCAGAAAATGGGTTAAAGCTTGTCTTAAACCTGCGAAAAGATCCGCAAAAGGAATTTACCAACCAGGATTTGGCCAACCTAACTGGCATCGATCCAAGCTCGGTGAATCACGAACTTCGTAAGATCAACCAATTTAATGCCAAACTCGCGGTGCCTGGGCGGATGGTGCCAGGCCCCAAGCCGGGGACGATGCTGCAAACATGGAGAGCTCGCTAAAGAGAAACAACTTAGGAGTTGATTCGATGAAAAGAGGAATACAACATTTGACGCCCTGAAACCAAATCTGTAATCTTCTTCTCGTCATCCCATTTTTATTTACTGTGTATGCGGTAAATAAATTTCACCCCAACTCCATCTCCTTGGTGCCAAATTGAAGCAATCCACTCAAAAGCTACTGGTTGCAGCCATGCTGTCGGCGCTCGCATTCTCCGCGGGTGCTGACACGGGCGCTAAAAGACAAAACGATCGCGCGGCCAATCCGCCTGAAAAGACCCACCCGGTATTCGAGTTCAAAAACGAGTCCCGCGGTGCCGAAGCTTACAAACGTATTGTGAACGCGGGAAAAGCCAAAGAGTTCGCGCAGTTCTACGACATCCCCGAGGATGAGCTGCCCAATGTCTTTAAGGGCAAGCAAGGCGAGATGGCCAGGCTGGATAAAAAGGGCCGGCTGTTTTTCGTCGACAGCATTGAGGGTGCGGTAGCAGGGGACTCAGGGGCGACCGTCTTCGAAACGGCGGTGGATCCAAACAAGACTTTTTTTCTGAACAGTAAGCCAGATAGCTCAAAGACCATTTACCTGGACTTCACTGGGCACGTTGCCACTGGCACAGCCTGGAACTCATCCTACGGCATCGATCCAATCAACAGCCCAGCATTTGATACAGATGGCAGCCCTTCTACATTCAGTGCTTCTGAGCACTCAGCCATCCAGGGTGTGTGGCGCCGAGTGGCTGAAGACTATGCCGCTTTCGATGTGAACGTGACCACCCAAGAGCCTCCGGCTGACAGACTGGTTCGCTCTGGAAGTACGGATGCGATCTACGGCACACGCGTGGTGATCACCAAGGACTTCACCAAGAGCACAACATCACCTTGCGGCTGTGGCGGTTTTGCCTATGTGGGCGTGTTCAATTCAACCTCTGATCAATACAAGCCCGCTTACGTCTTCCAAGACAACCTTGGAAACAATGAAAAGAACATCGCAGAGGCCACAACGCACGAGGCTGGTCACAACCTTGGCTTGGGTCACGACGGCACCAGCACCACCGGTTACTACCAAGGTCACGGCACCGGAGAAACCGGATGGGCTCCGATCATGGGTGTGGGGTACAGCAAGAACCTGGTGCAGTGGTCAAAAGGTGAGTACGCAAACGCGAACAACACCCAAGACGACTACCTGGTCATGCAGGGCAAGGGCGTGATCTTTGATGGTGATGAAGCAGGCAACACCCCTGGTACCGCCAAAGCATTGACCGCGATCGTGGTGAACGGCCTAAACAGCTACTCCACAAAAGCCATCCTGCAGGGGCCACTGGATGTTGATCTTTTTTCATTCTCTTCGGCAATAGGCAATGTAAGCATTACAACCTCCCTGGCACCCACATCGCCCAACGTGGACTTGATCATCAGTCTGCTGGACGCCCAGGGCAATACGCTTGCTCAAGCCAGCCCGGAGAATACCCTCAATGCCCCGCTGTCGTTTTCGGTGCCAGCAGCAGGAACCTATTACGTTTCTGTTCAGCCCAGTGGACGCACCGCGGTTGCTGGGACTTCAGATCAAGGCTACCCTCGCTACGGCAGCGCAGGCAACTACGGCCTGAGCATTACGGCACCGATTTCCACAGCCAACCAGACTCCCGTGGCGATGGCCACCGCCGACAAGATTACCGGTACGGCACCATTGGTTGTGAATTTTACAGGATCCGGATCGTATGACCCCGAGGGCGCCTTGGCAGCTTTCGCTTGGGATCTGGGAAACGGCTCCACGGCGACCACCGCCAACACGTCCACCACTTATACGGCCAGCGGCGTATTCCTTGCCAGTTTGACGGTCACCGATGCTCAGGGCGCGACGGCATCCAAGAGCATTCAAATTGATGTGAAGCAGCCCGTTGCCATGGTGCCAATGAGTGTGGCCAGCATCACGATGAGCAATTTGTCGGCCAAACGGGTCAAGCGCGCAGGTGCTCGGGTGAAAATTCTGGACAACACCGGAAAGCCAGTAGCCAACGCAAGCATCTCTGGCGCCTGGAGCGGGATTGTCACCGGCACAGCCACTGTGTCCACAGACTCCCAAGGATTTGCGAACTTCACTTCGCCAAACGCCAAGAAGTCAGGAACCTATGTGTTCACCGTACGCTCGGTGAGTTCAACCGGGTATACCTATGACACCAACGGCAATACGATGACATCCAACAGCATTACGTTTTAATCCAAGGAGAGCGCTCTACCCAGGGCGTTCAACTTGATTGCATTAAAGCATTGCCTCAGTGCCCGCGGCTAAACCCCCCGGGCGTTGTTGCATCTGGAGGTGGGGTTTTAATTGCTGCATGAAACCGACCCCCATAAAATCAGAGCATCGAATGCTCAAATCAAAGACGAACTCAATGGATTTCAGAACAAAGAGACCAGCGCCAATCGGCGATCTGAATCGGCCAGCCGGCGTGTTGGACAATCCAAATTTCAGAAGATGGTTTGGTGAAAGTAAAATCGTAGACGACAATGGCCAGCCACTGGTCGTTTACCACGGAGCAGATGACCAAGTTACCGTGTTTGATCCACAAAAAAGTAAAAACGGATTTTGGTTTTCTGAACAAAGAAGTGATGCTCGTGACTATGGATATGAAATCACCGAGACATATCTGTCGATAAAAAAACCTGCGTATTTTAAAAGGACAAATGGCGATGTCGGGGTTAATCAAGCAATTCGTGATGCCATAGCCGCTGGCCATGACGGCCTCATTGTCACCTCCCCTACCTTGGACGAAGGTGGCGATGAAAACGGCTCGACATGGCCAACAAATTATGTTGCCTTCGAGTCCACCCAAATAAAATCAGCTACTGGTAACAATGGCTCGTTTGACCCTAAGAACCCAGACATCACAAAGTAGCAAGCATGGACTTCAAAACCAAACGATCAATTCCCGTTACGAAACTTGAACGCCCAGCCGGCGTTCTAGAAAATCCCAATTTCAGACGGTGGTTTGGTGAAAGCAAGGTTATCGACGGCGGGGGTAAACCGCTGGTTGTTTATCACGGAACTCGACCTGGCAACGACATCACGCAATTCAGAATCCCCAACGACCGTGATGGCATTTACTTCACACCAGATGCGTCCTATGCTGATGGGTTCACAAACGACTTGCGTGGCGATGCGAGCCTTGCTGGGTCGATATACCCTGTCTATTTAAGCGTCAAGAACCCCTATGTGGTTCATGCGGACGACATTGACAACGACGCTGCCCAGAGCTTTCTCTATCGCGGCCTGAACCGCACTGAACTGGAAAACCAAGGGTACGACGGTGCCATGCTGTATTTAGAAGGGGAGTTGGATCAGGTCATTGTTTTTAACCACATGCAAATCAAATCGGCCACCTCCAACAATGGCTTGTTCGACCCCGAGAACCCGGACATCACCAGGTGAGCCCTATGGACTTCAAAACAAAGCGACAAATGCCAATCGGCGAGCTGAGTCGGCCGGCGGGCGCACTGGACAATCCCAATTTCAGGCGGTGGTTTGGTGAAAGTAAAATCGTAGATGGCAATGGCCAGCCACTGGTGGTGTATCACGGCACGCCGGATGCGCGCTTCAAAGAGTTCGCCCACGACCAGTTTTTCACGGCATCTAAAGAGTACGCACAGAAATTCACAACCTCGTCGACCGCGTCCTCCTCGTTTTATGGCATTAGCGACGCTGCGCCCGCGGTGCTTACCGTCTACCTTAGAATCGAAAACCCTTTTGATACCAGAAATCCCGCGCACCGAAAGATTTACAACGAGTTGTTTTTTGGAAAGTTTGGCAATGGCGCCGCGTTGACACCATCAGGCTTGCCCGACTGGGTGGAGGCACGAGACCTGGTGGCGTTTCTCAAAGAGGAAATGCCGGCGATGCGCTTTGACGGCATTTATGTAGACGAAGGTTGCGACGATGCGGGTCAAAGGCCAATGGCTTACATGCCGTTTGAGCCCTGGCAAATCAAGTCGGCAGAGGACAACGCGGGCCAGTTCGATCCGAATAACAACGATTTCAGAAAGTAGGGCTCATGGACTTCAAGACCAAACGAGCAATATCAATCGCAGAAATTAAGCGACCGACAGGGGTTCTGCAGAATCCTAATTTCCAAAGATGGTTCGGCAACAGCAAGGTCGTAGACGAGCATGGAAAGCCACTTGTGGTCTATCACGGGACGATTGTAAGGCCCGACTCTGCGCGAGCGAAAAATATGGGCGACGTCAGCTCTTTTGATCGCAAGTTCACCACCCGTTTCCGAATACCCTCTATTGATACTGTAGGGACCTGGTTTAGTAGCAACCCCGGAGAAGGAGGTGCTCAAATGTATTCAGGGGTAAGCGACGGAAGCGCGATCTACCCTGTTTACCTGTCCATTCAGAATCCTCAAATAACCACCTTTCATCTAATGGCAAGGCGTGCCCGATTGCTCGTCAATGGAACAGACGACGGACGGCAAATTGGAGAGGCGGAAGTCAATGCTTACAGAGCGTGGCTCAAAGATATGGGTAAGGATGGCGTCAAAATAGAGGCAAGTGGCACCGAGGGCTCAACGGAGTTTGATAATCAGGTCGCTTGGATTGCTCTGGAACCTGAGCAGATCAAATCAGCCACCGCCAACGATGGATCTTTTAACCCTGACAACCCCAACATAACGAAGTGACCTATATGGACTTCAAAACCAAAAGATCAATTCCAATAGGTGATTTAAGCAGGCCGGCCGGGCTAATGGAGAACCCGAACTTTCGAAGGTGGTTTGGCGACAGTAAAGCGGTTGATCTCTCTGGAGCGCCACTAGTTTTGTACCACGGTACCGCCTCAGAGTTCTCTGAGTTTTCGATAGGAGAGGCCTGGGGGGATGGTGAAGCCGGCGCATTTTTCTCAGGGTGTCCTAAGGCTGTTGAGGAATACGCGAAAAGAGATGGAGGGAATATTCTCCCAGTGTTTTTAAGCATACAGAATCCCTATGAGACCACGGCGGATGAATGGGACAACGGAGAATCAAGCTCGATCGACGCCGTCAAGAGCCAAGGCCTCAACGATGGATATGTAATCAGGGGATGGGCGGGGCATGATGACGCCTGGGTTGCTTTCTACCCGGATCAAATCAAATCTGCTATTGGCAACCGCGGCAAGTTTGAGCCTGGCACTCCCGACATTACAGAGTAGACCACTATGGATTTTAAAACGAAGCGATCAACACCCATTGCGGAAATTAAGAGACCAGCCGGAGTCCTGGAGAATCCCAACTTTCAAAGGTGGTTTTCCGGGAGCAAAGTGGTAGACGAACAGGGTAAACCTTTAATTGTTTATCACGGCGGCACATTTGACGCTGAGAGAGACCCTATTTTCAGAAAGGGACGCAGCTTCGGATTCTTCTTTTCAACAGATCGACATCT
>PBTC01000018.1 GCA_002726935.1 Candidatus Saccharimonadota bacterium | reverse complement strand
GGGATCCAACTGGCGGCATTTTGAATATAAAGTTCACCCTCTGACACAAGGCTACTACTTTTTAAGGCTTCAAGTTGCTCGCCATCGACGTGAAGTCCGTCAGAGTACCACGCAAACGTGCGGTACGTTTCTTTGATGGCGGCTTTATCGTCCGAAGGCAGGAGTAGTGAATTTACCCGGACGCTTTGCTCTCGGGTGATCGACAAAAGCCGTTCGGCTTCGTCCTGAGCAACACTGAGTGCACGCGCAGTCCTCTCGACAAGCAGCTGCTTCTTTTGCTGTCTTTTACTTGCCTGTTTGCTCATAGGTCGTCAACTCGGCGCGTCAAATGCCAGTACCCACAAAGCGGACAGCGATAAATAGCAAGGTCAACGGACATGTTATCGAGCATCCGCTGTTCGGCTGCATCTTGAGCCGCCTCTGGCGTTTCAAACCATCGTTTGCGCTCGCATTGGGCCAGCTGTGCGTCGCGTCGACGGTCGCCTCTGTCATATGATTTCTTCACTTACGACCTCACGATTTCGGTTGATCCGTCTTCGTAGAGTCGGACGATTTGTGATGCCGACACTGTTTCCGGTACAGTTCCGCCATCAATGTACACGTCGACGTCCGGGCCGAAGTAATCTCGCGCTTCGGCGATCGTCCGCGCTGGCGGTAGTCCCTCGGGGTTGGCGCTCGGTGCAATGACATTACCGACCCGCCGGATAATAGCTTGGAGCGTTGGATCTTGCACCAAGCGATACGCGATGGTGTCTCCGCCCCTTAGCAGCCAGCCTGGTTCAGTACTAGCGGGAACAATGACTGAGGTTGGAGTTGTTTGAGTCGCGGCAGTCTGTTGAATCTGGCCTGCATAGTTCTTTGGGAGCGTATCGGGTAATGCTAAAATAATACACTGTTTGTTTGTGTCTCTTTTTTTAACGCGATAGACCTTCTCGACACCGCTTTCGTGGCTTGCAAGAGCAATAATCCCGTAGATTGTGTCGGTTCTGATAACCACAACTCCGCCCTGCTGCAAGGCTGTTGTGGCGGCCTGTATGTGCGCGTCATCACTCATACTTCCCATGATAGCAAATCCTTAACGGTAGAGCTGTTGGATGTCGTGCCCACTGGCTTCGCTGGCGATACCTCGGTCGCGCAAGAAGTCGATGGCTCGGACCCCAGATGCGGCGATTGATTTCTCGGCTAGCTCTGAAACGTACCCTGCCAGTTCTTCACTGTGCTTTGCTAGTACTTCGTCCATTTTTTCGGCAGACTGTATGCGGTAATGGTCGTACTTAGCGGTAATCTTGTCATAGACGTCGGGAATAAAGACCGGCTCGCTGTAAGCAAATTGCATTTCTTTGAGGGTCTTGAGCGCCTTGCGGGCAATAATCATTTGAGCGCGGTAGTATTGCAGTTTTGCAAGCGGCATGAAGTCACTCTTCTTCCTTAGGAAGTTCGTCTGTACGACAGCCATCATGCGGTCAAAAATATCTTTTCGGTCACGATACGCAGATGGATTGATGTCGTCATGCTGCGCAGCTTCAATCTTCTCGCGCTGGAGGGTCAGCTTACCGAGGACGTGGCGATACACTCCCTCTGAAACCTCGTCGTTGACGTAGAGCTCTTCAAGGAAGTGTCGTTCAACGTCAATTGCCGTCAAGTGCAACGACTGTTCGAAAACACGGCGACCATGCTCTTTGACGATCTTCTCGCGAAGCGCCTGAGTGTCCTCGTATTTTTTGGCAAGTTCGCTCCTTAGGTCGGCATATTCGGCGTCACGGACAAAGCCTTTTGTCTTATGCATCGCAAGGCGTGACTGCTCGGTGAGCAAGTAGTAAATACCTAAGTCAGCGTAGTGTGCTTGGTCGATCACCGGCGTCTTATTCAGGCCATAACGACGAATAAGTGGTGCGATGGTCATGCCCTTCACGAATAGCGTCGCGAGGACACAGCCGATAGCGAGTGCTAGCAGCAAGTCACGCGGCGTATATTCGAGCGTCCATCCTGGGATGGTCAGATCCTCTGGTACTAAAAGAACGATAATGATCGCTAATGCCCCGCGTAGGCTCCCCCACGCTAGCAAGCGACGCCACGTTGGCGGAATGACTTCAAGCTTTAGCGCCGACAGCGGCAACGTGACGGCGTAAACTGACAAGGCTCTGGCAACAGCCACGACGACCATGGTCACGAGGATTGGCAGCCACAGTTCGCCGAAGTTAACATCAAGCGATGCAAATAAGATACCCGCCAGGATGAACACGAGCGAGTTAGCGATAAACGCTAAATGCTCGATTGACTTCGATAGGTATTCATCTGTGCGGGGCGACAGTGTATGTCGTGCGTAGTTGCCAAGGAAAAGTGCGGCAACTGTCGTCGCGATGATAGATGAAATGTGCAGCTGCAAGCCAAACAGACCAAACTCATTTAACGCCTCGCTAGTCACGAAGACGAGGTGAGCCGAGATGATGAGTAACGTCACCACTACGAATTCGTTTGAGCGCGCCGCTCGAATCGCCCGGTAAAAGAGTGCCGACATCAGTAGACCGAGAATGATTCCACCAATCAGCATCGACAAGAACATACCGACACCTTCAACGAGTGTGGATGCGTCAAAAGCACCCGCGCTCGCTACTGCCAGGACAACCATGAAGAGTGCGACCGCCGTTCCGTCATTGAAGAGGCTTTCACCTTCAAAGATTAACGAGAGTCGCTTTGGTGCGCCGTATGTCTTAAACAAAGCCAACACCGCCACGGGGTCGGTCGAAGAAATAATCGCCCCGAACAGCAGCGTCACAACGAACGGCACCTCAAGCCCGATCAGCGGGAAGATAAAGTACAGCGCCGTAGCGATCAATACCGACGAAATTAACAGTCCGACGATCGACAATGCACCAATTGACCAGCTATTTTCAACCATCTTGCGAATATTCATGTTGAACGCTGATTCGAAAATCAGAATTGGCAGGAAAATGAAAAACAGCAGCTGTGGCGTCAACACCATGTCGTCGAGGAATCCTAGCGCTGGTGCAAGCTGCGGCTGCTGTGCAATCGGGACAATGAGCAAACCGATCAGAACAAGCAAAATGGTATACGGCAGCTTCACTCGCTTCGCCAAGAAGAATGCTCCCGATGAAATAGCGAGCAAGGTAAATAGCGCGAGGACTGAAGTGATCGTAAGCATGTGTCGATTCCCTTTAAAAAGTAAGAGGCGCCCTTTGGCGCTTTGTTATTACCATGGTTCACTATACTCCCGCCCGATACGTTACGCAACGCAATAATTCGGTGTTAACGGGAGCGCTTCAGCCCAAATCGAGTGCTGAGGTAGCGTCGATATTTCTCCTCACTCGCGAATTCATTGATAAGATGGATATCTGCTCGATCTCGAACACCAGCCATATTTAGCGCAGCTGGGTCGTCGGATGCAGGCACCATTTCGCGGTCCTCTTGTTCGCAGAAGACTTCATAAGAGACCATGTCGTCAACTCTGCCTCGATTTGCGTGCAAAATACGCTGGTAACGAAGCCTGCGATCAGCATCCACCCACAAGATAACGCCGCCAGCTTCTTGAATAGCTTCAGCCTCGGCTGGTCGACGAATGCTAACGATTGAAATGCCGCTTTCCGTCTCGGTTCTCGTTTCGGTGAAGTTGCGAAGTGTCATAAGTGAAAGTGCACCTGCGCCCATCAAGCTGCCCCACTCTCGACTAATGTTACTCAGATTTTCTCTAGTGTGAGAAAGTTCGCGCTTATCGGCTTCATGCCGCAAGATATCACTCAGGCTGACCTTACGAGCACCTTGGGTTTCATAGCGCAAATCCCCTAGCGTGTCTTTTCCGGCTCCGTTCGTGCCAGCGAGACCAATGATTTCAGGTAGTGTTTCCATGTTTGACGTATTATATCCTTCATTCCACGACACGCATAGCTTAAGAAATATAAATCCCCTCTCGTGAGGGGACGGGGGTTAGATTCGCTGTAGCTTCTTTTTGAGAGCCTTGAGCTTCTTCTTGCGATCACGCTTGATGTCGGCGCTGTGCCAGTTTCGGTGCTTTGCCATGTCGTCCAATCTATTCTTTATAATTATTCTGCTAATCCAGAGTAGTATTATAGCACGCCTACCCCTGAGAACATACCGCCGTTATCGCTGAATGGCTCGATACGTCTCGACAAGTAATTGTTCTAGGATGTGCTCGCTGTCGGAAAGCTCTGCGATATCAATATACTTCGCGTCGGTCACGCCGTCGCCGAAAGTAAAGTCGTGGTTTTCGATTGTGGCTGCGTAGACATTCCATGACATCCAAATATTACGTTTATCAAGATGAATAGTTGCTGAGTGTACGATCTTATCTACGTGAATGTCCGAGATGCCCAACTCCTCTTTGATCTCTCGCTTGAGGCAGGTTGCGGCCGTTTCGCCGTGCTCTAGCCCGCCACCTGGTAAGCTCCAGAATTCATCACTTTCACGCACTACGAGGACGTGCCCTGCTTGATTTGTAATGAAAGCTTTGGCAACAACGCGGTAAAAGGGAGAGGGATACATGTAATTATATTACCAGAACCTACTGCACGCTGATGCCGACAGCTTCTCAGTGTCTTGCGACATGACTAAGCACATATTGCCCGATCTCGCGGACGTTCTGAAAGATTGCATCAGCGCTCAGATTGACCTAGGATTATTTATAATCTCGCCGGCAGTCACGTTTGCAATCTTTAAGTTCACATTGAACCTGCAGAGGGCTGCGCGACACAGCATGCCGTAAGAATAAAAGAGCCCCGCATTCGCGGGGCTTTCTTAACGGACCAGGTGGCCGGGCATCGGAGGGTGTATTCCGATACCCGGCCAGCACTCAGGCGGCGAGGGTCTCGACGGCTTCCACCGACGACTTCTGATCGAGGATCTCTCGGAAGTAGTCGATAGTGGACGTCAGTCCCGTCTGCAGCGGCACTTCGGCCTTCCAGCCGAGGTGTTTACCTGCGAGGGTGGTGTCGGGACGTCGCTGTTGCGGGTCGTCCTGGGGCAGGTTCATCTGCACCAGTCGGCTGCGGCTTTGGGGGATCAGCCCCAGAACCATCTCGGCGAGTTCACGGATGGTGAATTCGCCGGGGTTGCCGAGGTTGACCGGGCCGGCGATGTCGGTCTGCTGCATCATGCGGAACATGCCTTCGACCAGGTCATCGACGTACTGGAAGCTGCGCGTCTGAGAGCCATCGCCGTAGATGGTGATGTCTTCGTCCTGCAGCGCCTCGACGATGAAGTTCGACACGACACGACCATCATCGGGACGCATCCTCGGCCCGTAGGTGTTGAAGATGCGAATGATGCGGATGTCCGTGTTGTGAGCGCGGTGGTAGTCGAAGAACAGCCCCTCGGCATCCATCTTGCCCACGTCGTAGCACGAGCGGATGCCCGTGATGCTGACGTTGCCGCGGTACTCCTCGGGTTGCGGGTGCACGAGGGGGTCCCCATACACCTCGCTGGTCGAAGCCTGCAGCACGCGAGCGCCAGTGCGTGACGCCAGCTCGAGCACGTTCAGAGCCCCCATGAAGTTGGTCTTGCGCGTCATGACCGGGTCGAACTGGTAGTGCGGCGGTGAGGCCGGACATGCCAGGTTGTACACCTGATCCACGCGATCGAGATCGATGGGGGTCGTGACATCCTGCTCCATCAGGTGGAAGCGCGGATCCGAACCGAAAGGCTCGATGTTGCGGCGCTGACCGGTGAAGAAGTTGTCGAGGCAAATCACCTCGTCTCCTTCACCGAGCAAGCGTTCGATGAGGTGTGAGCCGATGAAGCCCGCACCTCCTGTCACGAGGACGGTTTTTGCCATGAAATGCCTTTCACTCTTGGATCATGGGGCGAGGGGAAATCCCCCTCGCCCCGTCGTGGATGATGCTCAGTCGGATGCGTTGGCGGCCGATCGCGTGGCGATCTTGCGCCAGAGCAGCGCGATACCAGCACCGACAAGCAGCACACCGGCGCCAAGGGCGCCGAGAACACTGCTTCCGCCGGTTGCGGCCAGTTCCTGATCTGCGGACATGAATGTGCCTCCTTAGGCAACTCGCTGAATACGTGCGGGCGATTCCCACACGCAGTTCTCTACCGTCGGGGTTTTGCACGCCTTGATGAAGGCGTGCACGAACACGAAACGATAGATGAAGTCGCTGACGATGATGGCCGGGATGAAGAGCGGTAGGCGGACATTGCGCAGCTGTATCGCTGCTGCCGCCACCCACACTCCGTAACCCGCCATATACACCAGCAACATCCACGGAGCGACAACTGCCGAGATCGCCAGAACGACGACGGCGACAGGTGCGCTGAGGACATAGACGATCCATTGAAGGATCAACAGCATGTAGGCGAAGTCGAACTTGGTTGCCCGACGCCCGACGCGATGACCGATCACACCCTGGAACGTTCCCCACATCCAACGAAGGTTCTGCTTGTACCAGTCCTTGAAGTTGGTGGGGTCCTGCAGGAAAGCGTGTGCTTTTGGCACGTATACGATTCTGCCCAGGTTGCGACGCTGAGTCTCGAGAACCCAGAACGTGTCGTCGACGATGTAGGGCGTCTTCTCGACCAGGACCTGATCCAGCAGCTCCGTGCGGTACACGGAATTGCTGCCGGATATGCAGTTCATGACTCCGAAGAAACTCTGAAGGTTTCGGGTTACGAGCTGATAGTTCCAATACGAGAAGGCACGCTTCGCCAACCACATGTTCCAGCGATGCTCGTGCGGAATCCAGGTGATGTTCTTGCCGACGGCAATGGCCACCTCGCTCGTCATTTTCCTCAGGCAACGCCTAATGAAGTTGGGCTTGATGGTCACGTCATCGTCCAGGATGGCGACGGCTCGGTACCGCTGGTTCAGGCGGAGCTGGTAGTACGCTTCGAAAAGCGCCTTCGGCTTTCCGCCATTTGCAGCGAGTTCCAATACAACCGCGCCAGCCTTTTGGGCTACTTCGGTTGTTCGGTCGACGGGCATGATGTCCGGGTCGCTTGGCTTGCGCTGCTTCGACCCGTCATCCACGACGTACACGTCGCAGCCAGTCTTCAACGCTGCTTCCACGGTGGCACCGATAGTACCGGCTCCGCGATAGCAAGCGATGAGAATGGCAACCTCCTTGTAGTCGTGGATCAGATCGAAATGCGGCGAGGCTTTTTGCTGGCCCCATCGCAGCGCTTGCTGTGGGCGAAGTCGTCCATATATGACGGCGCTGAAGTAAAACCCCAGCAGCACGACAGGTATGATGAACGACAGCCACAGCAAAAGGTTCATTTCCATGATTCTCCCTTGTGCTAGCTGAGTGATACGTTAAGAATACGGCATGCCTCACGAGGAGACACGCATTGCTATACATTACCATAATTAGCACGAAAAGTAAATAGCCACAGCAATGACGAGCCTAGAGCTACCTCTCAATATTTGATGAGATTTCAGCGTTAACCGCGAGAAGCCCCCTGCTAAGTGATTCATATTAGAAATTTGCGTGATTCAATGCAGTGTGTCACGAGCAAAGAAAAAAGTTGAGCTTCTACGTTCAACTTTTTTTCTTTGGCAGGGGCACGTGGAATATCCTCAGATATATCATCGTCGCGTTCAGAAAAGTAAACTTTCCTGCCCTGCTCCTCGCTATCGCACCACGATCTTGC
>PBTC01000017.1 GCA_002726935.1 Candidatus Saccharimonadota bacterium | reverse complement strand
TGGCCCTCCGGGATCGGAAGACTATCGACATCGGGAGAACGCGTGCCGGAACGCGGACTGGCCACTACCGCTCGTGCCGCATCCTTCAAATGGCCGACCCACTTTCGGGGCAGCTTGGCGGGTCGTCGACTCAGGCGCTTAGTATTCGCCCAGCGATAGATATGGCCGCTGGCGTGCACGGACGGCGGTAGCACAGCGTACGAGGCATCGCCGAGAATATCGACCCCCGGTCCAAATAGCTTGCCAGTCGTGTCCCTGGTCATTCTCAGGCCGGTGGGCCATCGAAAAAAAAGATGCATACCTCCGTCACTGGTCTCAGAACGCCACGTTTTTGGGAGCCTGCCGTACTTCTTCTCGGCCTGCTGTAGTGTCTTCGTTCCGTCATGCCTTGGGTCAATGTCGAGAACAAGGAGCCGAGATACCGCTCCGGTGGCAACGCCAACATTGGAACCCGGGTACCTATAAAAAAGCTTCCTGATCTCACCCAATCCCTTGACCGCCCCCTTGTAGCCATTCGCGGTAAGTGGCTGCTTACCCGTTCCCATCGAGCCGGGTGTGGGGCTTGAGATCGGCAATAGTGCGAGCTTTCTTTGGGCGTACTTCTTCAAAAGGCGCAAACGCAATTTGTGGCTGCTTGACATTGTCATCTCCTGCATCGGGATCATTCCCGGTCAGCAGATGACGTCATTCTTCATACAATCGGGGTCCAAACTCGCGCGTAAACTGCTATAGAACAATGGAGTTTACGCTCCACTCTATTCTCTCTGCTTCCCCAACCTATGGTACCCTCGCCACGCCATTACTCTGATGTGTGACTAGTCATATTACGCCATGAGCGTTTCCCAAGGCGGGTCACACTCGTCGTTGGTGGACGTGACCGACCAGTTGGCGAACGAGCGCTCAGGTAGAGACTTTCGGGTGTTTCGACTGGTGACTGCGACCCTCTGGGTCGTCGAGGCACCCGAGAATGATCGGCGACCTGGTTCACGAGATCCGACAATATCGAGGCGTCGATGCTTACTTCGACCGCGTGGAGCACGCTCCAAAGCAGCTCTCGGACCACGACGTTCACCACCCATCCCGTTAGCAAAGATGGGCTTGCTGACCGGATATCTTATACTTGGCCACTTCCGCCCATTCGCATCGCGCCATTCTTTCGCCGTCTGCCGACGCACCCGTCTCAGCGCACTTTCGACCACCACTGTGTTGCATTCGTCTTCCCTCGCCTTCGCGACAGAAAACGAGGGCTCAAAAGACGAAATTCTTGAGCGTAGGGACGCTCTTGCACATCGTCTCCGTTCCATAATGATGGCTGAATTCTACGCCCTTTTTTCAGAGACGCTTCACACCTGCCGTGTCTGGGGATTGATGCGGAAGGCGAGATCTGCTGGCTCACGCAGCGGACTACTCTCCGGCTAACGCTGTGCGGCAGGGAAATTGGCCATCGGCCAATCATACAGAACCACCTTTGCGCTAATCGACAAGACTGCTCTAATGGCAGCGTCCGGGGCCGTTTTCAGTCTCGCGCTCATCGACAAGCCCCAATGCTAGCAGAAGATGCCCGACCGGCTGGCTGCAGCCCCGCAACTATCTAGGGCCCGTAAGGAGTTTCGGTCGGCTTGAGCTATCGATTCTCCCGGAGTTCTACGTATAGTAGAATGATTGTATTCAGCACCCGGGGACGAGAGGATATAATGACTGCAAGCGAGAAGTTCCCAAGGGGCTCGGAGTGGCGCCAATGGGACTTGCACGTCCACACCCCCGCGTCCTTTCATTGGACGGGCGAGAAATTTGGCACTAGCGCCGCCAAGAATGCTGCTCTGGTGGACGCTATGATTGGTGCCGCGAACGGCGCCGAACCTGCAGTTTTTGCTCTTCAGGACTATTTCACGTTTGACGGCTGGTTCGAGTTGAAAAAGAGGCTCGGCGAGGCAGGAGCGCCCGCTCTATCGAAGACGATCTTCCCTGGAATTGAACTCCGGCTCAGTGCGCCAATGGATGGAAGACTCAACGCGCACGTCATTTTCTCGAACGAAATCGATGATCAATATTTGCGCGACTTTCTCGCGCGACTTCGACTTGAGCTGACCGACCAGCCGCTCTCACGGCACGCCTTGATTCAATATGCAAAGGGCGCGAATACGGACAAATTAAAACATCACGGATTCGACAAGACCAAGTGCGCCGACGACGATGCTTATGCCCTACGGGCAGGATATGAGATCGCTGAAATCACGGTCAAGTCTTATCAGGAGGCTGTACAAGCCGTACCACAAGGAATGGCTGTCGGCTTCATGCCGTTCTCGACAAACGATGGATTGGAATCCGTCAAATGGGCAGAGCACTACGCCTATGCACTGAGTCTATTCTCGACTTCGCCCATATTCGAGACGCGTGACGTCGCGAAATGGGCTGCTTTTGTAGGAATCGAGACCGCTGCAAATAGGAAGTATTTTGCCAGTTTTAGAGAGGCGTTAAAGAACACACCCCGACTCGCTGTTTCCGGGAGCGACGCGCACATGTTTGTCGGCACCGCGGGCGATAGCAACAAGAGAGGATACGGAGACTATCCGTCAGGTCAAAAGACATGGATCAAGGCAGATCCGACATGGAATGGTCTGATCCAGGCGATCAAAGAGCCCGCCAACCGATCCTTTCTCGGCGAGGTGCCTACGAAGATGGAGTTTGTATCGAAGAATAAGACATTTTATATTAGTCAACTTCAAATCAACAAAGTGGAGAACAGCGCCCTGCCAGAGTCTTGGCTGGACGGCTGCCAGATTCCACTTAACACAGACCTTGTTGCTATTATCGGAAATAAGGGCAGTGGCAAGAGCGCCCTTGCGGACATTGTGGCCCTACTGGGCAATTCTCAGCAGCGTTCCCACTTTTCCTTTCTTCGGAAGGATCGTTTTCGAGGGAAAAGTGGGGAGCCAGCGCGACAATTCGTTGGAACATTGCAATGGGTGGCGGGCCAGCCGAACTCCATGCTTCTATCTGACGATCCGAGTTCGGAAAAAGTCGAACTCGTTCGTTATATTCCTCAGGGACGGTTTGAGGCGCTTTGTAACGATCACGTGGCTGGGAAATCGGACGCGTTCGAGAACGAACTTCGCGCAGTTATATTCTCGCATGTTCCGTCCGCCACTAGATTGGATGCACTTGATTTCAATCAGCTCCTCGAGCAACAGGAAACGACGTTTCGTGCAGCTCTCGCCGAAATGCGCAAGACATTGCGACAACTCAACACGCAGATCGTCGGAATTGAAGACCAACTGCATCCGGATGTTGAGAAGAATCTGAGTGAGCTAATCCAGCTCAAGCAGAATCAATTAGAAGAGCATATAGTTACGAGACCGAAAGAAGTTCCGGCACCGACAGGTGAAGCCACGCCCGAGCAGACCGCTGCTAGCACCAGGCTCGCGGAAATCGCGGTTGAAATTGGGGAACACGAAGAAACGCTGCGCACGAACGGGACCGCTCAAGATCAATCAGCTCGCCGCTTGCAGGCTATCAAGAGCATAAATGACAGACTGAATATCGTCGAAGGACAATTCAAGGCGTTTTCGTCCGCCATCGCACAGGATCTACTGCTCCTCGAACTCAAGCTAGAAGACGTGGCGAACCTCTCGATAAAGCGGGATGCACTGGGTGCAAGAACTGAAGCGACTACGGTCGAAAGAAAAAAGCTGGTTGACGAAATCTCCAAAGTTACCGCGAGACTGAACGCCTTGAAGGATGAACAGGAATCGTTGACCGCGAGTCTCAACGAGCCGCAGCAGCGCTATCAGAAGTACCTCACGGACGAAAAGGCTTGGCTTGCTGCGCATGAAGCGATAGAGGGTTCAGCAACCCAACCTGATAGTAAAAAGGGCCTCGAAGTTCGCTTAGAACAAATAGCTGCTCTGCCAGGTCAGCTCGAAGAGCTGAAGCTTGAACGTTTGGAATTGGCAAGGAAAATTTTTCAGGTGCTATCATCACAACGGGATGCGCGCGCCGCGCTTTTTGCCCCCGTGCAGGCTCTTATCCAAGGCAACGCGCTGATCGGAAAAGAATATAAACTGAAGTTCCAGGCCAATTTGCAAGGCTCTCCTGAACTCATTGCAGGAAGACTCTTTGAGATGGTGAAACAGGCGGTCGGCCAATTGCGTGGCGAGGACGAAAGTTTTGCGGTGGTTCGTCAACGCTTCGAAAAGCATGGATTCAAGGATGCGGATGACACAACAGCATTCGCGACAGATCTGCACGAGCTTGTCGCCGAGGCGTCGCAAGCCTCCGGGGGTGCCGCACCAGGGATCCGGGCTGCGCTGCGCAAAGACAGAGATCCGACTGATGTCTACGACTTCATTTTTGGCCTTCAGTATTTGGAGCCCAAGTACACATTGCTCTTTCAAGAAACTGAGATCGAGCAGTTGTCCCCTGGGCAGCGTGGGGCACTCCTTCTGATCTTTTACTTGCTCGTAGACCAAGGTCGAAACCCAATTGTGCTCGATCAGCCAGAAGAAAACCTAGACAACGAGACAGTAGTTAAATTGTTGGTCCCCGTTCTCAACGAAGCAAAAAAATGCCGGCAGATTTTGATGGTCACTCACAATCCCAATTTGGCGGTGGTTTGTGATGCGGAGCAAATCATTCACGCGACGTTCGATCGAAAGAACGGTGCAAAGGTTTCCTATTCCTGCGGCTCCATTGAAGATGGTGTGATCAATCGGGCCGTTGTTGATGTACTCGAAGGAACTAAGATTGCCTTTGACAGCAGGGGCCGCACTTATCATCGGTAGTAGTGATTTTGATGGGCAGGCTCCGCTACTACAGCTAGGCCGTATTGCAAGGCGTGCACATACAACTCGCCGTGGCTGCACTCATTACATTTTACCTAAAGCCTCATAAGAGGGTGAGAAGGCCGGTCGTACGCCGTCGTCGCGGTACGACCGACCCAGCCCCTAGCGAAGGCAGCGTCAGATCGATGCCGGGATATCCACAGGCGGCCGCCAGCCCGTTCTACGACGGCTTGGTACCTTGTCACCATTAGCCGCGCCGATGAGCTGATCCAATGTTGCCGCGTCGACATCAATGTCGAGTGCGTCAAGCACGACCCACAGAGGGTGCTCACGCACCACCACTTGAAGCCCTATGCCGTTCGCCACCTTGTTACCACCCCGTTCATACTCGACATTCGGCATCGGTCGACCCGTCGCCTTGCTCCATTCGTTCGCCACGCCATTGCACAAGCGACGAAGCGCAGCCCCGCATACACTCTTACCCGACAGTCTTTTGCGAGCTAGCGTCATGGCCGCACCTGCAGAGAACAACAAGTCGTCCATCGCAGACAAACACCGTCCCATAACTCGCCGACCACGGCTGAGCGGTGGTTCTACGCCCTCACTCTCCCAGTCATAGCAACTCATCACCTCAATCATGTTCGCATAGGTGTGCCCGTCGACCTCTCTAAGTTCGTTTAACAACGCATGCGCGTAGTCCCTGATCCTCTGTGCGCGCGCACGGCTCTCTATAGCCGCCACCCCTTCGTGCGTCCCGGCCACCTGTCGATACGCTCTTGCTTCGGATTCCAATCGCGACACAATGGCATTGTGTGCCTTCGTGACACCTGCATCACTAAGTAGCTGACGCAGTTTCTTCTTGTGGGATGCTTGAAACGCAACCTCGCTCTTGCTGTTCGGCTTCATGATATCTCCTGTTTCGGTCAAGAGATCGACGCGATCTACCTTCGTGATCGTGGTCTCTCTACAATTGTTTACAGGATCTGCCTCACTGCAACGGGAGCAAGGAGGTCCCGGATCCGCCCTCGGTTCGCGCCGATCGCCCCTCCAACAGGGGGCTAGCGGCCACGCTCCCGCATTAGCTGATGCAACACATCCTTGGGGCTCACGAGCAAAAAGGTTTGAGGAACCGGCCGCCGCATGTGACTCAGTCTGGGCCTGGCGTAAGGCCCTATCGCTCGAGTAGCGACTTGAGATTGCTATGAATCGCCAATTCCATTTCGCTCAATTTCACCCTTCGTATTCGCGCGATCGCGCCACCGCTAGAGGTCCAGGTGGCAATGAAAGTCTACGCCAGCGAACGGCGGCGTTTGTGGCATCACGGCGTTGTCACGCCAGCCAGCAATGTATCAATTTCCCGCAGACGCCGCTCATAAGTCTTTGCCAATGTTGCTTGCCGCTGAGGCGATTCATCAAACGAGGGCCCCGGCTTGTGTATCAGGATTTTGGCCACTTCCGGATGAGTTTTCAGCCGGGCGATGGCGAGCTGGAACGACCGTACTTGTCTCCCTTCCGATGCGCGTGCTCAATGGCTGCGCGGCCAAATTGGAAATCGTATAGCCAGTCTTGTCACCGCCGCGCCCGAACCCAGCGTCAAGTGCAGCGCGCCCGATCAGGCACGGCAGGCAGGAACCACAGTGCTCGGTGGCCAACCAACTCCTCCACCTTCTGACGCTTTTCTAGCTCACTCATGGCACTTTGCCGGATGTACCATGGGTCGGGCTTACGCGCTCAAATCAGAGCCGATGCACCGTCAACAGCTGCGCTGGTACCGCCGTTTCAGCCAGCCCGATCATGTGTTCGTGATGAGTGAAGAAGAGCACCTGGCTGCTTTCGGTCATGCCGCTCAGAATACGCATGGCCGCAAGCGACCGTGCATTGTCGAAGTTCAAAAGAAGATCGTCGGCCACGAAGGGTAGCGGCTCACGCGTCGCGTTGTGCTCCTGTACAGCCGCAAGCCGCAGAGCCAAGTAGAGCGAGTCGACCGTGCCGTCGCTCAGCGCTTCGATTTCGAGGCTTCCACGCTCGGCATGCTCCGCGATGAGAATTGGATCATTCTTCTCGTTCACGTCTGCGCGTAGACCGGCGTAAGAACCGTTAGTCAGCTCGCTGAACAGGCCCTTGGCACGCCCCAGAATCGGCCCCTGATTGCGCTCTCGATACAACTCGATTGCCTGCCGCAAGACAACCTCTTGCAGAGCAAGGTCGCTATAGCGCTGCACCAGGCTCTCGATCTCCGCCTCAACGATCGCAGCACTTTGCCGACTTTCGCCGGCCTCCGCCCCCGAGAACAAGCTATTGAACGCCGACAACAGTTCCGCGCGCTGGTTCATGAGGCTCTCGACGGTCAAACTCTGGGCCTTGCGCTCTCCCTCCATGCTCGCCATTGACCCCGGCAGGCTGGCGCCATCTACGCCTTCGCACTCAGCCAGAAGCTCGACCAGCGACATGCCCAACCCAAGATCGACGATGCGTGCTTCGAGCTCATCGCGCACGCGCTCGATTTCTTGCTTGCGCCGCGCGCGCTGCTCGACGGCAACCAGCTCGCCAGCATCGTCGCACCCAGCGGCTTGGCACAGAGCTGCAAGCGCCTGCACGCTGGCAGCCAGTTGCTCCTCAGCCTTGCTTTTCGACTCTTCCTGCAATTTTTGGCGGTCTTTCACGATCTGAAGCTCGGCTTTGGCCTCCCGCGCCTGTCTCAGTCGCTCACTCAAGTGCCGGCTGATTTCGAGAGCTGAGGCACCGGCATAGGCGGTCGTCAGCGGTCCGAGGGCCTCTATCGCCTGCCCATAATCCGCCACGTCGGATTTCATCGAATCGATCCGGCGGGTGAGCTGGTCGATCTGGGGCTTGATGGTGTCGAGTTGCGCCATGATCTCGATGACGGTAGTCGCCGCCTCGATCGACAGGTCGTTGCGCAGACCAGCCGCGCTGAGGGCCGATCGCCAATCGGCCGCCCATCGCTCGCTCTCGTCCTCCAGGCGAGCAAGGACCGCTTTGGCCCGCTTCGACTGGCCCTGGGCAATCTCAAGCCCCTCGAGCGCCTTGGCATGTCTGGTTGCCTCCCCTGCTACGGCAGAGACGATCGCACGCGCCTGAACACGCAATGCCGAGAGCTCGGCCTCCGCATCCACAGGCCCGAACACAGGCAGCGCCCCGACAAGCCGGGTCTTGGCTACATCATGAATGCTCTTGAGATTCGCGAGAGCGCCGGCCTCCACCTGACAGTCGCGGTCCTCTCGCAGCAACGCCTCTCGTCGCTTCAGCCAGTTGGCCATCTCGGCCGGAGGCTTGACTGCCGAAACCTCCGCCGGCCACTCCGACCTCCATTGCCCTTGCAGCACTTCACGCTTCGCACGGGCCGCCTCGGCCTGGCCCTCGGCTTTGAGCAGTGACTGTCGAATTCGGTCAAGCGTGCCGATATTCAGAGACAGCTCGGCGGCCTCCTTGCTGTGCGCGATGATCGCGTCCGCCGTGCGATCCACCTCTTGCGTCTTGAGCTCGAAGCTCTCTGCCAAATCGCCCTCACCTACGAGGGCCCGCACCCTTTCTTCGAGGCCGGCCTTCTTGTCGATATAGACGCCACGCACGAGGGCCCAGCCGGCGTCACGCTGGTCGCGCACGTCTTGCAGCTGCTCGCGAGTCGCCGCGCCCACCCCATGCGTAAGCTCGGCAACCCGGCGCTCAATGGCGTCGCTCTGCTCGTTCAGCTGGCCCACATTCGCCGCGAGCTTGCCCTCCTCCGCTTCGAGTACCGAGAAGCTCTGACGATATCGCGCCACGGTTTCGTCGGCTGGTACCACCAGCGCCCTTAGCGTCGCGGTACTGCCCGGCAGGCCCAGCCCAGCAACTTCCACATCAATGAGCTTCTTCTTGTCTGAAAGACCACGCGACCGATTCGCGATGGTCGTCTCAATATCCCCCAACTCGTCAGCGGCTTGCAACGCCGCATCAAGATCACGCGTCTCCTGCAGCTCGCCGAGGGCGCCCACCCGCTCCTGGGCGAACGTAAGCGCCTCCGTGGCTTCGCTGACCTGCCCCAATGCCGTCGTCAGCTTGGTCGCGATCTCTCGGCCCTTACGAGCCAGCCCGTCGACCTGCTTACGCTTTACCAGAGAAGGCAAAAGAGTTCCGAGCTCGGTCGCAGGCCCCACGATCTCTGCTTTCGCCAGATTATCCCCAACATCACGATAGAACTGTTCGCGCTCTGCATCTCGTCGGGGTATCGACCGCTCGGCGTCTTCAACGCTGCTGCGGCGCTGCGCCAGCTCTTCGATGGCCTCCGCGTTTTGCAGCACACTTTCATCTACCGAGATTTTCGCGAACGTCTCTGCCAACTCGCCGAGCACCGTGTCAGCTTGCCCAATCACAGCGATGGCAGCATCCCTCGCGCTCTCAGCCTTGATACGCAGTTCGCTGGCATTGGCTGATAGGCTAGGCACGACTGCAAGTTCGACTAGTTGGGCCCGGGCTTCGACAAGGCGGGCGCGCAGCGGCAACACGCGAGTGAGGCGCTGTAGCTTCGTCAGCTCCGCATCAAGCGCAAGGCTCTGGCTGCGCGCAGCAGCCAACCGCTCCTCCACATCCGCGATTTCCCTCTCGCGCTTCTTGCACTCTGGCAGAGATACTTGCCGTTGGCGCATCTCCTTGCGCAGCTCTTGCAGTCGCGAGATCCGCCTGTTGATCTCAGGCTTGGAGCCTCCTGAAAGAAAGAGCTCATTGCGCTCTCGCCTGAGCTGATCGAGTGCTGCCTTTAGTCCCGCCAGCCCGACACCCGCGGCCGCAAGAGCAACGCCCAACGAGCCTCCACCAGACAGTAGGGCCTGGGCGTGCTTGTGAAGCCGATCATGATCGAGCGCGAAGACCGATTCAAAGACGTCACGAGAGACGTCTCCCAGCACGCGAGCAACACTGGCTTCGTCGATTGCGCTGCCACCAACCTCGACCAGTGCATTCTTTCCGCGGCGACGCCGTTGAAACGACAGCGACGCGCCGCTCTTGGCCACGAGATCTGCACCGAGAAGAATGTCCTTGGCGTCGTGCGTATGATCGTCGATCACCACATGGGGGTAACCGAACAAGACGCTCGAAAGAGCGCGTAGAGCCGTGCTCTTGCCTGCTTCGTTATCGCCGTAGACCAGATGAAATCCCGGCTTCTCGCCAAACTCGAGCGACCGGTCCGTGAAGGGCCCATATGCGAGCAATCGTAGGGCGGCAATCCTCATATGCCGTCTTCGCCCGACAGTCGTGCCCGCAAGCGGGCTTTGACCTTCGAAAGCGCCACATTCATCGCCTCGCTGTCTTCGGCCAACCGAAAGGTCTCCAGTTCCTTGAGCTCCTCGGGCAGCTTCGCCCGCAGCGATGCCAGTTCGTCCCGCAGAGCCTCGCGCAGTGGCGCAGGGCCTCTTGCCACTTCGTCGACCATGGGGAAGAAATCGGTGACTGTGTCGCCAGGAAGCTCCTGTCCTCCGGTCTTCGGGCGGGTCTCGTTAACGATCTTCTCGACCCACAGGTCGCCGCTGGCTATTTCGCCGGCCAACTCTAGAACAGTTTGCAGAAGGCGTTTCGGACGACCCTCGATGAGATCATGAAGCTTTGTCGTGCCGTGCAAACGAAGCCGCACCGCGACGGGCCGCCCCTCCGCTCCGGTCATTGCCTCTGCCAAGCCGCGACGCAGGCTCTCAAGGAGCTGCGCCTCTTCTTCGGCGGCCGAGAGGTCTAAGCCCACGGCCTGCCAGCAAACAACCGAGAGGTCGAGCGTCTCAACAGAAGCGACACGGCCGTCTGTAACGGTGGCAAGTACACAGCCTTTGGGTCCTGTTTCTCGGGCGTGACGACCTTGCAAATTCCCTGGGTAAACGATCCAGGGCTCGTCGCTGAGAACCTCACCCTTATGAACATGCCCCAGTGCCCAGTAGTCGTAACCCTTGGTCGTCAAATCCTCTAGACGGCACGGTGCGTAAGGATCGTGGAGAGGGGCGCCGGCAAGGGATGTGTGCAGAATGCCGATGTTCAACGCGCCTACAATCGCAGAAGGATACCCGGCAGCCAAATTGTCAGTGACAGGGCCTGGCTTGAAGCTCTGTCCGTGTACGAATACCGGCACCGGCAAATTCGCGACCGGCACGCTCTCGGGCTGGTCGTGCCCAAAGACATGAGTATTGCTTGGTAGAGACAGTCCACTGGTTATGCGATTGGCGGCGTCATGATTGCCCTTGACGATAAACACGCCGATGCCGTGCTTCTCCAGCCGGGCGAGCTGGTGACGCAGAAATACCGCCACCTGCATGTTGGGCGCATCACCGTCATACAGATCGCCCGCCAGGATTACGAACGCCACCTTTCGGTCGATTGCAGTGGCAACCAAGTTCTCAAAGGCGTCGCGGCAAGCTCTGCGGATGCGCTCCGCCTGTTCTGGCTCCTGAAAACTCAGCGAGATCAGTGGGCTATCGAGGTGAATATCAGCGGCGTGAAGGAAGGTGAACTGATCCATTGCCAAGTGTGTCTGATGCCGAAAGACGCACGCTATGCTTGCGTTTGCGAGATTACAAGATACTCGAGGCAAGAGCGCCCAATGATCAGTCGACGTAAGGCGTCTCCAATGCCCTCGGAGGGTATTCAGGTACTTGGCATCAGTACCCCGTAGTCGATCAACACAGGCCTCCCAACGAAACGCACCGTAGCAGCGAACCCGAGAGCAGTTACGCGCAAAATCTCACCCTTGTTATCGACTACTCAGTCATCCCGCCTTTCAGCATGTCATTGGGTGATACCCAATGCCTTCTTTATCGCGGCGAGATCGGCCTTAATTTTCTCTTGCTCGGCATGCGTAAACTCGTGCTCGTCTCGTACGAAGGCCTTCAGCAGGCGCACGATCACAAGCGGAATAACGAAAAGCGGGACTAGGTGCATCAATAGACCGCCAACGACCCGACCAGCTGTCGTGACAGGTACGATGTCCCCATACCCGACAGTCATAGCTGTCACAAAAGCCCACCACAGCGAGTCGCCGAACGACTTGTCTTCCAAGTAGCAAAATGCGAGCGACGCGACGAGAAGCACAGCGATGTACAGTGCCAGCAGTTCTTTGAATGTGTCCGTTGACGCCACAAGTCTTTCGACGAATTTACTCACGACCTACCCCCCAGACAATGTTTGCGCCGTACTACGGCTATTGTGTCTACCGTCTCTTGCTGGCGCGCCATTCCCACGGCGCCTCAAATGAGCCCGCCCACATGCCGCGCCGCGCTTGCCGGGCTTCAGCCTCGTCACCAACGTAGTCATTCGAGTAGCGGACAAAGGCGAGTGCCCAGCCGGCACGCACCATCTCGGCGCCAAGGTCGCGGCCTTGAATCTGGCAAATGGCAACGAGTCGCTTATATCTGTCGACGGTTTTGACGACGCATGTTGCCGGACCCCTTCCCGCAACAAGCCCCTGCAGGTACCACGTGGCTTCGGTGCCGCACTGAAATTTGCTATCAGGCCCCTGGCATGATTGTTGGGCCTCCGGCGCATCAATTCCCCAGAGCCTTATCCGTCGCTCTTGCACAACAAGCGTGTCGCCGTCGACAACAGTTGCCTGGCCTACGATCGACTGGGCGACAGCTTCGGTCGTCGTCAGCATTGCGGCCAAGAGGCATATCGCGGTTCGGGCTTTTGACCGCTGCTGCATCGTCACCTCGATTTGCGCTTTCGACCCCGCTTCAAGTTTGCGATCGGGCCTTCACCGACTTCGGCGCTAGACGTCAAGGCCTCCATATCGACATGCAGCGCCTCAGCCAGACGCGCCAACACGTCGAACGTTGGGTTGCTTAGGCCACGTTCAATTCGGCTGAGATGAGAGGGCTCAAGCTTCGCGTCGACCGCGAGCGCCTCCTGAGAGAGGCCGGCTGCTACCCGCAATCTGCGCACATGACGTCCAAGGCGTTCGCGGCCATTCATCCACGAACGCGAACATTTCTACTACTTTCAAACCATGTTTTATAATGCTAGAAATAAAATATCACTGAGGCTCATCGGCGCAACATATTTTCAGGAGGGACGTAGCATGCGCTTCGGCACGATTCTGGGTGTGGCTCTGGCGTCTGTCGCCACGGCCGCAATGGCGCAGACTTTTGAAGTCAACTTGAACGCAGATCCCAACAACCATATGCGCTGTGCCGCCGGCGACAGCACTTGGGCGAAGAAATGGAGCGCCCAGGCCTCCGACACCAGCGCTAGTGTTACGGGCACCAAGACCACGATCCCGCTGACCAAGACATCGCCTGGGCAGTTTCAATCAACCGTAAGTGCGCCGGGTATTGGCTTTGACGGCAAGCTCAGTTTCACCATCTATCTCGACGCAAACCAACGCTCGCTTAAGGTCGTCAGCGCCAATATGGGCTGCACATGGCAGGGCAAGGCATAGGGGCCCGACATGCATCACGACCGGGAGCGAATCGAGCCCAGCTTCTTACGAGGAGCTGAATGCGAAAAGGCAGAAACACTCGAACCAGATGCCGAATTTACGGCGCGCAAGCTCGATGACTACGAACAGCGCACCGAGAGGGCAGACGCGGCCTCAGGGATACTAACGGCAATCGTCTTCTTGTTGTTCAGGTTGCCGGGCAAGATCATCAACTGGGTCCAGTACATGTGGCCAAGCCGAGGGGATATCTGGGCAAGCCGTCGGCGCTACGGCGATAGCAGCACCGAGATCATGTATTCGATCGGCGTTTGGGCCTTTGTCGTCGTCATTGTGCTCGTGAACCTGTCGTCAAAATGAAGGTGTGCCCGCTCGCCTCTCGATGGTTTCGGTCACGTCGAAGTAGATGCATAGTGGCCAGCCGTCGACCTCGATGTGAAGTTGATCAAGCCACCGATCTTCAGAGCGGGCCAAGGCTTGAAGAACAACCCGCCACCTCACCCCATAGGCGCCGAAACGGCTCTCAAGGTAGGTCTGTTCAAAGGCTTGAGCCTGCTCTGACTGCGCGCCCACGACAGGCACGGCTAGGCTCGGCGTAAACCCAGCCAGATCTAGGTCTTCTGGTTCGCTTTCGGGCAGCATCGTTGATCTCCTGTTTTGCAAAGGCGTGTAACGAGCTTCGTCGTGCTTGCGTCGCGTTTCATCGCTCCTTGACGCGATATTTTGCAAAGGCGTGTAACCGCATAAATTAGTGTTGTTTTTCAATGGGTTAGACAGAGAAAAGCCTATTGAATGCCGAGTCGCCAGATGGCCCAATTCGGCATGGCTGGCAAACAAGCAAAGATCATCAGCGACCGAGAACTACGAGGCCTTTTGCGTCTCGTGCGCAAAGGCCGCTACTCAGCGCGTGACAAGGTCATGGTGCTGCTTTCGGTGAAAGCAGGGCTGCGGGCCTGCGAGATCGCCGGCCTGACCTGGTCAATGGCCTGCGACGCGAGGCGGTCAGTTGGCACGGTGCTCGAAGTGCGCGACGCGATTGCCAAGAAGCGACGCGGTCGAACGGTGCCGATCAATGCTGAGCTGCGCATCGCTCTGCTGGTGCTCTACAAGCACGTACGCCCCGCCCCCAATGACCCGATCATCAAGTCAGAACGCGGCAGCCACATGCGACCGGCTGCCGTCGTGAACTGGTTCTCGGCCTTGTACCGCCGCGCCGCGCTCGTGGGCTGCTCTTCACATAGCGGGCGGCGCACATTCATCACCAAGGGTGCCCGCCTTGTCTTCAAGGTCGGCGGCAGCTTGCGCGACGTGCAGCAGCTTGCCGGGCACGCCTCCATCGAGACGACGCAGCGCTACATCGAGGGCAGCACCTCGGCGAAGTGCGCGCTCGTGAACCTGCTCTGATGCCGCGGCAGGAATGGAGGTGCACATGACTGGATAGTGCTTCGCGGCCGGCGCCGCTCACCCTCACAGAGTTTCTGATCGTTTTCGCCTCAAAGGCGGCCCCCTCGGCCGCCTTTTGTGATTCCAGGAGACAGCCAATGACCTGCACTTACAGCAATGAACGCACCGACAAGATCGCCCGCCTGAACGACGCCTTCCGCACGACCCTGACAGGCGGCCGGGTCATGATGACGAAGGGTGTCACGGCACTCGGCAGCCAAACCCAGGACGACATTCTACGAGCCGTAAAGGCCTTCTCGGCCTTCACCCCCGACAATGACCCGCACGGCGAGCACGACTTTGGCTTCGTCAAAGTGGGTGATCACGACCTGTTCTGGAAGATCGACTACTACGACCCCACTCTCAGCCACCATACCGAAGACGCGACAAAGCCCGATGTCACGCGGCGCGTGCTGACGATCATGCTGACGGAGGAGTACTGATGCCTCGGCGGCCGGAGGCTTTCGAGCAAGGGACGCTTGATGGCCTGTGCGGCGTCTACAGCATCGTAAACAGTATCGTCTGGGCCCTGCGCACCTACCCGCCTCGTGAGCGTCACAAGAGAGGCTCGAGACGCCTCCCCT
>PBTC01000016.1 GCA_002726935.1 Candidatus Saccharimonadota bacterium | reverse complement strand
TGATGGAGAAGCCCGATGTAGATCAGATTGACGGCCTCAGCCCGGCGATCTCGATTGATCAAAAATCAACCAGCCGCAATCCGCGCAGTACAGTCGCGACTGTTACTGAAATTTACGACTATTTGCGTCTTTTGTTTGCTCGTATCGGTGTGCCCCATTGCCCTGTTTGCGGTAAAGAGGTGAGCCGACGTACTCCAGAGGATATTGTCAACGAAATTATGAAGATTGAGCCCAGCTCTCGCTTGATGCTGCTCGCACCTATCGCCAAGAGCAAGAAGGGTGAATTTGCTCACGTGCCTGAGCAATTCCGCCGCCTTGGTTTTGCGCGCGCTCGAGTTGATGGCGTTGTTTATGCGCTTGATGAGTTTCCAGAGCTCGACAAGAAGTACAAGCACGACATTGAGATCGTAGTTGACCGTATTGTTATGGCCGAAGACATTCGGTCTCGTATCGCACAGTCTGTCGAGCAGGCGCTGGAGATCGCCGATGGCGTCGTCGAGATACTTGATGTTGATGCCGAAGAGAGTCGCCTTTACAGTCAGCGTTACGCCTGTATCGATCATCCTAATGAAGAGATTCCGGAGCTCGAGCCACGTCTCTTTAGCTTTAACGCTCCACAAGGGGCTTGCCCGGTGTGTACGGGGCTAGGGAGCCGGCTCGAAGTTGATCCTGAACTGGTCTTCAATCCTAACCTTACCATTGCAGAAGGCGCGATTCGTCCGTACAATCGGGTGAATAGTGACGCGTGGTACATGAAGCGTTTGCAGGCTGTTGCCGATCGGCACGACTTTAGCTTGCGCGTGCCAGTCAAGGATTTATCTGATGATGCGCTACAGAAGATTCTGTACGGCACGGGTGCCGAAAAATATCGGGTCTCCTTGGGTGATGGCCGTGCTTACGATGCCGCTTACGAAGGAGTTATTCCTAACCTTGAGCGCCGCTACAAAGAAACTGACAGTGACTTTATGCGCAAAGACATCGAACGATTTATGCGTGAACGACAATGTCACGCTTGTCACGGCGCACGGCTGAAGCCGGTTGTTTTAGCGGTCACGGTGCACGGCTTGAACATCATGGATATTTGTAACCTCGGAGTAGATGCGGCACTCGATCTCTTCGATAACAACCTAAAGCTGACCGAAGAAGAGCAGTTTATCGCTGCTCAGATTATGAAGGAGATCAAGTCCCGGCTCGGTTTTATGAGCAATGTCGGATTAACATATCTAGAGCTCGCGCGTGCAGCAAATACTTTGTCTGGTGGTGAGGCGCAGCGAATTCGCTTAGCGACTCAAATTGGCTCTGGATTGCAGGGTGTTCTGTACGTACTGGACGAGCCGTCCATTGGTCTTCACCAGCGCGATAACGATCGCTTGATCGAGACACTAAAGCACCTGAGAGACCTTGGGAATACTGTTCTTGTTGTCGAGCATGATGAAGATACGATTCGCCAAGCAGATTACCTATTGGACATTGGGCCAGGCGCAGGCGTCAACGGTGGTAACGTTGTCGCTCACGGTACGCCAGACGCCGTCAGCAAAAATGCCGATAGCATTACCGGTCGTTATCTTTCCGGAGCAGAGAAGATAGACGTGCCGAAGAAGCGTCGATCGATCGAGAAAGATCGCAAGCTGGTCATTAAGGGCGCACGCGAGAACAATCTCAAGAATATTGACGTCGAGATTCCACTCGGCTTGATGACGGTCGTTAGTGGTGTGAGTGGGTCGGGTAAATCGACCCTCGTTAACGATATCTTGGCCAAGGAGCTGTCTGCACGACTTCACCGTGCACATGATGTTCCTGGTGCACATGATGAGGTTGAGGGTATTGGTCAGCTCGATAAAGTGATTGTGATTGATCAGTCGGCTATCGGACGAACACCACGCTCTAACCCTGCGACCTACACCGGCGTCTTTACGCCAATTCGCGAACTCTTCGCTGGGACGCCAGAAGCAAATATCCGGGGCTACAAGGCTGGTCGCTTCAGCTTTAATGTAAAGGGTGGTCGCTGTGAAAATTGTCAGGGCGATGGTGTGATTAAGATTGAGATGCACTTCTTGCCTGATGTGTATGTGACCTGTGACGTGTGTAAGGGAAAGCGATATAACCGTGAAGCGCTTGAAATCAAGTATAAGGACGCGACGATTAGCGACGTTCTTGATATGACGATCGAGCAAGCGGCGCATTTCTTTGAGAACATTCCAGCTATTGCGCGCAAGCTTGATACTTTGGTTGATGTCGGGCTTGGTTATATCAAGCTGGGTCAGCCAGCAACCACGTTTAGTGGCGGTGAGGCGCAGCGCATTAAACTCGCCTCTGAGTTGTCGCGACGTTCTACTGGAAAGACGCTGTATATTCTCGATGAGCCAACGACCGGATTGCATAGTGCTGACGTCAAGCGACTACTGGGTATTTTACAGAAGTTGGTGCAGGGCGGTAACAGCATGGTGATTATCGAGCACAACCTTGACGTCATCAAGACAGCCGATCACATTATCGACATGGGGCCAGAGGGCGGACTTGGCGGTGGCACGGTCGTGGCGACGGGTACTCCGGAGCAGATCGTGAAAGTGAAGGAGTCGTTTACCGGATCCTATCTTAAGACCTTACTGTAGACTTAGTAGTTTTTTAGACACCGGTCCATGGCGCCCAGCACTTCAATGCAAGGTCTAATCTTGTGACAGGATGAGGGCGCATCGTTCCGATAGCGGGACGCTGATCGCGTGCTTGTCATCGGTCTCAACCGTCTCGATTCTTGTTTGATGGAAATCTGTGCTATAGCCGCACCACGTGCTATTAAAGCGTACGCGCCAAGTACCCGCAGTAGGCAGGGTGATCGCGTAATCTTTGAATCGTGATCCACCGAGGTTTGCGATGATAATCGTTTCGTCACGAGGCCCACCCTTAGCGGTGCGTCGGTACGCAATGACGTTGTTCTCGGTGTCGTGATGGAAGATATTAAGCCCTTCGCCCCTTAGCCCTGCTGTATGGTTAAAGTGATTACGACGCAGATTGATAATATGCTCGTGTGCCTGGACAATGCCAGCGAATTGCTCGGTCTTTTGCCAGTCTAGCATTTGCCAGTCGTTAAAAGCGCCTTCTTGCATAAACTCTTGACCCTGCAGGAGCATCGGAATTCCGGGTGCCGTCAGCGTTAAAAGACTTGCGAGTAGCGTGTGTTGACGTGCGAGAGTCGTCGCGGCATTTCCTGGTGCGACCGCTTCGTTGAGACGCACAGATCCGTTAGCTGCCGTGTCGTGTGAGTCGCTGAACACTACTTTTTGGAATGCTGCGCCATTGTAAAAGTGCGCCATTTCACCCGAGAGCGTATTCCCGTATGGTTCAACTTCTAGCCCGAGGGCGGCACGGACGGTGTGTGGAAAGGCAAGTCCCCACTGCGCATCAAAACCGGCGCCACCCGCCTCGACGGGGGCGGTGATAGCGTTGTTGACCGAGCTGTCTTCGGCAACCATCAAGCTGTGATCGTTGACGCGATGCGCCAGCTGCGTAATCTCTTGTAGTAATGACCATGCCTCGGGTATTGCAGTGCTCTCGTCTCCCTCGGGGCCTTTTGTGTTGCGCATGTAAATAGTAGAGTCCACTCGAAGGCCATCGATCCTATATTCGGTCAGCCACATTGCAACGTTATCAAGGATAAACTCGCGCACCTCTTTACGCCCGTAGTCGGGTCGACCACCCCATGGAGTGTCGCCGCGATCATCATTATAGAAGTAGATGCCGCCGCGGTTGTTTTCTTGCCAGCCATCAAATTGCCAGAGGTCTGTTGCGGGAAAAAAGTGGTTATAGACCACGTCGAGGATAACGGCCATGCCTCGGCGGTGGGCCTCCTTGACGAAATCTAGCAGACCGCGTCGCCCGCCATAAGAATTTTCAACCGAGAAAAGATAGTTGGGAGCGTATCCCCAACCGTTGCTCATTGCGATGCTAGTGACGGGCATCAACTCGATAGTCGTGACGCCGAGCTGCTGTAGGTAGTCAAGCTTTTCTGTCGCCGAAGCAAAGGTTCCGGTAGTGGCGGCATCTGGGCGATGGAATGTGCCGATGTGCAGCTCGTAGATTATATGTTCATTTTTTTCGATAACTGGGGATTCGATACCCTCCCAGTCATAGTGTGGATCAATAATGACCGAGACCCCTTCGTCTGATGCAGTCAACTGCCTGGCTCGCGGGTCGTTCTTCTCGATAACCGCACCCTCGTGTGTGGTTATTTTGTACTTGTAAGATTGTCCCGCTTGTACGCCTTCAGCGAAGCCAGACCATCGGTTGTTGTCATCACGTTCGAGCGAAGTTTCTTGCCAGTCGAATGGCTCGCCGACGAGTACGGAGACGGACGCCGCATTGGGTGCCCATACGCAAAAATCGACACCTTTATCGCTGAGTACCGCTCCCAGCATATGTTTTTCATGCTGTCCCATAGCTATTTCTAGTATGGCCTGTTTTGTCTGTTTTGACAAGAAATGCTAACGCTTGCGTCGCATGAAGACCGAGCGTATTTCTCGCTTCGTGCCTTCCCAAAGAATCTTGCGTGTTTTTGCATCTTTTAAGATATGAATAGCAGGAGGCAGTACAGAAATGAGGACGATCAGGAAGACAAGTGGCAAGATGACTTGATCGACATCAACACCAGCAGCCTGGAACGCTTGGCCAACGAAGTATCCAAGATACGTGATGCCGGCAGTCCAAAGCAGTCCACCAACTATGTTATAGGTCAGGAACTTTTTATACGGCATCTTGCCGACACCTGCAACAATTGGCGCAAAGGTGCGTACGATCGGAATAAACCGCGCAATGATGATTGTCTTGCCGCCATGCTTTTCGTAAAAATCTTGTGCACGCTTGATGTGCGCCTGTTTGAAGATGCGAGCGTCGGGCTTTTTAAAGATATGATGTCCAGTACGGCGACCGAAAGTATAACCGACACTGTCACCGAGGACAGCAGCGATAAAGAGGAGGAGGACGAAGAGGTGAATGCTAATCGGGACATTTCCCGGAAGGACACCAATGCTATACAGGGCACCTGCCGTGAATAGCAGGCTGTCACCTGGTAGGAAGAAGCCGATTAATAGGCCAGATTCGGCGAAGATGACAAAAATTATGGCAAAAACACCAAGTCCGATGATTAAGTCGACTAAATCGAATCCGGGAATCGCGGCAAATGTCATAAGAGTTTCAAACATAAACTTTCTTTATTATACGTCCCACGCTCATCATGGACAAGAACCTACA
This sequence comes from Candidatus Saccharimonadota bacterium, assembly GCA_002726935.1. Classification (GTDB taxonomy): domain Bacteria; phylum Patescibacteriota; class Saccharimonadia; order Saccharimonadales; family Saccharimonadaceae; genus Microsaccharimonas. The sequence continues at coordinate 17,383 of PBTC01000016.1, read as the reverse complement.
GCTTTTTCTCAGGAAGCAGAGTTATTATGATACATGCAATATTTCCGTAAAGGTATCCGAATCCGGAAAGGAATGGAGAGAGATGGGAGATAAAATTACATTGAGCCTTGCGCTGCGTGAATTGCACGGGCGAAAAGCGCGATTACTAAGAAAAGAGGGCATTGTGCCCACGGTAGTGTACGGTTCAGGTATGGAGCCGGTCAGTACGCAGGCACCATATAATGAAGTCGAGCGGGTTTGGCGACATGCAGGACGACACACTCCTGTTCATCTGACGATCGAAAAAAAGAAGCGCATCGCCATGATCAAGGAAGCGGAAATTGATCCAGTCAAGGGTCGATTACGCCACGTGTCCTTCCACGCAGTGAAGGCGAACGAGCCTGTGGTGACTGTGGTGCCAATTCACCTCGTTGGTGAGGGCGAGAGTGAAGCAGAACGTGCGGGACTTGTTGTGCTGCAGTCGCTTGAAGAGATTGAGGTACGAGCCTTGCCAATGGACCTTCCAGAGGCCCTCGAGGCATCCGTGCTTGGCTTGAAGGAGCCCGGAGATCATTTGACTGTCGGCGATATTACGCTCCCTGAGGGTGTTGAGTTGGTGGAGCGAAAGTCTGGTCACGAAGAAGAGGACGACGAAGCGCCACAACTGACCGACCTGACAATCGCCTCGGTGTACGAACCTTCAGCACTACAGGCTGCGAATGAAGCTGCCGGTGGTGATGCGGAAGACGAGAGTGCCGTTGATGCAGAGAACGGTGGAGACGGTGACCAAGACTCACAGTCAGAAGAGGACCGGCCTGGTGGCAAGCAGCAGGACGAGCCGAAGCAATCGAACGTTGACGCTAATAAGTAGTACATAAGCTACACATAATAAATGGACGCTCCTGCGAGGGCGTCCATTTTATTCTTCGATAAAGCCGCCGGATTGATGCGACCAGAGCCGAGCGTAAATTCCTTTTTGTGACAAGAGTTCTTGATGTGAGCCATCTTCGACAACCTTTCCGCCATCTAAAACGATGATGCGGTCAAGTTGCGAGATGGTAGAGAGTCGGTGAGCAATCACGATACTTGTCCTGCCGCTCATAAGGGTCTTCAAAGCGGCCTGTATGAGCTGTTCACTTTCACTGTCGAGCGCAGAAGTGGCTTCATCTAGGACGAGAATAGGCGCGTCTTTGAGGATCGCTCGGGCAATTGCAATACGCTGTCGTTGACCACCAGATAGCTTGATACCTCGTTCACCAACGAGCGTCTCTAAACCGTGCGGCAGTTTGTCGATGAACTCGAGCGCATTCGCCTTACGGGCCGCCTCTTTGATCTCGTCAATGCTAGCCTCAGGCTTGCCGTAGGCAATGTTCTCTCGTAAGCTTCGGTGGAACAGTAGGGGCTCTTGCGGAACGTATGCGATAGCACCCCTCAGACTTTGCTGTGTCACATGTCTGACGTCTTGACCATCGATTAACAGCTGGCCGCCTGTCACGTCACTAAAACGCAGCAATAGATGTGTCAGTGTCGTTTTGCCAGCGCCAGAATGCCCCACCAGACCTACTTTTTGACCGGCTGGAATGTTGAGGTTCAAGGAGTCGATGACCTTTTCGGCACTATCGCCGTATGAGAAGCTGACTTTCTTGAATTCGATGACTGGTTTCTTTACTGTCATTCTTGCGGCATTGTCATCGTCGGTCACGAGACTTGCTTGTACAAGTATCTCGGTCATTGGAGAGGCTTCAAGTAGCGCCTCCTCGTAACCGTTCAAGAGTTCGCCGACCATGAAGAGCTGTGAGCCGACCAGCTGCAAATAGGTGAGGCTAAAGATGACAGTGGCGACATCGATCTGGCCAGTCGTGGCGAGCCAGGCACTGGTAGCGATCGCGACAAGCTGCATGATGACAAGCAGCAGGATTCGAAATGAGCCTTCACGTGCGATGAATCCGATGTCACGACGGTAAACGGTTTCGAAGCGCCCAGTTAGTTGGTGGACTTTTCTGATCTCTCGCTTTTCGCCGCTAAACGTTTTGACGACGAGGCTATTGGTCAGGTTGTCGGCAACTGTTGCGTGAATTTCACTACGCAGTTCACGGCGAGCTGTGCGGTACTCTTCGCGGTGGCGTATGCTCCAGCGCACTTCCAGCACGATGGCGATAAGCAGGGCGATTAAGACGCCTGCCAGCAGTAATGATTGAAGGGCGATAATGGTCAGTCCTACGCTCAGCGAAAGAACCAAGCCGAGGGTGCGGATAATCAGAAGGTCCTGTACCACAACGTGACTACGGACAAAATCGATGTACTTACTAGTAAGCGACCCAATCTTTTCGTTGACAAAAAATTGCAAGTCTTTATTGATGAGCGTCTCAAAAACGTTATTGCGCAACAATTTTGTAATCTTTGCTTCGTGATATACCAACGTGCTGAATCCGATGAGGTTTAACGCAAAGCCGAGGAATCCAGTAATGGCGGCCAGTGTCAGATTTTGCCAGACCGCAGTTTGGTTGTCGGTAAGGAGCTGCGCGATTGTCTGGCTAAAGAAGTACGATAGTAGCGCGTTGATCGCCAGAGAAGAGAGAGGGACGCAAATGATAGCAACGATAAAGCTAGCCTTGTGTTTCTTCACTTGCTGCCAGTACAGTCGCAAAGTTGCCGCTGCGGTTGCTTTCGATGTCTTTCTTTTTGTCATGCCTCCGTATTATAGCCCGCCAGAGGTAAAGATGCTATAATATGGTTCGTGCAAAAGATATTATTGTATTACAAATTTACGCCGCTTCAGGACCCTGAGGCGGTCAAGTTATGGCAGAAGTCGCTGACCGAACACCTAGACTTACGTGGACGCATTCTTGTTTCGAGGCATGGGCTGAACGGTACTGTTGGTGGCGAAATGGATGACCTAAAGCGCTACATTAAGGAAACAAAACAGTATCCGGGTTTCAAGGACATTGTCTTTAAATGGAGCGATGGGTCACGCGATCATTTTCCACGAATGAGCGTCAAGCACCGGCGCGAGCTGGTTGGCTTTCACAATAGCGATCATGAGTTTGAGGTCGACGAGAATGGCGTCATTGGCGGCGGTGTTCACTTGAAGCCATCCGAGGTTCACAAGCTGGTCGAGCAGTACGGTGATGACGTTGTCTTTTTCGATGGTCGCAACGAGCACGAAGCAAAAATCGGGAAGTTCAAGGGAGCGGTCGTCCCTAACACTAATACATCTAGGGACTTTATAGCTGAACTCGAGAGTGATAAATACGATGACCTGAAAGACAAAAAAGTAGTCACGTATTGTACGGGCGGCATCCGCTGCGAGGTGATCAGCGCAATGATGAAAAAACGTGGCTTTAAGGACGTCTATCAGATCGATGGCGGCATTGTGAAGTACGGCGAGGCGTATGGCGATGATGGACTATGGGAAGGGCACCTTCGTGTATTCGATGATCGCATGACAGTTCAGTTTTCTGACAACGCCAAGACGATTGGTGAGTGTACCCACTGCAAGGCTGCAACCAGTAATTTCGAGAACTGCGCATACGCGAACTGCAACGATTTAGTGTTGATCTGTGGAGAATGTTTACAGAATCCCGACTTGCTGTATCACACGGACGCGTGTCGTGAACGCTCGCTCGTATCTCGTTAAGCAGCTTGTCCAGAAAACGCTTCGCTACGGTGGGGCGTTTTTATTTTTGGCAGTATAATAGAACACAATGAATGCTCGCCTAGAAGAGAAACTGAAAACTTTGCCACGCACGCCGGGTGTCTACTTTCATAAGTCGAAGACTGGCGAGATTATTTATGTCGGCAAGGCTGCGGTGCTGAAGAATCGCGTACGTCAGTATTTTCAGAGTACGCGCGATATGGATGTCAAAACCAGAGCGCTGGTCGAAGAAATTGATGATACCGATTGGGTAGAGACGGAGAGCGAGCTTGACGCGCTCTTCTTAGAATCGGAAATGGTGAAACGGTACATGCCTCGCTTTAACATTCTGCTGCGTGATGACAAATCGCAGACGTATATCAGGATCGATATGAAGAGCGAGTGGCCGACAGTTTCTTTCACTCGTCATCCGCTTGATGATACGGCGACGTATTTCGGCCCCTATTACAGCGGGTTCGCTATTAAAAAGGCGCTTCGGCATCTGCGTCGTGTCTTTCCGTACTTTACGAAGCCACCAAAGAACGGCGCTCGGCCAGATCTAGATACACACATCGGCCTCAGCCCGCGTCCAGGGACGGATAGCAAGGAATACAAGGCATCGTTACGACAATTGATTCGTTATATCGAAGGTGGACGCAAGGCAATCATCCGAGATCTCGAAAAAGAGATGCGAGTGGCGGCCAAGCTGCATGATTTTGAGCGGGCGGCAGCGCTTCGTAATAATATTGCCGACTTAAAATCATTGCAGCAGAAAATCATGTTTGGCGATCGAGAGTTTTTGGACATTAGCAAGGACCGTGCGTTGAGTGATTTGGCCAATTTGCTGGGACTAAAAGGATTACCGGCCCGTATTGAAGGATACGACATTAGTCATATGGGCGGAAAGAACGTGGTCGCCAGTATGGTCGTGTTTACCAATGGGGTCAGTGATCGATCAAGTTATCGAAAGTTTAAGACTGGTGAGCGCAATGACGACTACGCAAATATGCACGAAGTATTGCTGCGTCGGCTGAGCGAGAAGAATCTCAAAAGCTGGGGCGCGCCACAGTTGATATTGGTCGACGGCGGAAAGGGGCAACTTGACGCGGCAATTCGAGCCATGGAGGAGCGATTGCTGAAGATACCGGTGATCGGTATTGCGAAACGGGAAGAGGAGCTAGTAATTGATGCCGAACGATCATCGGTGTCGCTTGAGCGCATTCGTGAATATGAAGCAGACCAAGCTATGGCAGTGAAGGACGGAGTTTCCGTGATACGATCTGGTCAGTACTACAGCGTGAATCTGCACGCTGGTCGGCTGAATGCGTCGGGGCATTCACGCAATCTTCGGTCTTCGTCGCAAGTGGGTGTCGAGAAGTACCTACATGTCACGAAACTCTTTCAGAGAATTCGAGATGAGGCGCACCGATTTGCCGTCAGCTATCATACGGTTTTAAAGCGAGCCGGTCAGACAAAAAGCCAACTGGAGGACATTCCTGGCGTGGGTCCGGCGACGCGTCGTCAACTGATTCGAAAGTTTGGCAGCGTCGCTGGAATCTCAAAGGCGACAGAGCAAGAGGTGGCCGCCGTGATTGGGCCTAAAAAAGCGTCACTTGTCGTGGCGTACGTGCAAAATAAAGAGTAGTTGCTTACAATATAGTGCATATGATCAATTTTTCTGAGCGCAGAGCTCGGCTAAAACAGGACTGCTCGCTTTTTGTTATTGCGGGCAATGATGCGCTCCAGTCTTCTGCTGACATGGCGTATCCGTTTGTCCAAGATGCCACGTTCTACTACTTCACTGGCATATCCGAACCTGGCTGGCGACTGGTGTGTGATTTTCAAAACGACAAGACGTGGCTGATTGGGCCGACAATTAGTGAGCACGGGCGATTATTTGATGGTGCACTTTCGACAAAAGAGGCGTCCAACCGGTCGGGTGTCGATGTGATTCTAAACGAGGCTGAAGGCAGGGATTTGCTGCGAAATCTTTCTTCAACTCACCAGTCTGTTTTTTCACTGGACGGCCACCCGCATCAAGACTACTTTCAATTCATCGAGAATCCGGCCCGCGGAAGGCTATGGGCGGAGCTACAGGAGCTTTTTGAGAATGTCCATGATTGTCGCAAGATAGTGGCAAAACACCGAGCGATCAAAGATGGGGTTGAGATTGCTGCGACAGAGCGCGCCGTCAACATCTCAATCGAAGGCTTTAACCGTATGAAAGAGGCGGTCTCTCGAGGGGCGACGCATGAATACGAACTCGAAGCGATATTGAACGCCGACTTTCGCAGCACCGGTGGGGGTGGACATGCGTACCCTCCTATTGTTGCCGGTGGGATGAACGCTTGTACGTTGCATTACGCTCATAATAATGATCAACTGCCGAAAAACGGACTCGTACTGATCGATGCTGGAGCGAGTGTCGAGGGGTATGCTGCCGACATTACCCGGACGTACGCCGTCGGGCAGCCCTCGAAGCGTGAGATAGCCGTGCATGAGGCCGTGCAGAAGGCGCATGTTGCCATTATCGCGTTGCTTCGGCCCGGGCTATCTTTGATGGAGTACCAAGAAAATGTCGATAAAATTATGAAGGATGCGCTGCGCTCTCTGGGTCTTCTGAAGTCAGAAGACGACTATCGCCGCTACTTCCCGCATTCTATCGGTCATGGCTTGGGGCTGGATGTCCACGAATCACTTGGTTATGACACCTTGCAACCGGGGATGATTATGACTGTTGAGCCGGGAATCTATATTCCTGAAGAGGGTATTGGGGTGCGTATCGAGGACGATATTCTTATCACTGTCGACGGTCATCGCAACCTGTCGGCCGCGCTGCCGATCGGCCTATGATATACTGACTCTAGTATTTATGAAGAATCAATTTCTCGTTTTTCTTGTTCGGTGGGCGCTTAACTCGTTCGGGTTATGGATTGCTATTCGCCTATTAGGAACGGGATATGAAGATAAAGAAGTGACGGCTGGTTTTTGGGGATTCATTCTCGCTGGACTCATCTTCTCGCTGGTCAACAGCATATTTAAGCCGCTAGCCGTCGTGCTTTCGCTGCCGTTAATTCTATTGACGCTGGGACTTTTCGTGATAGTGGTGAACGGGATCTTGGTTTATCTGGCGATTGCTATTGCGCCGGGCATTTCTTTGTCATTCGTCAACTCGATTCTGGCCGGGATTATACTGAGTCTGGTAAACTATATAGTAAGTGCTGCAGTTGAGATTCGTCGCAGCAAATCAGGAGTATCGTAACTATTATGAGCATTGAAACAATCTTGCAGATTATCACCATCGGTTCGGCCGCATTGATGATCATTGCTATTCTTCTCCAGCAGCGCGGGGCGACCCTGGGCGCAGGTTTTGGTAGCTCTGGTGAGCTTTATACGAGCCGACGTGGTGTCGATAAGAACCTATTTGAAGCAACAATTGTCCTTGCCGTTATCTTCGTACTGTCTATTCTGGCTGGACTACTGCTGCCTGTCTTAGGGTAGGGGCGGCTCTGTGGCTGAAAAGCAACCGAGTAAATGGCGGCAACTTCCAAAGACGAGCTTTAGCTCGAAAGCTCTGTCTAAGCGCATGAAAAAAATGGAGGGCGCGACCGTCAAGCACGCGCATCGTTTCATTGTGAAACGCTGGAAGAACGCCCGCGAGGTTCGTCACCATATCGCCATTTGGATTCTGGCAATCGGTCTTGTTATTGGAGCATCGGGATTGCAGATCTTTTGGTATCAGCAAAGTTATCGTCAAACCGCATATGCTGTTGGCGGTACGTATGCCGAGGGCGTGTTGGGTCCTCTTGATACACTTAACCCAATTTTTGCTCGCTCGAGTGCCGAGGAGTCTGCTAGCAATCTTATCTTTTCCCGCATTCTCAGCTATGACAAGACGGGTAATCTGAACTATGATCTCGCGGAGTCTTTTACGGTGAGTGAAGACGAAAAAACCTATACCGTGAAGTTGCGATCGGATGCAAAGTGGCATGATGGCGTCTATGTGAGCGCGTCTGATGTCGTGTTTACGGTAGGCTTATTGCAAGATGTTGCGACGCGCGCGACCATCAGTGGGTGGAACGACATCGAGGTTGAGGAAGTTGATGATAAGACGGTGACCTTCACTCTTCCTTCTGTTTACGCACCTTTCCCGCACGCTTTAACCTACTTGCCAATTTTGCCTGAACATATTTTGCGCGATGTTTCTGCTGCATCACTCCGTGAGAGTGAGTTCAGCAAAGCGCCTATTGGAAGTGGCCCATTTAAGATTCGCTTTATTCAAGAGCTTGACGGGCAACTTGATCGTCAGATTGTTCACTTGGCAAAAAACGAGGACTACTATCGTGGTGCACCGAAACTCGATCGTTTTCAGCTGCACGTCTATGATTCAACAGAGTCTTTGGTGCGCGGACTAAACACCTCAGAGATTAATGCGGCGACCGATATGACCATCACCGACACGCGTGAGGTGAACGCTGGCCGTTATAACATTGACGCTCGTCCAGTTGCCAGTGGTGTCTACACACTCTTCAACACCGATAAGGGGGTATTGAGCGACTCTAAAGTCAGGCGTGCGTTGCAGGTAGGGACAGACACCCAGGCGCTTCGGGATGCAGTGGGTGAAGGGCTGCCAGAGTTGGATCTTCCGTTCTTGCGGGAGCAGGTGACAGGTGACCTACCAGATGCGCCAGACTACGACCAGGATCGTGCCGAAGAATTGCTGGACGATGCTGGTTGGCGATTAGACGGCCAGACCCGCAAGAAAGATGGGACGGTACTGAAGATCTCGCTCGTCACGACCAGGAATAACGACCTTGAAAAAGTGCTGGACGAGTTGACGCAGCAGTGGCGTGCACTTGGTGTATCGGTCACGACAAACATCATTGACCCCACCGATCCGTCTCAGAACGTCGTTCAAAATATTTTGCAGCCTCGAAATTATGATGCACTGCTGTATCGGCTGACCATCGGTGGCGACCCCGACGTGTATGCATACTGGCACTCCAGCCAGGCTAGTCGAGGTCTCAACTTCGCCAATTATTCGAGCAGCCTGGCAGATGAAGCGTTGACTAGTGCTCGTTCGGTGACGGATAAGTCACTGCGCGATGCGAAATACGTGACGTTTGCCCGTCAATGGTTGAACGACGCGCCGGCAATCGGCATCTACCAAGCAACGAGCCAATATGCTTACACTGACGCTGTCCATGCGACCGATGCGGATAAACGCTATGTTAACGCCACTGATCGTTATAGTGACATTTTGTACTGGACGGTTGGCTCGACGATTGTCCACCAAACACCATAGTTGCATCAGAGGTCGTTTTACTATATAATGACCATCTGTTAGGGCGCTTAGCTCAGTTGGCTAGAGCATCTCGTTTACACCGAGAGGGTCGGGGGTTCGAATCCCTCAGCGCCCACCATAATACGATGGCACATTACTATTTTCGTGCTAGCTTCGCGCAAATATCGCTCATGCAATGTTAGCTGCAGAAGCACAAGAGTAGTAATGTGCTATCTTATGTACAACATGCGCGCGTGCTGGAATTGGTAGACAGGCTAGCTTGAGGGGCTAGTGTCAGCAATGGCGTGGAGGTTCAAGTCCTCTCGCGCGCACCATACTCGATCAATTATGAACGCCCTCAGGGAAGGGCATATTTTTATGAAAGACCCACAACTTATCCGCAACGTTGCAATCATCGCTCACGTCGACCATGGAAAGACGACACTCGTTGACGGTTTGCTCAAGCAGAGCAATACCTTCCGCTCAAACCAAGCCGAGATGGAGCAGTCGCTTATTATGGACAGCGGCGACCAGGAGCACGAGCGCGGTATCACTATTACAGCCAAGCAGACGTCGGTGTACTATGGCGATTATAAAATCAATATCATCGACACACCTGGTCACGCCGACTTTTCTGGCGAAGTAGAGCGGACGCTCAATATGGCCGATGGTGTCTTGCTGATCGTTGACGCCCAAGAAGGACCGATGCCTCAGACGAAGTTTGTGCTATCGAAGGCGCTTGAGCTTGGTTTGAAGCCAGTGGTGGTGATTAACAAAATTGATAAGCCATCACGTCGTATTGATGAAGTGCTTGACGAAGTTTCCGAACTCTTTTTGGAGCTAGCGGTGACCGACGATCAGCTGCAGTACCCGGTGTACTATGCAATTGGTCGTGACGGAAAAGCCTGGACAGAGCTGCCAGATAATCCTGCTGAACACACAGACCTGACGCCGATTTTTGATGCAATTATTAACGATATCCCTGCACCGACCGTCGCTATCGACAAGCCGTTCCAGATGCTGGTAACGTCATTGGCGTACGACTCTTTCCTGGGTAAGTATGCCATTGGGCGTATTAGTCGAGGCAATCTGAAAAAAGGTCAATCGATCGTTCTTATCAAGCGTGATGGTGAAAAAGTAAATGCCAAAGTCGACAAGCTATTTGGCTACCGCGGTCTGACCCGCGAAGCTATCGACGAGGCGGGCGCTGGTGACATTATTGCCGTCACGGGAATCAACGAGGCGCATATTGGCGAGACGCTTGCAGATAAAGATCAGCCCGAGGCTCTGCCGGTGATTGATATCGAAGCTCCCACGATTAGTATGTACCTTGGTCCGAACACCAGCCCGCTGAAGGGCAAAGAGGCAAAGTACAACACAAGCCGCCAAATCGGTGACCGCCTTCGTCAAGAACTTGAAACGAATGTCGCCCTTCGCGTCGAAGAAGAGGGGATTGGATTTGTCGTTTCTGGACGTGGAGAGCTACACCTTTCTGTCCTGATTGAGACGTTGCGTCGTGAAGACTTTGAGTTTGAAGTTGGCCGTCCGCAAGTCGTCACAATTGAAGAAGACGGCGTGACGAAAGAGCCTGTCGAAGAATTGTTGATTGAAGTGTCGGGTGAGTTTCTTGGCGCAGTGAGCCAAGAATTGGGTGCCCGCCGTGCGACCACTCTGAAGCAAGAGCAAACCAGCTCTGGCACAACCCGAATCACGTACCTTATTCCGACTCGCGCAATGATTGGTCTGCGTAACTTGCTGCTGACTGCCACAAAGGGAACGGTGATTATGAACAGCCTCCCGCACGGCTACCAGCCATTGGGACCAAAGCTGCAACAACTGCGCAATGGTGCGCTGGTGGCTCATGAAGCCGGAGTGACAACTGCGTATGCACTCGACACGGCGGCAGCTCGTGGCGAGCTGTTTGTTGGTCCTGGTACGACGGTTTATCAGGGTATGATTGTCGGCCTCTACAACCGATCTGGTGACCTTGATATTAACGTTTGCCGCGGTAAGCAGCTGACGAACATGCGCAGCTCATCAAGCGATGGGACGATTCAATTGACACCATTCACCGACCTGAGCCTCGAGCAGTCGATTGACTTCATCGAAGATGACGAGTTGCTTGAAGTCACGCCGCAAAGTCTGCGCCTGCGAAAACGTCACCTCGATCCGAACCAGCGCAAGCGTGCTGCAAAATAGTTGTCCAAATTACCCCTTGCGCCCGACCCTCAGAAGACTATACTCTAAAGAGTAAATGGCGCGAATATCAAAACCAACAGACCGACTAAAAACATCACTCGTTCAGACGGCGGGCATTTTGATGGGATCCCGAAAGGGGCCTGACGAACTTCTCGGTGACTTGTTTATTGATGTCCAGCATCAACAGATTTATCCTGACGGAAAAACCTTTGTCGATCTTGTGCCCAAAAAACGAGCAAAGTCGATCCAAGAAGAATATACGCTGCTGCGCAAAGACCCTAACTTTGATCTGCGCGATTTTATTGGTCGTCACTTTTACGACCTTTCAACTACCGTCCACAAAAAAGATCCGTTTGTTATTCAAGAGGGTGAATCGATCGAATCGCATATCGATCGGCTGTGGTCACACCTTGAGCGCCGTAACCGTGTCAACCGTGGCTCGCTGATTGCGTTACCGCATCCTTACATCGTGCCTGGTGGACGCTTTAACGAGCAGTTCTATTGGGATAGCTACTTCATTATGCTGGGGCTTGCTGCCGAAGGAAAATGGCAGAAGGTCGAGGGCATGGTGAAGAACTTTGCGCACATGATTCGCAAGTACGGGTATATCCCAACTGGCAACAGAACGTATTTCTTGAGTCGCTCACAGCCGCCATTCTTTGCATTAATGGTCAAGCTACTTGCCGTGCACAAAGGCAAGAAAGTGTACCGCGATTATCTGCCGCATCTGTTACAAGAATATCGCTTTTGGATGAAGGGCGTATCCCGTGTGCAAGAGACGGAGCATTTTGCGTACCGACGCGTCGCTCAGATGCCAGACGGCACGATGCTGAACCGTTACTACGACAACAAGGTAACGCCACGGCCAGAATCACTACGTGAAGATCGAGAGACGGCCCAGTCGGCAAAGACGCGGTTGCCCGATCGACTCTTTTTACACCTTCGCGCCGCGGCTGAGTCGGGTTGGGACTTCAGTGCTCGTTGGCTGACGGATCCACAGGATCTGCGTACCATTCATACGGCCGATATCATTCCGATAGACCTCAACTGTTTGCTCTACACATTAGAAGAGACAATTGCCGAAGCGTATAACGGATGGTTGCATCCGGTGCTGCGTGGCCGCTATCGACGACGAGCTCAGCGTCGGCATGCCGGTATTCAAGAGTACCTGTGGAATGAAAAGGAGGGGTGGTTTATGGACTACAACTTCCATCATCACTGGCAGACAGGCTTTATAAGTTTAGCTGGAGTATTCCCGCTTTACGCCGGTATAGCAACGGACGAACAGGCGGCAAAAGTGGCCGAGCGCCTAGAGGCTGACTTTCTGATGAAAGGCGGTCTGGTCACGACGCTGATTGAAACTGGGCAGCAATGGGACAGTCCGAACGGCTGGGCACCACTGCAGTGGGTGGCCATCGAAGGGCTGCGTCGTTACGGTTACGACGAGCTGGCCGGTAAGATTATTGATCGCTGGATGGCGACTGTTGAGATGGTCTATGACGATAGCCACCGACTGGTCGAAAAGTATAACGTGACTGGTGGCGACGGGCTTGGCGGCGGCGGTGAGTATGTGCTGCAAGATGGATTTGGCTGGACGAATGGCGTCTACAGTGCGCTTAAAAAATCGTTTCGTCCTTAAGTTCATCTGGTAAAAAGCCCTGCTTGTGTTTGAAGTCGGCTTTCCACTGGTAGCCCTTGCTGTAGCCGAGGTCTTTCATGAGTTTTGTTGGCGCGTTTCGAATATGTAAGGGCACTGGCAAATCATTGTATTGCTTGGCGAGTGACATTGCTCGATTCATTGCATCGGTCGTGCGGCGAGACTTCTCGCTTTTTGCCAGCGCTGACGCGACGTGAAATAAGATATATTGCGATTCTGGCATGCCAATACGTTCAACTGCCTGAAAGGCATTGAGGGCCAGCCCCAGTGCGCCGTTACCGGCAAGGCCGATATCTTCTGACGCAAAAATGACCATGCGCCGCGCAATGAATTTGGGATCTTCGCCGGCATCGATCATACGAGCTAAGTAATAGAGCGTCGCATCGACATCACTGCCGCGCATACTTTTGATGAATGCACTGATCACGTCGTAATGCATATCGCCGTGCTTGTCGTAACCGGGAAGTCGTTTCTGGGCGGCCGATTTTACCGTCTCGATGGTGACCTTCTTCGCGAGCCCCAATGATAGCTCGAGGTTACCGAGCGCCACTCGGGCATCGCCGCCCGATAACTCGGCAATATAATCGAGTGCGTCTTCGCCGATGCGTTTTTGGGCTTTTTCAAGTTCAACGGCTCTTTTTAGAATGGCCATTAAATCTTTCTTGGCATGCGGTTGCAGCACAAGAACGCGTGTTCGGCTGAGTAGCGGGGTGATCACCTCGAAACTGGGATTCTCGGTGGTTGCGCCAATCAGGGTGATGAGGCCTGATTCGACGTGGGGAAGAAAGGCGTCCTGCTGCGCTTTATTGAAGCGGTGAATTTCGTCGACGAAAAGAATAGTGCGTAGCTGTAGATTCCAGTTTTGCCGTGCGTGTTCGACAATGCGTTCGACATCCTTTTTGCCACTGGTGACGGCCGATATTTCGATGAATTCAGCATCGACCTCCTTCGCAATAATGCGGGCGAGCGTCGTCTTGCCGCTACCGGGTGGCCCCCAAAGAATTAAACTAATCGGTTCACGGTTTTTAACAATCTGACGCAGAATTTCTTTGTCGCCTAAAAGATGCGTCTGGCCAATGACGTCATCTAGGGTTTCGGGGCGCATCCTCTCGGCTAATGGTACTCTCTGCATATTTCCATTATACTGGGTAGTAATGAAAACGGTGTTGATACTGTACGGCGGAGAATCTTCCGAGCATGACGTCTCGATAAGCTCTGCTCGGAATGTGGTCGCGGCGCTGGACACCTCGAAGTACCGTCCGATCCTTGGCTACCTGACGAAGGATGGCCGATTGCAGCACGTGACCTCGATCGACGATACCATTGACGGCGGAACGTTGTTGCCGGTTTTGGGCGAAAATAGATTCTTGGTCGAGGACACTGGCGAGTCTATCGTCCCGGATGTCATTTTTCCAGTGCTTCATGGCAAAAATGGTGAAGATGGGACGGTCCAAGGGTTGGCGGCGTTGCTGCACATTCCGATTGTGGGATGCGGTGTCGCAGCCAGCGCGGTTGCAATGAACAAGGTGTTCGCGAAACAGCTAGCAGCCGAGGCGGGCCTGCAGGCTGTTCCGTACCTGACCCACCGCGCAGGTGATGAGACACTTTCTTATGATGAAGTGAGTGAATCGCTGGGTAGTCCAGTGTTTGTGAAACCAGCCAACGCAGGAAGTTCTGTCGGGGTAACAAAGGTAAGCGACGCAGCGACTTTTCAGACAGCACTGCAGGCCGCACACCAGCACGATGACGTGGTGTTGATCGAGAAGGCAATTGATGCCCGCGAGCTGGAAGTAGCGGTACTCGGGAATGTGCCAGCAATCGAGGCGTCGCCCGTTGCCGAGGTGGTGCCTGAGGGCGACTTTTATAGTTATGAATCAAAGTACGCCGAGAACAGTCAGTCGGCCGTTCAGATACCAGCCGGGCTGCCTGAAGAGGTGAGCGAGCAGGTGCGACTTGCGGCGATGACCGTCTTTGAGGTACTTGAATGCCGCGGACTGGCTCGAGTGGATTTCTTTCTTGATCGACAAAGCGGCGAACTATACTTTAACGAAATCAACACGCTGCCTGGCTTTACTAATATCAGCGTTTATCCGAAAGCGTGGCAGGCTGTCGGGGTTTCGTATGGTCAGCTGGTAGACCGCCTGATACAATTAGCTCTAGAGAAATAAGGAGGAATTATGGAAGTGTTGCTGTGGATCATTGGGATTGCGATTGCGTTATTTATTCTGAGCGGTCTTAAGGTGATTAACCAGTATCAACGTGGTGTCGTACTGACGCTGGGAAAATTTACGGGTGTGCGTCAGCCAGGACTGCGTATTGTCGTGCCAATCTTTCAGACGATGATGCGAGTCGATATGCGATCAACGCCAATTGACGTATCGAAACAAGAAGTGATTACCAAGGACAACGTGACGGCAGGCGTTGACGCCATCGTTTATTTCCGAGTAGTAGATGCACCAAAAGCCGTGCTCGAGACGACAAACTATGTCTACGCAACCAGTCAGTTTGCGCAGGCGGCACTACGTGATGTAACCGGAAACTTCGAGCTAGACGAACTGCTATCAAAGCGGGAAGAGATCAGCCTGAAGATTAAAGAGATCGTTGACCAACAGACCGACCAATGGGGCATTGACGTCGAGAACGTGAAGATTCAGAACATCGAGCTGCCAGCAGACATGAAGCGCGCCATGGCGAAGCAGGCTGAGGCAGAGCGTGAACGTCGCAGCAACATCATTAACGCCGAAGGTGAAATGGCGGCAGCTAAGACGCTGGCTGAAGCGGCTCGCATCATTGCGACGACTCCAGGTGCACTGAACCTGCGAACGCTGAACACAATTGAACGTATCAGTACCGAGCCAAGTCAAAAGACAACAATGCTCTTCCCGATCGAACTAGTCGACGCCATGCGCAACATCGGCGAAGGCTTCGCACAGAAGAAGTAGCTTGTCATCGGGGGCGACCTCTAGTAAAATAAGTGAGTTCATCGATCGGCAACGGTTGATCGATGTCTCACGATTGTGGCTCTTTAGCTCAGTTGGTAGAGCAGAGGCCTGAAGAGCCTTGTGTCCCCAGTTCGAGTCTGGGAGGAGCCACCACAATGAAAATCATCCCGCTTGCATGAGCGGGATTTTCTATGCCTTAGGGAAATTGGCTGACGGCGACACCGAAGTCGCAAAGTCCGCAACATAGTTGAAAAAACTACTGTTATTGTCTATAATCTTTAAAGCACGCGGGTGTAGCTCAGCTGTTAGAGCGCTTCCTTGCCATGGAAGAGGCCCAGGGTTAGAGTCCCTGTACCCGCACCAAATGAGCACAAGGCACAAAATACCCCTACGGGGTATTTTTTATATGCAAATGTACTATCATTTTTTGTGCGAACATTTAACAACTAGGCTACTAAGTTTGTCGGGCGATTGCTAACCTTTCAACTGCTTCGTCGCAATAATCCTCTCGATAAGACCAAGCGGCAGAGGCTCTGAATGCTTGAAATGTAGAGAGTCTTTCGTCTTAGCTGCGCGGTAAGGTTCGACAACTTGGTCCAGCTCGGATTGATGGTACATCGGGTACAGGCCAATGTGTGACTTGTGGGCGCCGATGTAGAGGTGATCTTTGCCGACGCTAAAGGCGGGCATGTTGTAGCGGATGCTCTCTTCGGTTTGGGGGACTACTTGGTGAAAGAGGGCGCGAATTGCGCTGAGGCGCTCGCGAACCAGCGGCTCTTGCGTGTCGATGTAATCGTCAACAGAGGCGTATTCTGACATGCATTTATCGTACCACTAGACGATCATAAGCGATACATCTTGTTGCCTTTATTTTGCTATGATGAGAGCAGGACGCTTTATAACGAAAGGATAGGTCATGGCAAAATACGTTGACGGATTTGTGCTCGTTGTTCCGAAGGGTAAAGAAGCTGAATATGAAGAGATGGCCCGAATGGGTCGTGATGCATGGATGAAGCACGGTGCACTGCAGTACTTTGAATGTCGTGGCGATGATCTTGCGCCGCAGGCACTAGGCCCCGACAAAATGAGGCAATTTTCAGAAATGGCTGGCGCAAATGATCAGGAAAACGTTTGGTTCTCGTTTATTGTCTTCGAGTCGAAAGCTCATCGCGATGAAGTGAACCAAAAGGTGATGGCCGAAATGGACGAGTCATACAGCGACCAAGTCGACTTCCAGATGCCGAATGATATGACAAAGATGGCGTATGGTGGATTTACGGCGGTGGTAGAGGGGTAGCCCGACCTAGGATGCCTCGCCCCAAACCCGTCCACAACGCCACCGACTTTGACCTAGACGTCACCTCAGGCGATACTGACATGTTTCGCTGGTTCTTGCTGTGCTACCTACTCAGCAAGCCGATTCAATCAACTGTGGCGGTCAAGACCTGGCGGCTATTTGTCGAAAAGGGGATTGATACGCCGTGGGGAATTCTTGAACTGTCTGAACATCGTTTGGTGAGCGTGTTGCATGCCGGTAGTTACACGCGCTACCAACACGTCACCGCACGAGCGCTGCGCATTTGCATGGAGCAGCTGGTCCGTGATTATGAAGGCTCGCTCTTTTTGATGGTCGAGAGTAGCGAAAACGAGGACGAACTATCGAAACGGCTGCAAAAATTATATGGCGT
>PBTC01000015.1 GCA_002726935.1 Candidatus Saccharimonadota bacterium | reverse complement strand
GTTGACGCTTTGTTGACATATTTACTCCGTGTTGCTATAAGTGAGGTAATACTTTACAAAAATAGACAAAGGAATTGCGAGTAACCATATGTCTGAATTACCAGAGAAGCAGGTCAAGCGCTTGCATGCGCTCATACAAGAGGCTGAAACAAACCTGGCCGCTGCGAAAGAACTCCTAATCAGTATCGTCGGAGACAACGGCTCTGTCATCACCCCAAAAAGCAGCCATCCAGAAGAAGTCGGCGGCAAGGTAGTCGAAGGCGTCTTTGACGGTCAAAAAATGGCTGGGCCAGATGGAAAAGAGTACCCCGTACCCGCTAACTACGCCAGCAAATCAAAGCTGGTCGAAGGTGATATTTTAAAACTGACTATCGCCGATGACGGTAGCTTCATTTACAAGCAAATTGGTCCAGTTGACCGCACGCAAATCATCGGCACACTTGTGCAGCATGATGGGGCGTACTACGTAGAAGCGAATGGTAATGAGTACCGCATTCTTCTCGCCAGCGTGACGTACTTCCGCATTAACGTCGGCGACCAGGTCACTATTATCGTCCCGACCGACAATCCGGATGCCACCTGGGCAGCCGTTGAAGCAGCTCTCTAGATTGATTTTTTACTATTTTTATGCTATAATAGTATAGCTCGCTTTGCGAGTTGGCCCTTGTGAGAATACAGAGAAGGAGCTGACGTGGAACTGTCTCGCGTCGAAACCCTGCCCACCCTGACCGAGCTATTCGGCCACAACAAGCATGTCTTGTCGGCGGTGCAGAAGCACTTCGACACGCCAGCCCCGCTGCTGGCACACGATCGGCAAATGCTGACGCACGTTCCCGGTATCAAAATGCCGAGAGCTCGCGTCATCGAGGATGCGCTGAAGCGTCACGGTCTACGTCTACGCGACAGCAGCGAGAGCACCAGCAAGTACATCGAGCGACTCTTCGGCTGTATCGAAGACGCACCGATCGATGTCTTGCAGCTCTATTCGCTGCAGGCCAACGGCGTCAGCCATACCTACTACATACCCCTGGCAGTGATTCGACAGCTGCGTCAGTACGAGCCGAACATGGCCGTCGTCGACCTGCTCTCGATGCGCCAAAGCGGCGTATGGGACATCCTGATGACCCACTTCGCCTACGATGCCGAACACCTGCGACCACGCATCTCCGAGCTGAACACTCGGCTGCGTCCGTGGGGGCTCTCGCTGGCAACACCCAGCGAAAAGCGACATCTACGGGCTGTCTAGCACAAGGGTCTTGACCTCCTCTTTTCGCGAGAGGAGGTCGCGATCCCTCGCGGCAGAGAATATTTCTTCTGTGCACCGAGGAATCGATTTGCATTTTTACAAGCAAAAGCACTATAGTAGAGCTATCACGCAGGTGAAACAAACAATGACAGATAAGTGTAAAAAACACGGCACTATCGACAGCTGAAGCTTTGTATAATCAGAATACATAAGCGCCGAAGCGCGAGAGGGGAAAAGGGAGTACTGATAATGGCTTATGCCTTATATCGGAAATATCGCAGCAAATCGCTCGACGAAGTCGTGGGGCAGCAGCATGTCACCGATATCCTTGCGCGCGCCCTAAAAGCCGGCCGTATCTCGCATGCCTATCTATTGACTGGCCCTCGGGGGGTCGGCAAGACATCAGTTGCTCGCATCTTAGCCCATGAAATCAATGGCCTGCCTTACGACGAATCAACCACCCATCTCGATATTATCGAGATTGACGCAGCCAGCAATAACGGCGTCGAAGACGTTCGTGATTTAAGAGAGAAGGTGCAGCTCGCTCCTGTCTCGGCAGCCAAGAAAGTCTATATCATCGATGAGGTTCATATGCTTTCTAAGGCCGCATTTAACGCCCTCCTAAAAACACTCGAGGAGCCGCCAGAGCATGTGGTCTTCATTCTTGCGACGACCGACCTCGACAAGCTACCGGCAACAGTGATTAGCCGGACACAACGATATGGATTCCGCGCCATTTCAGAACAAGATGCAATCGCACACCTTCGTCATATTGCCAAGCAGGAGGGTATTACGATCGACGACGCTTCGCTCGCGCTGATCGCCAAGCGAGGTGACGGTAGCTTTCGTGACAGCATCAGCTTGCTTGATCAGCTCGCCAACCTAGCTGACGCCAAAAAGGGGATAACTGTAGAACTCATAGAGGAAATGCTCGGCCTAGCGCCGCAAGAAGTGCTGCAAGACATTTTAGCGGCAGTACAAGCGCATGACCTACGACGCGTCGTCGAGCTACTGCAAAACCTCCAGTCACAAGGCATGGGTGCACAAACAATCGCCAGTCAGTTAATTGAACGTATCACGCAAGATCTCACCGACCAACCACAGCTCGTGCCACTGCTTGATGCACTGCTCGAAGTAGCGAAAAGCTCGGCACCAGACATGAAGCTGCTTGCTGTCCTGGGTAGCTTTGCCGTTGAAACGAAGCCACACAAAACCGTTGCGCTCGCAGCGCCTGTCCTCGAGGTGTCAGCGACCATTGAAGAGCTCAGCAAGAAGGCGACAAAGAAAAAACCCGCTGAACCTACTCCAGTACAGCCGGCGCGACCAGCCGCAGCGCAAAAAGAGGCACCTCAACCTGTCAAAACGGAAAGCTCTCCAGTACCGACCAGCGAATTCTCTTGGGAAAAGCTCGTCGAACACACCCGCCAGCATTTTGTTGCACTGTACAGTGTCCTCAGCAAATGTAAACACGAGCTAGACGGTAACGAGATGACGCTATACACGGGTAATGCATTCTATAAAAAGAAGCTCGACGATGCAAAGTACTCACCGATGCTCTACCAGGCTCTTGCTGCGATTGGCTCGCCGCAACTGACAGTTCAGACGATTCCTTCGTCTCCGCCACCAAAAAGTAGCCAAGCAGCCTCTGTAGCTGCTATTATGGGCGGAGGAGAAGAGGTGAGCTTGGACGCAGACATTGCCCCAGCCGCCGCATAGTGAGAATATGGCCACAAGAGATGTTCCAGCGGGAAAAGTCCCGCCCCAAAACGTTGACGCCGAAATGAGCTTACTCGGCGCTGTTCTTATTGATGAAGAAACGCTTGCCGATATTTCAGAGCATGTTCGCCCAGCCGACTTCTATGACAAGCGTCATGCGGTCATCTACGGCGCCATGATGCGTCTTTACGAGAAGCACAAACCAGTTGACTTACTCACACTCACCGACGAGCTCAAGCGAAAGAGCGAGCTCGAAACAGTGGGGGGCTCTGCCTACCTCACTGAACTGACGAACTATGTCCCAACCGCAGCGCACGCCGAGGCCTATGCCGAAATCGTTTCCAGCAAAGCAGTCCGTCGTCGCCTCATTAAAGCGAGTGGCGATATCTCTGAACTAGGGTTTGATGAAGAGTTCAGCACACAAGAGCTTCTCGAAAAAGCCGAGGCGGAGCTTTTCGCCGTCAGCGATCAGTCACTCAAACAAGATCTTGTCAGCATGGAGACTATCCTTACCGATAGCTTCGACCGTATGGAAGAGCTACACCGAAATAAAGGAGCACTCCGCGGTGTTCGGACGGGTTATCGTGACCTCGACAATATGACCGCCGGCTTGCAACGGAGCGACCTTATTATTCTGGCAGCCCGTCCCGCCATGGGTAAGACGACGTTGGTGACAAACCTTGCGTACAACGTCGCCACTATCAACAAGCTGCCAGTCCTGTTCTTTAGTCTTGAGATGAGTAAAGAGCAGCTGGTTGACCGTATGCTGGCCGACGCCTCTGGTGTTGACGCCTGGAATATCCGAACCGGAAATCTTTCGGACGAAGATTTCAGCAAACTTTCCGACGCCATGGGAGAGATGGCTGAAGCACCCATTTTTATCGACGACACCCCGGGCGTTAGCGTGCTCGAGATGCGCACAAAAGCACGGCGAGTCGCCCACGAGCAGCCGCTGGGGCTGATCATCATCGACTACCTCCAGCTCATGCAAGGTTCAGGTAGGAGCGATGGCAACCGTGTGCAAGAGGTGAGCGAGATTTCTCGTGGCTTAAAGTTGATTGCCCGCGAGTTAAATGTTCCTGTCATTGCGCTTTCACAGCTGTCTCGTTCAGTTGAAAACCGTAGCCCACAAATCCCTCAGCTAGCAGACCTCCGTGAATCAGGTTCGATCGAGCAGGACGCCGACATCGTCATGTTTATCTATCGTGAGGCATACTACAATCCCGAGACCGAGCGCGAAAATATTACCGACTTAATCATCTCAAAGCACCGTAACGGACCCGTCGGTAAAGTAGAGCTGTACTTCCACCCAGAACGCCTTCGCTTCATGTCGCTCGACCGTAAGCACGATTAGCGCAACTAACCGTGTTATAATCAAAGTACTGTATGGCACGACAAGATTTGTCAAAATTCTGGCTCTACCGCTATCGATTCCTGATCGGCTACGCTGTGATCGCTATTCTTCTTGCATCGCTGCTCGTCTTCGCTGGACTATATGTTCCAGGCGGCCTGAGCCCTCATGAGCAGCGCGCCGTCATTACTACCGCCAGTCTTGATTTTAGCGATCCAGCGTCGCTGCTGGTGGTAAACCTACCATATCACGCGCTGCAGTGGGTTGTTTTGACGCTTTTTGGCATCAATGACTTTACGATCAAACTACCGTCACTTATCCTCGGCCTGGCATCTGCGCTTGGCCTCATTTATTTGCTGCGACGCTGGTTCCCTCCGAGTATCGCAGTGTTGGCGTCGCTCATCGCTGTCACCACCGGACAATTCCTACTGATTGCACAAAGCGGTTCAGCGTCCGTTTTGTATATGTTCTGGCCGATTATGCTCTTACTGCTTGGCACACAGGTAACAAGAGTGAAGAGAGCCCGCTTCTTCTGGAAAATTCTTTTCACTATTACTGCAGCGCTCAGCCTTTACACCCCCCTCAGTATTTATGCGCTATTTGCAATCGTACTGACGATTATCCTGCATCCCCATCTTCGGATAGCAATCAAGCGGCTATCGAAACTACGCCTGACGGTCTGTCTCGGTATTGGATTAGTGTTAATCGCGCCGTTAGTCTACATGATCATCCGCACACCTTCGGAGGGTATAGCACTGCTGGGACTACCGACAGAATGGGCACCCAACTGGCTAGCCGATAATGCGCAGCTTCTTTTAACGCAGTACTTCCTGTTCTGGAGCCCGAGCGCAACAGCCGTTCTTACCCCTGTCTTTGGGCTCGGGTCGATGCTCTTAATCGCGCTCGGCCTCTACCGCCTGATTCGCACTCGCGAGACCACGCGAAGCTATCTGACAATTAGTTGGATCGCATGTCTGATACCGATCCTACTCCTCAGCCCCCAGTACACGACTATCGTGTTCTTGCCTTCGGTATTGCTGCTTGCGGCCGGTTTGACGAGCCTTATTAGCTACTGGTATCGTCTCTTTCCGTACAATCCGTATGCACGCGTGGCAGGGCTAGTGCCGATTGTGGTACTGGTCGGCGTTCTGATTGGGTCTGGTATAGACCGCTACATCTTCGGCTATCACTATTCGCCAACCATCGCAGCAAGTTATACGAAGGACCTTCGTCTTCTGCCTCGTGACACCGAGGTACTGGTAGTATCGGCCGATGAAGTACCGTTTTATGACGCCGTGGCCACGTTCCGAGATACGCTCACCATTCGTACGAACATGCCTGCATCGGCACAAAAGTTTGTGACGACACGAGATGGAAGGGGTTCAGCTCCAGAAGAGGTCCGCGTCGAGTCTATCGTCACCAGTCCTTTCCGCGATGAAGCAGACCGCTTCTATGTCTATGGTCCCACTCCGGCCTCCGACGAGTGACACCATGTTATAATAAAGTTACTTACTTAAACGACGGAGAATTTCATGGCCTTTGACCAAATGAAGATGCTAAACAAGTTGCGTAAAGCTCAAAGCGAACTCAAAAAAGAGATTATTGAAGTAGAAGCTGGCGATGGCGCCGTTGTCGTGCAAATCACTGGTGAGCTCAAGATCAAAAAGGTGACCATCGATCCCGCACAGGTCGACCTAGATGACATCAGCGAGCTGGAACACTGGGTTGAAATTGCCGTTCGAGACGGTCTTGCAAAAGCACAAGAAGTCGCCGCCGAGAAAATGAAGCCGCTCATGGGCGGACTTGGCAACCTAGGAATCTAGTCTTACTATGGCGCGATTGCTGCCATCTGCTCTCGAAAAACTCATCGACGAGCTAGGGCGCCTGCCTGGCGTCGGGTCACGTACCGCCGAGCGGTATGCCTATTATCTATTGCGGAGTGATCAACGAATCAATGATTCTTTATCGCATGCGATTCACGACATCCACCATCAGGTAAAAACCTGCCCCGTGACCTTTGCATTAATTGACGCCGACCAAGAAATCTCTCCCTTATACGCCGACAGTGATCGGGACAAGACGCTCATCGCTGTCGTCGAAGAGCCATTAGATATCGTGGCTATCGAGCGAACAGGTCAATACAAAGGAACTTACCACGTCCTGGGCGGGGCGATTAGCCCGATTGACGGGGTGGGACCCGAGCAGCTGCATATCCCAGAGCTGGTGCAGCGCATCCAGGCTGACGGCGTCACAGAAATCATTATCGCTACGAATGCCAGCGTAGAAGGGGAGTCAACCGCACTCTTTCTGCAAAAATACCTCAAAGACGCCGACATCGATATCATCATGAGCCGCTTGGCCCGCGGCATTCCAGTTGGCGTCGATCTAGAGTACGCAGACCAGATCACCCTTTCGCATGCCCTCGAAGGCCGACGAAGCCTCAACTAGCCATAAGCATATTGACAAATTAGCATTAATTTGCTATAATATTCTGCGTCTTATCCTAGAGCGAAAGCGAGACGCAATGTCCTTTTCCATCGACACCACTCAGTTCAACGGCATGTACCGTGCGCCCCTGATGCTGCGGCTTGCAGGCAAGCTGCCGTACGCAACGGCGCTGAGCGTGCTGTGCTTCGTCCTCACGGTCGTGCTCGCCGTCATCGGCATCTTCCAGCTACTCACCACGATCGGCTGGCTACTGGAGACCTGGCGCCTCGACCTGGCGCTCCCTGCACTACTGGGGCTGATCGCGATCATCGTCATGGCCACCCTGTTTGGCTGGCTCGGTACACAGCTCGACCGAATCAACACGATGCGAGACGAGCTGTTGAAAGGCAAACACCGACGCTACTACGTGTCGTCGCTGCACTTCAGCTACAACGCAATCCAAGAGCCGCTGCGAGAACACGGTGCGATCCTTGAGATCGCGCTTCACTGCGCACTCCTCGACAGCCGCGTGATCGCGGCCGACGAACTCATCGTGGCG
The DNA here is from genome assembly GCA_002726935.1 of Candidatus Saccharimonadota bacterium. GTDB lineage: Bacteria > Patescibacteriota > Saccharimonadia > Saccharimonadales > Saccharimonadaceae > Microsaccharimonas. Next base: position 11,949 of record PBTC01000015.1, on the reverse strand, counting down.
AACCCGCGTGAGCTGGCTGGAATGATCAGCATCTCGCGAGCCAAGCTGACGATTCTCGGCATCATCGAGGACGTCATGATGGACGAAGGGGTGAACGACTTGGACTTCTTGACGCATCAGCGCCAAGAGGTGCGACGTGCGGCACAGCACGAGATCGACAAGTACAGGAGCCACCTCACCACCGCGCGCAAGCTGGTGGACGGAATCGCGGGATGAAGACGCGGGGCGCCCAATCGACAGCAATGTTGTGAGGGCGCCCCTCTTCAATTTCTGCTACAATAATAGACAATGTTTGAACAAGCAACTCAACTACTCGATGATGCAAAAAAGATCGTCGTCATCCAAGCCGAAAACCCAGACGGAGACAGCCTCGGGAGCGCTTTGGCACTAGAGGAAATTCTGTCAGATCTCGGTAAAGACGTCGTCCTATACTGTGCCATCGACATACCGAAGTACATGCATTATATCCGTGGATGGGATAGGGTAGTCAAAGACTGGCCGCACGATGCCGACGCGGCCGTTTTGGTTGATACCACAAGCCCCTTGCTGCTAGTGAAGACGCTCGAGGCCAGTGGTGTTACGCAATTCCTAGAAAGCCACGGCGTCTTAGTCATCGACCACCACCAAGAAACGGCCCACGGACTGCCATTTTCGCACACAGCGCTGATCGATGATCGAGCCGTTGCGACTGGCCAGGTCATTTACGAGCTCGCTCGCCACAATCACTGGGATATCAATGCCACAGCCGCAGAACAGCTTTTTATTGCGATTCAGTCAGATAGCCTAGGGCTCACGACGCCAAACACGACAGCCGACAGCTACCGTGTCGCCGCCGAATTAGTGGCCGCCGGCGCAGAACCAGCAACCATTGAAAATCGCCGCCGAGAGTACATGAAGAAACCGGCCGAAATCCTAACTTATAAAGGCGAGCTAATTTCGCGGATTGAATACCACCTCGAAGGAAAACTGGCGACCGTCCACATTCCGTGGGAGGACATCGAAGAATATAGCGATCGCTACAACCCTAGCGTCCTCGTCATTGACGAGATGCGACTCGTCGATACGGTCGAGGTGGCTATTGCGCTCAAGACCTACCCCGACGGTAAACTAACCGGCAAGATACGCGCAAACACACCAATCGCACATATCATTGCGGGCTACTTCGGGGGAGGTGGCCACGAATACTCGTCTGGCTTCAAAGTCTACGAAAGTTACGATAAAATTATCTCCGAGTTACTAGATGCCGTTGATAAAGCGAGTACAGAATATGCAGCTGCGATTTCATAACACACTGACTAAGTCCAAGGACGTCCTCCACACTCGAGAAGAGCGGAAGGTGAACATGTTCGTCTGTGGCCCCACCGTCTACGACTTCTCGCACCTTGGACATGCCAAGACGTATGTACAGTTCGACCTACTCGCTCGAGTGATGCGCGTCGCTGGTTACGATGTGTTCTATTTGCAAAATATCACCGATATCGACGACAAAATCATCGAACGAGCAAAAGAAAGCGGACTTGACTGGCGATCACTGAGCGAACAATTCGAAACAGAGTACCACCAAGATATGGGTACGCTCAACGTGACGGCAGTCAGTCAGCACGCTCGTGCAACGGACTACATTCAGAATATTATCCGACAAGTCCAGACCCTTCTAGAGAAAGGTCACGCCTATGTGATCGAAGGTGACGGTATCTATTTTGAAATCAGCACGTTCGCGGATTACGGAAAACTGTCTGGACGTACCGAGCTAAAAGCCAACGACGCACAAACGCGCATCGATCAAAGCGATAACAAGCGAGGCTGGAATGACTTCGCGTTATGGAAATTTAGAAAGAGCGACGAGCCGTCATGGCCTGCGCCGTTTGGCGAGGGTCGACCGGGATGGCACATTGAAGACACTGCCATCACAGAACATTTCTTTGGTCCGCAGTATGATATACACGGTGGCGCTATTGACCTGATCTTTCCGCATCATGAAGCCGAGTTAACACAGATGGAATCCGCTTCCGGCGAGCAGCCGTTTGTGGGCTGCTGGATGCATGCGGGCTTCTTGACTATCGACGGCGAGAAAATGTCGAAGAGCACCGGCAACTTCTTCACAATCAGAGAAATCGTTGAACGCGGCTACGATCCAATGGCAATTCGGCTGCTCATGCTTCAGACACATTACCGATCAAGTATCAACTTTACTTTTGAAAATCTCGAGGCAGCACAAAATCGACTTCGTCACTGGCGAGCTATTGCTAGCTTACGCCACCAAGTCCACGACAGGTTACGTGACGACGACGAAAAGGCCCTCGACGGCGTTTCGCCCTATGCTTCTGCTCACGCGGTCGTTGAAGCCTTAACCGATGACTTAAACACGCCAGAGGCCTTCAGGATCATCGAAGAGATGTTCAGCAAGCTTGGTGATGCGCCACGCGAAGCCATTCACCGACATGCGCTGATCACTTTCCTCGAGACACTCGACGACACGCTTGGCCTGCAACTTATGGAAAGCACACCCGACATCGATGATGCCATCAAACAGCGCATCCTAGAACGAGAACGTGTTCGCGAAGAAAAGGACTGGTCACGCTCAGATACGCTGCGGGACGAGATAGAGGCAAAAGGCGTTCTTTTAAAAGATACAGCGGACGGAACAACCTGGGAATACAAGTAAAAATAAAACAGCCGTTACGCGGCTGTTTTATTTTTTGGCTTGCTCTTTGGCTTTTCGATTCGTTCTGGAAGTGCTGCGACCGGTTCCTCTCGGCGCGACTTGGCCTTCGTCAAATACTCATCCATGAGGATTCGCAGCGACCCTGCAATCGGAATGGCGATGATACCACCGACGACTCCGAACATATAGAGTCCAACTGTCACCGCAGCCAAGACAGCCAGCGCGGAAAGCTCGATGCGCTTTGCCTGAATGTTTGGCGATATAAAGTTGTTTTCAACTTGCTGATAGATGATAAAGAAGACGACATATATAACGGCGGCGGGGATTGAATTAAAGGCGAGCAGCGTCGTGATAATAACGCCACCGATGGTTGCGCCGAACATAGGAATCAACGACAAGACGAAGGTAATTGCCGCAGTTGGGAATGCCAATGCTGCAGGGATCTCCGCGAAAAGAAGTGATAGCAGAAAGACAACCAGGCCGGCCGCAGTCGCACCAATCGCCGAAACAGTGAGCTGTCCTGTCACGTAGCCAGTAAAGACATTGTAGATACGACCGACGATCCGCTTGTGATCCTCCATTTTTTTTCGCTCCGTATAGAGCCCCCAAAGGCGCTCCATCCACCATGGACCCTCAACCAGCATCAAGAACGTCAGCACCAAGACCAAAATAGAGGCAGCGATGAAGCTAAAGAAAGAGCCGATACCGGTGATCAAGTTTTCACCGACATTGCCAGCCCAACTCGATGCGCTGGCTTGAATCGAAGCCAAAGCTGCGTCCACCTGTGGTTGCAGGTTATACTGCTCGACAACTTGGCGAAGTGCTTCCCACTGCAGTAGCAGATTGTCGACAACAGCAGGGATATTACTGACAAACTCGGCCGTCTGCTGAATCAGTGGTGGAATAACCAGGAAGAACACAGCACCTAACACAGCGAGCACCGCAACATAGGCAAGAGCAGTCGCACCAACGCGACTCTTGCCAGGTAGCAGTTTAGAGATGCGTGCAACCGGACGACTGAGCGCCAGCGCCAAGAAAAGTGAGACACCTAAAATAATAAGGGCGACGCTCGCCAGATGTAGCGCGTATAACGCTAATCCAAATCCAATTACCACCAGCCAGAAACGAACAAATGTTTGCGTGTCTATGTCAATCCGAGTTTTCATATGACGTATTATACACTCTTTATTACTTCGGTCGAGAAAAGCTCGACAAAGCGCTTATGCCTGCAGTATAGTAACCAGTAATGAAGACGCTCTACGATCAACTCACCTCAAAGATAAACGGCGAGATTTCGCTCGATGAAAAAACACTTCTGCAGTACAGCCACGATGCAAGTATTTACGAGCTCGTTCCGAGCGCCGTGATCCATCCGAAAAATACCAAAGATGTTGAAAGAATTGTCTCGTTCGTCAGCTCACAAAAAGCTGCTTATCCTTCGCTTGCGATCACACCAAGGAGTGCGGGAACAGATATGTCCGGAGCTGCTATCGGTAACTCGTTAGTCCTCGATATGACCACGCATTTTAACGCCATCAAAAAATTAGAGGGCGCTTTGCTGCACGTCGAGCCAGGCGTCTTCATGCGAGACATCGATCCGCTGCTTGCCCAGCACGACTTAATGCTCGGTAGTGTTCCTGCCAGCCGTGCACTTTGTACAATCGGCGGTATGGTCGGCAACAATTCCGGCGGCGAACAGTCGCTACGCTACGGTAATACGCAGCGCTGGGTACGAGAAATAACGGTTGTTCTTGGTGACGGTAAGGCGTATGTCGTCAAGCCGCTGACGAAACGACAGCTGGATGCGAAAATTGCGCAGGATACCTACGAGGGTCGGCTCTATAAGCGCATCTACCAGCTAATCGAAGCAAACTACGACCTGATCAAGAACGCTCGTCCAAAAGTAAACAAAAACTCTATGGGTTACAACTTATGGGATGTCTGGGACAGGGGGACGCAGATTTTCGATCTTACTCATCTATTCAGCGGCAGTCAAGGGACACTCGGCGTGATAACTGATCTAAAAATGGAAGCAGTCAAAAAGCCGAAGCATTCAGGCCTGCTGCTTGCCTACCTTACGTCATCGAAGCATCTTGGTGAAATCATCCCTGCCGTCATGAAACACCAGCCTGCAACGTTTGAAGGTTTTGATGACATCACCTTCAACCTAGGGGTCAAATTCTTCTCGACATTTCGCAAACAGCTTGGTGCGAAGGAATGGCTCAGACAGCAGCGCTGGCTACTCCAGTCGGTCGCCCGTTTTAAAGGCCGCCTCCCAAATACCGTGCTGATGATTGAATTCGAGGAAGACACCGAAGAGGCGGTGTATAAAAAGATTGCAAAACTCCACGATGACCTAAAGAAGTTTAAGCTCCGCATGGACATCGAGCAAGATGAAGCGGCCAGTGCGCCGTTCTGGCAAATTCGCCGTGCGTCGCTCGCGTTGCTTCGCAATAAGGTGAAGGACAAATATGCCTCTCCTTTCATTGATGACATGACCGTGCAGCCAAAATATCTGCCAGAGTTTCTGCCAAAAGTACGCAAGATTATTCGTAAGTACAAATTGCCAGCCACGCTCGCGGGTCATTTTGGTGATGGAAACTTCCACATTATCCCCTTGATGGACATAGAGCATAAAGAAGACCAAGCAAAGCTCGAGCCTGTGATGCGCGAACTCATTCCGATTGTTCTTCACTACAACGGCACGATGGCCGGTGAACACAACGATGGAATGGTACGCGGGCCATGGCTGCCTGCGGTCTTTGGTGAAGATGTCTACCAACTGTTTCGTGAAGTAAAAGATACTTTCGACCCTCAGAACATCTTCAACCCTCATAAAAAGACCGACGCTTCGTGGGACTACAGTATGGATCACATACGGACTCACAACCAAAACGGCCTCATAAAGTAGCCGCTTTTGACGTCGGACGCTACATAATGTATAGTAAATATTACTATGACACACGCGACTATCGGCTGCGTTAAAGCAGCGTCTGAAATCGTCGGCGACAAATGGACGCCACAAATTCTTCGATTTCTTGCAAACGAAGAGCGTGTTCGCTTCTGTAAAATCCAAGACTTAGTCGGCGGAATCAATCCTCGCACGCTTTCAGCACGGCTCGACAGACTTGAACAAGAGGGCATCATCGTCAAGCAACCGACTACCTCACCAAGCCGCTGCGAGTACTCTCTCACCGAAAAGGGCACGGGTCTCATCCCCATCCTTAAAGACATGGAGGCATGGAGCACTCAGTACGCGGCATAGATCCGTTTCAGTCAACTCTCAGCTTATTCGCGCTATACTATCAGCATGAGAGTGTTGGTTATTGAAGATGATCACAAAATTGCCCGTGCTCTAAAGAAAGTACTTGAGCAAGAAACTTACGCCGTTGACGTCGCTTACGATGGTGATGAGGGCTATGCCATGGCCACGACAGAGCCCTATGACGTTGCCGTCATCGACCGGATGATTCCCGGTGAATACGACGGCCTCGCAATCGTTCGTGCAATGCGCGAACAGAAGATTCACACGCCCGTTCTCATCTTAAGCGCGCTCGGAAACGTATCAGAGCGTACGCTAGGGCTTGACGCCGGCGCCGACGATTACTTAGTGAAACCATTTGCACTTGAAGAGTTACTAGCGCGCATACGCGCCTTACTGCGTCGTCCGGCCGAACAGCAATCAACCATTCTTACCGCCGGAGACTTAACACTCGATACAGTCACCTACGCCGTCGAGAGGGCAGGGGCACCGATTCAGCTGACAAGCAAAGAGTTTGCGCTTTTGGAATATCTCATGCGCAACCAAGGCCGGCCGCTCAGCAAAGAAATCATCATTAGCCATGTCTGGGACTATGACGCTGACATCCTGCCAAATACGGTCGAGGTATATATTAAATACCTCCGTAACAAAGTAGATGCACCATTCAAGAAGTCACTCATCAAAACCGTCCGAGGCTTTGGCTACAAGCTGGAGGCATAGAGAAAGATGTTTCAATCCGCCACACTCAAGTTGACCGCTTGGTACCTCGCGATACTGATGTCGATTAGCCTCATCTTTAGTATTACTATCTATCAGATGAACTTCCACGAACTCAACGTTCGCCTCGAGAATCTGCAGCGCGGACTCCTTAGTAACGAGTACATACCACTTCAAGAGCTGCCATTCGGTGGAGACCAGTACCGACTTGCCGAGGCCAGACAAGCCAGCCAGCAGATGATTATGTCACTTTTTTACGTCAACCTCCTCATTCTTATCGGCGGTGGTGTAGGAAGTTTCTTGCTAGCGCGCCGTACAATTCGCCCCATCGAGAAAGCACATGAATCAATGAGTCGTTTTACGAGTGACGCAAGTCACGAACTCCGCACGCCACTAGCGGCAATGAAAACGGAACTTGAGGTGTCACTGCGCGATCCAAACTTGTCAAAAACTGAAATGCGCGAGCTTTTAGAAAGCAGCCTAGAAGAGGCAAATAAGCTTATCAAATTATCTGAGGTATTCCTAAAGCTCGCTAGGCTTGATTTTGATTCGCTCGAGCAAACTCAGATTGATATGGTGTCATTGTTGCATTCAGTCGTGAAGAAATACGCTGACCAGTCGCATCGCTTTACGATGACGACTCGGAAAAAAGCGCTCGTGACGGGCAACGAAACCGCCCTAGAAGAGCTACTAACTATCTTGATTGAAAACGCCATCAAGTACAGTCCACCTGATACCCCAATCACCATAAAAATATTCGAGAAGCGCATGAATGTGGTTCTTCAATGTAGCAATCAGGGCGAGGTCATCAAGGACGAGCAGCTCGCTCATCTGTTTGAGCGATTCTACAGGGGAGATCAGTCTCGCACGGCAAGCTCTCAGAATGGCTATGGGCTTGGCTTGGCAATCGCGAAGCGAATTACCGACGTCCATCACGGCGATATTCGCGTCGAAAGCAATGCGGAAGCCACTACATTTAGTGTGTCCCTTCCGAACACCAGAAATATACAAGCGAAACTTCACACTTCGTCGCGATCATAGAAGCATATTTTTGCAGTAAGCCGACGGCAAAATCACAACAAAAGAAACATGAATTTTAAGATTCACTTCAGCATAAGCTTGAATAATAGGAACCAGTAGCAATCGCTACATAAACAGTTGCCCACGATAGCAACAACAAAAATAAGGAGTGCACAGCATGAACACCATCAGTCACACCACCACAACCGAACACACACCTATCCTGCTCAGCAAGAAAGGGATGAAAGAACTACGTAAAACTATTACGCAGCTCGAACACGACCGTAGCTCTCTCATCAAAGGCTTGCACGAGCTTGACCGCACCACTGGACACGACGACCGACTTGAACGAATTGAACGACTCGCTCAGCTGGAATCGGTCGAATCATCACTGGCTGAAAAGCGCAGTATTCTCGCCAGTGCGAAACTACTTCCTAGTAAGCGCGCCCGCATGAAGGTGGCGATCGGATCGGTCGTTGACCTGATCGATCAACAGGGTCGGCTCGTCCGCTACACGCTCGTTGATACGATCGAAGCAAATCCAAGTGACGGACGCATCTCGATTGTCAGCCCCCTAGGGAAGAGCCTCCTAGGTAAAACCGCGAAAGATATCGTCGAGTGGAGCAATGGTGTCAGGACACATTCTTTCCGACTCGTGAGCATCCGCTAGACATTGCGGTCAGACGCAAAAAGACAGCCCCGACAGGGCTGTCTTTTTGCTACAATAGAACTAATGCTTTATTATCATCAATCAACAAAAAAGACGCTCGAAAGTTTAAAAACAACCACAGTCGGCATCAGTGCCCGCGAGGCGAAACATCGCCAGGAAATCTACGGTCTCAACACCTTAACCGTCAAGGGTGACCCATTATGGCTTATCTTGATTGAACCATTCAAAAACGTGTTCATGCTGGTTCTCTTTATAGCCGCAGTCGTGAGCTTTCTTCACGGCGCACTTTTCGATAGCATTATTATTCTCGTTATTATGTTGGTCAGCGCCTGTATCTACTATGTGCAGCGTTTTTCGACCGATCGCATCCTACGCAGCTTACAAAAACACTCAACCCAGAAGGTAGAAGTCGTACGCGGTGGTCGCACGATCGCTGTCGATAGTGTCGAACTTGTCCCAGGTGATATCGTGAAATTAGCAGAGGGCGACAAAATCCCCGCTGACATTCGCCTGATTGAGGCTGATTCTGTCCGTGCAGACGAAGCCATCCTGACTGGTGAATCGGTCCCCGTCAGCAAGAACACCGAGACCCTCGATGAAGGCAAGCAGGTCTACGAACAATCGAACATGCTCTTTCAGGGCGCCTTCCTGGTGGCCGGCAACGCAACGGGGGTGGTGATTGCGACGGGGAATGAGACCGAATTCGGCCGCATCGCATCACTGAGTAAGAAATCGTCAGATGCCGCTACCAGTCCTGTGCAAAAGAAAATTGACAAGTTGTTAAGCTATATCGTCGCTGCCGTTGGAGCACTGGCTGTCGTCGCCTTCGCACTGGCGCTCATTAGGGGAATCGAGCTGAGCGAGGCGATCCTGTTTGTTCTCGCGATCTCGGTCTCAGCCGTCCCAGAAAGCCTTCCTGTCGCCATCTCTGTTATCCTCGTCTTAGGTATGCGTCGTATGGCAGCCAAAAAAGCCCTGATTCGAAGCATGCGAGCGATCGAGACGATTGGCGTCATCACGACAATTGCCACTGACAAAACCGGGACGCTCACCGAAAACAAGCTGTCGGTACAGGAAACATGGCAGCCGAAGAAAAGTCAGCATCACCTTCCGACGATTGCGCATCGCACTATCAACGGTCACGCACAGCGCACCAAAGACCCTCTAGATGTCGCGATGATTGAGTTTACCACTGCGAGTGACTTAGTAGAGCTTCCGGGTGAGACGGTGGCTCGATTACCGTTTAACCAAGCCTACGCCATGAGCGGCAACGTCTGGCATCATCAAGGTGTTTACGAGCTGGTCATCAAGGGCGCTCCGGAATCAATCATCGAAAGAAGCCGCCTAAAGGGCGCCGCCCGCGAAGAAGCCGAAGCAGCTCTTAAGCAGTTGACCGGTCACGGCTACCGCGTCATCGCCCTCGCAAAAGCACCACTCAAATCATCCATCGATCAGTTCGATCAGCTACATGATAAGCTCACCTTCGAATTCGTTGGCTTCATAGGAGTGGCCGATACCCTCCGTCCATCAGCCAGAAAAGCGATCAAGATTGCCCAGAACGCCGGGGTGACGGTTCGCATGATCACCGGCGACCATTTTGAGACCGCGTACCACATCGGTCGACAACTTGGCTTAGTCGAAACAAGAGAGCAAGTCTTTGATAGTCGACAAATCGACGAGCTAGGGGAGCACGAGCTACTGCGACGCGTTTACAGCGCACGCGTCTTCTCTCGTGTCACCCCTGAAAATAAATACCGTATCCTCCAAGTATTGAAGGCAAAAGAAGTCACTGCCATGACGGGTGACGGCGTCAATGACGTGCCTGCACTGTCTAATGCGCACGTCGGTGTCGCCATGGGAAGCGGCTCACAGATAGCAAAAGACGCCGGAGGCATGATTTTGCTAGACGACAACTTCGCCAGTATCATACAGGCGATGAAAGAGGGTCGTATCATCTTCTCGAACATTCGCCGCATGCTCTTCTATCTACTTTCGACCAACACGGGTGAGGCGATCACCATGGTGTCGGCGATTGCCCTGGGTATGCCCATGCCGCTGCAGCCGGTTCAGATTCTCTGGATTAATCTAGTGACTGATACGTCGATGGTAATCCCTCTCGGTTTAGAACCGGGCGAGAAGGACATCATGAAGCGCAAGCCCATCCAGCCAACAGCACCACTGCTGAGTATGTACATGATTACGCGCATCATCTTGGTTGCCATCTCGATGGCAGCAATGGCGCTCGGCCTGTACGCCTTCTTCAGCGCACAGTACGGCGCCGCCTACGGCCAAACCGTTGCTTTCATGGCGCTGGTTGCAATGCAGTGGGCGAACGCCTTCAACGCACGGAGTACCTACGAATCAGTTTTCCGCCGCATCCGGGTCTTCAGCAAGCCGTTTTATATTGGGCTGGCGGCTTCAATCGCTCTCCAGTTCATCGCGCTCACTGGACCGCTGCAAGACCTTCTGCATATCACACCTATTGGCTTAGACCATCTCCTCATCACCAGCCTTGTCAGCTCTGCGATACTCATTGCCGTCGTCGAGATACACAAGTTCATCGGCCGCAAGCTTGTTGCCAAGGCAGATTAGAAACAAAAAATGCCCCTCTCGGTGAGGGGCATTTTCGATGAGCAGTGACTACTACGCCGACATAATACTCAGTAGCGTCCAGTTGCCTCCGTGGTTGTCGCTACGAAGACGATACAGAGACCGTCCGTCCGACAAGGTAATAATCTGGGCAATCTGCTCGCCAGAACGGACAAGGCAGCTGAGACCGGCGTCAAGGAAATCGTAGACCGCGCCTCGAAACTCCATCCGCCGAGGGTAAGCAGAAAGATCTTTCTTAAACCCTAGCTTTGTAATAGCGACTTGCTCATTGATAGTTATTCGACTCATAATTCTTCTCTCCAAAGTGTTTGATAGTTGAAACGCAAAAATGCTGAGCAACATTTATTGATCAGCGAACGGATTTTGGAGGAGTGATTTGGAAAGGGACAGCCGGACCGTTACAACCGATGACCTGTTTACCAAATATCACGTAGAATTGTGATCGATCACGAGGGGCGCCTGGCTCTCATATTTGCAAACCGGTGTGCATCGTGTCGCTGGTGGCTCTTCTTATAAAGCCTGTGGGTGGAAATTTACGCCGTAGCAGTAAAAGTACTCACATGACTATCTCTAGTATAGCGCTGCTACTAGTTGACCCGTCAAGTATTGATTTCTTCTCCAAGCATGATCTAAGCTATTTACTTTTTTAAGTAATTATGCTATAATTCGCCCCGTGCTTTAGTCGCAATTTTAAGGTGACTAGCTAGCACCTTAACGTACGCGATTCACGCATTTCACTGTTCACCCAGAAGCTGGAAGGAGCTTCAATGTTCACTCGCATGCGCCACCGATCCGCCCGCACCATTTCCGTGGTCGCGGCTTTCGGCCTGGCACTCGGCGGCCTGTTCATCGGGACCTCGGCGGCCTACGCCGACGACACCCCGACCGAAGAAGTCGTCGTCACCGAAGAGGTTTCCGACGAGGAGACCTCGGACACCAGCACCAGCGACACCTCCACCGAACCGACCGACTCGGCACCCGCCGAAGAAGTCGTCAAGGAGGCGC
>PBTC01000014.1 GCA_002726935.1 Candidatus Saccharimonadota bacterium | reverse complement strand
CTTGCTGAAAATTACGGAAAACCATTTGGTGAGAAACCAAAAGTAACTGAGGTTTGCTTGCGCTTACGGAACCCTTTCGAGCCGGCCAAATGGGAACACGTCTATGGTGCCCCTTGGGTACAGAAATGGATTGATTTCTGGAGAAAGGAAGAAGGCTGGATCGATAGAGACAGCGGGGCTGAAATGGATGACGATCAAGTTTTACAGATGATTTCAGACACCCGCCTGTATCATTACGAAGAAAACGGCCTGAAACTCAGTGAGCGTTGGGACGATTTCTTGCGTACAGCGGCAGATCACCATGATGGGTTCATGGGAGACGACCCCACAGATCGAGCATTTATACTTGTCGCATTCGAATCCAACCAAATAAAGTCACCTTCGCTCAACTCCGGCGAATTCTCACTAAAAGATCCCAGCATCGATCGTTAGGGGGAGTTAATTCTTAAAGCCGCGCACGACCGCTAGGCGGTGCAAGGTCTGATTAACGCTTAGCCGAAGGATGCCTATTGGTGGTTTGCCACGGAACCAAACAAGAATTCACGACGTTCGAGATTGGCCGCACGACGACCAATTTCAGCTTTCTCCCCTATGAAACAAATCGTGAGGGGATTTTCTTTACGCCAAGCCGCGAATTCGCAGATGAGTTTTCTGAAGTCCAAAATAGTTAGCGCATAGTTTAACAAGCCGGTATAATTATCATTAAATTAAACCATGAGCTAAAAATGGACAGCGTAGAACTCCTAACGGAATTGATCGCCGAGGGCAAGAAACAAGGACTGACCCAGTCCAAGTTGGCCGCGGCCGCGGGCATTCACCATGTCACCTTGTCCAAAGCCCTGAGCACGGGTCGTTATGAAATAACAACCTTACAGAGCTTGTGTCGAGTCCTGAACATGAAAATGGTCCTTACTCGCGACAATGATATCTCAGCAGGACTGCGCAAGGGGGATCTGTTTTGAGCTGGAAAGACCGTTTTGCCGTCGCGTGGACCCGGGCCTCTGGTGCGCCAGAAAAGCTCGCAGACATGGTCCTTACCGAAACGGAGCTGCGCGTAACCTTTAGCGACCCTGCAAGAAGAAGCGGGATTCCCGGATTGAGCATGCTGCACGACATGAGCGGGGACTCGATCCTGGTGTACCCAAGAAATGGCTCACGCGTATTGCCCCCACAGCTTCGAGCGCTGCTGCCCCCAGACGCGGCCTTGAACCCACAGCGAAGAATGCTTCTTGATCTGATGCTGGCCAGCGGCCGATCGATCACCGGTTTGCCAACGGAGCTGCAGCAGTGGGAGATGCTCGTGTTTGCCGGCCGCAACGCAGTCGGACACATTGATGTGTTTGAAAACGATCGCGATGCCCAGGACTACTACACGCGGAACTATGGATCCGTACAACCAGAAGGCCGCTCAGGGCTAAAAGATTTAAAGCTCTGGGGCGCCTTCAGAAAGTATGTTTCCCAAAGCCTGCCCACCGTAGAAGAAGATCAACTCAAAGCAACCCTGGGACCCACGCCCGGTGTCGCAGGTTTTGTTCCGAAGATGTTGTGCACCATTGAACTAGAATCAGACGGCTCGTGGAAAGGAAAAACCTCCGGCAAACCCGCAGGCGAGGAGGGCGGCCAAGACACGGTTAGTGCCCTGGTGAAAATAGAGCAAAACAGCTACCCGGGGCTGCTGCAGCTAGAGTCACTTGCTTATGAGTACCACCGAAAAGCCGGGATCTTTGATGTGCCACGCACCTGGCTGCTGGAGACAACCGTCAACAACGAGCCCCTGATTGCTCTTGCATCAGAGCGTTTCGATCGCAACCAGGGTGTGCCGCTTCCCCTGGAGAGCATGTACAGCATCTTGCACACCGGAAGTCCAACAAAATACCTGTGCAACACCGATGGCTCGATCGAAAAAATTGGAGAGGTACTCAACAAGTTGAGGTTCCCCTATGGGGAGGTTGAGAGGTTTTATGCCCAGTTTGTGATGTCGCTTCTCACTGGCAACGGAGATTTGCATACCGACAACATTGCCATTCTCACCGACCCGAATAAACACGGAATGAATCGGTATCGCCTCTCCCCACTGTTTGATCCGGCGCCGATGCGCGCATACCGAGGCCGCCACAGCCACAACGTACTAAGCGCATTGCCATTTGGCGGTGGTGAACCCACTGATACGACCGGGTCGGCCACGCCAGGCGACCTGTTTGACAGGATGATGTCGGTGGCCAAGGCCATGGGGATTAAGCACACGAGGGCCAAGGGGTTGGCCAAGCAACTTCACCAGGTCACCGAACCTTACCTCCAAGAAGCCATCGAGCTGTTAAGGTCAATCCCAAAAGACAGGCGACCCAACAACCTGGCTCCCGACATTGACGGGTTCGAGGCAACGATTCAAGAAGTGCGCAGCGCCATTGCAAGAGGGTGGTCTGGGCATGCATCCAAGTCACCGCCGACGCCGTCGCTGATGTTTTCAAACAAGCAAAACTAAAGTTACAGTCCACAACGAGGAAAAACATGAGCCTTACATACTCAGAAGAACAAGTGAAAATCGACCCGACGGCCAACGCCGTTCGAATCATTGATGTTGGCCGCGCCTCAAAAGGATTGGTTGAGTATCTAAGAGATCAAGTTCGAGCAGGAGAGTGCCGCAAGCGCGGCGTGAGATTCCTTCCCGAGCAAGTAATCCGCCGCCTTGTGTTCGAGCTCAAGTTCACGCCAGGGCGGGAATTAGCAATTAAACCGGATGGAACGCACCTGAACTGAAGGTTCCGATCGCAACGGAGCCGTCGGGGCTGATTCTTCGAATGAGGCCCGGGTTCTCTTTGGCGGCCTCGTATATGGGGCCTTTGGACTCCGCCTTAATCTGATTGGCGGTGGCCAGGTAACCCTTTTCATCTTGGTGCGCCATGGCCAAGGCCACGATGTCTACCGCAGCAGGTAGGGCTCCTTTCGATTTGCTAGAACTCATGAGGACCTCTCAAGATTTGATTGCACGCAAGCAGTCCTCATACTACCGTGTCCGCCAGGTTGAAGCGAAGCATGACGAATTAATTTAGTCAGCCTGAAACCGGGTTTTCGTAATCACCTCAACTTAATTCAGTTAGGATGAAAATTCCCAGTGCACACTGGTGAAACGCATTCGAAACGAAAACAGGAAAAGACACCTTGCTCTCTCAATTTTTTGGACGTAAGAAAAACAAACCCGAGGCTATCAAGATTCATCATTTGGATGAACTTCTGAGGAGAGGGACGCTTACGCAGTCCATTAAAGAGTCCGGGGTAGACCGTTCTAACCTTTTGCTCGGTGAAACCGACACAAAGCCACGCCGTTTGGTGTCAATTAAAAGACCTGTGGCTCTCGTGGGCCCGGCCGGTTGCGGTCAAATTGAGACGCTCAAGCTCTTGACCGCTCAATATGTAGCGCTCGGCTTCCCGGTTGTTTTCTTCGATTGTGCTGGCGACAAAGAAACAAAAAACGAGATCATCACCCTGGCATCAGAGCTTAAGGCGGCCTGGTCTGAGCTTTACCTCGTCGAACTAGGGGGCAGGCCTGCACTCTGCGCCGACGAAGATCACATCATCGCCTCCTTGCTGGAGAAGACAAACGGACCAACATTGGCATACTGGGGACCACAACTAGGCTCCTGGAAAAAGGGTTCCGGCGAACTTGAATGGGCATCGATGGCCCTATTCGATCTGGTCGACCAGCGGCAGTTGCTTAACGATGCCGATCCTAACTATGTTCCAGACCTGCTGGTAGTAATAGCAAACGCATATGCGATGGAAAACCTGCCAGAAAAGCAATTCCTACTTGATCTTTTGAAGCTCTCCTCTCCATCAAAAACCAGGTTTGTTTACGATATGCAAGATGTGAACAAAAAAGAAATGGAGAAATCAGAACACACCGGTACGTTCTGTGTTTACTCCTGTACGCACGTAGATGGTGCGAATTCCGCAGAGCAAATGGAGATCAATAGCCTGATGGCTGGGCAGGTTCGTGTCTACGAATCGGCGGCCCGCGCCTAGGCTTCTGGACTACTTATAACCTTTGCGCGCGATCTGTCAGGCCTGACAATCAAAGCGTGCCGACCGAAGTGATCCAGGACCCTTTGTCTCATCTCTGTAGGAATGGAGCTGGATCTGATCAGGTCAGGCCACAGGCTCTTTGCTTTTCCGATGACTCTTTTGACTTCTTGTGAAACTACTTTTTCTGGCACACCCACTGCCTCGGCAAACAAGCGCACTGATTCAGGCGTGAAAACTGCGGCGCCCTTTGTGTTCTTGGGGGAATTTTTGGCCAGGCTGAGACCTGCTCCAGAAACCTGTAGGTATGCACAGAAAGGCACCACATCAAAAGCAGGAGAGAGCACAGGGGTCTTGCGATCCGGGTAGATTAGGCAAAAATTCTTAAGATGGCCATCTGGATTTCCCAACAGATCATTTACGGTGATCATTCGAACGAGTTCCTTGACTGACTCGATTTTCCCCTAACACTCATCCAAGAGGACGCGCGCGATACCAGCGTAAGCCGCGCCTGTGTATTTGTCCTCTGGCGCCACAGCAAAAACCTGTGCGAAATCCTCACAATGGATTCGATCACCTTGATCGTTGCGATCAAATCGCTCAACGGCCAGGAACTTCGAAGCCAAATCGAATCGTAAACCCACATCCTCCTTTGCAAGAAGCTCGGTGGGCTGCAAATCTGCCTTGACCACAGACACACCAGCGGCCGAGGCGAGGGCCAAGCCGAGCATCTCTGCCTCAGGTAAATGGGGTCTATCAGACTGAGGAAGTTTTCCGATGATTCGCGTTGGGCCTAGCCGCGATCGAGTGACGTAGCGACCTTTCTCAAAGCACAAAGCGAGCTTGGGCTGCATGCCCGACAGAGAAATTGCGCCCTGAGTTGGCGCCTGAACCACGGTGGCCTCCACCGACTCGTTGCCGCGCATCAACATGGATCCAATCTGGTTTGCATCCAAGGAAGAAGGTCTCACCGCAACAGCGCCTGGCAGATCTTTGCCGCAAGCCGCAAGAATCTCAAAATAATCGTCCTTGGCGCATCCCCGGAGTTGAGCAATGTGATCCCTGAACACGCCCTCGGGCAACATGTTCTGGAAAAACACGGGAAGCCTCCCCTGAGCACCGGTAAAATCAGGATCTGTAGCATACGAGGCCCAAACATCGCGCGCAGTACCGCCTTGTTTAGGAGCAAACGACAATGAAAGCGTGTAGGACTCCAGAGCAGTGGAATCAATCTGTGGGACAAAGCGACACACCTTTTCAGACTTCTGCGAGCCAAGCTCAATCAGATGTCCAACCATCTCACCATGCAACAGGACATCCAAGGCGGCGGCACGCATTAAAGATCCCTCAGGGAGTCGACCCTACGTGCAACCCGAGGAGCCGGAGCCGCATCGGGCGAGAACTTTTGGAGCAATTCGGATTGAGACTGAGACAGGAGTAGGAGATCGAGTTTCAGTGCGAAGGCCACCGCCAGAAAGCTGGCCATAGAGAAATTCTCTTTCCCCGAAAGCATGCGATGCAGAGTCATTCGCTGGACACCGGAGAGCTCGCAGATCTGGGCATGAGTAAGACCGCTGCTTTGCACAGCCTCGCGAAGTCGGTTAGAGATATCAGAAATAGTCTTCATGCGTCTAATATATTAGACGTAACAGAGAAATGCAACATTTATTAGACAAAACACTGAACAAAAAGCCCGCGAATGCGGGCTCCATGTTCTATTAACTGGATGAACTTAATGAGTCAACAAGCTCCTTAAAATGTGAAGCAGAAAGAAGATTGAGATTAAGGCTCTGGAAGCGCCTAGAGTCAAACTCCTGCTGAGGAGCTAGAAGAACGACTGTTGAGTAAAGGTGAGACTCCCTAGTCCACAAGCAAACCTCCAGCGCATCGAGGGCATCTTTTCCCAGTTCTACGTTGCGCAGATCAATAACAGCCCAAGGCTCGCTTAATATGTGGCGGTTCACAGATCTTTCAAAAGCATAGGATCCCACCATGCTATCTGGGGAAAAACACTTCGCATCTAGAATTGGCAAAGAGGAAGTGAGGCTACCCAACTGAGAGAGGCTACGCATTACGCTCTGAGACTCAGCATCTGATGCACGAACCAAGACTGACCCAAAGAAATCACTGATTTGAGCACCCGAAGGAATCAAGTCGCCATCGCGCCCCAAGCTTCTATAGATAGCATTCAGATCGTCCAACGAAGGAACGGCTACGTTTTCCTTCATATAGCTTCGGATTGCAGACTCTCCTCCTTCTTGTCTATGTAACTCTTCGAAACCCTCCACGTTCAGGCGTCCATAAACCACCGCCCAATCGATCCTAGTTGCCTCATCGTAAATAGGGTCACGGCTTAACTCAGCCTTCAGTATAAGATCCATTAAACGCTCCTTCCCACCTTTCTCCGTAGTAAGGTAAGGCACGGGTAAACTTTTGTCGGCCAGTTCAGCGTCGCAATGGATTCCATTGTGAACAAGATTAACCTTAGTTCCCACATAATCCTTTTTCAGATATTTCCAAAGGACCATCCCTTCCTGAAATGAGCAAGGTCTCTTGCAGGTATCGCAAATGAAAAAATTAAGCTCACACGCATACCGACGCTCTTGAGAAAAGCGCTCAACGAACGGGAAATCATGCTCGGGCAACGGGGAAAGCAAATGGTGGTGCGATTGCTTTTTGAAAAACTCGGTCGCCAAGAAATCAATGATTTCGTTGCGCTTTGGCTTTCCTTTGTGCTCTTTAACAAAATCGGAAAATTGGTTAACCAGAGTAGAAAATTCGCCGCGTGAACGGACTTGTAGTTCAATTTTTGATGACATAGAAAACTCCTTGATAATTAGGTCTCTTACTGTTTGGTTTTCCGGCATTAACCTGCGCAAGCGACCACAAGAAGTCTCAACAAGTGCAGAAAATATAAACCCTTTACCATGCCACTGGGTGGCGCCGGAGGAAGGCTGGTCGGCCTAATCGATCGCAGAGAGAAATCCTGCATATGTCGATCAACAAGATTCAATATATCAGGGAAAGAAGGAGGGAGAATTAAAATCAAAAAAATTTCTACTTTTTTTGATCCTGCGGCGAATCAACCGCGAAATGCGAAGGGAAAAGAAAACAGGCCAAGGTCAACTTGGCCATAAGCGATTACTGAAGTGAGTGCAGCCTCACCGCCAAAACGGCATGGTCAACACAACCACCACTCGCGATTTGAGACGCCCCCGGCATCTCGCGTTCAATAAGGGGATTCGGTAGCAGTCCATCCTTCTGTAGCATGTCGATGCCTTTGAAGAAGTAAAAGTCCGGATCTGCGCCGGCATCGCCTAACGATTTTGCCACGTTAACAAAGAGCCAGCAGTTCTGGGTTCCATAGGTCCAGCCCGAAGGCCCAACGCCTGTAACCAGGCGGGCATAAGCCTTCGCAGCGGAGACGGTGGGCACTTCCGCGCCCGAGCATAGGCGTGCTTGATTGCGCACATGTGTAGCCGATGAACTTACAAATCCTGCACCGAAGGAATCCTCTTTTGAGACCTGGGCCACGGGGGCAGGCGCCTTGTATTGCTTGATTGAAATCTTGTTCTGGGCGAATGCTGGGAGCGTAACCACGGCTGCGGCAAATACCAGCAGATTTTTGGCAAAAGCGGAAGAGTTTGAGAAATACATATGGATCCGGAGTCGATTAATAAATATACTTAGGCTGTACATGCTAGCAAAATTTACTAAAAAGTAAAGAGAACCTTTGCACTGCTTTTCGAAGCATCACTTTTCTGGTGATGCGGGCCTCAAAAAGCTAAATTGACCAAACGCCATACAACAAAGAGATCCGTTATGAAATTCTCCGCCGCTGCTACATCAAGCCCTTCTCGCCAAATCCACTATTCAGACGCTCTTGGCGAAAGAGATCTGCGCGAAATTTCTCAGGTCTCTGGCAGGTCGCCAAGCGAGATCAAAGCAATGTTTCAAGAGGTCGAATCCAACCCACAGGCAAACTGCGCCTTTTGGGAAAGCTTCATGAAGACTTACCCACTCGACTGGAGAGACAAGGAAGTTCATGTCGGACGATTTCAGGCATACGGCTACTCCGTTCCGGCAACTTACCCTAGTTTGGTTCCCGGAGTTCTCTCTGATCCACAGAAAGCAATGCGCCTTCGACTGGCCATCCAGGAGAACCTGGAGAAGTTCTTACCTGCAATTCAGAAAATGTCTCGACACCGAGCGTCTTATGGAAAGGAGCGCGATCAATTTAACAACTCCGCCAAGGAAAATTACACCGAGGAGCGGAAAGCTGAGTTCATGCGCCAGGCCGCCGCGTTGGATTACCCGGTTTCTTTTCGAGATGAAGCGCACAAACAGCGTGTTCTGGAAATGAAAGCCGAAGAGATTTACATGGCAGAGCAGTTCGCCAAGTTTTGTGCCCACAGAGATGTCACGACAATGAAAATCAACGCCGAGCTGCTGGGGGACTACGACAACCTCAATGCATTTGAATGCCACGCGAAGATCTTTCAAGATCATGTTTTGCCTGCAGTCGAAAACCTCCCGAAGAATCCCGGAAGCACCCTCAAACTAAAGAGCGGCGGCTGGTCCTCAATGGGCTAATACTTTCTATGGCCCAGTCAAAAAGGATTGTGTGAGTGACTCAGTTGCAAGGGCATCTTCGCTGGCGCGACAACAAACTGTTGCACATCGTGAGCTTACTTTACACCACAGCATGGTTAAAAATTGCTCTGTTGAATATGCGTGTAGAGAAAACAGTAGCCCAAACCTTGGTCTCATTCGACCTGTGGTTTCTTCTGATTCCGCCTGCGATTTTTTACGCCCTCGCCCTGCTTCAGGAGATCACACGGCGAATCAAACCATTGCGATTGACGAGGATTGCATATTTAATGGTAGCTATCCCCATAGCCACGCTAAACGTCATTCTTGCAATTACAACCCGAGGCTCGATGGGAGAGGGCGCATTGATCTATGCTGTGCCTATGCTAATGACCATCTTGGCCGCCCCGGTACTTCCGGTCATGGGCATCTTTGAAATTGTGAACCAGAAGAACTCCCCCGCCTAGAGGAACACTCGACGCCGATCAAACCCGACCAGGCAAGAAACCGTGAGTTGCATATAAATATAAAAAGTGGTACTATTTAAAATAGTACGGCACTCACGCCCAATCACTGGAACACTAAGCCATGACAGACAACTCCGACACGAAGCCAAAATTCCACGTATTTCTGGACGAGGCTGCTTCCTATATTGGCGGGAACGACAACCTCAAGGAGCGATTGCGAGCGATTCAGGGCGTTCCAAATGTCATTTATGAAATTCGTGGCGACAAAGTATTTGTGTTCGATGCCTTAGTTGATTTGACGATCATGGCTTCCCGAGAAAAAGGTGAAGATCTCGATGATTCAGAGGTGCTAGCATTAATCAAGCAGGCTGAATTGACGCCCATTGAAGCAGTCGAGAAATACGGGGTTTGTCCTACTCAGTTCAGACCGGAGCGCCTTTCATCCGGCGGCTACAGAATTGTCCACCGACCTTTGAATGCTGTCCTTCCAGGCCCGTATGAGAACCACACCGATCTGAATAAAGCACTGGCCACGCTACTGATGGGCAGAAACATCGATGGCAAGGGAGAAACCGAATACCGCGGACAGCCCCTGACATTGATTGACCCCCTGTCTTTAGTCAAAACAGAAGACGTGCCAGCATATGGCGCTTTTATTCAAAGCAATTTGAAACCGTACCTGAACCTTGGTTCTGTGCATCACGTTGCCGGTTTTGAGCCGATGTCGAAAGAACTTTTTGACGCAGCTTCCGAGCAAGAGAGAGCATGGGCCTTTAGCGACCTATCTGCACGGGAGGTTGCGAGGGGACGTCTTGCCAAAGCATGGCCCAGCTTAAAGAACAGGGTCGTCGACACGGCAAATACGGCCTACAGTCAGGCCACCCACCTAACCGCAGACGAGATCGAAGAGGTCGCAGCGCTCAGGCGTTTCTACCCGGAGTTAGTCGACGTGCACGCCTACGCAGTGTTGCAGAGTATTAGCGACTACCATAGCTGCGAGCTTGGCATTCGATCAACTGGTGCCGATGGACGGGAAGAAGAGTTTCTGTTTTACCTGATTGGCAAAGCAACCGCTGGTGCTGAGGTGAAGTACTCTATCGCTGCGCACGGTGAGCGAGTGTCGTATTTCATCATTCAAGGAAAAACACTATCTGCGGCCATTGAAAATGCCTCTCGGTGTACCGCATATGACAAGGCCCTCAGTCGGCTATGCAGCAACCTTGCCAAAGCAAGCCGATTCCTAAAAGAAGAGACGGAAAAAAACTCAAAACAGGGACCGCGAGTTAGCACTATTTCCGATATCTTCCGAGAGGGGCGCGAATATAACGCCGGGGCCTTCGCCATCGACTTGGAAGCAGGTGAAATGAAGGCAGGCGACCAGCCAGGTCAAGAAGGGCATCGATCATGACTCAGGACACAAACAACGCCTTGGCCAAACAAATCGAGCTGCTCACTGGCCACCGCCAGACTGGAGAGAAGGCGGAATTTGTGTGCCAAACAAAGGGCTACCAACCCACAGGGGTAGTACTCAGTGATGGTCAAGGTCGTCTATGCACCGTCCAGCTTGGCAAAGTGCTCTGGTTTGACAACGAGGAAGCGATGAAAGCCAGCCTGTCAGGCACGGGTAGTGCAGGGCAGTCCAGTGCCACTGAAGAATCCAATTCCGAGAAGACTGGGGTAGCACAGATCAACCTGGATGCGGCCAAGGCGGCCGGACTAAAGGTAGTTCAAGGAGAGCACGCACACATTCCAAGCGGAGGACTGTGGATAATTGGAGAGGATGAGCAAGACGTGGCGTGGAACCCTAGAGACAACGACACCGACGCAATGCACCTAGCCATTAAGATGGGATTTAGCGTGGAAATTGATCCGCCTCACGAGTACACCCGGCCCGCCACCACTGTGCGCAGAGGGCGGGGACAGATATTGTCCAGAGTAGCCCATGGCGATGACAGCCTGGGTGCAACAAGGCGGGCCATTTGGCTGGCTGCAGCATCTACCCAGCGAAAGATGTACAACATTTGAATGCGGGGCGGCACGTATCCCCTTGTCCAGCCTGTGGAAGTGTCAAGCCCGCTGAAAAATTAAGCCAGGCAGAAACAGAAGACAATATTATGGGGACACCTCAAGCGCAGAGGATAATCCTGCAATCCCCTAAAGGACCCGTCTACTACAAACACTTTGGTGCACCCGCGAATGAGAACACTTTGGTGCACCCGCAAATAAGCCCAGACTAACTTAAGGACTAAAATTTCAGACTGGCCTCAGCCTTTTTTTGCAGCCGATCAAATATATTAAATTTGGGACATTCTTCCAGGTCAATCTCCACGCGTCGAGAGCTTCCGGCGGCGGGGTTAATCCGCACCTCGGCGAAGCATTCCACAGACATAGTGACGTTATTTGTTTGCTCGTCTTTTTCAATTCGAGTGTAGGAAGAAAGCGTTGCAAATGCACCATGAATCTTTCCTCCCTGCACACTGTATACATCGCATTTAAGGTTTTCGTTACTTCGCGCCAGGAAAAAAGGTAAGTCAGGTGAGCTTGGGACTGCTGTTAATCCGGCGATCCTATTAGCGTGACTGAGGCTAACCACGAGAAACCCCTCAAATGCGGGATCCTTCGGGGTTTCCGGGAGGTCAATCTGGACCCTTTTGGGCCACTCTGACTGAAAGTTTCTTCCCACTTCGATTGCGCGCTCGATAAGAACGGCCAGATTCTTGGCCTCGTCACCGGCAATGAGTTGATTTGGTTTCGGTCCGCTTAGCTTTTCCACGCTCACATAATAAAGCTCAGATCGATCTTTATACGCCATCTCCGGCGTGCTCAGGCATATGCAATGTTCATCCAACAGGATTAACGTGTCATTTGATTTACAGGTCAAACCTTTGGAGAAAAGAAACCCAGGGGTGGATCTTTCACTCTGCTTCTCTTTTAGCTCAAAGTCCCCCAGGTAAATTTTTTCAAGAAGCCTTTTAATAAGTTTGGTGTCTTCTGACTCATTTTGCCTGAGATATTTCATGACTCTTTCAATGCCTCTTTAAGTGTTAGAAGTAAATTAACCGAGGCCAAAGCTCGATCTCTTTGAGCTGGCGCTTGAGGAAATATAGGCATCAAACTGGCTGTTTTGCCAAGATGATTCATATATCTTTCCTAGATGTTACAAATTTTATTCATGTTTCCCGGAACAACCAAGACTCTTTGCTATTCGATCCGCAGGGCAAGTCCACCGATTCCGGGGCCACACCAAGCGATGGCTACATGAAAGAAGGTGGAGCAGTCTTATAGTCTTTTGGGTAGACCAATTCACTTTCAGCCGCACGTAGCTCCCTATTGACTAGCACGGGAGCAATCCAAACAGGCTTTGAGAAAGCCAATTTTTCACCATACCTCTGATTTCTGAAGTGTCCCCGGCGCCAGTGAATAGAGCGTTCAGTTTGCGCCATCATTTCACCGGAGCTAGGGACATTGGAGGGCAAAACGTGTGGCTTGATGAGAATTCGATCGTAGAGGCCGGCACCTTTCCTGATGGCATCACTCTTTTTGGCGGGATTGGTAATACGCGAGAATGTCTTGGAATAAGCAGTAAGGTCGTCCTTAACCACGCGATCATATTTTCCGTGATTAATATACAAAATCGCTTTCGTTGCGAGGGCGATCAGCGCCTTCATATTTTTAGCGGCCTGTTCGGAAGGCAGCCCGCTGCCACGCCCCAAGGACCCACAAAGCCTCCACTTGTTAATACCTTTCGAAATAGAATCCTCGATAGATATCTGACTGTGCTCGCCACCGAACTGTAAGTTAAAGCAATGTGTTGAGTCATCCAGACAGTGAGCTTTTGGCTCGCCAACGAACATAAAATCCAGAATTGCAGGGGCTCCTTTTTTCTCATCAGCCTGATATTTAAGGACGTAAAAACCCTCAAGCTTATGGGCACCCGATTCAGCGTGATGAATTTCAATACCAGTTAAGCGATCTGTTCCGAGCTGGATATACATGCTGTTAAAGGGGAGATTCTCAATGAATCCGACGGCAATGTCGCGGTCAACATCGGACGCATGAAGCAAATCAAGCAACTGATCATCGAATTCAAAAACAGGTATCTTTGATAAGCAAGAACGAAGGGCTGCTAAGGTTGTAAAGACGTGACCACCTCCAGAATAATCGCCCTCATCGAAGGTCTGGCCTATCCTACAGAACAAGGTGGTCGACACCGTAAATGCAGCGTATAGCGAAGCCACTCATCTCACCGCAGACGAACTCGAGGAGATCGCGGCGCTCAGACGCTTCTATCCTGAGCTGAAAGAGGTTCACGCCTACGCAGCGCTGCAAAGTTTCAGTGACTACCATAGCGTCGAACTTGGCATTCGATCAACAGGTGTCTACGAAAGGGAACAGGAGTTCCTGTTTTACCTGATTGGGAAGGCAACTGCGAGTGCTGAGGTGAAATACTCTATTGCCGCGCACGGCGAACGTGTTGCGTATTTCCTGATTAAGGGTGAGAAAATGCCGATCGCCATTGAAAAGGCATCGCGATGCACTGCCTACGATCGCGAACTTAGCCGATTGTGTAGCAACCTGGCCAAAGCATGCCTGTTCCTGAAGGAAGACGCACAGAGCACTGCACAGAAAGGGTCTCCGGTCAGTACGATTGGCGACCTGTTTAGAGAAGGGCGTAAATATAACGTTAAGCCTTATGTTTACGACTCGGCCACGGGTGAAAGGCTGAAAAACGCCTAACCAGATAAAAAAGGACACTGAACGTGACTCAGTCCACAAATGGCTCTTTGGCCAAGCAAATCGAGATTCTCACGGGCCACCGCCAGACCGGCGAAAAGGCGGAGTTTGTGTGCCAGACAAAGGGCTATCAGGCCACAGGCGTAGTTCTCAGTGACGCGCATGGCCGCCTGTGCACGGTTCATCTGGGTAAAGTGCTCTGGTTTGACAACGAAGAGGGTCTGCGAGCCGCCCTGGGAAATACCGGACAGAACGTAGAATCTGATTCGCAAGAGACCGGCGACCTTGACAGTGAAAAAGTTCGACAGATCACCCTGGATGCGGCCAAAGCAGCCGGCCTAGAAGTGGTCCAAGGCGAGCACGCACACATTCCAAGCGGAGGCATCTGGATTGTCGGCGAGAATGGACAGGATGTGGCCTGGAACCCAAAGGGATGTGAGGTTGACGCATTTTGCCTGGCGGTCAAGATGGGCTTTAAAGTCGAGATCGACTCGAGTGGGGAGTCATTGCGTCCCTCCACCACAGTACGAGGCAGATCGAGAACAATCTTGGCAGTGGTAAGTCACGGCAGCGACAGACTTGCGGCCACCAGGAAAGCCATTTGGCTTGCAGCGGCTGCCACCCAACGGAAAATGTACAACATCTAAAGAGCAATCAATCCTTGTTGATTCTGCGAACCCAGGTTAGCAAGGCATTCTAGTTGCGGCTGATAGAGCGTTCGAGCATCTCAGGATCAATGACAAGGTCCGCGCTTTCCATTAAGACGTTCCGGTCGCAATAACCCAAGGCCTGGGCCATGCGCATCAATACAGACGAGTGCCCCACCTTTTGCATGAAGATCATGGCGCCGGCACAAAAGGCTTCCTTGTGGCTACACTGGTAGGACGATGCTCCATCCTCATCTTCCACCCAAGTCCCTCCGGTCTTCTCGTTGTACACGGTCTTGTGGCAGTGAAAGTTAGCTCCGTCGTCATCGAGCAAGGATTGGACAATTGACTGGAGTCGACCTGGCTCAAGCTCAATAGCACCCTCTTTGAGGAAAGGGCAGTTCCCACAGGGCCTTTTCAAGGAAAAAGCGGCATCGAAGTGTGTTTTTGTGCTCATGCTAGTCGATCCAAATTTAAGCGCCCCAATGAAGGTGCGTCTTAAGGGAAAATAGTACAACTGGGTTATTGGTTCAGCTCGAACCAATCGCCCTTCGTGGGGTTGCCCTGCAACCGCTTGTAAATCAGCAGATCGCCCTGGGAATAATCCTCTCGAAACTTCGAGGCCTCCAATCCGTCTCCCAAGCCAAGCGATTGATTAAACCAGGCCGCAGACCTAGACCCATCGGCCATCGAAAACATCACTGCGGTTTCCCGTTTTCCAAGTAACGAAAAGAGCCGTGATTGGTCCGAGTAACTCTCCCCCTGGGAAAGGAGAAGAGCTGGTATGTTCTGGTCTTTGATCTGGTTCAAAAAACTGTTCAAAGCTGGGTGGGTGCTAAGGTGGTCGCAATCCTCAATGACGAGGCTCAACCGCCGGTATTGAAGCGACTTAAAGAACGCAAACTTCAGGCGGGTATTCACCTCCTCCGGGCTTTGCTCCAGGATGCCAAGATCAACAAAGTCCACCGCATCTCGAAGATGTTCTGGAAGAAACACCTCGGCCGATCGAGCCAGGTAGAGTATTCGTCTACCCTGATCTCGGCTTGCGCTCACGAAGGATGCAATTAAACCCGCCGCGGGAGTAAATGAACGTGTGCAGAACACCAACAAAGGTGCTGCGCCAAAATTAAGTGGCTTTCGTCTAAAGCCCTTAAGAAGGCTCTTCACGCCAGACAGAGGCGTGGCACCAACAAAGTATTGGTATTCGCCCGACAAGTGAGACGTACCCCTCGACCGGTCCGCCTTGATCAAGGAGGTTCCGCCTGCGACAGCCGTGCTATACGACTCTAGAAATCTGACCAGCGGGGATTTCTCCTCGGGAGGCAGTGTGAACTCCACCCCCATGTCATGGTGATCGCCTCGCCTTGACGCGGCATAAGCGCAAGTACTGAGCGCATCGACAAGCCGGCCGACGTTCAGTAGCTTATGGTTATAAAGATTCTGCACTACCCAACTTTTCTCGCTCTCGACGCTGACACGCTCAAGAACCCAATGGAGGTAGATGAGGATGTGCTGAGCGCTAAAGCACGGGACTGTTTGCGATCGTGCGGCGTGAAGGACATGTATAGGCGCGTCTCGGAGCACTGGGTCTGGATTGCGCGGGCAGTGCCACTCAACCGAAAGATCGAAATCGTCAACCTCATTGAATGGAAACAGATGAAGGCTGTGCTCCTCGGTACGATCAGATCGGCCAAATAGACCGCAGACGCTCACGAATTTCATGCTGGAGAAATCGCTATGCAGATCGATCTCCGCCTCAATCCGTCTAAGGAAAAAGCTCCGAAAAGCGTCGTTGTTCAGAAAGGCGCCCGCCTCAAATAGCGAAGCATCGCTAGATGAAGGGATAACAAGCAGAGAGTACTCATCGACCCCTCTTTTGGTGCCAACCCAGGCGGCATAAACATCAAAGCTTTTCTTGGCGGCCACCTCGAAAAAGCCGATTCCACCATGGTATTCACGTCGGTCGGTCTCTCCAATCATTGGGTATGCATCGAGAATCTTGACGACCTTTTTGCAAACGTTTGAGAGCGCGGTCTCATCAACCAGCGGGCCAGGGGATGCCAACAATGTCGATCCCAGGCGAACCGGCGCGCCAGATGGGGAGAAGGACACATTTTCCGAAACAGACTGCGTGGCCGCATGAAAACTGGGGTAACGGTACTGCTTGGCCACGATTTCCTGGCAAATCGCCAGATTGAAGTCTTTTCTTTGAGAGACGACTTCAGGGAGTACCTCGGGGAGAATCTTGTGCAGACGCTTAGCCTGCTTTTTGATTTGTTCCAATGACATTGCAATCACCTTTAAACGATAGGGAGCTGCAAGTAAACAGAAACCTGTTGACCTGGATTAGTCTGCTTTTCCTTTGCTGCTCCACAGTTTTTAAAGTGTGAAGGACAAAAAATCTCATTGCTTCATTGTTGATTTTGACAGGAGTCTTCGCCATGCAGACGGCACGCTTAAACCAAAGCGCTTGTCAAAAATATAGCATAGAAAAATTCTTGAAACCACAAAACATCGATTCGAGAATCAAAATATCTGTCCGGGGGCTGAAGTAAGATACCCGAGCGAATTGCCCGGGACGCTAATTAATCTTTGTGGACGCTGCTACTGTTGTTTAGAAGGCCATCGGTAAGTCGACTGTTTTCCGGCTTTAATCGATCTAGGCTGCTGTCATAAAGATAACCAATGCTGATCTTCAGGCGACGCCCCCAGTAAGCGATACGGAGGATTTCGTCGACAGCTTCCTCCGAAAATTTAAGTTCGGACGACAAAGCCTCCATCGAGGACTGTGGTTCTACCAACAAGAGAATGCTGCGGACGTCTTTTTTGTCCGCCCTCTGGCTGGCGTCAAGCCTTGATTTCTGAAGCTCTTGGAGATTGGACAGAAAGGGGCCCAAAGGATCTCTTTTACCATTGTCTGGTCTACTGAGTTCATAGCAGTAGCCCAGTGAAACTGGCGTGTCGTCTTTCCAGTGTGTGCTCGGCGACGTCTTTAGCAGCAACGGACCGTGATCTAAATCAACTGCTTCTAGAGTCGCCGCATCATGAGCGATCGTGATTAGATCCATGCCGGCACTTTTAGCAGATTGAGCAGCGGCCGCTAGAGCTTGAATGCGGTTCCTTTGAGAATCTGAGGAATAGATGTAATGCCTAGGCTCATTGCCCTTCCGGAATAAGGTGGCAACCTCCATGACGCCAATCGGGGGAAGCTCTACAAAATTCTTAGCAGGAGAAGCGAATGCCTCGGGTTGTTTCTCAAGATGAGATTTCATAGCGGGCCAGTTTTTGAATTTGGAGGCCACCGCCAGACAATGCAGAGTGGAATTCAAGGAGAGTCGCGGGGAGCCTTCAGCGCTAGCAGTTGCTTTTGAAAAGGCAGATGCGAAGGCTTGAGCTTCAGCGACGGAGCGAAATGGGATTGTCATGATCAGATTTCCAATTAAATGCCAGCAAGTCGAGTTTCTGCATTGTCGTAATCCAGCAAAATCGAAAATTGATAGTCGGTTTTGAGTGCTGAGGCTGAGAGGAAACCTAAAGAAGGCGCAGAACCAAGGGGGCCACCCCGTCTAATAGACAAAAAAATGATACAAGCTTAATATCAATTAGTCAATGCAAGAGATAGGAAGAACAGTTTTCTGCGTAAACTGCTGAAAGAACCGTCAATTTCCTTTGGGCACGGGAGTTTTGCGTTTAGCATTGAGGAATATTAATTAATTGTCAGGTAAAAAAATGGGAAATAAATCTGCAGCGCCCGAAGAATTTAACCAGGCACAACGCGTTCTTCTTGAAACATATGGAGGCGGTGACTTCAAAGGCATCGCCTATGGCGAACACAAAGAGGTTGGAGACGGCCTATTTGAGTTCTTGGTAAATGAACTGGCAACCAGTGAAGACTGCGACACCATGGAAGAGACCATAAGGCGAGTAGCCAAGTCAATCGAGCAACTTCAAGGTGTACAAAGCGCTTTGGAAGCGGCTGAGATGGAGCCATGGAAACCCGTATCCGCTGCTGTAAAAAAGCCCTCCGGCCCAACAATGTAGTCACCCTCCAAAAGGACCTCTGAAATGAAAAAAAGCACACTAGTTTTCAAAATCAGCCATATGTTGGCACTCACCGCCCTTGTTTTGCTGGGCACCTTTTGGTATCTGACCAACACCTCGTTGAAAGAGGTGAAAGCGCGCGTTGAGTTTTTCCGCACCGAGTTGGGTGCTTACTCACCCGTACAGGACAAAATCTACAATGCACAGCAGCTTGCGTTGCAAATGGACAAGCAAAAATCCATGTTCGCCGATGAAAGCAAAACAAGCCACCTCGCTGACAAGATCTATGAAGGGCTCACAGAGGAGAGACTGGTATACGTGAAATCGAGATACCTGGCCATCTTCTTAGAAGCCGACGCCGCCTACCTCCAGTCCGGGTTGAATTCGCAAACCTGGGAAGACCTCAGAGCAGAGGTCGCGACGATCGCAAAAGAGAACCAAGCGACTTGGTTTGAAGAGCTGGATAATCTCGACGCTCAGACAAAGATTGTGTTTCAGCGATCTCTGACTTTTGAAGTGACCAACGCCTTGACCCCCTATTTAACCTTGGGACGACACGACAACATGCCTGAGCTCGAGGGGTTTGAAGAGTCCATGGCAGAGCTTACGCAGAAAGCGCGTATCGCAATCGAGTCGGCGGCTGAGATACTGGATGAGCCAGAAACTCAATCGCGCGAAGCGTGATTCAACGCCGCAAAAAAAGATGAATCGCATCGAGAAAAGTTCTCAGGAGGAAAAGACTTTTTTCATAGTCGACACGGAAGGCGACGGCCCATACGCTCCAGATTTCTCAATGGTGAGCTTTGGAGCCGTTGTCCTAAGTGATGACCTTGACAAAACATTCAAGGGATTCACCAGGCCAATCTCTCCAAATTTCATTCCTGAAAGCCTGCAGAAGTCTCACACTACAAGACAAATGCACGAGGGTTACGAGGACCCCCGCACGGTGATGAGAAGCTTCGTGCAGTGGGTCAAACAAAACACCAGCGGTCGAGCGGTATTGATGTCCGACAATCCTGCCTATGACTGGCAATGGATTAACTACTACACATGGAAGTTCGCCGGCGAGAATCCTTTTGGGTTCACAGCCCGAAGGATAGGGGATTTCTGCGCAGGTCTCGAGCGCGATTTCTTGGTGACCAGTGAGTGGAAGAAGCTAAGAGGCGCAGATCTGCCGCATGATCCTCTAGAGGATGCCATCCTGAACGCAAAAGCCCTATTGGCCACGGCCAAGAAACATGGCATCGGGGTACCCGGCATCCATGCACCAGACACCAGCAAAGAAGCTGATAGAGCGCCGAAGAGACAACAGCCGGGGAACTCGTTTTTTTAGGCGTTTTTGATTTCAATAATACACGAATTAAATTGTATTTGCAATATATCTGTGCTATTATTAAATCAAATCACCGGGACCCTAAAGGAAACCTTATGCTCGATCTTACAAAGCCCTTCACCGTCGACGATGTGCGCCGGCTAATTGCATCGAAAGACGACGCCAAGCCGCGGCAAATCCGCGTAACAAAAGAGGGTGTTGCATTCCTCTCGGATTCTGTGGGATCAAGAGACCTCGATGGCATTTTGTTTCGCTTTGAAACTCTTGATGCAGGTAACGGATACACGGGGAAGGATGCAGCCCTAGATGATCACTGGGTCTCCAAAATACATGACGTCCTGAAGTCTAATTGGCCAAAGCCCTTCGACTCGTACATCGATTCCTACTAAACCTCTGCCACGGAAGCCGGCCGAAAGAGCCAGGGAGAACACATGTTTCCAACCACAGAAAGCAACAAGACAGCCATGGAACAACATAAGCATTTTATTCGGCTCAAAAAGGCACTGGTGATAATCGCTCTTGTCCTCTCCGGTGTAGGCGGTTATTTGCTAATTGCTTCAATTCAAGAGGCGCAGGAGAAACTTCAATTTATTCAGCTTGAGACTGGCGCCTACAAAAGTATTCAAGACGCAATCTTGGAAACCCAAAAGCTGTCTGACCAGATAGCTGAAAATCTGTCTAGCGGGATCGCAGATGAAAAAAAAGTGAACAGGTTTTCGAGTTTGCTACTAAACGGGCTGACCAAAGAGCCATCGCTGATTGTGAAATTGACGTACTTAGAGACCTTTCTCGATGCAAAATTGGCCTATCAAAGAGCCGACGAGAAATCCGAAGCCTTTGAGAACCTGATAGAAGAGGCCTCGAAAATCACAAGGGCCAACAACGAGGAATGGAAAACGAATCTTCGAGAGATGGACAGTCGGATCGGCGCTGCCCTGGAACAATCGTTAGAAATAAAGGTTACAAACAAAATTATAAAGATTGCAACCTTTGGTATGTACGACCCCCAAGCCTCAATGGACTCCGCTGAGGAACACATAAAAGAAAGTCTCAAAAAAGCCAGGAAAACTATTGAAACTGCCGTAACTCTACAAGGTTGAACCGTGGTCAAATAGCGCAGTTTATAGCCTCCTTCAATTCAGAGACAGGCATCAAAAATGGATTTCAATGTCAACAAACGCACACCCTTGCCAGCATCTATGATGCCTACTGCTGGCAAGTTAGAAACTAAGCCATTTAAAAAATGGTTTGAAGGCAGCAAAGTTCTTTGCCAATCCGGTCAGCCCCTCATTGTGTACCACGGCACTGACGCCCAGTTTTCGGCCTTCGACCAAGACAAAGCCTGGAGATCGGGAGGCGATGACGCCGGCTTTTACTTCACGCCGAATGCGGCCCTGGCCAAGCAGTATGGGGCCAATGTGCTCGACTGCTATCTTGCCGTAAAAAACCCAAAATACGTTGGTCAAGATGAAATTGAGTACCTCTCCTTTGCTGACAAAGCCGACCTAGAGCTAAAGGGATTCGATGGGCTCATTGCGAAAGATGAGACCGGAAACATCACGGAAGTCGTCGCCTTCTTCCCAACCCAAATCAAGTCAGCCACCGCCAACAACGGAGCATTCGATCCAAACAACCCTTGCCTGGCGGAATAAGCTAGATGTGTACAATACTTGGAATATACAGGCAAGTATTGTAAACTTAGCGCAAGGAGGTCAAACATGGCAACACTTGGCAGATGCCTATCTGAAAAGACTGTAGCGTGCGTGAATGCAGGGCATCTAGGCGTGTTCACGACTAGCGACCTGGCGCTACTGTCTTGCAGAAAGCCAGACCTTGCTTTTGCTCAGACTCTCTCGAAAGTGACAAAGGCCGGATACTTAAGAAAAGTCGGGCGAGGCCTTTATATCAACCCATTAAGCCCACCGAATAAAATCGGTACGCTTGAGCGCGTCGCTCGACTAATCAGGCCGTATGACTTCATGTACGTTTCGCTTGAGACCGAGCTAAGCCGCGCCGGATGGATTTCCCAAGTTCAATTTGGATATCTCACGGTGATGACCAGTGGACGCTCTGGGGCCCATCGAACCGACTTCGGCACGATTGAATTTACGCATACAAAAAAAGATCCTTTCGAAATAATGGACTGCCTGTATTTTGACTCCGAGATTGGATATTTTAGGGCTCGCCCAGAGCTAGCACTAAGAGACCTTAGGCGGGTGGGAAGGAACATCCACATGATTGAAGAGGAGGTTCTAAATGCTTAATGAGATAGTCAAGGATGTAATTAGCCGGCACCCCGAGTACGTGGGTTTGGAGGCTGCCGTAGAAAAGGAGGTCTTGCATCACGATTTGATGCAGGCTCTAAAGAATGCGGGAGTATTAAGCCAGATCACATTCATTGGAGGCACATCGCTCAGGATGTGTTACGGCTCCAATCGATTGTCCGAAGACCTAGATTTCACTGCTGGAGTGAACTTCAATCCAAAATCTTTTGATGGTCTCGATGCTCACCTTAAAGAATGCCTTGAGACGAAATATGGGTTGCCGGTTTCAGTAGGATCACCAACTGAAATGAGAGGGGATACTGCGAGCTGGAGAGTGACCATTACGCGGGATTCTTACAGAAAAGATCTTCCTTCGCAACGTTTGCACATCGATGTCTGTGCATATGACTCACTTAGCGTCCTAAACAGGCCGCTCGAAGACCATTACGGCATTGGCTCTCAGGTCTCTGGCGTTCTTGTGCCCGTGCAAAGTCTTAATGAAATCATGGCAGACAAACTGATTGCCTTTGCCTATCGTGAGCGAAGAATCAAACCTCGTGATTTGTGGGATATCGTTTGGTTAACACGTCAGCGTGCTGAAGCCTCCCGAGCGCACATCACCCAGAAGCTGGAAATGAGGGGGAAAGACCAAAACGAATTCCTTGGATTGATAGAGAAACACAAAGATCAGGTCCTAAATGCCGACGAAACTAGAGCTGATTTCGAGTCCGAGATGGCAAGATTTCTGCCTACAAGGGTTTCGGTTGAGACAATCCAGAATCCGGATTTCTGGG
Source organism: Candidatus Saccharimonadota bacterium (assembly GCA_002726935.1). Lineage (GTDB taxonomy): Bacteria > Patescibacteriota > Saccharimonadia > Saccharimonadales > Saccharimonadaceae > Microsaccharimonas. The sequence goes on along the minus strand of PBTC01000014.1, from coordinate 120,517 downwards.
GGTATCTGGGTTCGTCGTTGTCTACGGTGATTGAAAAAGCAAATGCAGCCATGAAACCAGGAAGTCCCCCAGGGAGCAAATTTTCGATGTGATGAGCCATCTCTGCTACAAGGAGACTCTACGGGTTAATGGGAGAAACTGATTTTATTGATAGATTATTTATTTTATGCAGTCAACTTTTGTGCTAAAGTTAAGGCATAACTCACTAGGGTCTCGTTTGAACAAAGGCCCCTTCAAGAGGTACAGACGATGCCCAAGAAAACGCGCTCCACCGCCAAGTTCTATTCCCGAACTGAAGTCATCCGAGCCAAAGAGCCAGCGTTGTCAATGTCCAGAAGCGGCCTAGAATTAAGGATTGAACTTTCACTTCTTCGATCGCGCATTCGCTACTACAATTCCGCAATGGGCCGAGTAAATGAATCCGAAGACCACACCTTTGTTGCGTTGGAATTCAATCCGCTCAAGCTGTTTAGAAAGCCGAGTATTGAGGACCTCTATTACGACGGGCACTCCTTTAATGGCGTTAGCGTTCTTGGGGTAACGCTCAGGAAGGGCCATACCCACTACCACGATCACTTGATCGACCGCCAACAGGAATTCGCACACCTGATTCCCAAAGCGGCCTAGCATTTTTACCCAGGCAAGCATAACCATTGCAAAAAGGCGCCTTATGACAGCAACAAAAGAGCACATCATTCCAATCACCAGGAAGCCGAAGATCACTTTCTCTGACCTTCACGCACATCCGGGAGAGGCCTTAGTAGCCAATGGCGTTTGGATAGAAAGCGGGCGGCCCACGGGCAGCATCGTGGCCGGCTTGAAGATTGAAAACAGGATTCGCGAAGATGGCCATGACTACTTTTTGATTGACTTCCATGAAGGCGGCCAATATTGGGTTTTCGTGGACGAATGGGCCAAGATCGCGCCCCAAAGGCACCAGCCCATGACGCTTCCTAATGCAATCACGGCCTTTGAGAAAGCCACCGGGGTTGTGCTTCCACAAATCCCAGTAATAAGCCCAGGCGTAGGGATTTGGGAGGCTAGAAACTCTACCAAGACTATTAATCCATGGAAGCTAGAAGATGGCCAGAGATACGCAAGTATCAACCGCTACGGAAAGCGCAAGGAATTCTTAGCGAGACTAGGGGAGGGCGGTGGCATTTGGTTAGACACGGAGGAAGGACCGAGGGTACCAGCGGCCTACCTGGGCGCCGAGGATTGGAGAACCATCCGAGTTCTTGGAGCGAGCCCTGCTGAGGAGAGGCTTCTTGTGGGACCACAAGAGATCAAAAATGCGTTAATGTCGCTTAATCCTGAGTTTTCAACGACGCTTGATAGCTTGAGCCTTCCTACGACTGCAGCAAAGTCTTCGTCGCCCTCATTTTAGGCGCCAGGGAGAACAATATCGTGATGCCTATCAAAGTTCAGACCAAGGTGACCTACAAAGATCTGCATGAGAACCGGGGGCAGGTGCTGATGGCCGACCATGTGGACATTGAGGACGGCACGCCGGATTGCGCGGTGTTAATCGGGGTGATTCAAAGCAAGAAAGACGGATCTGGGGACTATGAGCGCTTCACCGTTGAGAACAAGGAGCCTGGGGAAGATTGGCGGTGTCGTGTACACCGGACGGGCGACGTAGTGGATACAAGCCAGTGGACGTTGCTGGAGAATGCGATAGGGGAGTTCGAGCAGCGCACAGGGATACGAGTTCCTCCGGTACCAGTTATTCATCCAGGCGTAGGCGTCTGGATTGCACAAAGGCCCCATGACCGGATCAACCCGTGGAAGCTAGAGGATGGTAAATCGTACTGGTTCATCAACCGGCTTGGTCGACGCACTGAATTCACGGTGGATGAGAACAGGCAAAGAACGCTTCTGGTTGTCAATGAAGCCGGCGGCCTTCCGCTGGCGTCCGGGATTTCACAACACGACCTTACCACCGCCAACTGGAAATCTTTATGTGAGATCAAGCCTGGCGCCTCGGTTGACCACCTTATGGCTGACCACACGACCATCAAAGAGGCCTTGTTGCGCCTTGAGCCTTCTTTAAATATTTCTGAGGCTTCGCTTGGAAAGCGCGCGCAGGTGTCACTCGGTGCCCCTCCCTTGTGGTGATTCAGTTAATTTCAAAGCCCAAAAATACCCATCGACCCTATTGGCCTGAAGATCCACCAGGTCGTGAAGTGAATTTCACGCCCTGACAATAAACAGGGCAATGCAAACTCGGGGTTGCCGAGAATAGGGGTGTTTTAGCTTCCATACCCTGTCAACGAACAGGGCTATACAACCGCGCACTTCCCAAGGATTCACGCACCGCTCGTTCATGCCCTGACGATAAACAGGGCAATCCAAATTGATCTCAGCGACAAGTTGCGAGCAAATTCTTACATGCCCAGACGACGAGCAGGGCCAGGCAACTCTCAACTCTATGTGAATTCTGCGGAGCTTCTTTCATGCCCTGACAATGAGCAGGGCCATTTAACCCCAAAGATCGACTCCAAGGGTCACAACACTTTCATGCCCCTACAAAAAGGGGCGATAAGACAGCAACGTAAAAAAAAGATCTGGCACTCAGTTTTCATACCCTGACAATGAGCAGAGCAATGCAACCAGAAAACGCAATTAGCCAGATGGTCTACACTTACATTCCCTGACGAAGAGCAGGGAAATGCAACTTATTTCGTCTTGCAGCGAGTCTTCAGTGACTTTCATGCCCTGACGATAGACAGGGCAATCCAGCTTTATCTCAGCGACAAGTTGCGAGCAAAGTCTTACATGCCCTGCAATGCGCAGGGCAACACAACGCACCACGAGCACAAGCCATGGGTCACTTGCTTCAATGCCCTGACAATCGGCAGGGCCATGCAACCATCAAAATGAAGAAAACAGTCATCGTCTTACTTTCACGCCCTGACAATGAGCAGGGCAGTGCAATCAGCTTTTGTTTCTCAAAGACAAAGACCTTCTTTCATGCCCTGACAATAGGCAGGAATCTTCAACGGCACACCTATGTATGACTTGCAGGAAATACTTTCATGCCCTGGTAACCAGCAGGGCTATACAGCCATTGGACATGCACTCTAGCCTTCATGTTACTTTCATGCCCTGGTAACCAGCAGGGCTATACAGCCGATCGAGAAATCAATTCGATGGGATTTCTACTTTCATGCCCTAAAAACGAGCAGGGCCATGCAACGCATTTTTTTCAGCTTTTAATTCGACACCTTCTTTCATGCCCTGACACTGAACAGGGCTATTCAACGGCACACCTATGTATGAATTGCAGGAAATACTTTCATGCCCTGACAATGAGCAGGGCAATCTAACGCACAGGAGCGACCTACATGGGTGCTGATCCTTTTATGCCCTACAAATGAGCAGGGCTGTGCAACAACGATTCCCTCATGGACTGGATGTCACTATTTTCATGCCCTGACAATGAGCAGGGCCATGCGACATAGCACTGATGAATGCAATCACCTGACTACTTTCATGCCCTGGCAATGAGCAGGGCCATACAACAATACTGAAATCTCAACCGTGGGCAAGTCCCTTTCATGCCCTGACAATAAGCTGGGCCATGCAACGAGCGAATTCAACTATCCGCAGATCGCCAACTTTCATGCCCCGACAAAGGACGGGGCCATGCAACTAGGCACCTTTTTCAAATAGCGCAATGATTCTTTCATGCCCTGAAAAATAGCAGGGCGTTGTAACAAAGAACACTACACTAGCCAGCGAAAAGGCCTTTCACGCCCTGACAATAAGCAGGGCTATGCAACTTCGTACAACGAAGATAAGGACGCGGCTAACTTACATGCCCTGACAATAAGCAGGGCCATGCAACACAAGAATTTGTGGTTGAGCTACGGTGTGTCTTTCATGCCCTGACAATGAGCAGGGCCATGCAACCCACCAACACTGTCGGCTGTAATGTGGAAACTTTCATGCCCTGACAATGAGCAGGGCCTTGCAACTGAGATTAGTAAGTTTGCTGATGTAGGACACTTTCATTCCCTGACAATAAGCAGGGCCTTGCAACAGCGGGAGGTGATCATCAGCAAGATGCTGACTTATATGCCCTTACAATGAGCAGGGCTATTCAACCTGAAGAAGGACTTGCTCTGCTTCGTGAACTTTCATGCCCTGACAATGAGGAGGGCAATGAAACATGCCTGACGCGCCTGATTTTTTTCACAATCTTTCATGCCCTGAAAATAAGCAGAGCTATGCAACTGATCAAAAATAAGATTATGTTTTTAAAGAGCTGATGGTTCTTAGAGAACGTCTTTGGGCATGTACGCGATGCGTGCGGCCGCCTTATTCCAATATGGAGGACGAAGAGGAGTTACCATGGGGATATAGCCGTCCTCCTTGTCCCTCATTGCGCGTAGCTTCCAATATTCTTTCGCATCCTCGTCAGGGCTCACCTCGATGGATCTAAGTGAGCCAAATCCTTTGGCTCTGTTTTTGCCCAAACCAAAGACATGGGTACACAGAAGCTCTCGAACTCTGTCGATCTCGCCAATCCCGTAGGCCGTAAAGACAGGGGAGTGCATGACCTGCTCAGTGTTCAAGCAAGTTTTCAACTGGCCTCGAGCAGTTTGAATCTGACGCATGCGTGACTGGTTAAGAATAACCCCTTTGCCTGTGTGCGCGTCATCGATCGAGATACTTGCCAGCGCATTGGCGTCGGATGAACGAGTGTAAAAGCGCGTGGAGGAACCCAACACCTCTTGAGGCAAGATAACGCTAGCGCAAAAGGTGTCATCTTCTTTGTCCAGGGGAAGAGCGGTGTAGATGTCGGACTCCAGGTCCGTTGGGTCGGGCGCATGATCAACGGCACCCGAGGCAAAAAGCGCAAGACGCTCCTGAAGGAACGCCCAGGACAAGAGCCCATCCAGATGCGTGGGCAGGTAGTCCATTTGCACCGGCGCGCACATCATGAAATCGACGCGGAATGGTTCATGCCTCGGCGCGTGACTCATGCTGCTACCTCTTCCTCGCCTTCGGCAGACTTCTTGCCCCTGGCCGCCTTGGCACCTTCGGCAGCAGGTGGAGCGGATGCGACATAAAAGGACTCAAAGCTCTCATTTGTAACGCCAGAGATCCATTCGGAAGCAGCTTTCGCGGCCTCTTTGGCCTCTGGGTGGGAAATGATCAACTGATCGCGACCGCCTTCGCGAACCAAAGAGAATAGGGGAGCAGACTTTTCGGCACCATGAAGCACCAAGTTTACGGCCGCATCCGCCAGATTCAGTTCGCCGTAACCAAGGTGGGACACGCCGCCAAACTCGTTTGTGTTGAATACCTCCTGAAGGCTCAAGACCCAGATACCCAGTTGTTCTTTGGTCACACGCTTTTTCAGCGCCGCCTTAAAGTGCATGGCAACCCCTGGGACGATGTACTCCCGAGCCGATTGCTGGCTCATGGAAACTCGGTCTGCTGCCTTTTCTTCCTCGCCCAGCTTTACGCCTGCGCGCTTTGCCGCGGCCTGCACCTTGCGAGCTGCTTCTTGCTTCATGTCGCCAAAGAGACCCTCGTAATCGGAAATTGTGGAGACCACTTCCTCGCTGGCGCCGTCCAGAAGATCGTCGCGGCGGTGGAGGACATCAATGCCGGTCACCCGAATCGCTGGACGGCCATCTTCGCCAGCGGACAGCATCGCCATGTGCTCGGCGTACTCCGCTGGCACCATGCCGGCTTCGATGGTGGCCATGGTCACCGGTAGCAAGTCAAACATCTTGAAACCACCTTCATACAGACGCTTGCCACCGCCAAACAACCCAATATGCGGATCTTTCAGATAGCGCTCGAACTCGTCAACCTGCAGGCCATTCATCTCCGGCTTGGGATCGGCAGCGCCACAACTGATGCCGCGGTACGTCGTGCGGGTGATCTGCTGTTCTCGAGCCCGCAAGGATTTCGCAATCATTGTTGCCGCCGCTCGACGCATCCGGCCGACAATCGAGTTACCAGGAACAAAAGGCACCTCAACTCGTCCTCCGCCTGGGGTGAAGGCCACCGTGCGATAGGTACGGGCCAATGGAATGCGAGCGTCCTCGGTGCCAATCTGGCCGTCTGCGTTAATTTTTGTACTTGAGTCAATCGCACTGGTGACGTGGATTTTGGTTTTGGTGCGAATAATGCCTTCTACAATCATGGTGTTCTCCTTGTGTTTCTGTCTGTATGGTTTCGTGTGACACCGGAGCTACCGGTGCCCTGCGCTTGGATTTGGGGTTAATCACCTACACCGGGTTCTACTGGGGGCTTGCCGTAAATAATTGCTTGCATGTCCACTTCGCGTGGTTTGAGAGAACCAATTAATGCTTTGAAGTCAGTCGTCTTCTTTAGGGTCCCCAGAAACCTCAAGTGTGCAAAGAGGTGCTTGTCTCCGCTGCTAAAGGAGCGGACCACCTCGCAAAACTCGTCAAGACGCGAGAGCAGTGCCTCATCCTGGATTCCATAGGCTAAGGCGCGGTAGTCATTGAAAACTAGAGTGGGCGCGCAAAGGTTTGCTTTCATTGCGGACAGTCGGACGATCTCTTTGAGCAAGCGTACTTTCTTTTTTGCGCCCACAGAATGGATCTCTGCGGCCTGGGTCAAAAGCTCCTGCTCTTTGCAAGCCACCTCCAGAACCCTCTGAGGATGTGCGCACAAAGAAGTGTCTCCAGAGGTAAAAAACAACAGGTCCTCTTCCCGAACATCATGGTGGTTAACTCGGGCCTTCCAGATCATGTGCTGTTTTTTACGCTCCTTGCGAGCCAGCACAAAAGGGGCGGGCAGGGGGTTATACACAGCAGCCATGTAGTCATCAATGCCGAAAACTTTGTAGGAAACAAGCTTTCCTGTGCCCTCAGGGTCTGACCCAAGCGCTGCGTAAGAAAACTGCATAGTTGAAGGGAAAAACGCAATCGCAATCTTGCAATCGGTGCACAAGCACCCGCGCTGAGCCGAGAAAGGCTTCAAAAATGCTGCATCCCCGAAACTATCCCCCAGAAAATCGGTGGTGTGCATTATCGCGCCCGCGGCGATTGGTTTTGCACAGCTAACACACCGTGTGTCCCGTGGGGAGGGGCGACCCTCTTTGTATATCGGCTCCAAATCGAGCTGCGGAAACTGGCTGTAAAACTTGCCCAAAAGGTAGGGGGCTGTCTCAATGGTCAAGTCACTCATTTGAACCCCGCAATGACATCGCCGACGCGGCCGCTGGATTCAAGATTGAGCCAAAACCCTTGCTAATTAGTGAGCCCGCGGACCAGGATCCTTTCAAGTCGGCATTGGTGATGAACTTAACGTCCTTCAGGCGCAAAGCTCCGCCCGTCTTTTGACCTGAATTGGTACGCACCCAGTGTGTGCCGGGGTCCCCGATGCTGGTGATGCGTACATACAGGTTATCCGGGGCATCGATGCCAAGAATGGCAGCCTGGCGGCGCAGATCCTGCTGAATAATGCGCTCGCAATACTGCTCCACAGAGATGAACTCAAACGAAGGATTTCTAAGAGCCAAGCTTGGGATAAAGTACGTACGAGGGGTCAATCTGGATTTCATATCCAAATCCGGTTCTTGAACCTCGAACTCCACCGGCCCCAGTACCTGGCGCGCCGAGTCGATCAGCAGAGCAATATTCTGGCTCGCAAAATCGATCATCTCTGAACCCAAGAAATGGATTCCGACAAAAGACTTGGAGTGGAAAAAACGGATGGTAGGCATGGCGTCATCGCTAGCGCGCGAATCGTCCAGGAGGGCGGCCTCGGTGCGAGGCCCACGCTTGCGAGCGGAATTATCAATACGATCTCGCTTTTTTTCTACAGCGGACGCATCACCCGGCTGGGTTCTGGTGTGACCGCAGCGCACAGTTTGGCCGCTTTCGTCATGCCAGAAAAGTAATTTTGGAAGCTCAACTCCATTAACAGAGCGCAATCGTTTACGAAAATCTCCGGCGTTCATATGCTCTGAGAGCCGCCATTTTATTGTTATCTGACGCATTGTGTGTCTCTTAATAAAATGTTTACAGTAAATTTATTTCGTGTATCCTATAACAATAAAAATATTTTGTCTACAAAGGGATTTAATTGAAAAAAATATTTTCCGCACACATCAGCAAGCCATCACTTGACTACTTGGTTACACAGCTAGGACTGGAGAGCGAAATCCAGGTGAGCCGGTACTGCACTGCCGCGCTGAAAGACACGTTAGAGTGCGTCGAGCCGCAAGCTTGCGCTCAGGAGATCTCAAACTTCGACCTGGATTGGTCTGAGCCTTTGGATAGCGGTCGAATTGTGGTCTCCAGTAGCAAATGTGAAAGAGAAGCGATTAACCTCGCCGCTGCCACGTTGTCGGTGAGCCCCAATCAAATCTGTAGTGTGTTAATCGATTGGTCAATCAAGCAAAACATCGAAGAAGTTTCCAAAGTCTCTCGCAAACTGCCGGCTTTGAACAAAGAAATTTCCCTAACCCTTAACGCCGCACAGAAGGAAACCCTGTCTTGGCTTGTCTCCAATGCTTGGAACAAACCAGAAGAGGCTTCCAACAAGATCTTCTATGCAGAGATGGGGACTGGATCCGGAAAAACATTGCTGGCCCTTTCTGCTGCAAAGATTGCAGCCAAAGAGGGACGACGAACCTGGATCGCCGTTCCCTCTCTGGGGGTACAAAAACAATTCATGGGAGAGTACTCCAAGAGGTTCGGAAGGCAATCAGGCCTTGTCATGTCGCTGGTATCTGGTCGAAGAGAGTTCGTTTCAGAATCAAGATTGCTCACCCTAATCGAGGACGAGGGCAAGCCCAAGGGCGGCGAAGACTGGACAAAGCAAGCGATTCAGTGGGTAGACCGCCTGGCCGACAAGCCCTTGGGGGCAGATCGCAGACGCTGGTTAATGGGTTCCTTTTTAGAGCATGTGCCTTCTTTCCCCTTTGCGGACAATGATGTTTGCATCACAACGGAATGCCCCGCTGACGATTCAGGAGTACTGGCTTATGAAGACCAATTCAACCTTGCAGACCGCGCTGATATCGTGGTGATGACCCATCACTACCTTGCCTTGGAGACAATGGCAAGGGTCCGTGCCGGCGTGATAGGCCTATCCAAGGATGAAAGCTCCAAGGCACTGGTCAGCACCCTGTACGCAGAATCGCGCTCGATCGGCGCCGCCGGCCAGAAATTGACACACTCAGAATTGCTATCGCTCATTGATCAGAAAAATCAAATCTTCGCCTCTCTCTTTGACGTGAACGAGGTCGGTCGAATGGTGCTACCTAACCGCCTTATTATTGATGAGGCGCATTTGCTGGAGGAAAACTTCTCCTCGGCCAATACAATCAGGATCTCCGTAAGGCGTCTGCCTACCTTGTTTTCTCGAGTCATGAAAGCCAAGGGCATCAAGCCCGCGGAGGGAGCGCCCACGCCATCGAAACTCTTTGATCAACTGTCATCTCTTTGTTCCAGGCTGGCCTCCTCAAATATGCCTGAGGCGGGAGCAAAAGTGTTTTTGAATTGGGCCAATCCTCCAGCGAAAGATCGCCTGGTCGTGAGCTGTGCGGAAGATCTGGCCACAGTGATGACTTCATTCTCAATCAATGGGAACCATGAGGAGGCACAGTCGTTGCGTCGAAGCCAGTACGCGTTTAAAAAGATGCTTTCCGCAGCCCGATATAACATCGCCTTGTTCTCTAACTCTCCCATCCGCCAGTATCCGCAAATCCTCTTTGGCAGCGCGAACCACACGTCTGATTTTCGGATGCTGTTCTCTGCCCTGGGAATTGAGTCCACACTGTTACTTTCGGCCACAATTTTTCTGCCAAGCATAGGCGGCGCCTGGTCATCAAGGAGATTTATCTCGGGACTGGGCTTGCGCCCAGAAGAGACCACTGGGATGCGCGCGCCACCACAGACGTGGCTCACCGATCCGGTCACACTCTACATGCCTCCAAAACCAAGTGACATCAGTCGTGAGTTCGGCGCCGGACACGTCATTCTAAAACCATCAAACGACGCGAAAGAATCCGATGCCTGGATTAAGGATCTCGTTACATTTTGCAAATGGTCAACAAGTACCGCTGCCGGTGGAACCCTTGTGCTTATGACCTCCTACGAGAGTGCAGGAAAGCTCGCCTCAGCGCTAAGTAAGGCGATGCCAGAAATAGCCGCTCGATTGTTAGTCTCAGAACCGAGGGTTGGTCGCAGACCTTCCGAGTTAAAAGCCCAGTTCATTGACATCTATCACTCTGGCGAGAAACCTGTATGGATTGCCGTAGGCAATTGTTGGACCGGTCTTAACCTGACTGACGAAAGCATCGAGCCAGGGGAAGACAATCTCGTGACCGACTTGATCATTACACGCACGCCTTACGCTTTGAATCAAAGCATCAGCGCAGCAGCGAAAGGGCTGACAGCAGCACGACACATCCAGGCACTCGAAGAAGCCGGCATGATGCTCAAGCAGGGCATAGGGCGTTTGGTGCGAAGACCTGGGCTTCCGGACAACCGCAGACTCTTCTATCTTGATACCAGGATCTATGAAAAAGGCAAAAAGCCGCTTCTGAACATGTCTAGCGCACTGTTTAGTGGGTATCAAAAAGCCGGGCAGCTACCCAGAGGCCTGATCAAAGAAATGGTCGGCCCGACGATCAAAAGGGCCGGTCAAAAGTATGAGATGCGTTCGGTCCCAATTACAAAAAATGATTCTGTCACCGGGTCGAAGTCACCACCGCCAGCAAATCTGGTTAAAAATCAGGTGGAAACCGTAAAAAGACCGTTCGGAGGTAAAAAAAAGAATATCCAGAAAATTTAATTGATACCCCCCCGACCTGAAGGGCGGGGTTTTACGGTGGCACGGATAACCTCTTGATGCCTTCAATTCACTAATATTTAAGAACCATTGTCTGATCCTTTTTTCGCAACTGCCGCCATCCACTCGATACACTGTTTTTGGAGTGCAGGATCAAGATCGTGAAAAAGGCTTAACACCTTGGCTTCCTCTTCATCAAGCAACAGATAGCGGTCCGGCTTGATTTTGAAAGCCTTGGCGAGACTGCTCACCATATCCAAAGTTGCCGACTGGGTATTATTCAGGATTCGATTAACCGAGCTTTGCGCCACTTGACTGGCTGCCGCAACCCTCCGCTGGGAATCGAGCATCCTTTCTTGTTTCATGAGCGCTTTCAATCTTTTCTGAAGTTGCTTATTCAGATCCACGGACTTGCCCCAGTATATTTCCAGTTGAATTTTACCCTCGACGGCTCGGATTCCTAGCTGGAGAGCGTTAAAGCAAGGCCCTTGGGGGCCGGGGGATCTCAGTTTGGACCTGAACTGCCTGACTCACGGAATCCAGAGCCGCAGCCACAAGGGAATTTCTTGCAGATCTGGCAGGTGCGCTCTTGCTTAATAGCCCTGGCAATGCTCGTTTCCATTTCCCTAACTTTCTCCTCGAAAAAGACGTAGATATCTTCCAGTGATTCAGTGACGCCTACAGCATCCAAGCCCTCATCCAGTGGGCCGACTGGCACCTTGCCAGTTAACACGTTAACCGCATGCCCAGGAGAGCACAATAGGTCGGCCTTTTGCGCAACATCTAGAATTTCCTGAATTTGCCGTCCGTTTGAAATAAACCACTTAAGATCAAAAAGATCTCTTGAAGCCAGACGCTTATGGATTACATGAGACTTCATCGAGAACAAGCCCTCTAGGCCCATAACATCGAACGAAGACCCGGGTTCAATTCTCCTTTTAAAGCCAGAGAAGAACTGATAGGGCTCGTCATATCTCGCAAAAAAGGTGACTTTCGTGTTGTTGATCTGGTAGTCCTGGGCTAAATCGAGGATATCAACACCATTGATCAAAGAGGAAGAAATTAAACTCGGCGACGTCGCCAACCGAATGTTAAATCTATCGGACTCCATTCGTTTGAGCATTGACGAGAGCGCACGCGTATTAAGTTTTTTGTCAAAGAGGCAGAAGTCCAAATCTTGGCTTCGCCTGTGCCCAACCTGAAGAGCTAACGCGGTTCCTCCTATCAGACAAAAGCCCGACATCTCCGGCTGCTTGGCCAGGTAAAGAAATACCTCCTTGGCCTCCGAGGATAGCACTTCATCCATTTTCACGATTGAACCCCTCCTGAATATTGCGAAGCATGCGAGGTATTTGGCTGACTGCAAAAGAAACATTCCCGCAATCAACCATCGCCTGGAAGACGGAGGAAACGCGATCAAAACCAAAATGCAAACAAACGATGCAAATATCCTCAAATATCTCGCGAGATAGAACGCCTGCGATCAACGCATCGTCGGGGATATCTGGGTTTGACCAATCATAAGGGAAAGAAAGGCCTAGAGAAAAGGCCTTGCCTTTACTACCGTTGGTCAGCGTTTTGAGTCCGTCAGTCATCGCTTGATTGTACGCCTGACGAGGAAGGAAGGGGTGCTTGACCCTCAGGGGGTACCGGTTTCGTCAGCCCAGTTGTTATCCGTTCGTTCAAAACTGAGAGACCCAATGCCTGACTCTCAGGCACGCTTCGCTTGTCTAGCACCGAAAGCAACCAGTCAGTTGCTTGCGTGGTACTCAAAAAAGAGGAGGACTGGGCCATCGCTTGCAGATTTAACAGGTCCCCATGGGAGAAATAACTGCTATTGGCCACCGCCACCAACCAGTCATTGTTGACAGCAAACAATTCCGGATTGTCTTTGTGAAGGTTGTACAGCCCGCGGCTTTCCTGTAGCCAGGAGTAGTCACTTCGCAAAAAAACGAACTTCTCTTGATCGATTAATTGCTGCGCGCGAGCACGCAACTCAGGACCACCTCGTTGTATTACGACACCCAATCGATTCGCATTCGTCTCATAGGTCAGCTCCTTGTAGACCAACGGGACAACATTTACAGTCAGCGTTGCCGCACCAAAAAACAGTAGCAGCCCCAGTACAAACCGATTAAAACCAAAGCGCTCGATGAGAAAAGTTAATCTAGATTGTTCTGACGTCATGATGATCTCCGATTCTGAAATTTAGTTTGAAGCATTGTTCTGATTGGGCGGATCGCTAGCAAGCCGCCGATCCAAGGCTTTTAGTCCGTCCTGATACGCTTTGGCGTCACCGGCTTTTTGATACGTGAGCCTTTTGTGAACGCTCAGAAGCCAATTTGCGGCATCTCGAGTCGAAAGGTAAGTCGTTGAGGCCGCAATCGCCCTTAATGCAAAAATATCTACCGTTGGGATTGCGGATTCCTTTGCGACCTTTTCAAGCCATGAATCCGGCACAATAAACAATTCAGGCCGTTCCTCATAGAGGCTTCTTAAACTATGATTGCCCGTTAGCCAAGCCAAACTAGACTCTTCTTTAAGCACCTGCTCTTCCATCTCTACCAGGCCTGAGGCAAGGTTATCAAACCAAGGGGTACCTGTATCAATGACCGGCGCCAGCTTTTGTTCCGTCGTTTTCCAGCGATCGGGGATCCCCGCATCATAAAGTCTGGTGGCAAAAAGGGTCGCCACCACAATGATCACAAAAGCCCCGAGGAGATAAGGGATACCCAGGCCAAAGACGCCCAGCTCGCGGCGGTTTGAAACTTTGTTTTTAATTCTCAAATTTAACCGTCTCATTGCAAACCTCAACTTGCGGTCGATCCCGCATTTAAATTAACCAGGGAAAGCTCCCCTGGCTTCACCGTGCACTTAGGCGCCTTGACCGTACTCAATAAGCGCATCGAACAAAAGTTTTGCCGCATCCAGATTTCTTTGATTGAAAACCTGGTCACAGTCGTCGCCAAAAACTTGAGACCACGAAGTAAAGAGTTCACCCTTGATCTCAAGCACATTCAGTGCGTAATCGGCGATATCCTGCTCGCGCCAGACGAGGATCGAAGGCCTGTAATCTCGCAGGAACCGAAGTGCTGCAACAGCATCGATCTCGGCCTCGAACCCAATAGGCGCAGATCGGCTCTTTGCCCCCTGAATGAGTTTCAAGTATTGAGACAAGGACTCGGTTTCAGAAAACACAGAGAGATGAATTTGGTCTGTGTATTCGGTGCGACCCTCATGAAATAGTTGAGACATCACCGCATCAAAAACCTGCCTCGCATCTTCTTTGTACAAGAACGGCCTGGCATCGAACTCCAGCACAACTACCTCATCATCGGACCAAGCGGATGCCCTAACGTACTCCGAGCCTGCAGGGAACAAAGCAGAGCGGGTAACTGCGGCGGCTGCCGACTCGGGCGACTCCACATTGCTTGGCTGGGCGGACTTCATATGCCCATACGAGGGCGAATTGGCGGCCTTGGCCAAAACCTCGAGAATTTGGGAATTGGTGAAATTAGTCAAGCCAAGCTGCTTTTTCAGCGACTTAGCCAGAGAGGACAATTCGTAGGTGTGTTCAACACGCATGGTGCATTTCCTTAAGCCACGAAGGCGCTTTATTAACCAGTTTGCCCGCTTGATCTGAGAAAGAGCCTTCTTAACAAAAGGAGGGCGTCGATCCAATAGAACTGCCTGCGTTTACCTCGGGTCCAAGACCCTTGCGGTCAAGGTAGGTTCAGGCGACCTTTGAGAAATAATACACGCATATTGATTTATTGTCAACAATAGATCAGAAGGAAGGGGGCTTGGCTTTCATTGCGATTCCAGGAGCCGATTTGCAAGCCACCGCCGCCTTTCGAATCATCTGTGGATCACCTGCGGGATTAATCGAGCGCCCTGTCAGTTCAAACCCAAGCGACTGATAAAAGGCAACGAGGCGCCCCAACCTCACGTCCTTGGTTAGAGGCGAGGCACCCAAGTCGATGTCCATGCCAACCTGATCAGCAAGTCGCAGGAACTCGACCATTGCAGCCCTGGCACTGCCCTTTTTCCTCTCAGATGTCGTGGTTCGAAGCGATTGCAACAGAATCGAGTTGTCTGACTCCCAGACCGAATAGGCGATCGTGGACGCGCCGAGCACGAAATGATGAACGCCTGGGGAAAGGTCAAGGCTCTCTGAAATACTGAAATCCTGTTCAATCTTCTTCACGGCAAACCCCTCAAACTAAATAGAGCGCATGGAAAACGAATTTATATTGCATATTTATAATTAGCATGATATCATTATTTACATGGATCCGAGAGAGTTCATGTAAAACAGGTGTCCCGTAGCACCGATCTCTTGGGAAAGGTTTCAACACAAGCCTAGGCTTGTACTCCCACCCCTTGCACGGATCATCCGTATGGTGAACGAAATCAAATGCAATCAACCTTCTGTGCCATTCATTTCTTTTAATGAGGCCTGAAGCAACGCAAGGACTTCGAGGCCAAAAACCTAAAGGAAATTGAATATGACTCAAGAAACAAACGCAAAAAGCGCCCTGCACAAACAAGCAGACTTGCTTCAAGAATTCGCAGCTCAATCCAAAAGAAAGCTCACCAGAGCCAGGGCACTCGAGCAAGCAGCCATCCTGGCCGGATACAAAGACTATCAGACCGCTAGCACAAGCCAAGACGGCATGCTCCCCCCCACCAACTCGAAATCCTCATCCGGTGCGATTAACGGCGAGCTTTCCGCATGGGAAGCGGCGATGAGTGGCGGCTGCGGAACGTATGAAGTTCTCCAGGGCAATGATTATGTGTCAGTACGTCTTGCCAGCGAAGACTCCCCCGAGACATCGATTCAAGTCACCGTGGAAATGGACGGGGGGCTTCCGCGCGTGATCATTTACCGTGCTGACGACATCGACGAGCCTCTGTTTAGCATGCACGCTGCATCGCAGGGCACGGTGGTTCAGTACATGAGCCAGAGCGCAATCTTACTTGACAAGGATTCAGCACCAAAAGAAGTCGAGAAGCTCATGAATCGGCTTACCGATTCGAACATGCCGGCATGGTTTATTCCAACACCTGAAGAAATCTAAAACAAGCGGGCCGCCCAACAAGCTGCCCGCGAAACGAACAATTAAGCGCACAGCGCGGAGCTAAAGATGAACACCACCCTTGTCTCTACAAGTAACGGCTTTCACGATTTCGACATCACCCAATATGGCGGCGTCAAAAGAGCTACGGTCTCGCCGAATATCAAGAAGGGGGAGCCTTTTAACGTATACCTTGAAGAGGGCGCAAAGATTGGTGCCATCTGGATGGGAAGCGCAGGGGTCAACAAGGAAGACCTTCAGAGGTCTATTCAGAAGGCAGTAAAAATCGCTAGCCACCCGGTTAAGTAGATTAAAGGAGGCCAGTCTGCTGTAGACCGTGCCCCGTAGTGCCTTAGAGCAAAGCGAATACGGAAGAAGAAAATGAACCAAGAAAAAAGAGTTCGAATCAATCCATCACTGATCGAGAGCGACATGATCGATACGTTCCAGGACACATTGGTGTCCAGGTCGCTTGCGATCATCAAGAACGTGCTTGAACCACTACAGGGGATCGAGCTTGATCCGAACAAGGGATATGTCGAAGAAATCCATTCAGTGGCATTCACCGAACAGTACACACTCACTGAACTGGAGGCTCTTGGCCAGAGCTGGCAAGAAGCCCGAAATGAGCAAAAGACGTCTTTAGATGGGAAAGCGATTGCAGGCATCCTGGCTCAGGCAAAGCTGCTGCGAGAACAGAGCGGGCTAGAGCCGGCGCACACTGATCGTGTAGCAATCTCATGCGGATATGAGCTGGAAAACCCATTTTTTGAAGGCATCTTTCACCGAGCAAGGATGGCTGGCGCGCTGACGAACTTTTTGCATAGCCTGTTTTTGCCAAACTCCAAGTACAGAAAGATGTTCGTACCCTCTAATGCTGAGCCTTTTTTCATGCTCGCCTCCCTAGTGGAAAGTCGATCCTACACAGTGAAAAAAAACGAAGCAGTAAAAAGAGAGGAGGCAGAAACCGTTTGGAATCTACTCCTGACAACGCCTATTGGCTCACGCCTGCTGTGTATTTCGAGAACAGGGTTAACGACCGACTTAACGGTAAGTCTTATGGGCAACAGCATTGAGGGCGAAGACGCCTTGGGTGACCCAACCAAAAGTTCTCTCTTGATGGATCCAAAAAAAGACTACAAGAAGTTTTCAGACGGAGAGACCCCGCTGCATCCAGCGTTTTATCCCATCTTTAACAAAAATGCCAACGCCAAACCCGATGGGCCAATGGCATTCGTATTTAATACTGAGAAAAGCTCATCCGCGTACAACGTGTCTCTAGATCAACTGCAACTCCGAACCCAAGAAATTTGGAGCATGGATGCCGACAAGGCCACCGCCAGGGTAATTGAGATCATCAAAAAAGGAGAAAAACTCCGGTCTGGGGGCGCAGAACCGCCTAAGCATCCAGACTTCATTTTCGATTCGGTCAAGAATGACCTGCAATACTACAAGACCCCCGAGGTACTCATGGAGACCCTCATGGGCCATGCCTTTGTTCCCAGGCCACCAGATTTAATCGATCGGATCTCAAACCACACAATCACCCCCTTGGAAAGAGCGCACCTGATGAGGATCGCACTGGGAGGAGATTATTTGTTGGGGATCTTGGTTGAATGCGGAGCGGTCCGTAAGGAATGAGGGCTGGGTGAAATGAGAAAAAAAGACGAAAAACTCTTGGAGAGGGTTGCTGCTTTTCATGGTGTGCAGGCCCGATGGTTCGAGATACAGAAGTGGAAAAACGCCAAAGGTCGAAAGTGGTATGTGGGCGATGGCCCGAGGTTCCAAGCCGGTGTCGAAAGGATTTTTGGCCCTCACAATCTTCGCCCGTGGAACCCCTTGGAAAATTCGGCGCTGGCTTTGTCACTGGCAGCCGAGTACGAGCTGGTGCAGATGCACCACAACCTACTGATCAAACACCTTGGAAAGCCCGAGGTGGCCAAGCTCGGAAAGGAAGAAGGCCTTAGACATGCAATTGTGCGAACTCTGTCTGAACTGGCCGACCTGTCTGACCAGCAGCCAAAACCAGACGAAGAAAAGAATCATGAAAATGAGTAAGATCAACTAAGGAGACAAAACATGACTGGAAAAAAAATGCTATTCATTCTTGGGTTCACTGCGGCATTGTGTATTGGAGTGATCGTAGACCTTGCATCCTACCAAGCAGCCATCAACACGTTTCAAACAGTGCGACTGGAAGCGACTCAGGACAAACAAAGTTCAGATATTGGACGTTTAGGACTATGCAGCCAAATCAAGGGCGTAATCGCTGAAACGCGGAGCGAAGAATCTAGCGAAAAGCTGCGTACTTGTCTGGTTGACGCCCTGAAGGAAACCCAGACTTCATTTGGGGCGGTTTTTGGCGCCGCGATGGCATCCACTTGGCTTTCAGAACACCCAGAAGACGAGGGGGCGAGAGACGTCGCACTGAAGGCTATTGAAAAAGGAAGGACCAACCTGATTGAGGAAAAGTTTTACTACGACGGCTTGACACAACTGGCGCGAGCACACAATGACTCCTTGATACTACTGGCAAAAAACGGCCCGCAATCCGAAGAGAGCATGTTTTTTAAGATCGCCGATAGACTCGATAAGGCTGAATTCAGCGTTAGGTCCCCAGAAGTGACCTACAAGCAGATTGATTGGCTGAGAGAGGCACTAATCAATGAGTCCACCTTGACACCCTCCCTACCCTAAAGGACGGGTTTTTACGGCGGCTCGGATAAATTTTTTTAAGGCAAACGAAGGAAAAAAATGATTGGCAAAAAAACACTATTAACTCTCGGATTTACTACAGCACTATGTGTCGGAGCCATTGTAGATCTTGCCCCTTACCGAGAAGCCATCGACGCTCTACCCCAAGACAGAGTAGATGCCATAGTCAAAAAACAAGTCGAAGACATGGATCGACTCGAAGCATGCGACGAGTTAAGGGCATCCTCAGGCGTGACGAAGGAAGAGAAATCAAGCGCGGAACTACGTTCATGCTTGGTTGACGCACTCAACACCATTCAGACAGCAACAGCGGCCTTGAAAGGGTCGTCAATGGCCTCCGTGTGGCTTTCCGAGAATGTAGAAGACGAGGAAGTAAGAGTCGCTACTCTTAACGCCATTGAGAAGGCGCGCGCCACTCTTATTGAGGAGAAGTGGTACTACGAGGGATTGCAGAGGGTCTATGACGCGCACGATGAATCTGTCATTCTCTTGATTAAAAACGGGCCTCAAGCTAATGAAGGGATGTTCCTTAAGATTGGCGGAATGCTCGACATGCATGAGTTCAGGGTCAAAGGTCCGGGTGTAGCGCTTAAGGAGATCGACCAACCACAAGAAGAAAACAAACAAGGAATCCGGGATCAAGAAAAAGGCTAAAAACTTCCGTGAAATTCGGGTATGTGAGTGAATTTTGGATTGTTCGCAGTCGCTTAGAGACACTCACTACCTGTTCAATGTGATTCTGCTCATGTATCTGGCGGGGGTATTTGGGCTTAAGGAATTCACTTGACGAATAGCATCAACAAACACACACCAGACTTCGCTGCATCTAGCGAAAGAATCACTGCAACACGAATCCAGAAGATCAAAAGACAGGCGAAAGATCTCGCTGGTCGAGAAGACATCACCCACATGGAAGCCCTTGATTTGGTTTGCGCCCAAGGAGGATTGGGTATGCGCACAGAAATCGAGCAACTAAAATCAAAATGAAAAATTTTAGAGGATGCAGCAAAGATGCTTAGTTGACTTTAATAAATACAACGTTTATTATTAAAATAACATAATTAAAACTGCGTAAAGCGGAGCCGTTTGCGAGAGCATCTGTTCTGCAGAGGCAGAAATTGATGATCTAAGACTTTAATGACTCACGTCACAACAAGGGAACTTATGGTCGGAATGCCAAAACTCAGACCCAAGAGGATAGATTATGCTTAGAAAGGGTTGTGATCCGAAACTGATTTTTGACCGAAAGGGCAATATGTTGGGGTTTTCGACCGGTGCTGATGCCTGTGCAGAGCACGAGGGCGGAACCAACGCCATGCAGATCGCGCTGTGTCCTGAATTCAAAACCCAAAATCAGCTCGTGACAGAATTTCGAAGCGCCATAGAGTCCGGCCTAATTGCAAAGCCCGAAGACTTCGAATTCAAATCGATCGCAGAGAGAAAGTCAATTCGCAATGTCGAAGAAATCGAGTTCCACGAATACAAAGAGGGTGATTCGGAATGCGCTGCCATCATTTACGGCGCTGCACCGAACTGGGCTATTCGAGAACTAGGACCCTTTAGCGGCCTCATTGGGGAACAAGAGTGCCTCGGGGGGTGGGATGAATCGTCCTTCGCAATCGCTGTCAGCGGCCCGAAGAATATCAGGAAACTGAAAGCTCTATTTAACAGTATGAAAGCGGGGAACTGCCTTTTTGGTGGGACCTTCTTTGATGATTCGAAGGCTTATCATGCTGGAGTAATCGTGGTAGATGGAAGTCTATTTCGTCCAGAGCATCGATCAGCGATTGCCAAAGAAGACCAGAGAATAAAAGCAAAAGCCCTAAAGACCTACGACACCGAAAAATATCTTGCGGGTGAGGTGGCTAAATCATGAAGACCTCTGATCTCAGTGGTCAGGACCTGGTGTATTGGGTGGCTAGGGCGAACAACCCCAGAGACCCAAGCATTTTTCGTTCGCATTATGGGGAGGTGAATCATGGCTGCCCGTCTGACGAACCAAGTGCTCGCCTATTTGTTGAAAGGAAGCTCGGCGCTTTCCTTCCGCCTCGCCACCAGTGGCAATGAGACAGTCCGCACAGTGAGCTAAAAGCTTTATGGAAAAATCGAAAGCGGCCTTTGGGCCGCTTTTTCTTTGCACATACGCTTCCATAATGATTGACTTTATCTAGTTAAAGGTGTATCATTATTAAACGGTCGTGGTTAAGGTCGTTAAAGGATAAACCTTGATTAACCGGGATGGCTCCCCGCAGTTCGCAAAGACTTAGGCATCAGCCGCTACACTTGAAAGCAACGTTGATTCATTTATCCACAATGCGCTCAGGTTGGCAACGCGAACCCCTACCAATCGGTGCAAATGGAGAAAGCAATGAACCAACTCGATCAGATCACCAATGTTATTCGTCAAGCCGTAAAAGAATCCACCAACAAAAACATGAGCCTGCAGTCTGCTAAAGCACTGGCCGCCAAAATCATGGGTGAGCGCAACATGCACGCAGCGGCAAACAAATCAGCCCATACGGCAAGCGCCGATGCTATGCTTCACGGCGGATTCACCTGGCACGTTGTGGGCCACTACCACGACAATGGGCAGCCTTTCACCACGCTCGTCCGAGCCACGGATGGATTTTCAGCCTTGCTAGAGGTGACTTACAAGCTTCTTCAAGAATCAAATGGCGTGCTCGACGACATGCCAGACCTGATCCTTCACCGCGCATTGAACGCATTTACCGGCGAGATTGCCCAACCATCCGATGAGGATTCGCTTGACGGTGCTTTTGTTCAGGACCTAGTTGAACATTTGGACGGGTTCACACCGTTTTCCTTGTCACACTCGGATCTGCCGCAAGATGACAACTTGGAGCCGGTCGTTCAAAACGGAAGGGTCTTTGTGGGAATGTTCCATGTAAATCCAAAAGATGATCCCGATATGCCAGAGAAAATGGGAGCCTTGTTAGCATCAGCCAACGCTGTACCGGTTACTGAAAGCAGCTTGTTATACATGGATGGCAAGGGCGATTCGGCACTAATCGAGCAATTTCAAAAAGCATTCAGCGCTCCAGTAGAACAGAGCGCCCTTGAAAAAGAATTCGCTCGTATCGATGCGATGGATCACTGGGAATCAGACACAAAGTACCCCGTCGAAGATTGGAACTATGAAATCTCGAATGGCGACACAAGGCTGTCTTACAAAGAGTGGGTGAAAAACCAATATGAAATGAACCAGGGCGAAACGGACGAGGAAAATCTCGACCAAAACGACTAAGGATCATTGGGGCGAGCCATGCGCTCGCCTTACCACCAACAGCAAAAAGGAAAATCGAATGACCGAAGGTGCGATCTGCGTAAAACACCATCTTGTGGCGACTAACCGGCTTCTTGCCCTGGCAGATGTGCTCAAGTCGCCGCCCTGGGGGTTGGGCTGTCACCCAGAGACCTTTCTTAACAAGGTGAACGGCTTCATTAAGACTGGCGACGTACTAAGCGAACCGGTTGATAGTAAAAAACCAAGCCGAGCCGATTTGATTAACGATCATGCTCGCCGGTGCGCGTATTTCGCGACACAATCCGACTACGACCCCGTTCATATTGACGTGGGCATCCCTGGCATCTGCCATGTGACCTGGATTCTCGACGACGGAAACCACCGCCTGTATGGTCGGGCTTTGGCGGGTGACAAGCACATCAAAGCAGAGATTTCAGGAAGTGTAAGCTACGCAAAAGAGCTACTAGGCGTCAGTCTTTAACCTGGCAACAGGCCGCGAACAAACGATAACGAGGAAAAGATCATGGGTGTCGACACAAAAGGCGTACTGGTATTGGAAAGCAAAGAGGACAAGGATCCCTTTGTCTTAGGCGCAGTCATCAAGGATGTGCTGCAAAAGTCGCCACATTGCCTTCAAAAGTCGCCAGGGCCAAACCTGCCGACAAGCGCAACAGTGGAGGCTGAGCTTCGCCCCCACTCAAAAAGCATTTCTTTTGGCTTCACCGAGGAAGACGGGAGAAATAGAGTGCTTAAGGCGTTCTTCGATGTCGACTACGACCATCGAGACAAAGGGGATCACGCCGTGACGCTTTTCCTTGGGCACTTTGGACACTCGGTGGAAATCATGACTGAGGTTGTTACGGCGCTTCAGGCCCAGGTGCCGCACAGCAAGGCGTTCATCCAGCCTGACGACTCGCGTGATCCGTATATTCCTCTGGTCGACTATCTAAAAGACATGGGGATCTCGGCGCCATCCAAGCTACCTGGAAAAAATCTGGCTATGTGACGGAGAAATAGGGGGTGCATTGAAGTCTGGTCGCAGCCCCTAAAAAATATCAGACGTGAATCAGAAAATTGCACCATGCAATTTTTAGTGTGTTAATCTTTTTGTACGGATCACGCACGAAAACGGAAATCGTCTCTCCTGCCCGTAGGCACCTGTTCAAAGCTTGTCGCCTTCCATCGTTCGCCGGCCAATAGTGGCTGGGTAAAACTCTGACTTCACCTGTGTGCTTTTTCTTTTAGACAGGCCTGTTTGAGATCTGCGAGCGGCTCAACGATCGAATTGATTTCGAATGGCCATCTATTTTGAAAAGGTACAGACCATGAAAGTCACCAATCCAATCTACGCCCGTTCTTTTGCTCACAGTTTAAGCGAAAAGCTCATAGAGCAGGGTGTTCAGAAAGTTAAACATTCCCATCTATTGGCATTGCACGAAAAGCTCATGGTGCAAAAACTCGCATTTCCTGGGTTTAACCCCAGAAAGCGCAAGGCTGCCACCGCCCTGGTTTATGACTCCTTGGTAGGTCTTGGCGCTAGGGTGAGCAAGAAGACCGCTTCTCAGGCCGCGCAGGCTGTGTTGCACAACCGGACACCGTTCTTGCGCAAACCCATGTTTGTTGACAAGGAAGATGTGAACAACGATCGGGTCTTGGAAGGCCTAAATCAAGATGATTCGCACTGGTGTGAAACCCAGTGGCTGCCTTGGATGTTCGAGGACGGAGAAACACTGATTAGCGAGATCGAAAAGGTTCTGAATGAAATGAAACAGCTCCCAGGAGGTCCATCTGCGAGGAAAGCTGAGGACGTCAAAGAAATTGAGGCCTACATTCAGGCACTGTACATAGACTTCTTTGTTCAAACGGACTACATCAGCGAGGTTGAAGTCGGCCTTAAGACGCTTGAGGAGAGCACACCATTCTTGGGTCGAGTGAAAGTAGCTCTCGCTAAATTCAGCATGCATTTCAATTTGGGGCCAAATGTAGTAATCGGATATAAGCTACAGACCGTTTCTGCGGTGCAAACTTTGATGCAAGAAGTTTTTGTTGATGAGGTTTCATCGGTTCTTCAAAACACCAGCTTCAAAATCAAGTTGAACGTTGAGCAGTGAGCGTTCCAGGCTGATCTAAGTTGAAAAGAAAAAGCCCACTTAGACGACAATCTAGCGGGCTTTTTACGAACCTTAGAAAGACCGCTTAGTCTGGAGCTTTACAAAAAGCACTATTTGGCCCAGCACGCTTCACCTTTTGATCAACCATGTCGGCGTACTCAGGGTCGTCAGCACGCGCAGCATCGGCGTAAGCCTGCAAAGCCACTGCGGCGTACTTGTCTCTCAGTTTGATCAGCCAAAATTCATCTTGGGAACTTTCGAGGCCAAATTCAACGCTCTCTGGATTTTTTGAGATGGCTTCGAGCAACTCTTGAGGAGTTTGTGGATTACCATCAACTTTTCTGAGGTTGATGACGGCATACTTGTTATTGACATTTTTAATGACGTTTCGCTCGGATTTCATACACTTTCCTTTAAAAATGAAAAAGAATTACGGACACTTTGCATTTAATGGTCATTTAGGCGCGCTGGGGTTGTAGTGCCCCAAAGCCTCCCAATGGGCCGCTGAATAGAGGTTGGCCACATCGGGGAACTGGGCGGCCACCTCCGTCATCTTGGCCGCCTTGAGATGGAAAAACGTCTTGTTAGTCTCAATGCGCGCAGCATTGAGATCGGCAACGCCAAGCGTAGCCTCCAAGGACTTGATTTTTTCCTGAAGCGCCCAAATTTGATTCTGAATCTCACTGCGACGACGCTCTCGCTCTGAAAGAGCGGATTCAAATCGCGCGGCAGCATCGGCCATCAACTTATGCTCTGATGTTTCCAGAAGGTCTGCTTCGGCCTTCTTGACAGCAGCATCATAAGCGCGCTTGCGCTCTCGGAAAGCGGCATCTCGTGCCTTCGTGTGAATTTTGTTTTGCGCTTTTTGTTCAGGGGTCAGCTTGGCCATATTGGTCGCCTTTAAATTAAATTTCAGAACAACGAGATTTGTGGGGTTACTTCTCTCGAAGGAACCTCAAAGTAGGCTTTGACATCAGGGAACCTGGCATATACCACATCAAGCTTCTTCCACTTCAGGGAAAAATAGGCGGCATCGGCTTCTGCGTAGGCCAGCTTGGTGACCCGGATTTCGTGAGGATCAAGGGACTGCCTGTAGGAGGCTGTCCTATGGTTGTCGCGGGCAATATCAAGGGCAGAGTACTCGGGCGTAGCCCTCATCTCTGCTTCGACCGTTTTGATTGCCAAATGATAGTCCGAGACACGCTGCTGGAATTCCTCGCTTCGGTAGTCTGGGATCTCAACGGTGTCGCTGAAGTTTTCTGATGCTTGCATAGTGCTCATGATTGATCCTTGGTTGACTTGTGGGCCGCACCTGGCGGCCCATGTTTGCCCTTAGCCTTCTACGAAATCTTCGATGCCTTGGAACTTGTAGACATCATTCCACTGAGAGTTGCAGTTATTACAATGCACTGGCACGTAAGCATCGCCGCCGTCCACCTCAGCATCCCCGCCTTCGATGTCACTGCCATTGCAATAGACGCACCGACTCATCCCGAGGCGGACATACTCGCCATACGATGGGTTCTCGGACTCCTCTTTAGGCTCGGCAGAGCGACTAAGCACGGTCGCCTTGACTTCCTCGTAGGGTTTTGAAAATAGGGCAGCCGACAGAATCTGGAGGGCTTGAGAATTACTTGGATTTGCGCCAACCGTATCAGCCAAAGCTGCCTTGAGGCGGGCAGAGACTTCTTTGAATTGGGCTTCACTGATAGAAAAAGGGTGTTCTGTGGACATGAGCATTCTCCTGATATTGGCGTTTCTTTCGAGGCTTTTCCCAACTGACCTTCATGTACGCCGAAAAGGATTGGCTGGTACACAAAAACAAGGCACGTTTGGCACAAGATGTGAGGGATCCCGGTGTGCGACCTTGAGATAATAATAGCATCACACTAAATATTTGTCAATACTCGCGACGGTGACCAGCCGCTTTTAAACATGGCAAATTTCTTGTTAATGCAACGCCCCAGAAAGGAAAATGAGGGCTGCAGAAAAGATTTCGAGAAAACGAGGAGAGATGTCTTGGAGATCAAAGAATTTAAGGCGGTGGCCAACAAGCTGTTGAGCACACACTATGCCATCGGGATTGAAGACACCATGCTGAGCGACGACACTGTGGTTGCAAGCTACATTGAAAGCCAGACTAGACCGTACCAGGCGGTGAACGACTGGGCCGAGGAGGTCGACCTGCACAGAACGGACATCCAGGGCGCTTGGGGGGTACCCGAAAACAGACCGCTGCTCGCTGAGCAAGAGGAAAGGGCGATTGAAGCATTAAAAAACTTTGCCACTCCCCGGAGCAAGTCTAGTTCACCTAGCTTCTGATAGATGACCCTATTGACATCCTCCCCGTCCTAAATCACGAGGCTTTACGGCGCTTCCGGGGTAAAAGGCCTTTGCTTGCGCTACAGAGTTCTCCTGAACTCCTCGCTAAGAAACCTCTTGGCGAACTCCATTCTCTCTTGGGGATTTCTGATTCCCAAGAGCAAGGACTCCAAAGCTTCCTTATGCGCTGCCAAGCGGCCTTCCACGCCCTCGCTGACCAGTTTGCCGGCATCGATGGTTTCCCTCCGCGATGTGGCCCTAGCAACGAAAAAATCCTTGCCCACCATCGATTTGACTTCCTGCCTCCGAATAGACTCTACATACTCAACTCCAAAGGCAGGTGCACTTGTAAGGACAGCGAGGTTTCCCATCCTCAAATGACTCATCCTTATCCGCCAGTCCCCCACCTCCTCGCGCGGAAGGTTAAAATCATTGAGCAACTCGACGGTGGGATCGGAATTATCAAGTCCCTCTAGCTCTAGAGCCTGACATAGCAGCCTTTTGTCATCTGCGGAAATCAACGCAGCTCGCTCTCTAAAATCCTCGATGTGAGAAAGATTCTCAGGCGTAAGATGTTTGAGCTTATGGCGCCGAAAAAGTGTCGCTTTGATTTTCCGAACGGCAACATCCATATTCCACAACTGGTCCATGTAGGCCTGGACTCTGACTTCACCACGGCCTAATAGGTGTGCCAATCCGGCCTCTTTAAGGAACCATGACAGCAGCTTGGTGGGCTTGGAGGTGTTCAACCCAAGAGTCACTGTGATCAAGTCATCATTATCCATCCACTTGGGCATGGGCAACTTGGCACGCTGAAGCTCAACTGAATATCTGGACTGAAGTGACTGTACCGAGCTTCCTAGAACGTCGTTTCCAATCGGGCCGCACAGCACCGCATCGTGAAAATGCTCATAAAACGCGTGGTCGTGTCCGTTATCCAGAACACTACCACTCTCATGAGTCAACTCGTGCAGCAGGATCGCGCACAATTGAAGCAAGCCGGGGATTCCGTTCTCAAAGTATGTCAGCGTACTTCGATTGACAGCGACATAGGTACTCGAGTCGGTCCAGGCGGTGGCCAGACCATCGCCAATGAACAACTTTCTTTTGGTGACCTCGATCTCTCGTGTTCTCGCCAAGCGGCCTGCGGCGATATCCAACGCGTACTGCAAGGCATTGCGTTGCGCTCGCTCCAAAGCAGTGAGGTCTGATTGCTTGATCAGCTCATACTTACTGCTCAAACCCTTGGCCAACGTAGAGAACTCCACCACACGGACCTCTTGCAGGAGACCCATGTAATAGATGTCTAGATTCCGGGAGTCTCTTTCGCTTTCTTTTCGCCGAAGTTCGGAGGTTTTAATACTTTGCTTAAGCCTGCTCAAAAGCGATTCAATGGAATCGCATTGCCATAGATCCAACTCCTCCTTGGACAAAACCAGAGCCGAACCTCCGGCGCTTACTCGATCCCCAAGACGCTTGTCGCGTAGTTCACTGGTCGAGCCCACCATTGCCGACCAAGGCCGCTTTTTTCGAAGCTCAACCAAGATAGAGGTAGATTTTCCGCGAACATCTTTTAGCAAGGGCAGGGAGATAACATCCCGAAGGGCGACCTCATCAAACATCAGTTGGTCAATCAACGCCGAGCGCTCATTCTCGCTGAGAGTTTTGGCACCACGCTTTCGTTTGCGCATCTCTTCACGCAGAACTGCATGCACATGGAGCCAAAGCGGGTCATCCTGGTTGACCTCATTGCGCGCCATATTCAGCTTAAGCGCCTGCTTGGTTACCACATCGGCCTGAAAGCCATATTGGTGGATATGCAGCTCCTTGACAAAGACCCCAAGGGAGTAGAGCTTTAACGAGTACCGGCCTTGCGGATTGAAGGCAATTTTGATCTGATCATCTTCGTAATCCCAACGCAGTTTTTCCTGGGGGTTTACCTGAATCTGATTAATGAAAACCGGCGTTGAGACATAACGGACGCGATCCGACAGGCCTTCGTGCACCTTACCCAAGTCGTAGGGGTTCAACGGCTTGTAAAACTTGCCCGATACTTTGCAGCCGCTATAGGCCGGAACATCCTTTTCGAACTCAAACCCCTTCTGACCAGATTCGAGATCTGTCGTCATCTTGAATGTCCGTGAATGCCAGGTGGTTCTGGCAAAAGCCATGATCTGCCCCCGACCGATTCTGAACCGACCGAAGGTTGCATCGCCCTCAGTGTGGGGCGTGCCGAAACGCTTGAAAAAGCGCATCACAGATTCCTCATCTGCGAATCCCGTGCCATTGTCTCGAATCTCAAAACCCTCGGCGCTAACCAAGATTTCGATTTTCTCAGAGCCGGCGTCAATAGCATTCATCACCAACTCGCCCAAGGCGGTGGCAACCGTGCCGTTCTGACGGTAGATCAAGTCGTTGACGATGTTCTCATCGACTTCGAACTGATGAAAATTTGACGCTACTGAAGCTAAAGCATGAGTTGTCATTATTTTTTCCTAATTTGACTATCAATAACGCAAGAGGAGTCCACGATTCTTGGCGGGGCGCTATGCGCAGCGGTGGGAGCAAAAACAATTGACCAATAAATAGCAAGCGAGGTTACGAGGCTAAGACCGCCGCCCGCAAACAACCTAAACAACAAAGAAGTTGCCTGCATCTTAAGGAGAAACGAGGAAGTGGAGTCTGAATCCGCCCCCAGAAGAAGCAGGGGATACCACGTCATAAAAACAAAACAAAAAGCCAACAGAGTTATCCATGAAAAAGCAAAGATAGCTTGGCCAAAAAAACTAGGTAACATGTCCCCAAAAGGAACGCCCGACAAAGCAGTCGAGATAGAAACATAAAACGTAGTAAATCCAATACTCGATGCGGCTAAAAGAACGCTTCTTGCGAGTCGAAGAAGCCTTGTTGAGCCTGGAAAAAGAAGCAAGAAACCAAACACAACGAACCCGAAGGAGCCGATCGCGTTCCATGCATATCCGTCTTCAAAATCCTTGAGGGTTTTTGAGAGAACCTCACCGCCAGTGAAGAAAAGAGATAAGAGTTGCAAAAAGACGACCAAAAGGAAAGGCCAACCGAAGAGGCCCATAAACGCAGGGAAAACGTGCTCCTTGGGCCAAAGATCGCGCGCAACAAAACCCTTCGTTTCGAAGACGAGAAAGCGCCTGAACGCTAGATAAGCCGACCTAATGCAGGCCATTATGGCGGTAAGAATGCCCACCTTGTAACCTCTCTTTAAAGCTGCCAGTTAATTACCCTTGGGCAATAATGTGTTGCAAATAATACTTTATTATGGTATAAAATGCAACAGGGACGGTCGCACTCTTTAGGTTTCGAAAGAAACCCTGCGACTGAGCTGAATCGGCTCGCATGCCCAGCCCGGAAACGGGAGCGGCAAATGATTGACGAAAGACATCCAACATCCAAATCAAAGAACCCTTTGTTTTGCTGTTGGGAAACTCTGGGCACCCAACATCAAACAAAACACGAGGTGATTTGATATGACTAGTACCCCCAAGAAAGACTACGTTGCATTGGGCAAGAAAGCAGCCGAGATGGCTGAGTTCGTGAAGGCCAAAACCGGCAGAAAACTGCCTTTGTCAGCCGCACGAGAACTCCTGGCGATGGCTCACGACAGCGCTTCCTGGAATCACTTGCATGCAGCGTCCGCAAACGACTCTAAAGTAATGCTTGCAGAGTCTATTTTTCGAGGCAGAGTAAATGGCATCGAAACCCGGCTTTTGGGCATGCTTAACAGCGATCATGTGTCAGAAGAGGTTGCCGACGGATCCGTATTCAAAGGAACCGTTTCTGAGTGGCGCCTGTACTCCAATGAGACCACCTCAGCCACATACTATCTGGGCGATGACGCAGAACTCTTTGAGAGCGACTGCAAAGACCTGTTGAATAAGCACGATCTTCAGGTGTTCCGTGTGCTGATGTCCAAGGGTTTTATTGAGGTGCGGTTCGACGAGGACGCGGAGATCAGCGATGACCTCCCCATGCGACCAGGGCTACTAGATACAGAAAACTTCAAGTCATCTTCTTTGCAGACCAGAAAAAGCTCACTGAGCAAAGAAAAGGAAAGCGCGAGTACCTGCGATCCTGAAAACGAGGTCATGCTATACGCTTGCCATTGCGACCTTAATACCGGAGAAAATCCCGACGCATGTGTGATTGACCTTGGAAGAATCTCCGATTGTTCTTTGGCTTTGGCCAACAGGGAAAAGATCAACTGGAAGAATCAGTGCCCGCATTGGAAGCCGTCCAAAGTCCAAGTGAAGGAGGCGGCGCGGGCCGGACTCTATGCTTGCAAATGCGATCCCGTTCTGGGCGGAGGGCCGGACTCTTGTGCGATCGACACAGGAGAAGTCAACTCCTGTAAAAAAGCGGTAGGCATCCTGAACAAGGGGAAAGAGCAAAACACCTGCGAACACTGGGTCCCGGTATCGGTGTTCTTGCCAAGCCGCGTTGAGAACCCACCAGCTTGATGGCAAATGACCTTCTCCTGTGGGCACAAATATGAACGACAATAACGTACTGCCACTAGCAATTGCCCAATGGGCCGACGAGTTTTGGGTGAAGGCTTACATACGCTGCTGCTCTTTGGGGTTTCTATACGGTACCCGCCGCGATGATAGAGCTTCTAAGTCAGCATTGGGGCGCGGCGCCGCCAGACGGTCGTGGTCGGCGGCTGCAGGATTATCAACCAATTTCGCGTTAGGCAATCTCACACTCTTGTGGCGATTATAGGAAAAACAATGTCGCTGCTATTTAACAAGAATGAAGGAAGCTTTCAATGGACATGGCAACCCGGTTAACGCCCCAGAACGAGATCCTTGCGGAGGTAGATCGCTACCTACCAGACGAGGAAGTTAAATCCTTGCAAACACCTTCTTCAATCTCTAAGAAGTACTGGGCCGGAAAGCCCAAGGATTTCACGCTTAACAAATCCTATGGAATTTTGTTTGATCTGCACAAGGAGTGTGGGCCATTCCAAAGTGATAGCGCCATTGAGACCTGGAACCGATCATTCTCCGACGAGATTGATAGCAAAAGACGCGATCTCTTAGAGGCTTGTCTGTTTGCTTATGGGCTTATTGAGAATCATCGTGGCAAACGGTTTTGCGACCTGGATCATTGTGCTCGACACGGGTACAAAAACGGTCTTGAGCCAAAGGACTTTCCTCGTGTCCTCGCGCATGAAAATCGCTTTGTAGAACACTTCAAACAAAACCCCACTGTCGTCTCTCGATGTCTGCAAGACTTGATCTCCGCCCAGTTTCAACATGGTTACCTGCCATGCAGACAAGAAGGCTCGGGAAACTGGATTAGATTTGGCCCTTACGTGTTTTGGAAGGACGGGAAAGAAAAAATCCGCGGCTACTGTTTAGGCTCTTATCAGGAAATTCTCTATTTCTTAAAGCTCCCCGCTGCCAAAAAGAACACCTATATCAAAGCAATTAAACCGCTGAAGGCGGTCCATCTCGACCATCTCGAAGTGATAGGGCCTCAGACCTGGCGATATCTTCTGCAGTACTGCACCAATCTTTTAAATTACTCTGCACGAAACCTGCTTGAGGAAATTCAGGCTAAACACAAAATAACACTACCCTCGGGCGAGCTGTACGGCTTTTTGCCTCGGCGATCTCACCAAACCAATTACACGCCTTATCCATCTGTCCATCGCTGGGCCTATAATCGCGCCAACCCGATTAACAAACAGGCCCTAGGATCGCGTTACCTTGCTGGTCCTGGCACCGGATATCTGAAGAATTTCTTTGACAAAGAGACGCTTTCATCCACCGCCAAAGTCTACGGAATCTACGCTCGATTAAGCGATTACAACCGCATGGCCACGTGCAAGGATAGGTCAATCCTGTTGAGCGAATTCCACAATGAATATCCTGTTTTGATTCCTCTCATGCCGGACTTTCACAAACTTTCTCACGAAGACCGCTTTGAAGGAATCAACGAGCTACGCTCGAAATACAAAAAAAGAGGCATGCGGCCGGCCGGCTGGCGGCTGCTCAAAAGAATGAGTGCAATCGACGCCCGCAAGTTGTTGATCCCTGTTGGCGCGGCACTGACACAACCATGGGATCAGTCCACAAATACGGGGCAACCAGTCACGCACAGCGACAGCGACGTCACGGATACTCCTTGCGAAGAATGGGGCGAGCCCCCAACTGACACCGCAGAGATTGTAGTGAGCTTTCTCAACGAAGTGGGCAGCTTTTGTCCACACAAGCCACGAGCGCGGATCCTATCGTTTTTGTATCAAGTTTACAAACACGCTGTTCATATCATTAACGATCGACGCACAGGTCAACTCTCAGACCCACATGGACATTTTTTCCGAGCCCTGTCCATGCACGTGCTGACAAGCAGGCACTCTGTTGAGAACCTCAAAGACCTTTGCAGTGACGCGGTAGACGCCCTGCGTCAATTGCCAAGCCATCGAATGAACGAGCTAATCGGACCAAGAAAAATAACCCCCTCACGCGCGATCAGAATCCTTCAAATCACGCACGATGAGATGTTGCTAGCTCGATTCCAAGTGGATACTTGCGAACAGCTTACGTGGCCATGCACCCTTGCGACCCACCAAGTCGGCGCCTACACATTCAAAGAACTCTCTCATGCGCTTGAACTCATTGAGGAAGGGCAAGCTATGGGGCATTGCGTAGGCACTTATGCAAACAGGTGTATTTCGGGTGAAAACAGAGTCTTTTCTGCACAAATTCTTCCTGAAAATCACAAGAAAGACCGCTTGACGGTGTCGTTAAGTCGCCAGATCGGCAACAGATGGTCTATTGATCAAGTGCGAGGATTTGAGAACCGTTCTCCAAGCATGCAAGAAAAGCGCGCAGCAACTTTGCTGTGTAAGGAATTCCAAAAGGCCTTTAATCGAGCAACGAAACCTTAAGTCAGACGTCGCAGTTCATGATCGCCTGAACAGAAATACTTGAATGGCTCTTTTAGTTCCTTGTGGAAGTCCTGGTACGACAGTGCAATCTGCCTGGACTGCGGAAACTCAGCCAACAATTCATTTTGGTCCAGAGGCACCCCGGCAAACAGCACGGTGTTCTTTAGGCTGCCAACCAGGGAATTGCGAGTTGTGTAAGTTAGCTTAAATGTGTTTTCCTGCTGGTACCTGAACCTAAGCTCGTAAATCGAATCACTCATTTAAAGCACTACAATCCGGGAGAAGACGAGGTAGGCTTTTTAATGGCGCCTTCGCCCTCGGCGGTCTTAAACGAGACGACTCGCTGCACACAATCTGCTGCAGAGGTAGAAGCTTGGTCTTGAAACTTAAAGCACCTTCCCTCTGGGTCTCGCACATAGATCGAGGTGATATCCGCCGTGTAGAACTCACTCATCTTGAATGACAGATATCCACCGCTTGCCTGGTAATCCAAGGGAGGCAAAACCTCCAGGGCATAATTGAAGTCGTCTTCCGAGATTTCCTGTACAGGCCGCCTATGCATCTCCAGCAAAAGCGCATGTAGCTCAGTTGCATCCATTACGCGATGTCCCGGGTTTGCTTGCAAGTAATCCTGCAACCGCGCTTTTGAATATCCAAGCCTGGCCACACCTGCGTCATCATAGATAACATCGATGGCGGAGGCGGTGGAGGGCTGAACGACGTATAACATGGCGCTCGCACCTTTGGCCACCTTAAGTTTGGCTAGCTGCTCCAACACTTCGATATAATTTTGATTGCCGCTTAGATTCTTCATCACTCAATTCCATGTCTGGCTAAGAAATTAACCCATGGTACGGACAGGGAGCTGGCTGGGTCAAAAAAAACAACACGCCCAAAAGCACCGCGTTCCAATGATTCAGAATCCTGGGCTAGAGCTTTTGGTTTTGTGTTCGTGAGGAAAATCTGCCGACTCGACGTTCTTTTTCTCATAAGCAAGCCAGCCGTCTGGGTTGTAGGGAAAACCACTTACTGGGACCCAGGCGTTTAGCTTGGGATGTTTTAGTAGCGCATCCAAAGACTGCCTGGCCAGGTCAAAATCCTTGTGATCGAACTGCCAGCCGCACTCATCCAGCGCGGACTGCAGGTTATCTTCGTCTTTTGCTGTTTGAATCACCGCGGGATCGCAGACAATACTCACCAGGTAGCGGTCAAGATTCATTACCTTGGGCGTCAGAATTGCAACCTCTTGCTCGGCGACCAAGACATCGTCACACACGGTGTCCACATACTTGACCGTCCGGTAGTCCTGTTCAAGAAGGTCCCGATCCAAAACAATGACCCCGCCCTCACCCCAATACATGTTGTACTCGATGAAGGTGGCAGCAGCCTCAAAAGACTCGCTTGTTCTTGGCCCGTGCGGCTCACCTGGCTTGTTCCAGTAAACACCCTCTTCCAGCGTATTGCTTTGCGCAATGGCTGCCAACCCGTAAACCCCGGTACCATGGAAAAGACGCCTCGCTGAGGCACCTTCAACTGCCGTTGTGCACGTCATACTCGCTCTCCATGATGATTCGACATCGTTATCTATGGTCGCAAGGTACGTGTACCTCTGTACACATCCACCGTAACACACAAATGACCAACGCTTGAAACCATCAACAGAGCAAAAAACCAAACTGCCCGAATGTCAATTAACCACAACGTCACCGGCCAAAGAAGTATCGCCCACACACCCAAGACCACGCCAAAAAAAGGATGCCCCTGCACCACAACTTGCGAATTAAACGTATTTCTAACGGCCCGCACCACGATGAATAACGCGACACAAACAGTTAGGAATTCAATGATCACCATATGCAACTAAGCCTCAATGGATATTATTTTTTTGACAGTTTATTTTGAACCAGGAGATGAAATTAAGTCACTTTCATCGCCTCCGTACGCCATAAATCCACGGTTACCGGCATTCTTTTCCATCGCGGAAATCAAACGAAATACCCAATGACAATAGGCGCAAATCATCACTAAAGGAGAGATCAGACACGCGAACAGGATCGCCGGCTGCAACCCAAACGCAATGTTAAAGTCCCAGTTTTCTACGGAGACATAAAAGCCAACCCCAGTTAGCAAGGCTCCAATGCAAAACAACAAAGTAAGCGTAACAAGCAACATTATCTTTAACTGATCAATATTTCCTTCCAATTCCAAAATACGGCGGGGCATTAACCTGTAGCTCGCGACTTTAGGTGTCGTCATGATTATCTTTCCTTTTTGTCGGACTTCGGATTGCCATTGGTTTCTTTAGAAGGCTCCAGAAGGGCTAACAATTCCTGATAAGACATTCCGAGCCTCCGCGCTTCTGCTCGCACAAGGAGATCTTTCCATAGGCGCTGTGCATACAGTCGGACCGACTCGGACGTAATGCCCTTCATTTTATTCAGAGCGTAAAAATAGAGAAAACAGAAAAGCATAACCCCAACGAAATACTGAACAAAAGCGTATCCGGTTTTCTTCATACCCTCTTGAATCGAGATCGTCTCCGGGTTGGGATAGTCCACAACAAAAAGAAGGGCTCCAGCAAGCGCCGCAAACAAACTAATCATCAAAGAGCCAAGAAACTGATCCAAGGGGGAGCAATCTTGTTTGTCCGTGTCTGCGGTTTGCTTTTCATGATTTGTGAATTTACTGTCACTCATATTTTGTTCCTTTTACGCAGTCACTTAGCGTGGCCACAGATTGCTTTATTATCGTGCAAAGAAGCGTTCCCAGCATTGGATTACGACTCCGAATAGACATCAATCTTCTTGCCTTGAAAATCAGGCACTTTTGCCAATTGCTCGACAAATTCGTCCAATACTTCATGATTCGGGCAACTGATTTTCAGCTCCCAGCGCCTATATAAACAATACTCAGCCTCGGAGTTTCCAACCAATAAAGGATACTTCAGCGCAGAATCATTAAAGAATATTAGCAAACTGACGCGCCCCTCCTTGACCATATCAAGGGTCTCGGCGAACTGCATGAGGTGATTGAGAATCTTGAACTTTACTTCCATGGGGACTCTACGATCCTCAACATAGGCATAGGTTTCCTCACCATCAGCAAAATCATCCCAAATATTAACTGGGTAGCAATCTATTTGATCTGGCTTAAATTCGCTTTCGAGTTGTTGCTCCTTGGCCTCTCTTTTTGCAATGAACTCTTCCCAGTCAGAAATGAATTTTTCTCGATCATCCATCCCGGCTAAACTAGCGCTGGTCTCGACCTCCGACTTCGCGGCCCCCCCTTCGGGGAAAAATGGATCAATTAGTTTTCTTAAATCGACGATCATAAAAGTAGTAAACAGCAAGATGAGACAAACTAGGCCAGAGACTTTCAGCGCAAGGGGCATGTCAAATGACATGTAGATCCATGCGAGCACAGTCGCAACATAGATCGCGGTGATTATCAAGTGCCTCTTTAAGGCAACGCGCCAGGCGTTAAGCAAAGGGCCTTTTTCTTGAGATTGAATTGCGTGCAGA
Organism: Candidatus Saccharimonadota bacterium; assembly: GCA_002726935.1. Lineage (GTDB taxonomy): Bacteria > Patescibacteriota > Saccharimonadia > Saccharimonadales > Saccharimonadaceae > Microsaccharimonas. Next base: position 83,783 of record PBTC01000014.1, on the reverse strand, counting down.
TCCTTTTCCATTGTCATTCCTTTTTATTGTTGGGATTCACCCGGAAGTGTTGGGGCAGCTCGCCCGGAAAATGATTTTTCGAGCCTGTTGATCGCGCGGGTCGAGAAAAAGAACGCACACGTGAATGCCAGCCCTCTCCAGGGGTTTTCGCATTGCCATTCCATGGGATCGACGCGGCGCAATAGATGATTGCCTACATAGGGCTTTCGCAACCCCCAGTGCTGAAGAACATCGGGCAAATCGCTTTTTGTCACACCAGCAAGGAAAGCCAGGTCCTCGGCTGTCTCCGGCATAAACTTAACAACCACAGAGGAGGGCGCACCCGTTTGAAAGCACGTAGGTGCATTATTTTTGTAGCCAGGGCCTTTAAACACCACGGCGCCTTGGCTCGGATAGAAGTTGAGGTGATCCTTGCGCCACGCGTCTTCACCAACCAGGCTAAAACGCTCCATAAAGCGACGCTTAAATACACCGTTGACCTCCGCGGCCCAGCCGTCTCCACGTTCATCAAAAGACCCAGGCTTGGGGCATTGAACCAGCAATTCTTTCTCCACCATCAAGGGAAGAAGATTCACATGATTTGCCCTCACATGTGAAGAGAACCATTCCAGAATCTCTTTCTTTCGCGCTGAGAACTCATCATCGGCGTGTTTTTGAATCAGCTTCGCATAATTAGACCTGGCCAGAAAGAGTCGGTCTTTCCGGATATCCTCGGCGGTACCAAAGGATGTCGAATCCAGGCTGTTTAGTTGGACTTGAGAAACATAATCAGGACCACCGAACCAACCGGAGGGCTTTGTTACGTTTCGCGCGTCCAGACGAACCATCTCTCCGGCGGGGTTACTTGCTTGTGCAGGCCCACTTCCGTCAAAATTAAGTGCGAGGCAATCGGCCGGACTGGCTACCAGGTTTAGGACATCTTTTGTCACTAAGTGCCCGTAGCGATCTTCCATCCAATTGCCGGTAGTGCCCTCAGAATTCAATACCGAAGACACATCTTCGGAGAGGCCGTTCGGTTGCGCAGCAATCCCAAAGGCTGGGTTTGCGGGACCCTGTCCGGACCTGATTTCATGCAATTCAATCTCGGGCAGGTTCAATGGGGCATAGCCGGCCACAACCAGGCCTCGCGATGCGGCCTCTTCAATCAGGGGGGTATTCACCTTCACCATCTCACCGGTATAGGAGAGCGCTGGCGCCTGAAAGCCCTCATTCCAGAATTTCTCCATGATCAGGTCCAGCATCATTGTAAGCCACACAACGGTGGGCGCCTTCAGACTGGAAAGATGCTTAAGCGGTCGGATTGAAGACTGATAGGACACCAGATCCCTGGACTCGATGGGCTGAACAAAGACCTTGCCGTCGTCAGTAAAGGCCATGCCCATCAACTCATAGGGGAACCAGTTGCGAGCCTCGCGCGCCGCCAAGACTTTATCAGGACGGCGGGTGAGGTCCTCCGACAGGGGGTGTGGCGTCTTGTCCTTGTCGGTGAACACAAACAGGTTCCCGCCATTCCTAATCGCAAAAGCAAAATAAGACCGATAGGGATCAGTCGGGTGAACAATTAGATTAACAGTCACACCGCTGGGCATCGAAATTAACGCCTTGAGCATCGAATTGATGTTGTCCCACCGGTAGACCTGTTTTCCATAGACCGGCTTGACCTCGGGCTTTTCAGGAGCGCCAGAAAGAAATTGGTGGACGCTCAGATTCTGCAAGGTTCGAAAAGCATCACGCCGAAGCAAAGCAAGGCGGTGTGGAGCCCTGACGATACTCATGACGTCCTCGCCAGTGGCTCCGTATACCTCCAAAGCTTTGGCCATGTTGGCGCTAAACTCCCTAGAGATTTTTGTAATCTCATCACGGGATAGAAAGCGGAGTAGGGCCGCACTCTTGGCCAGATATTCTGAAACCTGATCTGGCTTATCAAGAAGCTCCTGAACTGAGAAACTGCGGTTTTTGAAGTACTCCGAGGTAACGTATTGGAAAATAAGGCTGCCCGTGATTTCAGTATGATCGAGGTCGAGCGCCTCTTTCAGAGCCCTGTGCATATCGAGAATGCCCAAATCACCCCAGGTGAAGCTTGTCTTAGAGGGATCGACCCCAGACAGCTCCACCCACAGATTCAACGCCCCAGAGAGATCTAGGTCTTGGCTCACAGTGCGACGCCTTTTTGAGACTTGAGGGAGTGCTCCTGGGCGTAACGAATAAGGGACTCCGGCAGATCAGCTTTGCCCGCCTCACCGAACATTTCGAGGTGCTTTTCTACAGCCGCCGCCAAGAAGGAGGACTGCCAAGAATATGTATTGTTTGAGCAACCCAGGTCACTTTCGAACGTACTGACGAGATCGTGCTTCTCACCCCATCGAATCAAGGCAGCCGCCACTGAGGGCGCCACGCCGAAATCTCTAAGGGCGGGGGTCTCATCCCCGTAATTGCGATGTTCGTCGCACAGATCGACTGCCGCGAAGGACTTCAAAAGCCGTTGGGTTTTCGTTAAAGCCTTAATCCCTGCCACTTAACCACCTCGCCACAAAATTTGAGAACGACTGTAAAGACCAAACGGAGCCGACGCCTCTATTCAGTCGTCTTGGGCAAACCCAAATGCATTGGTACCACAGACATAAGTAATGATAGCATTATTAATACAATAATGCAATATAAGGGATAGCAATGGAGACACACTCAAAACTCATCTTCGGCTGTGAAACAAAAGAGAGGACTACTGCTAAAGGAGACTATCGCGCTAACAAGTGGGCGTGGAGTCGTGGTTCATGATTTTCTTGAGCGTTTGTGAAGCAACGAGAGGGTAAGCGAAAAATACGACACTTGTAATCCCAGTTGGGAGCGCATGGTAAATTAGATTCGGTTCAAATGCACTATCAATGGTCATGAACAAAATGAAGAAGGCCCCAAGCACCATGCCTGAAAACCAAAAAATCAAAAGAAGCCCATGGGTCGCTCCATAGAGGTGCGTCAATCTAACTTCTTGCTCGCTGATGCCTAGCGCATTTAACTTTCTAGGCGGAGTCTGCCTATAAATAGAGTCGGCTAAGCACAAAAGAAGCATGACACCCAAAAAACCAAGACTCAGATACTCCGACTCATCAAAACGTTGAAACAGAAAAACTGAATCAGCAATTAATAAAAAAGCAAAGAAAATCAGTACCAATCTATGCCTGCGAAGGCTTTTTTCAAGAAAAGAAATGGTGCCGGATTTTGCATGAATGGCTTCAATTTTCATTTTGTTGGACTCCATCTAAAATTGCAAATAAGTCGTTTCGTCGACCTCAGTGTCGCACGCAAGGTTAGGACAGCCCGGGTTCATGATGTGGGATCAATCGCTCGGGCGGTAAACACGTTCATCGAGGCCAATAGGCTGTAGATGCCAAAACTGAAACCGCCGCCAGCCAATAATGTTGAGAACATCACACTCAAGGCTCTAATCGGTTCATCCACCCAAAGGATCGGGTGTGGCTTAAAGCTTAAGCCATTTGATAAAGCGATTAGAAGGCCCAAGTAATGCCCAATCAACATGCACCCAATAATCAAAAAACCCATAAAGACGATCTTTGAAGACTTCATATTTAGACCGTCAACCAACACGAGCGCCCAACAAGTAGAAGCGAACATAGTCAGGACAAGTAGACATGCGAATGCGCCAAAAACATCCATTTGTTAATCCTTTTTAGTTTCGTTTGCTAAAGATTTAGCATCAGCTCTCGCAATTCAATTTTGTAACCAACCATCGATTAGGTTCTGGGGAAACATTGTTAGCGAGATCGATATCACACTTTTTCCCAGCGACCACCGCCTCGAAGGAAGCGGTTTCTGGCGTCATGGAGGTAAGTTTGAGGTCGATGAACATTAACGCAACGGCCTTTTCCGCTACTTGCCGTGCCGCATCTTCTTTAATCGGGGACTTATCAGGTCCACGCAAGGCATTGACACCGATCTGCTGGTTTTCTGCAGAACTCTCTCTTTCTAGGTGCATATAGACTTCTAGCAACCAGTCAGCCGCCTCATTTGTAGATACAGGCCCCGTCCCTGCTATCTCCAAGAGTGCTTCGATTTTTGATGTGGGAATTTCTTTGGTTTGCGCCACCTTCTCAAACCAGTCGGCAGGCGCGTTGAATTTTTCCGGGTAACGCGACATGAACCAACCCAGGCTTCTGATTGAGCCAGCATCTGATTTCAATGCCTTGTGCACCTTTTCATTATGAACAGCGAGGTCCTTTGCCAGGCCTCGTAGTGATGCATGCTCATGAGGAATCATTCCTTCAACTGTTTGTGCATGACCCCCCTTAATAAATGGGTTAGCAAAAGCCAAATAAAGAATGGCGCCTACAGCAAATACGGTGAAGATACCCATACGGGCTGCTAGAGATTGAAATGGCATATCAAGTTTCTCCGCTTAAAAAACTTTACTCGGTATCCGCCCACAATAGGGTACGGCAACGAACTATTGTTTGATTGAGTCCCGCAGCGCCTGCAACGCAGGCTTCTGAGCCTCTAGAGCAGCACGCGACCTTTTGTATTCATAGACCTCCAGCACCCACTGGGCGGCCTCTGTTGTAAAAATTGGCCCCCTCCCAGCATCGCCAATGAGTTCGGCTAACTTTTCAGGAGGAATTCCTTCGCTTTTTGCAAGCAAAGAAAACCATTCATTGGGCACAGCGAATAGTTCCGGTTGGCTTGCCAGGTACCACGAAAGAGGCTCGTTCTTTCCAGAGGAGTTTGTTAACTCTTGATGTGTATCCCTGTTGTGCTGAGCAAGGCTAAGCGCTAAAGCCTTGAGGGACGGCTCACTCTCTGGTAGTTGCTCAGCCACGGTTTGTGCATAGCCCCCTTTAACATTCTCAACATCATCAGCAAGAATAGACGCCACCGCAGCAATAAGAACAATAAAGATCAACGCGAAAGCCACGAGGAACTCTAGGGGAAACTCTTGGGAATCTGTTTTGCTCATATACGATCTCTCATGGTAGACAAGGTCATCGATTTAAATCTCTAAGCTTTTGTTTGGCTGGGCGAGTCCGCCCCGGGCGATTCGCTTGAAGTCTTTGATCAAGCGTTCTGCCTCGCAAATAACCTGAGACGCCTTTTCGTCCGGAGTGCCAAACTCCGCGCGATACGCATCGATCAAGGCCTGTCGATCGCGTATAGCGCACTTGGCCATCATCTGCAGCACAAAAGACTTTGGTCCGGACTCGTATCGAGATGGCATTACGGCATTACTCCTTGCAATCCAATTTAGTGACGACCCACCGCCAGGAATCCGGCAGAACACTGTTTGCAAGCTCATTATCACAACGCACTCCGGCAACGCGAGCTTCAAAGGCAGACGAAACAGGCGAGATGGCGGTTGACTTAAGTGCGCCGAACATCGATGCAAGAGACATTAAAGCGGTTGCCCCGCAGCATCTTTCTCATGCGCAATCTCGGAATCAACACACAAAACGTCAACGCCGCGTTCTTGCTCTTTGGTCGCACTCCCACTTCTCAATCCCGCAGACTGATCAGCACCACACAAAGCGTTTATGCCGCGTTTTTGCTCTTCATAAGCACCGGCCACCCTTAACGCTTGAGAAACTTCTAGTACCCAATAGGCCGCACCTGTAGTCGATAGGGGCTCTTCACCCACCTTTTCCAGCAGTCTTTTTACCTGACCATCTGGAATCTCCTTAGATTGGGCCACTAAAGCGAACCACTCCGCAGGCACGACAAAGCGTTCCGGGTGGTACCCTTTTGCGTGGGACAACCAAGGATCCTCGCCGCTCTCAAGATTGATCTTCTCCAGGGCATCGCGGTCATACTCAACGAGCTTCTCTGCAAGCACCTTAAGAGAACTCTGGTCTTCAGGAATGCTTTCGAGGACAGCTTTGGCAATACCTCGGCCTTTCTCTACCTGCTCAATAGAATAGACCCCAATCCCCGCAAAAACAATTGCTGCAAAAATGATCCCGATGGCAGCTAAATCTCGCTTACTAGGCTGCATAAAAACCTCACACAGAAAACGGGTAGGAAATGGCCGGATGATGTTCATAGCCCGCAACCGTGAAGTCATCTTTGGACACCCAGGTCAGCACGTCATCAAGGGACTTGATCTCGGGATTGACGAGCAGACGCGGGCTCTCAAACGGCTCGCGCGTTAGCTGCTCTTTCATCAGCTCAATCTGATTCTCGTAGATGTGGCAATTAACCAGCTTGTGATAGGCAACCCCGGGCTTCAAACCGGTGATCTGGGCCATCAGCGCAAGGAAGGTGTACACCTGGACCATGTTGAAAACCAAACCAAGCGGCACATCAATGGATCGCTGAGTTGCGTTCAAGTACAAAGTGCCATCCAGCACTGAGAATTGGTAGGAATGAAGACAGGGGCGCAAGCAGCCTTGATCGAACTCGCCCGGGTTCCAGAACGTGATGATTTCACCGCGATCGTCTTTACCTGCTTTCAAATTGGCATAGACCTTCACGAGCTGATCGATCGTGGATCCATCCGGCTTTGCCCAGGATCGCCCCTGAACGCCATAGACCCGACCCATGTCGTTCTCGCCCTTACGGTGAGGATTGGCAAGCCACGCTTTGTTTTCGTTGGCGTTTGCAAACCAAGTTGGCGAGCCGATGTCCGCGAATTGTTGCGCGTCACTATAACCACGAAGGTAGCCCAAGAGCTCCGCAATGGCCGCCTTATATGGAGCCTTGCGGGTCGTCACCAAGGGGAACTCCCCAAAGCCAACGTGGTATTCAAAATCGGCATTAACCACGGTCAAGCAGCCCACACCCGTTCGCTCGTTGGCGACCATCACGCCTTTATCGAGGATTCGCTGGCAGAGTGCTTCGTATTGGTGTTGCATATGACCTCCTAGAGTATTATCAAATAATACACTATATACGACAAAAGGTCAATTAAATGAATTCCCTGGATCGGTATGCTGAGCGCTAAGCATGTTTAGGCTTCCGTTGATTTCCTTCTGTATGACGCCGGCCAGGTATGCTGATCTGCTTTCGCACACATGCCTCAGCTTCGTGATGAAGGTGTTTTCTTTGTCGGTTGTTGGGGGCAGCGATGACAAAGACATCTTAAGAGCCCCAGGAAGGGACGTTAAGATATCTAGTGCATTGCTTATCAGATCACTTTCTTCGACCCGGAGATCCAACGCAAACTTACATAGATCACCCCATTCGAATGGTGTTTCGCCAAAGTTATCCCCGTAACCCATAGCAAAAGTATCCTTGAACTTTCCGCCCAAAGATTCAATGCTCACCAAATCGTAGAAAGGTGCTAGATCGAGTCCCTTTTCCGACAAAGTAAAGGATATGTTCTTACCGTGAGCATCAAAGTTTCCCACCGCCAGGTTAAAAATCCCCCACCTTAGAATAGAGATTCGTACCGCTTTAGGGTCAACACACAAAGCGCAGAGGGCACCAAGGTCCTCAAAGGAGACACCAAGACGACTGTGACGCACTTCAGCCCCATCGCCGAGGTGACGTTCGTACTTCAATTCAGACCTAAGGCCTAGAGCTTGGCAACCGTCGATAATGTGAACCCTCTTAACCGAAGGCAAGTCCATCACCCCATGCGAATAGTTGGATTCCAGTACGTGCAGCTCTTCCTCCGGTTTTACCCCAGCGATTGGCATCTTAGTTTTAACAGTGACCTTGTTTTCCTCGCTAACCGAGCGATCAAACCTTTCAACCAAAAGCAGACGCCTATCTGCAATTGAGAGTATTTCCGTATTGCATACGGGAATTGCAAGTCGTCGCGCAGTCTCAAGCATTAACTTTTCATTCAGAACAAGGTTTTCTTGATTGTTCTTTTCAAACTTAATGATGTGAGTTGAACTGTAAGATCCCTCTGGGAGCCCGATGATCTCACCTTGCTGCGCATACACAACATTGATTTTTCTTTGAAGACCAGCAACGGAAAGACGAACGCGACCGTCCCAAGACGTCACGGGAAGGTCGTCTGATTTAGCTACACGCCTCTCGAATTCATCGGCCCCGATAATCCTGATGGACGGCTCAATCAGATCGGGCTCTTCTCCCGGCGACAAAAACATCAAGCACCCCGACGTCTCTTTGCCAAGCGACTTCAGGATTGAGAAATGGTTGCCCTTGGAAACGCCAAGGATCTCGACCAAGGAATCAAAAACCTCGCCTTCGGGAAAGAGATTCTCAAGATACGCCTCCGCAGAGCTTGCTTTTACTTCGGCATTAAAGTCCAAGGCAGGGGAAAGCTCAAAACCATTCTTTATCCATTCGTCAGTGTAAGACCACTGACTGACCTTGCCCAACAGGAACTCGACTGTTGCGACGTGTTTACCGTCCAGCCACAACTCCACTGTGCGCTCGTTTTTTTCTAACACGGGGTCCTTTTCGCTCAAGGCATCATCCCCCGTGACCTAAGCCATACAGAATTAGTCTCAGGAAAACTTCTTCGCGCTTTACCATTAACAATTTCCGTGACTACCCCACCTTGGGGCATGTCCAAGGCAACAAAAGCTTTCTTCAGGTCAACACCCATGACAGTTAGGGCCTTTAGAAGATTGTCCGCGCCGCTACCTGGGTTTCCTTTTTCCAAGGACGTGTAGGTCCCAACCGCCATTGAGCAAAGCTCCGCTGCCTCTCGCACGGTGAGCTTCTTCATGTGCCGGTGATACCTCAGGTTCGTCGCCGCGATTACAAGGGGCGGCTCATTTCTCAGGACCTTTGATGCGATCAAGGCTTCTCGTTGGGTTTTGAAAGCGCCTAAATTTTTCATTTTGCAAATTCTTTTATACTGATATATCAATATATTGACACAAGAGAGCGAGCAATTCAAGCAGGGAAGAATCCAACGCTCAGTGCTTTGCAACCCTCTGCTTTTCTCGATACGGCTTGTCTGGACTTAAAAATCAATGAAAAAGAGAATTAGAGAAATTGAAATCAAAGGGACAACACTATGCAACGCGATGAATGGGCCGAGAAATACAAACCCCAAGAGTTCTCTTTTGGCTCTGAATCTGGGTTACACGAGAACCTGGAAGAAAATGGGGTTGTCTTTACGCGCATAGGGAAGAAGCAGCCTGAGTTTGGGGAAGTGGTCAAGGCCGACCCCAACAAAGTGTGGACTGAGCTGGAGGTAGATGGCCTCAGCTACATCGTCTCCGGGTTCCATGTGGTGAATTCTGTGGGTTATTTCATAACGGAAGAGCCTTTTGACCCCAATGAAACGGTGCAGGTCACGGTCTGGGGCGAGGAGGATGAAGCTGAGCTTCAACAGGACAATGCTTTTCATTTCATCGACGCACTGGATGAAGAGATCTCCCCAACGCTAAAAAACAATCTGCTTGAAGGCTTTAGAAAAGAGAAGTTTGACGACGCGCACCTTTCTGGAAAAGAGCCTGATTCAAAGAGCTACCCAGGACTCAACGAAGATCAACTCGAAGAGCTGTCTTACAGCATAGAGACACTGGTGGGACTGGGCGCCCTCAGAGAGGATCAGGCAGAGGGTCTCAACAAGCTGCTAAGAGCAGGATCTTTTCCTTTTCCACCAGCACTGAAGCCTGCATCCAAAGGCCCCTCAATGTGATCGCCGCCACCACAAGGAGAAGTCATGAGCTTTGAAAAACTAATGGCCGAGAAGAACCCTTTTGAACTTTACGAAAGCGAAGATGGGTTCCAGGATCTGAACGAGAAACTGAAAGAATACCTGCGCGAGTCGATCGGCTACATCAAGGAGTTGCGCGGAAACGGCGTGGTGATCGATGGTGAAAACGCCATGCAAACCGCATTCCAGAGGTTCAGAGCGTTAAGCCGTTGGATGCCTGACATTGGCCAATACGATACCGCATCACGCGAGGCCATTGAATTCTGCATCCAAAAGGGCCTTGAGCCGACTCCGCAACCTAAGCCACGCCCAAGCTCAGGCCTCAGCTTCTAAGGAAAGATGAAGCAGCTCCCACGAAAAATATCTACCGACCCCGCATTCATGGAATTTGAAGGCGATCGGTATTTCATGTTTAGGCGTGACGTGTCGGGCGTGCGGCGGGGGTTGACCGACACCACCCGTATAGCGTTCCGCACGGAGATTGAACCCTGGGGTGTCTACATGCTCGAGCGCGATTTTAAGCGACCTTGGTTTTCCTCTCCACAGACCCACTATGGCGCGGTAAGGTACGAGAAAGCGCTCTTCATCGAGCATACCAATTGGAAAGACGAGCTGAGCCGTCAATTCGGTGGCGCGACGGGAAAAATCCTAAGCGGGGAGATCAGGCAAGCTGGATATGATCTGGTAGTGACATATGACCGCTACGGCCTGTCAGAGGTCTGTGCTCTGGACGAATCAAAGATCAGCCGGTTTAGTCCGTACCAGGCATACCAAGGCGGGGCCAACCTCGATGACATCGGCATACTCTGCGCATTGGAATCCATCCCGACCACCGCCAGCAGAAAAGACCTGATGTACGTTGACCACGGCCGATGCCTGCCAATCACACAAGACCGGTGGGACCGGGAAGGAGAGGCCGTTCTGCGCAAGGCCCTCAAAGCCGGATTTGAAACAATCACACTAACGAGCCCTTGGCACCACGCAGAAGAAGGGAAAGACATATTGAGAGCCCATCGCATTGTTTGCCCTGATCCGACAAGGTTGATCTCATGCGACAGGCCGCTTTGGTATGAGAAAGGTTACAGCAATGACTTAGATCTACCGCCCTTGCACACGGCTACCGAACCGAAACATCTCTCGAATTCAAAGCACAACTGCCCGAAGGTAGGGCTCTAAAATTTCAAGACTTGATCGGCTCTACGGTCACCAAGGAGTCGCCCCTTGCCGACACCAACCGGTAAAGTCCCGCGAAGAGGAAAGGATAGGCCACTAGGGTCGCAATGATTTGCGGGGTCGAGCTATACAAGTACGCGTGGAGCAAAAAGGCAGTATTGGCCGCCACAAATAAAATCCTTATAGACAACCCTTTCGCCAAAGCCAAGGCTGAAACAAGGAAAAGTGTAGCTACGGCCACCGGTAATGAGTGAGGCCCAGCCCAGCTCCACCAAGAAAGAAAAATGCAAGCAAGCAAAGCGACTATGCCTGCACGAAGAACCCTAGCCTCTGATTGATCAAACAGCCGGTATAGAGTCACCACAGCACCAACAATTTGCGTCAAAAAGGCGGTCATCGAGCCAACCAAAAGACCGTTGAGCGCCCAGAAAATCGCTGCAAAAAAGTTTACTTTCAATAAATTGCTATCGTTTTTAAGTACGAAGCTGAACATGGACAGGGCCATGCCTATATAGCCATAAAGATCAGGGTGCTGAAACACCTCCACGCTCAGTACCTAGCCTTCAGAGTCAAAGTGGGCGTGGCTCGAGCATAACCGGTTCGCGTGAGTTCGATATCAACCCCTAGAAGCTCTAAGTTTTGTTTTCTTGCCTCTCGTTCAACGGCCGACCTTACCAATTCCACGACATACTCTGCAGGCTCATTGATTACTCGGCCCTGATACTTGTCAAGGAGTTCGACAGTAGAAACGTAATTGATTAGACCTTTCAGCGAACTGGCACACAAGGGCTCTCCTCGCGTGTAAACATCAAAGGTCACTAAGCCTGTTTCGTTGCGAATATCTTTGTGCTCGATGCGATCTAACTCTGCGCACCATGAATGATCCACCGCCAGAGACAACGCGAAATCCTGTATCCCTGCCGAGCGAACATCAAAGCAGGGGAACTCAAAGGAGGGCTGAGAGCCCGCAATTCTTTTCAGCACAGGAGAGCCGACAGAAAGACCCTTTCGAACCGCACGAACCTCGGCATGTGCAAAGTCAACGCCCTGTGATTTCATGCTCTCCTGGATAACTTGCAATGCGAGATCGAGCTGCCCTTCAAGAGGTCCAGTTAGTGTAGGGACATCACTTTCGCAAACCAAGTCATATAGAGGGCGATAGTTCCAGAGCCCATCAAATGACTGATGCGTCAAATTTTGATAACCGTAATGAGCCTCGATTGAAAGCTCAAGTATGTCAATGCGCGAATGCCTGGCGTCCAAACGTTCGTTCATATCTAGCTGAGCATGCTCTACGCGAACAGGAAAGTTGATCTTGTCCAGCCGGACACCCCTAACCAAAAGGGGTTTGGAGCGACTTGCAGCCTCACGGATATGTGCAGCCCCTGCGGTTGTATCGTTCAAAAGAACACCTTTTTTCAATTGTTAATAAAACATTTCAATCATAACCGTTTAATCCTTTTAGTTCAATTTATGATATGAAAGCTAAAGACTTGTTGCCTGCATATTAATAAAATGGTATTATTAAATAAAGAGATAGCTGCTTTTCCACTAGCGAAATTAATACTTCTTTGAAAGGGCTCAGAAATACAATTGATTTAAGGTCAGCAACAGCAAGGAGATCGCATGGACAGCAAGCCCTCAGGAAACCTTCGAGTGTATGCCGACGCGTCTTATAAGGACGGCAGAATTGGATTAGGGCTCGCAATCTATGCGGGACAAGAACTTGTGGAACTTGTTGCTAGTTCCGAATATGGGAACAGCTCGTTCCAGGCAGAAGCTGCTGCGATTAAGCTGGCGATCGAAGTGACCTCAAGGAAATACCCAGGCCAGAAATTCCAGGTACTTTCAGATTGCCAAGGGTGCGTAGATCTGTGCATGTCAGACGACGAGCACTTCAATCGACGAATCGAGAAACTTGCAGACCAAAGAGCTGCATTCGCCGTTATGAGAATCCGAATCGAGCTGCTGTCAAACCCCAGAATTCACCTTCAGTGGATCCGAGGGCATAACCGCAACGCCGGGAACGACTATGCGGATCTGGCTGCAAACAAAGGAAGATCGGTCAAGGGAACGGTTTCTCTGTATCACTCAAGGGAAGCGTACTCCACCGCCAAACAAGAAAAATAGCGCATTCAACTACGCAGCGTTCGCATGAAAATCTAGCGGACGCTCAAAACAAAGCATCAACAATACTCATTGCAAAACAAGGAAACTGCCCATGTGGTTTAAAAATCTGATCATCTACCGCTTAACGAAGTGGGAACACACGCTGGAATCAATGCAAGAAGAATTCTCTCGCCAGGCTTTGCTGCCGTGTGGCGGTGGAGACCTTCAAACCAGAGGATGGGTTTCTCCCAAAGGCGAGGGGGAGCCCTTGGTGCACAAGGCCGGTGATCATTTGTTGATCTCTCTTGGCTTTGAGAAGAAGCTCTTGCCTTCTTCAGTCATCAATCAGTTCGCTAAGGCGCGAGCTGCCGAGATTGAGGAGCGTGAGGGATACAAGCCCGGTCGCAAGCAGATGAAAGAGATCAAAGAGGCGGTCACAGACGAATTGCTCCCCCGTGCTTTTGCAATCCGCAGCCGAATCAACGCCTGGATTGACACCAAGGGGAAATGGCTGATCGTAGACGCCTCAAGCTCAAACAAAGCCGATGACTTGATTGGAATGCTGATGAAGTCACTCAATGGCGTTTCAATGATCCCATTGAAAACCAAGACCTCCCCTGTGGTCGCCATGACCTCGTGGCTTACGGAGAATGACAGCCCTCCGCAATTCTCAGTTGACCAGGACTGCGAGCTGAAAAGCCGAGGTGAACACGCCGCGACCGTGCGCTATGTCAAGCACTCTCTGGAAATTGAGGAAATCGCAAAACACACCAAGGGCGGCAAGGATGTCACGCGCCTGGCCATGACCTGGGCTGACAAAGTCTCCTTTATGCTTCATGAGAACATGCAGCTAAAGCGTATTGCCCCTTTGGATATCATCAAGGAGCAGGCCGCGATGGACGCCGACGGTGACGCCTTTGACACAGACTTCGTTCTTATGACCGGCGAACTGACAAAGCTGATCGACGCGATGGTTGAAGTGTTGGGCGGGATGTTTGAACACGAGAAAATGGCTGCTTAACAAGCTTGAAAGTGGGTCGTGGGCAGGTAGCCCACATCATTGCCCCCCATAAAAACAGGATCAACTATGAAGATCTCTAAAGACAAGCGCGGTTTATTCGTTAAGGACGATGGTCGCATCTACCGACCCGTGAAGTCCGTGGACAGCTACACAATTTCCCACGCAGTCAATTCAAGAGAAGACGGCACCAGCGCGTTTTCGACGGAATCCAGCGTGAAAGGTGGGCATAAATCCCAGACGCCTTTTTGCGTCCTCAGGGCCGAAGGTGTTGAGGAATACTGGCATTGCCATGGCGTGTATTTCAGGAAACAATCGGAAGATTGCTGGACGCCTGCCGCGCCCTCGATCACCAACGGCCCAGTTGACGGGAACAAAGCCCTTGAGAAAATTCGATCGTTGGTTGTACCCCTGCAAAGAAAGAGAGATCCGGGAATGTAGATGTTTGCTTCCCGCAACGCCAACCGGTTTGCACACAGACATTACTCATTTGTAGACCGCTTTTTTCTCACCGGGGTATTGAATGTCTTTTCTAGGGTCCAGCCATACCTAAAGATCCTGGCATGAAGTGTCTGGTAATCCATCTTCAGCTTCCTGGCAAGATCCTCAAGGCTCAAAATCTTGTTTTTATAAAGAATGAATTTCGAAAGATCATTTCTCTCAAAAATCGCCCCCTTGTCCTGTGGATTGTCAGTTGGATAAGGGGAGAGAGACTCCTCCCACTCTTTTACTCTGGCCTTAAGGCAAAACTTACAGCGACAATACTTCTCAGCAAAACGCCTGTCTTTTGAATGATCCGTGATATTCAAAGGCGTCTTGCTCATCACCTCATCCATGCTATGACGACCTGAATTGATGCGCTCGCGCAGCGTGAGTATTGGGATGCCGGCTGCGTTTGACCATTGCTCGTAGGAGCCAATTTTCCCCTTGTAGACCAAGCTGAAGTATTTGCCGACTTTGAAATAACAGTCCTGTATCTCCAAGGGATAGGGCTGGGGCTTGATTCGGATGCGATTGGCGATGATCCCATGGGGAGGAAAATCCAACCGCTTGACAGGTTCGGGAAGGCGGCCATCCTTAATTCGATGCCGCCACCGCCCAACGACCATTGGGAGATCAACTTTCTGCTTTTTAAGAGGCATTGAAGTGAAAATATAGCCAAAGTACACTTTGTGTAGCTTAGCTATATTTTCGGATTAAATGTAAGTCAGTCGTGACTTTTGTGATGTTTTGAAAACGGGCCTGAAACCATTGTCGGATCCAGGCCAAGCCTGTTAGGCCTCTTCGTTCTCGCCTGATCTGCACAGATCTTCATACTCACCAAGCAGTGACTCGATAGAAGGTGTTGAAACCTCAATCCAATCCTCAGGCTCATTCACATCAGACAGCATGTAGAAGGAGCGTGTGACATCGTCCCAGATGTAATCGACCGCAACTGCGGGTAGGTTTTGGGGATTCACACCGGAAACAAGCGCGTAAAGCACCTCTACCTCCACTTCGCCGTAGGTGCTAATGTTTTCACAAGAGTGCTTGTCGTAGACCTCGGCTTCGAGTCCAACGCCACCGCCTGGAGAGACGACAGGGCGAGAAGCCATGGAGGTTCTTGGCTCAATGGCTTCTTCTTGCCAGTAGGTATGCGAAACATCCGTGCGCAGTCTCTTTGCAGCTACTGAAAACTCAAACAAGCGCGAAAGCAACTCACCATCAATCTTGTATGAAACAACAGAAACCAAATCATCGCTGCTGTAGCAGTACAGAGTGAAGGGCTCAAAATCGAATGTACGAGGCGAATCTGATTCAGCTTGGGAGACCCCCGAACTTTGCTCAGAAGCCACCAATGCCCTGAAGTTCTTGTACCCCAGACGCGAGGCGACGTCGTTCAGGAGGACTGTATGGTGGATACCGGGAGTGGAGGCGGACTCTTTAGTCGCCTGGATGGCCACTTTGATTGCATTGGACAATGATGTCATGGTGTCATTCCTTAAAATAACCTGAGCTTTATTGAATTTGGACGCATGGCCACATGGCGAATTGTCCTGGTGCCCCCGTGACACTTCAAAGCTCAAGGCATTTAAAGGTGACGTCTAGTTTGCACTGCCGATTCGTTTGCGATACCGCTTGGCGGTGGGGGCGGAGGTGAATCAACCGTTAATAAATAGTAGCATCTTTTTTATTTTCGGTCAATAGATAGATATTGATGAAATTAGGTAATTGGGTTATT
This sequence comes from Candidatus Saccharimonadota bacterium, assembly GCA_002726935.1. Lineage (GTDB taxonomy): Bacteria > Patescibacteriota > Saccharimonadia > Saccharimonadales > Saccharimonadaceae > Microsaccharimonas. The sequence goes on along the minus strand of PBTC01000014.1, from coordinate 67,673 downwards.
ATTTGTAAACTGCCCTAAATTGAAGAACCCGCGAGAGTACAAAACAATGGCTCTACGAATGAGGAAAGAATAATGACCAACGAACAAAGCAACGAGCAGACTCGACAAAACGTTCAAGAGAAGAGCGAATTGAAAAAAGGAATCGTGAAATCAATTTTGATGGTCAACGTGGCCATTGGTTTAATTTTCCTCATTAACTATCTCGTGAGCGAAACGAATGAAGCTTTTGGAAACAAGGAGAACTTTGTGTTTCTTTACGTCGCCCCGGCAGTGATCATTCTGTTCGCGGCATTTAAGGTAGCAAACCTCGTTAAAGGTAAAGGATGAGTGCCCATACACAGCAAATAAGACTCACTGCGCAAACAAAGATATGAAAAATGAAAACTAAACTTAACGCTGTGGCTACGGAAGTGATGGGAAAACTTGGGGTCCCACTTCCTACAAACTTCGACCCCGATCACAACCCAGACCATCTTTTGGAAGCGATGGGGGCCGTAAATATCAACGTTTTCTTCGTTGATCGCAACGCTTTTGCTATTCCAGGAGAAGACTTGGGTGGCGATGCATTTGAGGCATCCGCACCCATTGAGTCGGGCCCAAACGCAAAGAGCACGGCAATGAAGCTGGCAATCTATCGGGTCCTGGAAAGGGTTAATTCCTCCATAGACTGAGCCAAAACACCCCTGAAAGGAGAACCCGGCAATGACTGACAAAAAGGCCTTCACCGAGGCACTTGGTGGCGTTCTCGACGCTCTCTCAAAAGGAAATAGCGAGGCATTCGAGGCCGTGGAGAACCATGCCGCAGTCCAAAAGGCAATCGACTTGGCAAAAGCCGGGAAGTATGAAGAGTTCTATTTTGCTCTCATGTACCCATTTGAACAGGTCATGGACTCGATTGCCCAAAGGGCGCTTCCTGAGAGCAGGAACGCACAATTCCTGATGAAGCACTCTGAGTTCGTCGAGTCTCACTTTGTGAACTTGATCGAGAAGTATGAAGGAAGGGCCTGCTCTGCTGACAAATCCAGGGCCATTCTCTCGCACCTGCTGGCGTTCTTCATCAAAGGCAAGCGGGTTGAGTTCAACTACTCTCAGGAGTACACATACCACTTGCCCAAGAAGATTTTCACCACTCACGAGGATATATTGGGGTTTTTTGAAGGGGTACAGCGCCTCTACTATGGCCGCCCAGACGAGTATCTCAAGGCGCTAATGGAGACGATGAAGAAGGGATCTGATAGCCAATGAGGACCATGCGCTAAAGCCGGAGCGCACTTGAGAGCGCCCGGTTAATTAACTTGGTCTGTATCGACGTATTGACCGCAGCAATGGTCCCTCGGGGTGACAATATGCCCTGCAGCCACGGGGGCGGAAATAGAACTCATACCAACAAAGGTAAGGCGTTCACTACCGGAAACCGGAACGGTTTGAATGCAATCACCGACCAACGAGTTGTGCCACCGCCAATGATCGCAACCCGCGCAGCATTTTCCATGCTTTTTGGCAAAAACATCGATGATCGACTGGATTTTTTCCTTTTTCGAACTCATGCGGGCAATCTACCGGCTCGAGCCAGGATCCATTCTGAGGTCTCTGAAAGAACCTGCTCGCAATGATTCAAATTAAACACATCGACGCCATCTTTTTCGACGCGCAATCGCCCCTCCATGTCCACCCAGATCTCTCGATCTTGCGCTACACGCGAAATATCATCCAGATCGCGCGCCATGGTGCCCGGGCCCAGGCCACCTGCGTACCCACAATCAAGGGGCAGGGGATTAGGCCACGAAGCACACCTCACACCGTTGCCGCCTGATGAATCAAAGAGCACCTGGTGATTGGAAAGCGGAATCTGTGACCAGACGTAGGTATTACTCAGATTGTGTTGAGTGATAACCCTTAAGGGAGACAGTTTGGCGATTGTCCGGCGCAGGTCCGACATCTGGACCGGCGTGCGTCTTGCATTAAAGTTAAGTTGAATCCGACCACCGCGATTTGCCACCAATTCAACCAGATCTGTTACAGCCTGCTCGCCAGCAACCAGGTCGGCAACGCCACCGCCGCAGATATGCAGTGCCAGCTTCACATGAGAGGGCAGGGAGTGTAGGGTCGAGCTGATCAGCAGCGTACTCATGTAGCGCCCAGGCTCACCCTGGCGAGAAGGCGAGTACAAAATACCCCACTCAGAAAAAGGGTACTTCTCGGACAAATCGGAAACTCGATCCAAATCGGTTTCTCGATCAACACCGGTAAGGGTACAGAACTTGATCTTCATGCTATTTTCTCATCCTTGATTGATGTTGGCATTATATTGTATTTTCAGATTTATTGGTGTATTATTTTTTAAATTGAGCAACACAAACAAAACAAAATGCAGAAACTGTCCGATTTGATTCGCCAAGCAAAACAGAAAGCCGTAGAAGCGCAGGAGGCCAGGATGCGTGTAGAGGAGGCCTTGAAGGCCGCACTTACCAAACTGTTACCCGTCGGCACGGTCTTTAATCTGAACGACAGGCGCAACCGCGACTTCCCGGAATACCTTCGCAGCGTGCACACGATCGGCGGCAAGGATCACGGCTCCAAAACCTTTCGCATTGAGGAAATCACACGAGTCATTTTCGACCCTCGAAATCCTGAACTGGCAACCTGGGAAGCTAAGGCAACTGCTGTCAGCGAGAAAACGGGTAAAGATCTGAATGCCAGAGTTGCCCACTCGGCCAATAATCACGGGACGTTTGTCCGAATCTCGGGATCCTTGTGCGTAACAACGAGTCCTGACGAGCCCATCGAGTCTCAACTGGCAAGAATGATCGAAACCTTTGAGCGCAAACACTAGGCTAGCACTCAAACCTAAATTACACAGAACAGACCCACAACGAGAACCTAATGGACACCAAGAACTTCGCCCGCTTTAAAGACGTCATTGCAGGTCTTACAGAAGCCGAATTGGCAGGGGACAAGAGCCTTTACGCCAAACTCACAATTGAACGCGATGGCCCCTTACAGGTCTGCTACGCACCCTTTGAGCATGTCAACGAGAGAGCTACTTTGGTGATCGTCGGCATTACACCTGGGAAAACCCAGATGCTCAATTCTCTGCGCATGGCCAAACAATGCATTGAACAAGGGCTCGATCCGGATAGGGTGGTGCACTTTGCCAAGGGAACAGGGGCTTTCAGTGGACCCATGAGGTCACTTTTGGTGAGCATGTTGAATCATGTGGGGATCCACCGCCACCTGGGTGTCAGAGATTGCGAGGACTTCTTTGAGTTCGGTGCTGCATCAGGCCTGTTGCATTCAACCTCCATCCTGAGAAACCCGGTCTTCGTCAACGGGGAGAACTACAACGGCACACCAAAAATGCTTAATAATCCGATGTTGCGTGCGCAAATCATGAAGGATTTTGCCAAGGACGTTGAGCAACTCAAAGACCCAATCTATGTGCCCTTGGGTGACAAGGTAGCAGAAGCCCTCTTCTATCTGGCAGACAAGTGCGTAATCAAAAGAAGCCGGATCCTAGATGGGTTGCCTCACCCCTCACCGGCCAACATCGAGCGTATTCAGTATTTTCTCGGAAACAAAAAAGCCGAAGACCTCTCAAGTAAGACCAATGCGCGCAAGATCGACCTGGCCAAGGCCGCGCTGATTGAAAAGCTGGCGGCGCTCTGAAGTTAACTCGAGAGCACTGAGAAAAGTAGAGCGAATAGGCCTTAAAACCTGTTCGCTTACTTTCAGAGAGCTTGGCGCTTAAAGTGATGGGCCTTTAGAGGCCTTTGAAGCCAAGGACGGGATCTCACTGGCTTTGTCCAAAACAGCCTTCAAGTCGGCAATTCGTTGGGGTGCGTATTTCTGAGCTTCTGCCACCGCCTCGTCAAGCATTTGCGGCAAGTAGCCACCAATTTCCTCTTTTTTGACATAGGCGTGAGCATCCTTGGCACAGCAGCCGCCTAGGTGGGCTCTGCCCAGCGTCTCCGAGTCGCCTGGCAAGCTGGCATTGATCACAACGCGAAACCACTCGAAATCACGGATCTTGTCGAATTGCTTTTGAGTGTAGCCACATTCTTTGATGAAGTGGCGCTCCATGCTGATGTCCTCTTCCGGATAGACCTCATACTTAATCTCAAACCCCTGATGAACCAAGGGGAACTGGCGACTTTCTTTGGTGCTTTTCTTTAGGCTCTGCATGTCAGGGTCTCGTCAAGAATCAATACGGAAATTTAATCATGCATCCGGGGCGGGGTCGAGGATTGTCACCTCACGTTCTGCAGCATCACCCTTCATCATCCCCGGAGGTAATCCTGACTGGCCAGGCGGGCAACGGCGATTCGGTAAAGGTCTCTTTATTCCTTCGCCGCTTTGCAGTGGGCTTGGAGGTTTGCTCTTTGCCAAGATTTGAGTCCTCGGAGGGATCTGGTTCAAACACGGTTCTCGGTGGCTCGCCCTCTCCGGACTCAAGAAAAGCCGCAAAAGACCTCGCCATTTCCGATAGCTCGCCAATACTATTCATGAATTGAGATTCCTCGGCGGGGGAAAGAGAGAACCTTGCTTGACGCGATCCGGGAGCACTCGCATCCTCAAATTGCGTGAGCACAAAAAAACGCCTGTCATTGGAAAGGAACCCCTCAACAAGAAGGTTTGCGCCAACCCACATTCTCGTCCTGAGATTTTTCGCCCGCCCCGTCTTTAAAAGGGCATCGAACAAGGCGATCTCATGGGAGAGCCTGTCATGTGCTTCAACAATGTCGGCCAAGGGTACTAGCGCACCATTGGTGGGCAAAGGAAATCCATAGGCGGCATCAAAATTGGTCGGCTCGCGGCCTTTAATGGGATCAATGTAGCTAAGCAACAGCCTGGCGGTGGCGGCCTGGGCCTTGGAATACTTGATCTCAAGCAAACCAGTAGATCCCTTTAACTGAAAAGGTTGGGTGAAATGCACCATGGCAATTAACCCATACCCATAGAGCCTGGGCTACGGGGCTTTTTCGAAAGATGATCGTTCAAGTTCATGTTGTTAATTTCAGCCAAAGCGTAGCTAGCCAACAAAGCCCCCACTTTTTTCTTGGCTTCGAAAACAGGAGTGTCATCGCTAAAGTGGTGTGAAGCTCTGTCCCCTGTCGTCACACCAAGGGACTTCTGAGTGTCCATAACCGACTTGTCGATCGACTGATCAAGGAAGTTTGCCAAATCATTGTGTTGCTTGATTAGCTGGCTATTGATCTCAATGATCTTATCAACGGTGGCTTTTGTCATCCCAAAATAAGAGGGCTCAACTCTATGAAAGCCACTCTCATCATATCTGGGGTCGTGAATGCAGGCGTGGTTGTTATCAATTGTTATCAAGTGATAATGTTCACCGGGTTTTGACTCGCCATATTCGACGGTGTCGCCTGCGATCTGCTCAACCAACAATTTAAATCCGTTCATGTTTCATCTTCCTTCGGAATGTAACTTTAGAATGAAAAACCCTTGACCCTTGGGACGAAGGAGGGCGTCTCCTGGGGCGCACGAGCAACGTTTGACAACGCCTCCCTCCTTTTCTCGTGATCGCCCGGGGCGTAGGTAATGACTTGACCAACTTTTGATTCCAGATACGCAAGCATGTCGGCCGGCAACGTAGCTGGGACCACCGCCGCCCTAAACTCTGACAAATCGACAGCTCGCTGAACCTTGGCCTCGAAGTAGGGCACTCTTGACTCGGCCACCTCTCGAACGACCTCTCTAAAAAGACCAATCATCTCCTCGAGTTCGGCCGTCTGGTTGCCAGAAAAAACCAGCCCATACTTGTCAAAAGAGGCCTTGATTGAAGCGTCGCTGGGAGCATCTTGCCACGACCTTGAAATGTAGGGCAAAAAGATGCCCAAGGGAGCATAGTGTTCATCGCCGCCATTGGACCCCAACCCGTGATGAAACATCTTGGCTACAAATTTTTTCGTAAGGGACTCGATTGTTTTGTCCTCGGCCGCTATCGTATTGGCATCCCCGATTTGATTCATTGCACCTGCAAGCTGAGCCGTTGAACTAAGACGCCTAATCGAACAGGATTTCAGCCTTCCCACTGAAACAGAAGATGAGGCCTCGGACCCCACGGCACTGGACTTCAGGTGCTTGACCAGGTTGGCTAGATTCAAGGGGACAAATTGTCTGCCTCTTTTGATTTCCTCGAAAGGAACAATTGAGCGCACCATCTGTGCCACTTCGAAGGCCCATTGCTTCTCTAGCGTCTGGTTGTGAAAGAAAAGGTCGTCAATTGCCCGGGCGGTGGCCTTCTTGTCATACAAGGGAACCTTGGAGCCTGTCAAAACCGCTTTCTTGATGGTGTCCCTTGATGTCAGATCAAGGGTTTGCCGGTCAAGAATAGGGGTTTCGCGGCCTTCATTTACAGCTTCGTCGATACGACTGGTGACCTCGGCAAGCAGCGCATCATCTTTCAAGGCAAGAGACAGTAGGTCTGTATTGTTTGCCAAGAAATCACGCCCACCGTTAAGCGCCCTGGCCTTTTCCAAGACGGTATCCCTCAAGGGATCATCCTTGGTAGGGACTAAAGGGTTGATGCCCTGTCGCGACAAGAACTCAAGTGATAGACCAAGGGACTTACGCAAGACGGAAGTAATGCGATCCCTGGCATTGATAAGCCTTTCCTTTCTATAGAACAGAGAGGTGTCGAAGTCATTCCATTCGGGAAGACCCAATTTTTGAAGATATTGAGTTGCCTTGGCGGAGACCGTCAACCCAGCTTCCCGGTTGATCTTGCCCCAGGGCTCTGGGGACCTTTTTACAAATGCGTCACCGGAGTAAATCGCGCAGTCAGAACTTGGGTTGACCAGAGAGGGACTAGCAATCAGCGAGATCTCGCCGAAATCCAAAAGGGGGTTGTCATCACGAACCAGCGCCATCGAGGGGCAGGCGAGCCCATCAATCTCCTTGGCAAACATGAGAGCAGAAAGAGACAGGTTGTGCTGAACCAGATAACGAACATGCTCGTCCTGAGCGTTAGGCAGAAAATCGGTTTGTGACGGAAGGCGCTTCAAAGGTTCATCTCTACGTTTGTGATTCCGACCAATTTTAAAGTGGGTGCTGGAGAACTCCAAACGAAATACACCTGAATTCGGCACGATGGACGTCAACAGTCTTCTTCGGTGAAACACCACCCCAGTTGCCCAAGATCGTAGACGGCGTGTTTTTCTCCATCCACTTCGATTCCGCTTGCCTCAAGCCTGTAGGGCTCATCCGGGTAGCATGAATCAGTGACAATCAGCACGTCACCGTCCCTGGAGAAAATGAGAGTGTCGCCGTCGCAGCAGGTCTCAAGCATCTTGGACGCCACCTCCAGAGTCACCAGCGGACAAGCCCAGCCGTTCCAGACACGACCATCTGTGAACCCATCAAAATCCTCTCCGCCCTCAACAGAAAAGCGTCCTTTGCGGAAATGATAGAGATCCTCGATATCGACCTGAACGTACTCTTTGTTGAACACGGCTGTCGGAATACGCATCTCGAAGCCGCCGTGGTAGGGCGCGGCCACGACATGCTCGTCTGTACGTTTGATCAGCCTAAGTGCAGCGGCGGGGGTGCGGTGACATTTGGCGTGGATGAATGTCTCTGGGCCTTCAGTTGTGAGCTTGTTCTGTGTCATGAAATAGAATCCTGTCTGATCAATCGACGCCCCGCGGTTAAACGGGGCTCTCAGGTTAGCCTTGTCGGCGGACCATTCGTTCACGGATCAAAGCAGCCAGGTCCGGTGGAACGGCCACTTCAAAAAGGGTGTAACCAGAGCAGTCTCCAGTATCGTGGACGTCGCAGTCCAGCTCGTCACATACTCGATAATGAAAATCACGCAGCAATTCTTCACGCAACGAGTGGAAAGTTGCGTAGGGCGGGACACCGTACCGCTCCATGCTAGGGGCCTTATTAAAGGTGTAATTCACAACAAACTGGGTGAAGTCGATGCCTTGAGTATCGATCTCGCGCATCAACTCTTCGTCCTCGGTGAGGTAATCCAGCCCCCTGTGGCGCGAAATAAGATCCTTTAGTGTACCGCCGTGGATCCCTTTGGCTTTAGCAAGGTCAATGGCCTCATCCAAGGGAAACAACAACATGCCGTCTACGTGATCAACATCTTCGCCGTTAATCCAGCCAATCTGGGCAACCACGAAGTATTCCATCGACTTCAATTCTTTGTATGAGACGACACGGGAGGACTCAGCCTTCATGGCCTCAAGGTAGCAAGCATAGTTTTTGTAGCCGTACCCAATGGATAGGGACTCATGCACATCTGACAGGCTGGCCTTTACTCCGCGGTCGTTGAGGCTGTGTTTAACAGCCTGGCTTAACGCGAGAAACGCAGTGTGGTCTTGCTCAATCGAAATTTTGTGTTCTTCTGAAAACTTGGTAGATAGCGTCATCATTTTCTCCTATCGGGCATGAGATTCAGAGTCACCGCACTCACTCCAAAAAAGCCCTTGGAAAAAAGAGACTTCAAGGATGGGTTTTCTTCGCCTTCAATACTTGGGATCAAGCACGCGGTCATGGGATGGCGTTCCCTGTAGCTGAGCCGTTGAGAGTCCATCGCAGTCTGTCGCCCGAACTCCGACTCAACAATTTAATGATACACCATTAAGAAACAAAAAGCAATGTTTACTAAAAAAAGAACAGCAAAAATGGAGAAATGGAACTACAGAAAATAAGGTGCTTTAAGATTGATTCTGAGAAAGAATCGAGCCCTACAAAACAATGACCGACAGAGAACATTTAGACGCCTTGCCAGAAGAGTGTATTCACCCCTCCCACGAAACGGCTGAGGCGCACCCTCCCATGGGTCTAGGCAAATCTCAACTCTTTGTCCCGAAAGAAACCAACTTCAAGCTGAAGAAGGCCTATGAGGCCTTGCTGGAGATGCACGAGGACTTTGGCCCGTTTGATAGTGACGTGGTTATGAGAGAATGGAAAGCATGGTTCCGAGAAGATATATCCGGTGAGCGCAAGAAGCTCTTGGAGGTATGCCTATTCGCTTACTGCTTAATACCCGCAATAGATGGAACCTGGTTCGATGACACCAAATACGACGACACAGTATATGACTATAACGGCGACAAGAAGATTCGATATGGACAGGAAGAAATCTCTCACCTGGGCATATTGAAATATAGGACAACGCTGAAGAAAACACCCACGCTTGTAAGCAACTGCCTGCATGATCTGATTTCCGACAAATTTCAATCCATCTATTTAGGAAACAGACAAGAACAGGGTGAAAACTGGATCCGGGTAGCGCACATCATTTGGAAAAGAGACAAGAAAGGGGTGATCAAAACATCGAAACTCTCCATGAAGACGTTGATCGACTTCATATTGATGGATACCAAAGAAAAGCAACAGGAGATCAAAAGTCTGACTTTCCATGGGGATATGAATTTTAGACCCATTGGGCACAGCCTTGGCTGTAGCATGCTTGAACACACCACACAAGAACTTCAACGTGCGGGAGGAGCCTTTGTTTGGGGCATCAAATCCGCCACTTACAAATCGCAACCAGGACACCTCAAAACACCAACAAACCCTTTCTTTAGCGACAGGCCGACCCTGCACGTCACACTATATACTCGTTGCAAAGGCCTAACACGACAGGCCTATGGGTCAAGATACATTGCTGGTGCTGGGGCAGCTTTTGTAAAGACATTTTTCAACAAAGAGATGATGTCGGCCACCTCCAAGGTGTATGGACTTCAAGCAAAGCTCGAGGATTACAACAGACTGGTGCGCTCACCAAACCTCGATAAGGTGCTGCAGGAGTTTCGAAATGAGATGCCTGTCTTAGCGCGACTTTTAAAAACGTTGAGAAAGACCGATCGGGAAAAGCCATTCGAAACATTCAACAAGGTGCGAGACCGCTACTTCGACAAAGGGCTCACTCCCGCGGGGTGGAGGTTTCTTAAACGCATCAGCCCAACGGATGTTTACAAACTTATAGACGACAGGGTCGCATTCGACATTTGCCACAAACTGAACGAACCCACAAGGGACAACAACCCGATCCCGGCACTAGCCTTCCTCTCGGAAATCGGCATCTTTTGCCATCAAAAGCCTCGCGCCCGCCTATTGGCGCCTCTCTTAAAGCTATACCAGGTGAACAACGAAGCGGCAGATCAATGGCATCGGCGCCCGCCCGAACCCCATGATCCTGACAAGCACTTCTTTAGAGCATTCGCTATGCATGTGCTCACCAGCACAGACTCGGTTCAAAACCTTCGAGACCTCTGCTCAGACGCTGTCGATGCCATTGGAAGAACACCACCAGAAAGAATCAACGCCCTCATTGGCCCACGGAAAATAACCACCGCCAGGGCCATGCACATCTTGCAGATTGCTCACGATGAAATGCACCAAGGGGTCAACGAAGACAGGGGCAATCAAACCCTGTCTTGGCCTGCTTGTTTAAAGGAATTTGAGCACAAAGAGTTTATATTCCGAGAACTAAACAACTCAGAGGAACTCTACAAAGAGGGCGACGAGATGCATCACTGCATTGGCGGGTATGGACGCCTATGCCTTGACGGCGACATGCGGATATTTTCCGGGACAACGAGCGCCATAGAGAGCAGAAAAAACAGAATCTCGGTAGCGGTGAAGAAAAGCGAGACTGGATCGTGGTCTACCCAACAGGTTCGGGGCTTTGCCAACAGAGGAGCCAGCAAAGAGGAAAAGGCCGCGACCAGAGCCCTGTGCAGGGCGCTTGCCAGGGCGGAGCTCCAGTCCAACAAAGAAATCTCTTCCAGCTAATCAAACAAGTTTTCTGATTGCCAGGTATACCGGCGGCTTGACGACCACACCTTCTCATGTTGCAAATAATAATAAATTAGTGTATCATGCAGTCTGCATTGATAAAGAACTTCAACGCGCACGAACAAAAGGCCCCAGAGCCTGCTGGCCGACACCTCATATCGAGGCGGCGAACCTGGAACTACATTGATCTGGATGCTTTGGTTTTTCTCACAGAGCCCATACAAGTGAAACGTCGGCCCTCTTGACCGGGCATTTGGAGAGAACACCATGACAGCACAACAGAAACCAGCACCACTGAACATTAACGCTTTCAACATCAAAGAAATCTCCGCGCGCATGCAGCAGCGTGCCACTGAGATCAATCTGCACCTCCCACTATCGGCCTCACTGGAACTCGCCGCAAGCGTGTTTGGCTACAACAACTATCACGAGGTAGCACCTTCGCTGAAAGGTCAGGCCTCATTGAACATTGCAGGCGTCAATATCACCGGACAAATGATCGAGGCCGTATTTGCGGCCTACGAGAAAGCGACGGGATCCAAACAGGTGAATCTGGTTGTACCCGCTTCCGACCCAGGCGGGGACTTCAGTTACGTTGTAATCAAACTGGATAGCTCCTCATTCTTGTGGATGCTTGAACAGCAGATCAGCGGCCAAACAAGGCAGTTTGAGCCTACCGCCATCTACCCGAGCTACGCATGGAGATCTGAGATCTCGGGCAGCTTTGACGAAAACCCGGTCCAGTCTTTCTTCTACTCGACAGCACACCACAAACATGATGATGGCGGGGGCGATGCCGTATCGAGCTTGATTAGCAGCCACCGTTGTTTTGCAGAAATCCTCTTTGTACTGGCGCAGGATTATGACTCAAAGCAAATCACCGGACTCGATAGAAATGAGCTTTCTAAGATCGTCTACACCACAAACGAGATTCGGTTTGCGGGCAATGACGTTGAGGCGCTCGAGTTCTTGGTCGATTCAGCAGACTTCGCACAAATTGACGAGAATCTCACCTCCTTGGTGTATGGCGACGGACACACTTTGCCGGCGCACACAATCTTCTACGTGCGCAACGGTCTCGATCGCACGCTAGCCCGAGCGCATATTCTAAGTACCGAAGAATCAGAAACGCCAGAGCAAAAGGAAGCTGAAGATGGTCTATCTGAACTGAACAATGCCTCCGAAAAGAAGATCGATCAAGAGGTGGTCATCTTCGGATTAAATAGAACTAGGACCACAGAAATTCACTCGGAACGGGACTTAAAGATGATAAAAGCCCAAAAAGACGAGATCCAGAAGGACCGAGCACGAGTAGCTAGCGATCTATCAAAACAAAGCAAAAAATAGCTATAAAGCTGAATCCAAAGCCTTGTCAAAAAGCAGGCTTTGGATGGCTAGTCCCTCAGGAGGCAACAAATTGATCGAGTCCTTTGAATACCTAAAGTCTGCGGCAAACTCTGAAAAGTGCACGTTTCCTTGGGCTGCTGAAATCGATTTCCTTAAGCGAAACAAGAAAGTTGAATTCAAGCCAGGGCTTAACATCCTCTTTGGTGGCAACGGATCAGGCAAAAGCACACTTTTGCAAATGATTGGAATGAGCATGGCGGCAGTGCAGGGCGGCCGTTCATGCGTGACATCCTCTTGGCTATCTGAGGTCTTTGTTGGCCTGGGCGCACAAAGCCCTGGGATTCCATGCAAACTGATCCATGATGGCCAGCCCATCATGTATTTTGATGCCAGAGCCAAAGAGGGCTTTATCGGCGGTGGATTTGATGACGACTTTTTCGACATGGGACTTGAGAATTCTCTGCGCCGCGGGTCCACAGGGCAGCTTGGCCTCACTCGCCTCGATCGAATGCTATCCGTCTTGCGAGAGGAACAAGAGCCGCAACCACAGAAAGCAAAGCAGACCGCCAATAAGAAATCAGGTACGCCGGTGTACGCAAAAGGCCTTTCTCGAGATCAAAAGAAAACAACCCGAAAGAATAAGAACATTGGCTTTCCAGAGTCAATCGAGTTCAAAGTATCACGCAACGTGAATTCCTACTGGGAGCCGCGGCTTAAGGTCGTTGACGAGATGATGACTGCCAAAATCGAAAAGGGCCCTCGAACTTTGTTGTTTGACGAGCCCGAGTCAGGGTTCTCGTTCGACTGGCAAGACAGGCTGTGGCGCGGTGTTTTTGAACGAGTTGACCCATCAAAGTTTCAAGTGATCATTGCCACGCATAGTCCGTTTGCCCTGTCCATTCCTGGGGCCAACTACATCGAAATGGAACCGGGCTACATCGGACAAAGTACGACCGCACTGAAAGAGCTGATTAAAAGAATCTAGGCAAAACGCCGGCCTGGAACAGGCTTGAGAGGGCGGGGAAACTAACAATCTTTTGAGAAATCGTTAGGCTCGAAGATCATTTTTAATGATACACTTAAAATAATTTAAAGTAAATATTATAGAAACGAACGAAGCTGCTCAAATGATTCCACCAATCGCATCCAATCTGCTGCGCAAGAGGTCAGACTACCCTGCGATAAGGGACAAAGCTCTGCAGTCCCTTTACAACCTGGGATTAAGCGACATCGCATCGCTAGTTCTGCAATGGGAAAACGATGTTGACGAAATTTACAGACCCAGACCGGAGTCGGAAGAGCAGAGGCGCACTAGGATCTACATACGCATAGCGCGCGTGATAATGCCTTTAAACGGCCTGAAGCTAGAGAGGGAATTCAGATTAAGACATCATCTTGAGCTTCAGGATGTCCACGAGTTGAGATTATTCGTAGAGCTCTCTGCGTCGATTCTTCATCACCAAAACAAGGTCCAAAGCAGTAAGATCGCACTTCCTAGGGAACCGATTAAAATTGGGGCTAACTGTTATCTCTGCTGTAACCTCCTGATTGCTCCTGGAAGAGTTTTTGCGACAGAAGCGACCAAATACTCATGGATGAGAATTACTGCGAATCTTGAAGCCAATGCTCATTGGACCCAGGTCGTCAGAGAAATGAGGAAAAATGGATCTCCTCTTATAGAGATAGACTACATCAATCCAAGCGAAAACATTGATATCCCAAGATGGATCAATCTGAGCTCGTCCACTGCAAGGTCACTTCTCAAAAACATTGACGACTGCACTAACAGTAAAACCGAATTGAGCCTGGTCCATTTGGGTGGTATATTCGCTGCGGCCATCGCCTACAGTGGCATTGTTGCCGACCTCGCCCGTTTTATTGGTGGAGAATATCATGATGGACTGGACCTCTTAGAACACCAAATCAGAGACACAGGACGAGAATTAGCAAAACTTTTTTTATCTTTATTCCCATCGCCTAGCAGAGAATTTCTGAACAGAATGATCGTGAAGCGAACTGTGTCAAAAAGTATTCTAAGGCGCAAAGAAACGGTCCCATGTCCACCAAGCGTCTTCGCTAGAACAGACATCAACTTTGATGTCCTTGGAAAGGTATTGCCGTACCTCTTAAATGATCGCGGCTTCGATGCGTTGTTGAACCTTGCAGCAGGCGACGAGTATGAAGCCGCGCCCAACACACGATCAAGAATGGCAACTGAAGATCTCGGCACAATCGTACGCTGGAAGAGGTCCGTGCACCAATCCTCTCCGGTACTCGATATTCTTTACCCTGGAGAATACTCACACCACATCGACTCGAAAACTATAACGACTCAAGCCCACACCGTGATGCTTATTCCTCAAGGTGAAAGCATTTCTATAGCAGAGGCGGAAGTATTCCAAAAAATAGCTAGAAAACTAGGGAACCGCTGGGAGGCTCTGTACGCTGAGTACCAACCAGGTGACTATAAAGACAAGACCAAAAGACTCGCAACAATACGCGCCAACCAAGAAAAAGTTGGGCGACTAATCTTGGAACGAATTCGGGGGGCGCATATGCCCTGCGATGAGGTCGAAAGTCATGAAATAGAAAAGACCACCCTCAGCGAAGTTATGGATGTTGTTGACTACCTTAACGACACATTTCTTCGGCCCAATAAAAGCTCAAACTCCCAGGCTGTCGTCAAATTTCCATCTTATGCGGCGCTCAAAAAAGCATCAGATCGTTGGCACATTGATTTGTATCGATCATCCTTTAAAGATCAGGATGTGACTTACTTCCACAACCCTCAGGAAATTGATTCGGACAAACTCAGTGCCAAGCTAATTAGCACACGAAGGGAGCTTCATTTAACAGGATCGATATTTAAAAACTGCCTCTATTCAAAACACCAGAGGATTCTCGATGGAAAGCTATACATCCTAGAGGGAAAGCTTAAGACTAAAGAGCTGGACTTCGTCTGCAGCATCGAATTCCATGGTCAAGACACTTTCGAGATTATTGAAATGAAAGGGCGCTTCAACTCGTTGCTTGAAATTGAAGACCAGGAACTGATTAAAGCACTTCTAACTGAATCCGCTCTTCGAAAGCCAGAATCATCAAGTGACGACGAGACAAAATCAAAACCCGGAGGCTGTTCAATTGGAGAATTCGAATTGGGTTTAATCGGAGAAGCTTTCGACCTGCCCATGTATCCAGATCGCCCCTCACCCCCTCTTATTCCTATCGACAGGGGGCCTGGCTATGCCGGACAAAGCATTGACCCATTAAAAGATCAGTCCAGTCGGATTTAGAGGTGGGTCGTGCGGCCGCCGGCAAGCGCCTGCAAATAAACCTGACAATACAACCTTTAAACCATATGGTGGTAACATCAATGCGTTGAAATCACAACCTTATACAAATGACTGAATACGATCCCTACATCGACATCCGTCGTAAAAACATGAACCGCTTACTTCAAGAAAGGTTCGAAGGCCGACAGCAAAGCATGGCCACCGCCATGAATGTCAGCCAGCAGTCCATCTCCTCCTGGGTAAAGGAAGGCCCGAAAGCCAGGCCGATTGGCGATCGAGCCGCCAGGAAAATAGAGAAAACCCTTGGACTAGATAGGTACGCACTGGACAAAGGCGGCATCTTCACAATTGAGCACAACCAAAAAGACACTAATTCACAAGCGGTAGGTCCCGGCGACGTTCTTGAGCTCGATTGTGGTCGCTGGTTACTGTGCACAGACTCAGGGCAAAGATTCCTAATGGCAGTGGACCTTGATACACACCCAGTTGGGAAAATTAAACGGTCCCAGGATCTCGACGAGATCGAAGAGAAGTTTTCCTACTCCCAGGTAAGCGGATTCAGAAAAATCGGCCAAATAAAGTTTGACCCCAAATGATCATACTCAGTACTGCACCCCGCTTTTAAGGCTATGAGATTGCTTTTGGCCTTCCTGACGGCGGTATATCATGAAGAGTAAGCCGATCAACTAGAGAGCCAAAATGACCAAAGCAACCTATTCAATTTTCAACGATGAGAGCATTAAGAAAGCAGTGCAAGACGCATCAATGGAATCCTCTGTTTATTTAAGGGAGGGAGACGCCGGCTTTGAGCTCAAAAAAGCATATCCCACAGAGGGATTTGAGGAACATCACCGGACCGAAGACTGTGAAACCTACACCCTAGGTGAATTTGAAAACAACGAGGTTTCTGGTGATCCGGATTATGCCCGCATCTATGTTTCACCTCGTCGCAACAGCATATTCAACCCAGGCCCAGATTTCTCACCAGAAGCCATGGAGAAGAAGGGGTTTAAGCTCATACCTGTGATCGAGACCGAGCACAGTACGATGTCCTTGCGCCTTGGCAGCCAGAAGTCACCTGGCATGCACTGGGATCAGTCCATTGCGTTTGTGATGCTCCCCCCGGGCAGTGAGGTTACCGAAGTAACCAATGCAGATTTGCAGATGCTTGAGGACTGGATGAATAACTACGGCTGTCAGATCAATCTATACGGCCATGATGGCGCCCTGATATGCTCAGGTGATCCTGTGTTCGCCTCCAGAGAACAAGATGCACTAGACGCTCTGTGCGGGCGACTGGAATGTGAGGGCATCGATGCGCTGGACGGCCTGACAGAAAACGTACGGATCGTTGACAAGTCCGAATTCGAAGAAGCCTTTGGACAGGAAGAGGTCGTGACCATCAGGCGTCGCAGTGGACCGTCAATGTGAGAATACAAATGAAATCTGAGCTTAACAAAGAAGGTCTCTTTCTAAATGCAGCAAAAGAACTGACGCAAGAAACAATCTTCTGGTCGCACCAGGACAACCCTTTTCGAGCAAACATTGAGCCTGGCGACCCCAGAATTGTTCTTGTCGTCGGCGACAATGCAAGCGGGAAGTCTTTTTTCGTGGACAACGTGCGCAGAATCGCCAAAGACATCTCCGAGGACGTATCCACAGTGAGCATTTCCATTCGAGAGAGAACTGGCTCAGGCTTGGACGACATGGCCGGGTTACGTCGATCAATGATGTTTGGCAACGAGTCTGAACAATCGACTGGAGCGACCTCGGCCGGCATGATCAAAAAAGGCTTCTCCAATGTGCTGTCTCGACTGGAGGAGGGCAAAAAAGTCATCCTGGTGCTTGATGAGCCAGAACTGGGACTTGCTGAAACCTTTCACCGCGCCGTTGGCGAACTAATCGCACAAGAAGTAAAGGCGTTGCATAGCGAATCTGAGTTTTCAGTGCTCGTTGTGTCGCATAGCCGAAAACTTGCCGATGGACTTTTTGACGGATTGGATGCGAACCCTACCACTGTCACGATGGGAAACCATGGAGATTTTGAGCAGTGGCGCCTGCAATCAGAGGACAAAACACTCGAAGAACTTTTGAGTCTCCCTCAGCAGGGACGAGAAAACTTTAGAAAAGTCTCTGGTGTTTTTGACTCAATTCGAGGTATCAGAAAACAGCAAAAATCCCCGGGAATGTAGCTAAGGCGGTGGCTTTCGGGGGTCTTTTCAGAACCCGTCTTGATCGGAGCTGCTGACCTTTAAGGGCCAAGTCGGAACCGACACCGAGGAGGGTTCAATTTTTCGAGAACGTCTCCTGCCGTTTGGACCCAAGGCAACAACAGGTTGAATTGGGCCATCAGCACCCGAGCCAGTTACAGGGGATGCTGCCGGCTTGCCCCTGGAGGACTTTGACGCAGACAGAGATCTGCCGTCCAACTGAGTAAAAAAGCGTTGGGTCATGTCACAGAGCTCCCGCAAAGCCTCCAAGAGAAGATCTTCACCTACGCGATCCAGCGTGTAATGTGCATCCTTTGAGCCTAAAAGACGCTTATCCGCAAAAGTAGTAAGCCTGAATGTCCGTGTGCCATTGAGGACGAACACTTCAACGAGAGCATTCGAAGATAACCACGTATGTACGTGCGAACGCTTGATTTCCTCGAGCGCACACATGGAATCGAACAGAGTGATCTCAAATTTAAGTCGTTCATGCAGCGATAGCAAATCCTCCACACACCGAAATCCGGTGTTTAGTTGTGCCGTCAAGCGGGCACTTTTGTCGAGGGATTTGGGGCGCACGCCTATGGTTGGGCCAATTGAACTAATCAGCAACCTGACTTCAAGCCTGTCAGGCTCGAGTAAACGAACATCCAGGCATCCGCTGGAGTGCTTTAATTCGAAGGACTTGCAAAAGGAAATCATGGCGCCTTTTTCTTAAATGATTATCTTGGCTGTCAGGAACAAAGTTCGACTTCCCCTAAATTGTAGAGAACCTCAATTGCGCTTCCAAAGAAAACCAAGGTACAAAAAACGCTGGTTACGAAACTCAAAAAAGAAACAAAAATAAATCAAGAATTAGAGGCATTTCCCTACACAAACTGTACAGAGTAGCGTAAATTATATTCATGTCTCCTCTTCTTAACGGAAGAATTTGCCCCCGGTCAAAACTGGGGGCTTTTTTTTGCCCGAAGAGCCGGAGTTCTCCGCAGAAAGCAAGCCGTTTCTATTTGAACCAGAGGGAGAAATGTGCTAAAGTAATAACATTATATTAAATAAGATGCAACAAGCATCTTAATTGACTATGATTATTGTCATCACAACTCGCGAAATCAACGAGAAAACCAAAAGAGAAGAGCTATTGGTTTCTCATGGCATCGACAGCCTGACCGGAAAGACAGTTATCCTTCCGTGCGACACGCCTCAGGAAATCGGCGCGAGATTCGACGACAACCTCCGTGAGTTTGTAATTGACGACCACCCGGAACAGCAAGGTCGCGCATCTTCTTTTAGCGCGAATCAGAAATCAAACCTTACTCCCCAGAAAAAGACAACAACCCCTCGACCCAAGTGGTGATCAACACCCAACCAAAGAGCATGGAAGGACCCTAGAAAGAAAATTAGCAAAAAAATAGCCCGATCGAAGCGGGCTTTTATTCTTCTATGGCAAGGACTGGCCTACTTGTCCCGACTCTCTTTAATCTGAGCCTCAAGCTCTTCAATTCGTTCCTGCAACCACGCAATACCATCGCACAGGCTTCCCTCTGTCCCAGGGTCTTTGTCTTGTAACTTCCGGCCTTCTTGCCAGCGTTCCATCTCTGCGCAAGCATGATGGTATGCATCTGCGCCTTTGGCTACATAGGTAGCGTCACAAACCCGTTCGAGCTCAGCCACTTTCTCATGAAGGGCTACAATTTCATTGGCTGATCGGTTCGCTTCTGCCGACAGAGAACTAAGGTCTGCTTTGAGATCCTCTATGTAATCAGTTTCGTTGGGCCGCTTCAATCCGAGGTCTTGACAGGCCTGAGTAATGGCTTCCGATAAAGTGGGTGCACCCCAAGATCGAGCGCCTGATGTACCCGAGAACGGCGGCAAAACCCGTCGGACCCGCACGCGAAGACGCTTATTGGCATAGTCGGTCAAGGCTTCATCCGCTCCGGCGGTGACCGCCTCCCAACCCTCCGGCAAGTCTCCAACCACCGTCACCTTCATATTTGCCAAAAAACTTTTGATTCGCTCAACGGCGCCTTCAATGCCACCGCCGGGCGGAACTTGAGCTAGCGCCCAGACCTCGTGCGCTTCTGCCTCAAGAAACGAATCGGGATGCGATCGTTCCCCTTTTTGCACAAGACCCTCCGCGGACAAAATCTCGTCCACCGCCTCGTTAGAGAGATTTGGAATGATCATGACATCATCCCACACCGAAGCATCGACCTCGCCGTCAAGGACATACTGAACCTCGCCCGTATGCTTGTTGCGAAAGGCTCGCTCGTTTGCTGAGAGAGCGTCTTTAAGAATCTGAACAACTTGTGTCATATCACGCATCCTTGTGTCTATTTTTAGAGGTTATTTTATTTCTACCGACGAGGCCGAGAGGCTTGGTCGAGGAAAGCCCTCCGGGAAAATAACCCGGTCGAACAAGTCCTTGATTTCCTCGTGCACCAATTTGTGCTGCGTCATAAGGCGCTCTCTCAATTCATGGAACACCTCTCGGTTGACGAGGAAAAAGTCTGCTAACTCGTGGATATGGGCCTCTCTAAGTTCACGCAGAATAGCCCTGTTGTACTTAATCTCCGCATCTGTACTTGCATCGCCAACAAATACCTCCTCGCCAAAACAGCTCAGGTATTGTATGGCCACATTGATCCACTGGCGGTGGTCTCCTGTAGCCCCCATAGACTGTTGCTTAAAAGCAAAGGACTCCGCAACCGTACCAGCGAGATAGGTAAGCATCTCCCAGTGCGCAAATTCTTTGCTTGGCAGCCTGTTTTCACGTGTGCCCGCAGTAACAAAAGCAAGAACTCCATGCGTTCCGTTACTTGAGCCCAGGCTAATCTTTATGTCTGTGGGGACCGGCACTAAGGCCGCATGCAGCAGGGCGTGGCCCGCCTCATGAGCCGCAGCCACCGACACATCCCGGTCGGACAGATGTACGGTTGCCTGTGCAGTGGAAGCCAAGGAGCCCATCACTGGGGAGGCCTGCTTTGCGCCTCCGAAGAATCTCATATCATCAAAAAACCCTGCAAAAAAACCTAGAGCAGTAATCACAACCACAGCGGCCAAATAGGTGACGACTTGAGTAGGGTCTTTTTGCCACCAAGCAACGGCGGTGTCACCATAGTGGGATAAAAACCAACCTGCAGCAACGGCAGATAACAAAAAGAAAGTGCAGCGAAGCAATAATCTTAAGAACCCTTGAGCAACGGCATGCCTCCTCTCGGTCCTGGTGCCCAGATTACTTGCCTCCTTGAGCACTTGAATCAAAGTGTGAGTTGCCCCGATTCCAAGCAGAAAGCCAGCCATTTTCGACAGCGCTTCAATTAGCGACACTACCAAGGGCTCGCTTGGGACTCCCATACTGACCTCTAGCGCCATCATAGAAACAAAACAAACAAGCACTACAATTGCATGGAACACTATGAAACCTCCTTTTAGCAGCGTCGCCCGTGATCTATAGGCTCTTGGTCAACCTTGATTGGATTTCAGTCTGAGCTGCTTTAGCCAATGCAATCTCCGCCTCAATCGCGGCAATTTCATCTGAGAGCTGTTCTTTTCTTTCGGACCAAGTCTTAATCCTGTAGCCCAACGACTTCAGGACGTATTGATCAGCCTTCTCACGATCGAGGAAAGTTGTGTTCTCATACATCAGGCGCCCTGAGTGCGTTAGGTTCGGGTACCCCGGGACCTCACACTGCTCCTCGATCACCTTTGCATCGGAGACGATGTAAACCGGCAAGCTGCGCTCGAACTGATCGGGCTCATTTAAAAGAGCAAGAATTTCCTCTGGAGAAGCATTCAAAAGCGCCTCGTACTCCGCAAGTGATCTTTCCCACCCATACTTACGAGTAAGCCGACCGGTTTTCATGTCAATTAGGCCCAGATCGCTTACATAGCCCGACCCGATTTTGATTTGGTCACCTTCGACCTGAACAATGTGCTTAATCTCAAAATGCTGCTTTAAAAGCTTCCAGCCCACTAATTCACTCCGGTGATTTTAGGATCGGTCATTTGACCAAAGACGTACAAAATGATACCACACGACTTATTATTTTGCTATTTATTTATCGATGTGAGAAGATTGCAAAAGAACACAATAGAGAGGCTGTCTTGCACATCATTAAAACCTTAGTCTATCTCGCACCCATGACCGCGCTTGGCGTATGGGGAGCTAACGAATTCGTATTGCCACCCCCGCCGTCGGCGATCCAGGAGTACAACAGGGTGAGAAAAGAGCCAAAGCTAGGCCTATCTGACCAAGCAGAGGCTATTGGAGCTCTTCAAGGGACTTATACGTACGAGGGGGTGATGGAGGGACTTTTCTTTGATCAACCCTATCGTGTTCAATACACCTTCCACGAACAAGGCAGCTTGACCAAAGAAATTCGTATCGGCAAAAACCGCTTCGAAAGAACCTACACCGGAGAATCGGGATTCACAGTCAAGGAATCCACGTTGACCTATTTTGAGACCACAGAAGACAACCATCAGCTTTTCCCCGTGGACGGTGAGCAAATGGTGGTGCTTGGATCTGGGGAGCGTGTGAGCATCTTCGCTTTCCAGTGGGGCATCGTTCTGAGTCCATAGCTCTTTGTGATGCAAACGAGAGCTAGGAAGTGTTTGCGCCGCGGATCTGCACAACTTATCATCGATTCATGATCTTTCCTTCCTGTACAGCGTATGAAAATTGATGTTTTTAGCCTGAAAAAAGCCAACTCCGAGCAAAAGCCCGTCAAGAAGCGCTTTAAATATCGCGATCCTGCGATTGCACTGCTTTCCACCGCCGCCTTGGCAGCGGGGATGGCTGCTTATAAAACCTCGGATTTCAACGCTATGATGTCTGCGCTTTCAATTGAGCAAGAGATGTCTTTGTATAGCAGCCAGGAAAACGACAGCGCATTGAACTTGACCGTTACTTCAATTTTTGATCGCCAGTTCGCATTTGGTCCCAAGGGGCTAAAGGAAGGCAATGTTTCGTTTATGCGAGACAGCGTAATAAATCGTCACGAGCTTGCTTGTGGGCGCGACCAATCGTATATGAAGGAGTTCGTCGCCGCCGGCCGCGCATACTTGGGGTGCTCAATTGAACCCAGGGCCCGAGCCGACGGTGTTTTTGTAAACACCTACTCAATTGGTGAGCAATTTGAAGCAACCTTTGCTTCCTATACTTTTGGAGAACACACGGAGTATCGGACCGACGTCGTATTTCCCCGTAACTTCAAACAACAGGCCATCGACGCGTCAAGCCCAGATCACGCCCTAGATCTGGCACGCCTGGCCGTCGAGCTAAAAATTAGCGCCAGAGGAAGGGTCCTTGACCTCAATGACAGCAACGACAGAGCCACCATCAAAGCAGCGCTTAAAAAGGGATCCTATGCAGAACGGTGGGTGGCCAATGGCGCAGAGATAGAATTACTCTGGAAGGGCCTTGAAAAGATGGGAAACACGAAGGCGCCAAGCCACGGCGACTACGGCCTTGTGACAACGGCCCTCATCGAGTACGACATGGATCCGGAGACATTAAAGTTTTTGTCCTCTGCGCAGCTTGACGCGATGACAGGTCTTGTCAAAGAGATGGACGATGATCTGGCCATCATCTCGATCAGGAAAAATCTTGATCATAACTGCAGCTTCGTCCCTCAAAGAAATATTTCCAAAGGCTTCGGGGATCACAACAACGAGTGTGCTCAGGAGCTAGGAATGCATCGTTCCATCCAATTGAAATATGAACTAGACTCGGCGAAATCAATTGACATGGCCGGAACAGTACACGGCACTGTAAAAAACCGCATTATTCTGGGATCGTTCAAGGGTCACCCCGTTTTGAGCAACGTCGGCAACCTAGAGGCAGACACCCTGGCTTATGTGCCCGTTCCAAAAGCCGAGCAAGATTGGAAAGAGTTGTTCTTGTCAAAAATTTATAAAGACGACTCCTTTACAAACACAGAAGAAGACGGATCGTCACCAGGGCTTGCGGCAAAAAACCTCCACTTCGATCACGGCTACGCCCCGCACCATACTCCCATCGTCGTTGGGCCCGAATTATCAAAGGTTTTTAACTTAAGCAGCCTGGATGAGGAATCTCGAGATCTCATTATCGAGATGACCCTTGAGCACGAAATTAAGCACATCAAGGACTATGCTCTTTTTAATGCGAAAGGCGAAGGAACCCTCAAGGAAGACTATGAGGTACAACAGGCCGCCTGCGATATTTACGCTGTCGAAGTCATGGCCAAAAAGTATGACGACCCAAGGAAACTGATGAAGCTTCGAGATGCTCTGGTTCTGAGAGGACAAGGGTTTCATCATTCAACAGGGAAGGAGGCGATCAGAGCCATGGAGGGGTCTCATGCCATAGTCAAGGCCGCTTTGTACATCACCAAAAAGACCACCGAGCTAAATATTGACCACCGCCAGAACACGGTTTTAAAAGTCCTTGATCAAAGAATCGACGACCTAAAATCACGAAGTATGCCGCAAGGCAATTGGTCCGAAAGGCAGGAAGACAAAAAATCAGCTAAACCATCGGGACCCTCGCTGTAACGACCATTGTATCTTGCGGCACAAAACAGGCTCTAGTATGAATAACCAAAGTGAAATTACCCTTGATTGGAACATCTTGGTAGCCAAAAAGACACAACAAGTATTCTTTGTGGTCAATGGTGAAGGGCAGCCCAAAGAGGCCATGTTTGATCCGCAGCAGCGAAAGGTTTCATTTACTCTGAATGGAAAGAAGTGCTGCCTTCAGGGCATACCCGAGGAGGTAACAATGAAGCTTGCGGAAGCCTCTGCCTTTTTGAACATCAAAGATGACAAGAAAATGCTTATTCTGGACACTGCAATCCGTTTACCCGCGCCGTCGTAAAACCTCGTCCTTTAGGGCGTGGAGGATGTCAAGATTCGGGCGTTACAGAATCCTGATTTTAATTGCGTGCAATGAGAACCATTCGCTCAAACTGCGATTCTAGGATCTCATCAATCGAAACGCCGCAAGCAGGGCGGAACCAGCCAATGATGATGTGAGGGGTAAGCGACAACGAATCGCCATACGCAGAAAAGTGTGCCTTAGCACAATCCAAAAGAAATCGAAACTGCTCCATGTGATCGTGGCCATAGAGCGCGCAAAGCTTGTCCAGCGAAGGCGCCAACCTGTAGTGGAAAACCCCATTTTCTGTCTGCTTGAAGCAAACACCGATAGTGATTTGGTCCTCAGACATTAGATCTGGCTTAAATATGATTTCTGCCCACTTTCCAGAAACCTCGGGCTCTGCGGCTCGTCCTGCGTTGTCCGGCTCAATTCCAAGAATGCTCATATTTAAACCTGTTGGCAAAATCAATCATCTGAAAGCGAATGTCCGAGAAGCAAGCGTCTTTCATCAATTCCAGTGATTGAAGAGATCACAGCGGCAGCTCGGCGCTCAGCCAATTCCATTGTTTCAAAAAAAGTTGGGTATGAGTTATTGTCGTAGGGGTTAAAAACATCTGCCGCACCTTCCGCGTCACCACCCCAGTTGTCCTCGATATACCACCGCCCATCCCTGCAGCAAACAAGCATCAGGTCGCAGCTTTTCTCGCTCGAATAATCGCTGATGTGGACGTGATTAATAGTGTCAAAATAAAGGTGTGACTTAAACCGACCTCGGGCAGTATCCCAATACTCCAATGGAATCGCCTTCTTCTCCATAGCACCTCCAATTAAACAACCTTATTGTTCTAGTATCTCTCATCCCGGAAGTTTTTTGCTTTCTCGGGATGAAGTCCACCGCCTGACGAGGAAAACCTCATTTGAGAACTGATCTATCCCATTTCGACTGTCCGGGCATAGAGAAGTCCCCTATGTGATTGGTAAAGAATCTATTGCTGCATCGATTTCAGCTTTCAAACAACGGATTTCATCGGACAAACGGATTTCTGTCGGGGTTGGTCCTCGCTCCTTTCGTCCGGTGCCAATTCTGGCAGTCTCAATCGAGGCATGTACCCTAACCTTGTCCGCGTACAATTTAATTAAAGACTTCAATCCTACTTTCGTTTCTTTCATCAAAGGTCCAATTCTTAATCTTTCATACAAAATCATTCGACCAGGACTAGGGTTCCTTTAAACGCAAGAACAAATCCAAAAAAATCATAGCATTTATGAAATAACAATGCAACAAAACGGATGCCCTCAATATGGTGTTGTAAAGTTATTATTAGGAGTGTATTATTTAGAAAAGAGGAGGCGATATGTTCTTCACACCAACTGAAGCAAAAATTGGCTACCAAGAGGTTTCTCATTTGTTCGCATCGCTACTTAGCCATGGGGGCAATCGTCCGCAGCAGCACAAAGACATGATAGAAGAGCAAACTAAGACTGTAGAAAGCAAGAGATCCGGCGCTGAAGACATCGAGTCGTTCTTGATGGGTGGCTAAATAGGCATAAGCCAAAATCTGTGCGTTAAGAACACGGCCATCGACCGCAAGCGCGTAGCGGTGACATAGAACAGAGGGTCGTGTCCTCAGCGCACAGAAAGGCTAGATAAAGGATACCTTGCTCCACGAAAGGGTCGATTAGGAAAAAAAGATGAGTAATTTAAAAAACGATCCTGAGGTTGAAGACTTAAAAGCATTTCGTGCGTCGCAAGCCTCCTCACCCATGGGCGAGCGAATTCGCGAATTCTACGATGCGCAAGAAATTTTGCCTCCACAAACCCCAGGAGCGACTGAGAAGCAGCCCTCTTTAAGCCATCTATACGAAATTGACGTTTCCTCGGTTGACGACATCGATGCTCGCGCCTGCATAGAGAGGATGCAGAAAGCTTTACAAAACATCATCCTGTGGAACCAGGAGCACGCAAAGCACGAATGTGGAGACCCGGATAAAGCTGAGAATCTTGCATGCATTAGAGAATGCCGGGATAGCCTCAAAACTGTACAAATTTTGCTCAAACAAAAACAACAAAGCAACCGAAGGAATAACAAAGCAAGTGTGGGTTCCATTCCAAAACACCTTCAAGTTTGATTCTGGCGGCTGTTAAACCCAATTAAGGACTGAGACCATGAAAAAGCATATTGAAAAACTCCGCGAGCAAGCCAGCGGAATCCTAAAGGAAATCACCAAGGAGCCTAGACTCAAGCTAAAGACGGCTGACAAAAAAGCAATTTCGCGTGCGTTTGAGGAAAACCTTGAAAAGGCAGCCAAAGAAAACCTGATGTTCTCCTGGGTGATTGACGCCGATACGAACACCATGGCCACCTGTATGCTGGACAAGAATCATGACTTCAAGGGCGTGCTCTGGGAGCAAAAAACGCAGGCCGCCAAGAAATCCACCCTGGAATACAAAATCATCGAATGGATGGCATCCGATGACACCGGTGTTTCCAGTAAGACGATGGCCTTCATCGCCGCGGGTGTTCCTCTAAGAAAAATTGACTATGTCTCCGGGCCGCTGGACTCCGGGGACTTTGGTCGCTGTTACCGCCTGCTCAAGGCAGTACCGGAGATCAGGGACTACTTTCCGGACATTGCCAGAAAAGTAAAATCATTCAAAGCGATTATCAAACACTGGGATGAGCTATCCGCCTTGTATGAGAAAGAAATTGGGTCGGGCCGTTACATCGAAACAACCCAAAGGATGCGAGAGCTGCTGGATAGATTCCCAAAGCTTCCTTCGTCACCGGTACAAACCAGTACGAGCCCAGCCAAAAAAGCGACCGGCACCAGCAAAACCAAGGCAGCGATTAAGAAAAAGTCAGCCAGCTAAAGCATTAGTAGGGTGCGAGAATTCTCTATCTCTCACCGCTGCCGACTTAAGGCCCTTTTTACTGGGGGCTTTTTGTTAAGGTGGGTACACTTAATTTCAGCCTCCAAACCCCGTGGAAAAACGATGAACCCAAACCTCCTAAAAGCCATTGAAAGCTCAATGCAATTACAAGATGCCGGTAACAAAATAGTTGTTGGCCAGGACTGGACAAAAAAAGGCGTGGACTGGACATCTTGTGTCCTTACAGAGCTTGGAAACGCGCTTGATTGGAACTCTTATAAGCATTGGAACAAGAGTGGTCACTATCAGCAAGAATGGCACCCGTCTTTCGCTTTACAAGCAATTGTAGAGAGCTATCACCTCATGACATCTGCTGCAATTGAAAAGAACTTAACTGCGGCTGACCTGCTTGCTCCAGTGGATAGCTTGGATAACTATCAGGCACTCTTGAACACCGTGAAAAGTTTTCACCAACAAAATAGTATCGAAGCAAAGAAGTCTTTTGCAAAACAAGGAGTCAAGAACTTGATGAGATTCTGTCTTGTTGCGGAGCAAGAGCCGTTCCTTTTGCGTATGGTTGTATCTCAGCATCTAGCAGCAGCAGCGAGTCTCGGATTCAATACCACGCAATTTTTTGAAGCTCATTTGCCTAAGAATACTTTGACTTTGTTTCGCCTGGCGAATGGTGACAAAGAAGGAACCTATCCTCGGATGTGGCAGTTCGAGGGGGACACCATCGATGACAATCTAGTGGTCGAGATCATCACAGAACGTGATCACTCGCTTGCCCTTGACTCCAATCGACTCACTGAAGAATTGGGCAAGATTCTCAAATCGTTTGCCCCAGAAAAAGCACCTAAGAGCGCTTCCCCTGGCATGTAGTCAAACCTGAAGAACTTTGCGGCCAGGCTAGTTAGAAACCCGGTACATTTACTGGAGCTTGGTCCGCTTTTGTCCCAAGCTTGAAGCCAAACAAGTCTCGAACCTGAGGAAATTTGATCAGGGAGGCAATTTCATCGCGCTTCTTTGACACGTTTGGAAATCCAGAATCGCGCTCAGACTCAAGAAATCGGATACACGTGGAAGGCAGAGGCCTGGAGTCCTCGCCCTCCGGTTGAGCCTTCAAAAAATCAGAGAATGCCAACTCTCGAGCTTGTTGTGACAGGGCCTTTTCGCAAGCTGTCTGCCAGATGTCTTGCGCATTGGTGTGCAACACAAGATCCGTCATGCTGAGGACTCGGTGACTGGTTCGGAATTCCGAGACAACAAAACCAGAGTCGATGAAGTTGCCACGACTCAGTGCGCTCATCCAGGCTGTCTGGCGCTCGGTCCATTCAGCTTCCGTAATTGAGTCCGGCTTGTCTCCTGCGTTGTTGTACCAGTATTTCTGCAGGCCTAAAGCATCCACAACCAATTCTTGTAGCTCGGGATTGTCAAAGAAAAGACATACCAACAAGTATCCATGACGTGAAGGGTGAGGTTTTGCGACCAATGAGTTTTCGAAGTCAAACCGGGTTTTTTGACCAAGGCCGACTGACTTAAAAAAGCACTCCTTGGCTTGAGCATCCAACAAATCGGACACTTCCCGTCCTACCGTTTTAGGGTCCGCAGTGAAGTGCGAATCAACCAAGGTCTCCGCACAAAACTCAGCCACCGCCATGGCCTGCAGGTCAACCACGCGCGAAACAACATCAAAGCGCAAATTAAAAAACTCAGGACTTAGCAAGAGCGAATTAAGATCGCCCTTGTATAGGTACCCATGGTTAATCTTAGTTGACATGCTTTCCTTCCTTTCAAGCCTCCGGCTTGCCGATAGAGGAGTCTTTAAGCCCTGGTGTTGCGGGCTCATAGACTTGAACCTCATCAAGAACAACCGGGATAGTCAAAAGGCGCTTTGCGAGCGCATCATCGCGCACCATGCTTTTTTCAAAAGCTCGCTTGAGTGAATTTACAAAGCGCTTTTCGATGTCTCCTTCGGAGGAAGTGCTGCTGTCCATGAGGGGGTTATTTCCGGTGTCGCTGTTCATTCATGAGTCCTTTTTTTCTGTTGCATGATTCTTTTGAGCCTTCGATTGACCCACAGACCTGCGTTCTGAGAAATATTCAAAGATCTGGTCTATCGTCTGAGAGGTAGGACACTCAGATCCCTCCGCTTTTGGGGGAGGGGGGCTATTCAATTTTTTCTTTTTGTCAGCCACGGGGCCTCCAGTTTTCAAAAGGGCCAATCCGTAGACTTGGCCCAACCGCCTTTTATGAAAGCAGTCTTACTTCGAACACATTGTCCCCGTCTGGAATCAAAAGACAAGTACCTTCCGGCGTCACCTTAAGAGTCGAGAAAAGAATCTCGTACGCAGAGAAAGAGTACTCATATCGATCCAGGCTCTCCTGATCAACACCCTCTGGTTGCCAGACAATCAAGCTTTGAAGGCGGTCTCGCAGGTCATCTGCTGGGTCCAATCGATCAAAGCATGAAGAAAGCGCGTCAAGCCAGTCGCCATCAAGCTTATATTGGCAAACAATCCCGTTGATTTGGAAAATTCGAGCGGACTCAATAGCATCGACCTGAGTTTGCACGGCTTTCTCGAAATCTTCTGCACAATGGAAAGCAAATGTGCGCTGATCTGTAACATCCACGGCCACGTCGTCCGGCTCATGGACCACATAATAAGTAGCGCCATTGTAGGAAACGTGCTCCTCAAAAAGCCCCTCAACATCGCTACCGGGATCAGCGACCCCGACATCTGTGACTTCCATGGTTTCCAAATTCAGCTTACAGGGCGTGGTAATGGTGTGGCCAGACGTCCAGACCGAGGTGTATTGCGCACCCACAAGCGCGGCGCCGACGGATTCAGGCGAGGCTGGCCGCCCACCGGAGGCCATAAATGCCTCATAACTTGCAAAGCCTGCAAATTTAGAGAGAGACTGGAGGTAATCCTGGTAGCTGACGGGACGGATTTCTTTGGGAAGCTTATTCATCTTGGACAAAGCCGATGCCAGACTTTTCAAATCAAACGTGACGTTCATTGTGTTCTCCGGTAAGGCAGGCGGGACTTAACCCATGGGCGTTCCGTGCGTTACATCCGATCTCCTGCCGCAAAGGACAAAATGAATCTTCAGCTTTAATGCTGCATCCGTTGTTCTTACCCAAACCAAAATTGGCGCACGGGGGAGGCGAACAACACGCCCAGCTCTATGGCTTCCAGAGGGACCTTTCGGTCATTTGCAACACAATTGAATAGTAGCATTAATATAAAAATAAATCAATATAAATGATTGACTATTCTCAACGGGGCTCCCTTCGCCCCCACCATTCCTGAACAAACTGGCGACCTTTGTCATCGGTCTCGATTCCTCTAGCCAAAAAGACGTCCCCATTGAACGTCAAGAAGTCCGGGGCCTGCAAAAGCCCCAATACATCTGAATCGCTAGACAGACTCTTGGGCACACTTAGGCGCAAATACTTCACCTGACCACCGCCGGCATCTGGCATAAAGAAAATGTCTATTTTTCCGACTAGCCCAGGATCCCGCAGCAACGCACCGCGCTCATCCCTCGCGCCAAACCGTCGAAGTTTCACAATACGGAACATGATAAATGCTGTATGTAAAAACAGTATTTTAACCATTTTCAATGCGTCTACCAAAACAATCTGATTGGTTGCCCGGTGCTTTTTAGAACCCGGAAAATGTGGCTTGCCAGCCTCCTCGGTGATGTAATTGGCGAGATGGATTTCCGAACAAAGACACCCACAGAGCCGATTCAAAAAGGCCTTCCCATTTACGAGACAGGTCGACTAAGCCTATGGGTAAACCCACAGTTCAAAAAGTGGTTTGGGTGCAGCCAAGTGGTCGACTCAAGTGGCAAACCCATGGTGGTCTTCCGTGGCACCAGGAAGGAGCCGTCTCCTGACAATGAATTCAAACTCACGGCGGGCCGGGCAGTTCCATCCTTCACCGGTGACGCGGCATTGGCCAGCGTGTACACACGAAGAACCCAAGGTATTGGAGCCAAGGGCTATGCCTCCGGGTCGACTGTTACCCCCGTATACCTATCAATTCAAAAGCCATTGGACATTTCGGGCTTTGGTGAGCAGATCAGCCTGTATGACCTCATGGACGCCATGGGGATGGACCTGGACGACCTGAAAACAGAGGATGTGGCCCAATTGTACGCAGATCTCTATGAGACCGCTGATCGTGTCGGCGCTGAGTTTGAAGACTTCATGGGACGGCCCTCTGATTTCGTGTCGAATTTTGAACGAAGAGATCCCATTACCAAGCTCAAAACACTGAGAGCCATTGAACTAGACGCTTATGTCGTCGCAGATAGTGCCAAGGTGGTTTCCAGACTCATTGGATTGGGTTTTGATGGGGTATTCCACTCTGAGGTGACAGATGGAGCCATAGCTTACTACGAAGGCCCCAAAGACAGATTGCTACAGGCCGTGACATTCAGACCGTTCTTCCAACAACAGATCAAGTCTGCAATTGGCAACAACGGGGACTTTAATCCATCAGACCCCCGAATCGATAAATAACGAGATCTAAAAGGAAATGAAAATGCGACTAACAAACGAGCAGGCCATACAAAGAGTGAGAGATTCAATTCTCAAAGACATAGGACCTGAAATGCTCAACATGGACGCCGAAATTGAAAATGATGAATTTGGAACACTCCGATACTCGGGGAACTTACTTGGGTATACATTGCAGGCAAATCTTGCGGTGGAATCGATTGCATTGATCGCCAAGTATCCAGAGATGTGTAGTGGAATTGCGCAGTTCGAAGGCTTTTGCAAGGTAAGTGGTGACACGACTACCGAAAGCATCCCTCTGGCTATCCTTGCTATCAAAACCGAGTCATATGAGGCATTCCAAGCCTTCATTGGCGCTTGCGAACTGGACCTGACTCTGCAGGCTCATCAATCCGAGTTGATTGATGAAAGCTTCACCCAATCTCGAACTGCGGGAATCATTGAAATGTGCGACTGGAGCCAAGGCAGGCTTGATCGCTTAAAAACGTGGGGGGCTAAATACGGAATCGAGATCACTCAGACACTTAGGAAAGAGCCCGAGGATGAAGAGCTGGGCGACCGGGACGATGAAGACGAGTCCTTCGAGACAGCACCAAGAGCCGAATTCTTTGATGATATTGAGCAGCCCAAGCCATCCAAAGGTATAGAAATGAAGTTTTGACCCCCAAAAGGATTTGATTTTCTTAAAAAACAACATCGTAAACAATTGACTTTATTGATTTTTATGGAAAAATGTATTTTTCAGAATTAAATCCATAAAATGAACTTCAGCTCGCTTGACCCTGCGCAAATCAAAGCCTTGGTGGACAGCAAAAGTCTGCTGTCAAACCACCTAGGGGCATTACATGAGCTGGGGGCCGTGCGGGGGTCAATGTATTGGCGCAAAAGCAATGGCCAAGAGTACTTGATCAAGGAGATAAGCGGACTGCCGGGGAAGTCCCTGGGAAGGAGATCCCCCGACACCGAAGCTATAAAGACCGCATTTGAGAGCAGGAAAAAGGAACTCAAAGAAAGAGAGTCAGGGCTTCGGTTTGCACTTGAGCGCCAACAGAAGATCAATCGGGTCTTGGGTGTTGGTCACTGCCCGCAGACTTTGGTCGAACTTTGCAGCGCTTTAGACAGGCACGGGCTATTCCAACGCTTCATGGTCATCGGTACAAACGCCATGCATGGCTACGAGCCCTTAGCCGGAGTGAAGTTCCAGGACGATCTACTCGCAACATTGGACGTGGATTTGCTTTGGGACTCGCGAAATAGGGTTCAGCTCCTCGACTTGTTTAAAAAAGAGCCTGAAAAATCTGCTCCCAGAAATTTCCTGGACTTTTTGAAAACGGTCGACCCAAGCTTCCAGTTGGATTCTGATGTTGACCATAGAGCAGTCAACAAAAATGGCTTTATGGTCGATCTAGTCAGGCCTCGGGCGCGCAGTTTCGTAGACGAGCCGCTTGACCAGGTATCAAGTGATAACGATATTTCACCAGCGAAGATTTTCGACATGCACTGGCTGTTAAGCGCACCATCGCTTGACAGCTTTTGCATTTCAAGCACAGGAAAGATTGCAAGGATGCGATGCGTTGACCCCAGGGCTTTCGTTTTGCATAAGAACTGGATCTCCAGTCAAGCTAACCGGGACCCAGAAAAAAAGCGAAGGGACTTTTTCCAAGCAAAAGCGGTCCACGAATTAATCACCGAGCTCTTGCCGCAATTCCAGCAGGATACACCCGAAATGGACTTCATGCCTTCATTCCCTAGCAAAGTTAAGAGCAAGGCAGGCAAGGCTGGAATGAAGTTTTAGAGCTGGGTTGAGATTGCTGTCTGAAATCTAAAACGAGCGCAACGGGCTGTTCGGAGCCGAGAAAAAACGGGGGTCAAAAGCGTCATCTGGAATCTCTATGCCCCATCTTGCTAAGGCCTCCTTTCGGAAGGTGGCCCAATCCTCTGATGTGACGCGCCCATGAGTGCACAGGTCGCACTGCGAGGCGCCATTCATCTGCTCGGCGACTGTGGAGTGAATATCGATACCCATCTTGCCAAATCTACCAACAGTGGACCCATCACTGGCATGGACCCAGACCGCGTCCCGAGAGAGAGAAATCTGGAATTCATATTCCAACAGATCGGGGCTGCTTACGTTTCTAATCTGTCTCATCGAATTTCCATTTTATTGACTTATTAAATATATTGTACTATGATTGAAGCATGGTGAAAAGCATTAGGCACCTCACCTGCAGTGGCTCTGCGCCCTTGGTTAATCGGTAACAGCCAGCATCAATGCTAACTTTCAATATTTGCCTATTTTCCCGGCCAATACTGCAAGCAACAAACCAAGACCTAGCGACCTAATTTGGCCACAGGAGATTACGCAAATGCCTAAGAACACTTACATCGAAATGAACGCGCTGGCCAACCGGGTCCAAGAGGTTTTTGCCGCCGAGACCGGAAGGAAGCTGGGTTTTGCCAAAGCAAAAGAACTGGCCGCCAAATTGTCTGGCTTGCGCAATAGCAATGTCAAGGCACCTAAAACCGAAGTCGAGGAGAAAGAAACCTTTTTTATCCTCCCATCCGCTGATGGCCCAGACTACGACAAGCACTTCGCAGCCCCAGGAAATATGAGCGAGCAGAAAATCGACGAGGCAGTGAAAAAGCTACGTGCCTTTTTCTCACTTGAGGCGGCGGTGGACGATGAGAAAGAATGCCTAACCAAGGCTGACTATGAGCGATTTGATGCGCTCATGCGCGGGGAAACAGATACGGGCGAATTCCTAAAGAAATACGCCACTGAGTTATTTGGCGTGCGCTACGTCAATCCAATCGAGTACTTCGCTTGGGACAATCCCAGTCAACTGGTTAAAGTGACCGAAAGGAATGTCGCAGAGCTCTTTGATGACCTTAATAACGCGAAAGAAGGCGGCACGCCGACTACCGCAGGCCCCATTGGTTTCAGTTACCTGATGCTGGATGAGGACGACGCGGCTTCATTTTGGAACGTGATCGACGGGAAAGAAAGCTGCGCCTGGTTCGAAGAAAAGTTCGGATTGGCCCCCACTAAAGTCGTCCAATTCGCCATTGAAGGAGGGGTCGTCATCTCCGTCCACGGGGATGTTTGGCGCTATTTTGAGGATGCGTGCCATGGACTTCCAAAGCTTATTCATATTGCCATCACTCAAGGAAAGTTGAGTGGACTTCAGGATATTTTGAGTGACAAGGAGGGTTTGTCCAAACGTCTACAAAGGGTCAAAGAGCTACTTAAGATTTAAATTTAGATGGCAGCCCTTCATAGGGCTTCCCGCTTCTCAAGGAACCATGATGGCACTACAAATTAAAAACAAAGAATTCTACAGTTCGGACAACTTAGCCACCGCCAGAACAACGCTCGATGGATTAACAGACCAAGTTAACGAATGGTTGAAAGATAACATTCCAGGCAACATCGTCAATGTGGAAACAGTTTACGGCAACATGAGGCACCAAGCCACACAATACCCCGGCCACAAAGAAACCGTTGGTGGACTCAGGGTTTGGTATTTGAGTCATGACTGACGACAAACTGTGCAGTCAGATCTCAGGATTCTACGGTACTAAAAACCTTGGCTCTATTTTGTTTTATTCATAGATATGGTATTTTAATCAAATATCCAATATCTATGAATAAATCAGATGCCAAAAAAGAACGAGACAAAAGAACATTTGCCGGTCGAGGTGGCGATCCACCTTGAGCTATGGGGGCGCGCAATTGAAATCCAGCGCAAGTTTCAAAAAATCACGCATACAAATTTAGGCTTACGCCTTGGTGTTTCTCAGCCCACGGTGAGCAGGATGGAAAAGGGCGATCCATCTGTTGCTGTAGGGACCTATCTTTCTGCAATGTACGCACTTTCATTGCAACCAGAATTAATACCTTTCCCGCAGGTGTCGAACCGTTGATGGAAAACAAAAGACCTCTTTACGTGTATTACCAAGCGCCTGAAAGTGGGGAATGGAAAACTATTGGTGCATATAGGCACGACCAAGAGAAAAAACTAGGAAGCTTTACTTACCTTGAGAGCTACGTCGAAAACGA
This sequence comes from Candidatus Saccharimonadota bacterium, assembly GCA_002726935.1. GTDB lineage: Bacteria > Patescibacteriota > Saccharimonadia > Saccharimonadales > Saccharimonadaceae > Microsaccharimonas. Next base: position 31,719 of record PBTC01000014.1, on the reverse strand, counting down.
CAGCCCTGTAAGCATCGACCCATTTAACCTGCCAATTCGGCAGGGGCCGCAGATCCCTTTTGCTTGCTCTCGATATGGCGGCCTACATGATGTCCTGAGAGACAGTGGACCCGATGGGTGGGGACGATACCTCCTGAGCAAGTTTTCTGGAGTTAAACAGGACGCCTCATCGCTTGAGTTTCTGAGGAGATCAAAAAATCATGACCGATGGGGGGCACTTGCCATTGGGGATTCGGTTAAGGCTCCAACTTCGTTTATGGATACACCAACTTTTCCTGGCTTTGACCTCCTTGTTGATGAGTTAGCCGCTCTTGAGGACGGAAAGCCCGCCGTTGACGCCAAGCTACGAAGAAGGCTTCAGGAATACAGCGGGGGAGGCGCACGCCCCAAGGCAACGGTTAGAGACAAGGATGGGGCACTGTGGATTGCTAAACCTAGATCCAGACACGATCACCCCGAAACTCCTGCTCTTGAGTATTTCTGCCATACATGGGGCTCGCTTATCGGGATAAATGTTGCTAAGACTCAACTTGAAACGACCCCAAAGGGTAACTCTGTTGCACTTATTAAACGATTTGACCGAGACGGATCCAAAAGGATTTTGTGTTTGAGTGCAGCGTCAGCAATGGGGCATGAAAATCCGAGTTCAGCTTTGAGTGGTGCCATACCGCCAAGTTACCCTCTACTCGCATCGAAATTAAAATTGATCGGTGCCCCGCTTGAAGATAGAAAGGAACTCTTTGATCGAATGGTCTTCAACGCCCTTTGTGGAAATGATGACGATCACACAAGGAATCACGCCCTTGTATTCGACGCCTCGAAGAAAGGGTGGAGGCTCTCGCCTGCTTACGATCTTGTTCCCACGCTTAACGATCCTCCGACGCATCTAGCGATGTGTCTTTCGGTAAACGACAGGCGAATAAGTACAGCTAACATTCTCTCGGGGTATGCTCACTTTGGTTTTTTTTCAGCGCATGAAGCCAGAGAGCGCCTGGAATTTATCGCACAGAAAAGTCGGGAATGTTTTCTTGAGGTCGCCTCAATACTAAGTGCCGAATTACGCCCAACTCTTCAGAATCAAATTGATTGCGCTTGCAAGGCTCTTGGTGACGGGGATGCAGAAGTGGCCGCGGCGACGAAGAACCGAAAGCCAGCAAAGAGCAGCACCGGAGGCCTGACAAAATAGCGGGCCTATCAGAAATTTTTAGTAGTTATCAAATACCAGGCCCCTTCAAAGCCCTTCGAACAGGAGAAGGGTCTGTCTGCGTTGATTCAAATTGGTTTTCACCAGGAGAATCGACTTCAGCTAAATTAACCAGCGGCCGAGTCCTTGTGATCGAGGCAACAGCATCCTGATATGAGAACCCCTCGATGGCTTCCTCTGCATACTTCAAAAAAGCAGAGAGTGACAACAGATGGACCATACTTGGTCTTGACTGGTTTTTAATGAACCAATTGTCCTCAAAAAGAACCAAAGTTGGAACACCGGGATCGTCTGAGCGAATGTTGTTGATCAAACCATAGATTGAAAGCTCACCCATGTCTTTTGGGATCGGAATTGAAGAGTTTTTCCTCTTGGCCTCAATCAAGTCGCCAAACCCCGTCTTTTCAATGCTAACTATGTCCCGATTATCTTCAAGGAACTGGGTTATTTTTTTAGCATCCGATAGCCCCTGATTACCCGTCACCTCGTACTCAACCACGTCCGTGATACAAAGCTGAACATTCTCAGCGACCCTTTTCAGCAGCCCAAGGAGATCGCCGTGAGCAAGCGAGATTAATACCCCTGAATCAGGGACAACAAGCCGGACTTCCTTTAGCGTGTTTCCGCTCATTGCTGGACCCTCAAAGCCTGAAGTGATTCAAGCTGAGAACGCAACAAGTCATCCGGGATCTCTGGAATGCCCAATTGAGCAAACCCCATAAGATCGAGAACCTGTCCGCTATCGGAGAGCCCAAGCTTCAAGGCGGCGTCACGAGAACTTAACTTGGCATCTTTGTAGGCGTGCAGCACACCGAGTACACTTGGCTGCCTTTCCAAGACCTGATTCCTAAGGGACTCGAATAACTCGAATTGCTGGAGAGCATCAAAACGCTCGGCGGATAACATCACCGCTACGGGCTTTCCGTTTTTCTCGATTCCAACAGGGCCATCCGCAAGCGCATCCAGAACACCACCAAAACCATTTTTGGCTTCTGTTGCTGAAACAAACAACTTTATTTTCATCATCGCTCCTAGCTATTAGGGTTAATGATATTAGCTAATTTGATTTATGTAAATGGACGTTCTGTTAGTTCTTTCTAGGTGACTTTGTTTTGTATTTGTGCTACTATTATGTATCGTTTGGTCGGATGAAGAAAATGACAGCCTACTCAGCTCTGCAATACAACAACCCCCACAACAAAGGCAATGCCATCACTCAAGCAATTGCAGCGCTGGGCGATCAGGTCAAGAAAATGACCAAGCAGTTGAAGCTGGGCCGCTACTTTCAAGCTGGTAGCGAGAAGAAAAAGCTGATCGTATCGACCAATTGGCTCCCTTCATTCGGTTTTGAACCGGGCGTGCGCGTTGTTGAAGAGGTGAGAGCGGGTCAACTTGTCATCCGACTGGCCACCGCCACGGACGAGGACACAAAACTCGTCTATCAGCGCAAGTACAACAATCGCAAGACCAACGCTGAAGAGGCCCAACTGGACATCCGCAGCCAACGTCGCTTGCAGGAAGCCTTTGGCGACGCCGATGAGGTGCACCTGACCTTTACCCCGGGCAAGATCACAGCGCGTCCTGTGGGGGACTTCGCGCAGCAAGCTACCGCTCTTGGAGCGCTCATTGAGTTCCCGCAAGGCGAGGGCATGTACGCTGCCCTAGCTCAGGCCGTGTCCATTATTCGCGAACGCAAGTTCTCCAAAGTTGAGTTTGCCTCTGGCGGTGGTTTCGACTCCACACGCGAATACACATTCTTTTGTATGCACCTGCGTCGCTTGGGTTACGAAATCCACAATTCGGGCACCCACACCTTGGCGAGTATCCCCAACGTACCGTGTGCGGACACCGAATGGGTCGACCTGCGATCAGGACGATGCGAAATCGAAGACTTCAAAGAGCAAGCTCTGTCGAAATTCAATTTCCAAACACCGCTGGAGTCAGCCGGCATGATGACCTCTGGTGTGGATCTTACCAGCGCCGCTCAAGAGGGGTTCGTGCCCACCTCCGTACTGGAATACAGACCCCTGGAGGAGCGGGATGAGGACAAGGAAATCGCCTTCGAGACCACGACCGAGGGAGCTCAGTACACACCGGTTTCCTTTAAATTCGTAAAGAAAACTCAGAAGCACAAGGTTCAGCCAGAGATGGTGAAAACAGGCGCCCTGAACCGTGATTTCCGTGAGCTAGGCGCGACGACTGCAGCCCTTAGCATCCCAAGCATCCAGGCGATCTTCAACGAAGACGTCTACCGGTTTGACCCGCGAACAGCAAATGCAGAATTCCAGCGCGCCAACGTGGTGATGGGCGGCCTGCAGTGTGATGATTTCAGTAGCCTGAAAAGCAAGTCTGAGCGCGAAAAGTCCATTGAGAACCTGGGATCCACCGCCGACATGCTGTTTCCTGCGCTGTATGCAATTGAAACAGCCATGTTCCCAGTCGTGACGTTTGAAAACGTAGCGCCCTTCGAGAAGTCAGAAGAGTTCAAGGTCTTCACAGGTCGCCTCAAACAACTCGGCTATAGCGTGCACAGCGCGATCATGCGAGGCGAACAGAATGACAGCTACACCATGCGTCCTCGGAACTTTATCGTCGCCACCTTACTGGGATCAGACTTCTCCTTCCCAGAGGCAATTGAACATCAGGTGCATTGGTGGGACGACATCGTTTTGGCCAATCCTGAACTCATGCGTTCATTGCCACGCACCCAGCAGTCGATTCAAAGTGCGTTAGAAGAAAACCGCATGAACCTCATGGTTGAGGGCTCAAAAATCTGCCGCACCTTGGTTAAGAGCGATGCCAAATACGTCAAGGATTCCGTAAGCGTACAACTGGATGGGCACTATTACTTTTTGCCAGCGGAGATCATGGCCAAGACCATGTCCATCCCCGAAACCTATCGCTACGACTTAATGCCCACGGAGTTCCAGCGCGAGCTCATCGGGCAGTCCGTATGCTGCAAGATGCACTCTCGCCTGATGGCTCAGGTGCGCGAACACATCATGAACTGGGTCCACGGCGTGAAAACTCAGGTTTCTCAGGTAGCTGACGCAATGACTCGGCCCATTCACACACAAATGGCCACGGCCTCGCAGTTAAGTCTGTGGTAACTCACGCAGAAAGAATCGGGATTCTGGCAAGGAATCTTCGGCTTCGAAGAGAGGCTTTAGGCCTTTCATTGAGCCAAGTAGCCAGGTTGTCTGGATTGTCGAAGGCGCAGGTCTGGGATTTAGAAAAAGCCCGTGCAAAGAACCCCACCTTAGAAACCTTGCGAGGCCTTTCGGTTGCAACTGACACCCCCATTCATATCCTCATCGGGGAAGGCGGGGAGGAGGGCTCCTTGGACGGCCTGTTCAGAAAGATCAGAGACCTCGACGTTCATGATTTGGCCCTGTTGAAAGCCATGGTGTCGACAATACGGCTGCGTTCGGTTGCCAGAAATTAACGAGGGGTGGTGCTGCCAAGCATGATATTTTTCTAGGGCTACAAAAGACCGCCATGTTTTAATCAGAAGCATCAAATCAATCGCAGACCTCTCCCATGAAAGTTACAACAACGATCAAAAAAGCGCAGGACAACGAGATCCGCCTGACCCATTACGTTGATGGGGAGCCAGGAAAGCCCAAAGAGGTGGTCATGCAAGCCATGCGCCGAACTGGAGAGACTGGGGAGTGGGAACATTTGACCACGCAACCCACATGCGACGCAATTCACGGCATGACAGTCAATGAGTATTTAGAGCATGGGCGACCAACTATCTACAAGCATCTCACCCCAGGCGAAATATTGAAAGCCGGTGCTCAGGCGGTGGCGCTCGCTACGCAGGCTGACCGAGCAGACTTGGCTGCTGAGCTTACGAGACTCGCGGCTATCAAAGAAAGGCGAGAAATCAAGTTTCCCTTGATGGTCGATGGCTTTGAGGTGAATTACAGGATCCATCTTGAACAGGAAATCTCCAAAGTCGATTACTTTTGCAATCGACTTGGCTACACCCAAGAAGAATGGGAGTCAATTCAAGACGAGGAGTGGTTTCGAGTGACGCTCTCAGCCTCTCGCCCGGGCCAGAACTTTGTGCTTGGTGCCGCCACGATTAAAGCCTGCAGCGCCCCCGATGCAGTTGAGTTTGTCACCCGAGACCAAGCCGGCGGGAACCTTGAACAAATGATCAAGATTGCAGTGAACAAAGCCAAGGAAAACGAACTGAATTCGCAGGGATCCGTTGCGACAAAATACTCGGCTCCTTCGATTTAAAGAACATGAATACGGAGAAACCAATGTCCCAGACAACATATGACAAAGCGCTTGAGCAATTGCGACCATCGATGGAAGGCAAACTTACGGAAATTACCAAGGCAATTACCGAGAAAGACGCTACGTTGACCCCGGGCTTAATGGGGCTGAACGGGGACGAAGAGCTTGGCTATATTGTTGAGTTGAGCAGATCTGGCACGTTGGAGCTTTGGGTTGAAATTACGTTGACAGACATTAAAGTGCGAGAACGCGCGAGCGAAATCAAAGACCCTGAGGCCATGGGGATCCAACTTCAACTTTGCAACTCAAATGGCGCCGAGCTGTGGAATTGGATTCCTGGCAATTACACCGAGGGTGTCTTCACCTCCGACATCAATCAGCTCAAAGCAAAAATTGAGGGCATCAATTCAAGTGATGTCGCCCAGTGCGCATCTAATCACACCGCACAAACAGCAGAGAAATCAAAACAAAGGCCTAAGGGCATGTCCATGTGATGATTGCGACTTGGTATTCGTAGCAAGACGGACACAAAGAACGGTACTTGAAAGCTAGAACTGTTCGATATATAGTACACATATTAATTTGATCGATATATCGAACATGAAAGTACTAAACTCCAAGGTCTTGAGTAAGGAAAAAAGTCAAGAGATCCTTGAGATTGGATCGATGATTTGCGCCTTAAGAGAAGCCGCCGGCCTAAGTCAATCGGAAGCTGCCATTCGATCAGCAGTTTCAAGAAACACGGCTTATCGCATTGAGATCGGTGATGAAGGCGTCTCGATCGGGGTTCTTTTGCGGTACATCCAAGCGATCCAACCCGATTTCTCATTGGGGACTCTGGCCAGATGGATAACGAATTCTCACGATAAAAAAAACGGGGACCTATCTTCCGATCTGGTCTCCACCAGAAATAACCCTGACTACGACTTTTAAAATACAGTGTCGACTAAAAAAACATTGGCTGTCTTTGCTCACCTTGAGGGCAACGGGTTCGTGCCGGCAGCACTGCTTGATCTCACCGAAACTGGGACATTGCTAGAAAAAAGCAGCCTGGGCTACGGCACGCGGTACTTGGAGCGCAAAAATGCATTGGAGATCGAACCTGTTCACCTGGGACTAAAGGATGCCAGAGAAAAACACATCGTAGTTCAATGTCCAAACCCTCCCATTTTGTTCGGAGGCATTCGCGATGCGGCACCGGACTCGTGGGGTCGAAGGGTGATCGAAGCAAAGCTCGAAGTACAGGCCAATAGCCTTGCTGAGAGCGACTATCTTATACACGCCGGCTCAGATCGTGTAGGCGCCCTCGACGTTCGCCCAAATCGAGAATCTAAAGAAGAGCCGAGCTTAGCGGGCATTGCTGACTTAGGCTATTTGATGCAGGCTGCTGAACGAATAGAAGCAGGCGAGCCAGTACCTAAAAGCCTTGACCTCTTGTTCAATGCTGGGAGCGCCCTTGGTGGCGCTCGACCCAAAGCGAACGTTAGAGACGACGACGGCGCGCTGTGGATCGCCAAATTTCCCTCAGAAAAAGATTACCGAGGCCTCACAGAAATTGAGGCTGCTACCGTTTTCATGGCTGGGCTGTGCAACATTCGGGCGCCTGAAACAAAAATCACCGAGGTTGGCTCAAAAAAAGTCATGCTGATCCGCCGATTTGATCGCTTTGCACAAGAGGGCACCTCAGGTATCGGTAGGACCCAGTTTAATAGCGCGCTAACTTTTTTAGGGTGCGCCGACAGCGACAACAATACTAAGAGCTACACCGATATCGCAGACGCCATCAAGCGATATGCCGTCTCATCCTCAGTGCGATCCGATCAGGCTGAATTGTTCAGAAGAATGGTCTTCAACATTTTTGTGTCCAATGATGACGATCATTTGAGAAATCACGGCTTCCTGTACGATCAAAAACTTGCTGGATGGAAACTGAGCCCCGTGTACGACTTAATGCCTAGACCCAACTCGACAGGGTCCAAGGAGCGCTATCTCTCACTGGGCGTTGGAGACAAGGGCCGAGTAGCCACGATTGAAAATGCAATCTCTCAAAGCCAAAGATTCGGACTCAGTGAGGAAAAGGCGTTATCCGAAATAAACACTGTGTGGTCAATAGTCAGGCAATGGAGGAATCATTTTGAGGGGTTTGGCCTAAGTGGCAAGATCATTGATGTCGCATCAACTGCAATGCGCCACCTCAGCGACATTTCAAGCCCAGATCTGGCAAAAAAGATCAACCGATCTCCCTCGTCTGATCCTTCTGTTTTCTAAAATTTCAAAGACAAACTGATTTGTGAATCAAAAATCTCTGGTATCCATCCCAGCAAGAAAGGATGAAACCAAACGGAAAGTTTTTTGACTTGGATCGGCAATAAGATCGGCAAAAAGAAATGACTTAGTCGCGTAACCACATGTAGAATAAAGACTATATTGTAAAAAGAGATCGGCAAATGTGAAGAGCCTAACAGGAATCAAGGAAAACGCGCCTAGTTACAGCCGAGTGGATCAGATGACCCCATTTCGACCTGACTTCGTACCAGAAACCATCTCAGCCCTAAAAGAAAAGGCTGCACAAGTGTATGCACAATCCAATGCGCTGGCGGTCTGCGCAAAAGGCTTGAGTGCAAAGTCCATTGAACGGCTGGTCACAGGTGTGTCATGCTATTACACCAATGTAATGGAAGGAAACGTCACAACCCCAATAGAAATTGAACGAGCGCTATCGGAGTCCACATGTGGCGGGCACTCAAGAAAGCTACGGGATTTGGCCCGGGCGCACATCGATGCAAGCCTCTGGGCGAAAGAGAAGCCTATCAAACTCAATTTAAGTCAACTCGACTCCTGGATAAGGGAAGCCCATGAACGCCTGTACACGCAGGACATGGACGAGAGATGCGAACCCGGGTCGTTTAGGAACTACCAGGTGGCCGTGGGAATTCATGAAGCCGTCGACCATAAAGCGATACCTCAGTTCATAGAAAAACTCGACAACGTATACAAGCTGAACAAAGACAAGCCTCTTGAAAGCTTAATCGACATGTTCTGCTTGCACCATAGGCTCATGTGGGTTCATCCATTTGGGGATGGTAACGGCCGAGTAGGGCGCCTGTTATTGCAGTCCTGTCTTGAGTCCACCATTGATGGTGCAAACCTTTGGTCAGTATCAAGGGGGTATGCAAGGGACAACGCTGGCGCCAACTACAAGGGCGCCTTAAACAACGCTGACATGCCCAGAAATGGCGACTATGATGGCCGAGGAAACCTATCCACAAGGCAACTGGCTGAGTTTGTCGATTTCTCTTTTGATTGTGCCTTGGATCAGATAGGGTTCATGAGGAAAACTCTAGACATGGACGGCATCAAAGACAGAGTAGTTCTTGCTCTGTCTTTGCTTGTTGGCGCTGAGCGAGCAGCTCCCATGGCGAAAATTTTTACGATGTGCATGCAGAACGGACAAATGGGCCGAGGGGACTTGCTGTTGACGACGGGGCTTCCAGAGCGAACTGCAAGAAACCAATTGTCTTATCTTCTGAAGACAGGTTTTTTAAAAGGAGTCTCTCAGAAAGGGGAAGTATACGCAGCATTGCCTGTACCTGCTCTTGGATACTTGATGCCCAACCTGTATCCCACAGCGGCATTACCTGCCTTGAGCGAAGTGAACCTGATCGCATCCTCTGACATTGATGGTCTTACAAGAATAGAAAGGGCAGCCAAAGGGCCTGGCATCTGAGTAAACAAAAGACCCGTCAGAGTTTGACGGGTCTTTTTGCCTGCCACCACAGGCTTCGGTCCTGGCGTGATTAATCATCATGACTACAGTGCTTCGCCGCCGACAGCTAACACCGCTCACCCAAACCCCTGCCCCGCGCACGGTAGGGGCTGGACAACCCCAACAAGGTCAGCAACTAACATCACAACCTAATGTGATGTTGTCATAATAATAGCATTTTAATATTTGTTAATCAATTGATCGGTTGACCCTGGACGTCTAGCCCGAGAGCTTTTCACTCTTGCGCAGAGATTCCAGGATGTGGTTCCAAATATAGTTGGCCACCTCGGTCTTTGACTTGCGAGAAGCTCCATCGAATCCTCGAATACCATTCGATAGAACATCAGTATCAATTTGATTTTGAATACTGTCGTGGAATTTGTTCCCGAAGTCGATAAACCGACCACCAATTTCATGATGTACGAACTCAACAGCCAGTTCAGCAAGTGCTCCAGCACCGACCCGACGTCCACCTTGCTTGGCTTCTTGGGCGTCCATAGCAAGAACTAATCTGTCTGTAGATACAATCTCTTGTAGCTCCTCAAGGTCGACCGTGACAAAGGCATCCTGCAAGGCCACGGCGGTTTCGCAGACGGTGCTGCGCTTCTGACCAGGGTATTGATGAACCAGATCTTCAGAGCTGACTTCTGTCAGATTGTCAGGTGACGCGAAATGGCGCTCACCAGTCTTAGAGTGGATGGCCACTTGGTACAACGGGGCCTCCTCATCGCCGTCTTCGGCGGAGTAACGCGAGCGGGCAGAAGAAAGAATCGCATCCAGGCCGGATGGTGCGAGGCTGCAAGCAATCTCATCTACAAAAACCATATCGCTCTCAGCGTATCGGCCGACAACCAACCAGGAGCCCTGATCAGAAGGGGCGCTACTTGCATGATGTGCGCTTTTGAGCCCCAACACTTTTGCAGACAGGGAAATTGCAGACTGAAGGGGGATCTTTTTCTTAAAGCTGGATTGCACTTCGTCTTGAATCAAGCGAGCGCCAGCGTGAACGATGTCTTTGGATACAGTGATCATGATTGAGTCCTAGTTGGTGCGAAAGATACGAGTGCTTACGTTGCTCGCCGAGCCGCACAGGATTCAACATGTGTCGGATTCGATGAAGGCTGCTGCCAAAGGATCACTCCCTGTAAGCTGCGAGGTGCCACCTCAGTTAATTGGAACTCTGTTCCTGACGAGCTCAACCAAACCCTTTCAAAATAATAGTCTACAATTAATTATTTGTCAATGTTAAAAGAGCAACTATATTTCTTTGTTTGCAATCGGCGTCGACTTAGAATACAAAGAAAGGAGATCCCATGAAAATCACATTCAAAACAGTTCCCATTGATGAATTGTTCAACAAGGCAGACGGAGACATCGAAGAGACAATCGAGGAGTTCGGCCTTGATGAAACCTCTAACCCTCTACTGCTTGAAATCTTCAAGGAAATGGCCAGCGCGATCAACAAGCAATTCGATGGCATTGAGGTTGCCCCTTTCGAAAATGAGTTTCTCGCTGCGGCAAGACGCGTTGATTATCCATTCTCTCCGGACAAAGAAGTTGAAGTGCAAATCGTCCTCTACAGCAACGCTGAAGTCGCCTCCTTCTTTGGCAACTGGGGATCTCAAAACAAACCCCTGGGATTCCATGCAAGCAGCTCGGGATGGGAGCTTCTTCGAGGGGACGAGGTCCACGACAACTCTGCGCACCAGGTATTCATCTGCACAGACGACGCTCCCTTGGATCAAGCGATAGAAGAGATGATCGAAGACCGGAAGGGGAATTTCGACAGGTTCATTATTCGGCGAGACTGCACCAATTTTCTCATTACTTTGACCCATGAGGTCTGCCACGCCATTGAGTTTATTGAGCACGGCGCCGGGCTAACCCCCCAGGAATGTAGGGAAGTGTCCGACGACGCCGAGATTCCCTATGTGAGTGTTTACCACGGAGCCAGAGAGGACGGAACGGGAAGGGAGGGTTCCATTCCATTGAGCGATTTGGACAACTCGGACGAGGAAGAGTGGGAGGACATCAACACTGAAATCCTAGAGGATCGCATTGAGGAAAAAGGCGTCATGATGTTCTGTGACCTTGTGGACGCAAACCCGAGACTGAAAGCCTTGATTGAGCAGCTAACCGACGAGAAAGCCTTGAAATTCATACCTCCAGTAGGATCGGGGCGCAAACCTTCCTCAATGTCGCTTTGAATTGAGCAGCAGTGACCGTGATTGGTTGACAAAACGCGTTTTCTGCAAGTCTTTTTGGTTGACAAAAACCGTTTTTTGCAAGGAACTTCAAAGGAATACTATGATTAAGCGACATTAGGATACATCTTACCTTTTGAGTGACGAAATATCCGAAAAATAACTGTTTTTTATTACAAAAGAAAGCTCAAAATAAAATGCAATGCTACTCTGTATAGAGTAGGTTTATGTGGGTCTATTTAATAAAAATTAATCTTGAAATTTACAAGGAAATTTATTATGGAAGACTTGGGCGCTGCGAAAAAGACTGAAGTTATGACCTTGGGAAAGGGATTCTTAATTTACATCGGCATGATGGTATTTATATATGCTTGTGCGCGCGCAACGAATTATGTAGATTGGGTTTCCGGATGGATCATTTTCCCCGTATACGTTTTTTCTGGGTTCTTGTTAAATCGTCTTGTGCTCAGCTCAATAGTGGAATGGCATCCGATTTACAATACACTCGAAAATGTATCCAGCACTAAATTGAGAGCTTTTGCGTTTTGGCCAATATTCTACCCATCGCTGTTCTTCAAGATATTGGTGGTTCGCAGCCTTTGACCAGGCTAAATAAACCGAACCAAACTCAATAGCAGCAGATTGCCGGCGTCGCAAAACCAGTTTTTGCAAGGATCGTCGAAGTTGTACTACTTTTGAGCAGTGTCTTTGCCTTCTGATAGGGAATGATTGCTCTCGCGAGAGATTTTGGGCTGCAAAGGCGACCCCAGACAATCCGAAATTAGAGCAGCAAAAGCTTCAGCCTCCGCCATCCTGTATTCTGCTTCACCCTCCCCGGTTTCAAGCAGATTCTCAGAAGCACTGCGCAGGCTCGCCAAAATACTTCGGTAGTCTGGGATCTTCTCATGGACCTTGCGAAGCGCCAGGTACTCCGTGAATAGAGCGACAACCATCCCGTGCCCCATGAAGTGCTCGCCGCTCTCCTTGTTTGAATAGGCGCCCAGCCAATATTCGATGGTTTCAATGGGTTCCCATTGGGTTCCCGGCAATGAGTTTGAAATCCCTTTGCCCGAAGTCCTTGCGGATCCACCTGAAGAGAACACTTCTCTCACTTTGCCGCTTGCCACCTGATCTTTAAAGGCTTCGCGATGTTCATCATCTTTGTATCGGACAAGAGAGCCGTCAGCAGCCTCGTAACCAATTGCCTCATAAGTCGGATTTGGTAACAGACTCAGGATGCCACTTGCGAATCGCTGGGCCGAACCCCAATCCACTGAGTGTGGAATTTCAACACCGTCTAGCTTGCGTTTGGGTAAGTTGGTGACGACCAAACCTACAGCATTTGCCACCCTGGCGGTGGTTTTCGCATCGATCATTTTGGACATCCTTAAAGGAGTTTGTTTTTCCGCAAGACGGCCTCTTGGACCGCCTTTGCGAAGTCATCCGGGTTGTAGTGCCCGGGGGGCAGTATTTCGCCATTGCTTTGTTTGACCGGGTGAGTGCTCTTAATGGTTTGCAATTCGGACCAGTCAAGCGTCTTTGGCGGGCTTTGACGTTTTGTATCAAGACTTGACACTGATGCAATGATTCTCTTTGCTCTAGGAAACCAATTTGTCATTTGCGAGCGCCTAGTTGATTGCTGGAGGACAAAAGAAATTAATACTTCTCTTGCGAGCCATCAGTCCGCCGAAGATTTCAAGGGATTGTCCCAATTTTTAATCAGCGCACTTAGAAAGCCGTTACGGAAAACCTCATTGCCCCCTTTATAGAAACCTACGCGGTCCCCTTTCCATATTGCTCGAACAACAAGATTGAAGTCCCCCTCATTAAAAAAAGCAGGGTCTGAGTTCAGCAAGCAAGTTGCTCTCTCTGAATCAAAATCCGACTCGAAGATTAGTCGTTCTGATAAAAGGGATCTCACTTCTTGGTACACCGGGTGCAAGGACTGATTTCTCTGAGAAACCCTAGGAAAAGGGTCGTATAAGTTCAAGTTACGACGAGACCTACCCAGCATTTCAGACCGAGAGGCTAGTGAAGACAAGGCTGCCGTACGCTCTCCTGCTCGTAATCTACTCGGGTATAAGTTAGATGAAGACATATATTCAACGCTCACAATTTAGTCATCCAAGGGAGTTCTTGAAGGCACCGCTTGGTCAACAAGAGAGCCCAACGCAACCTCAAGCATCTGCTTCATGAAATCGAGATCCTCTTGAACCTCAAAGTCATAGTCCAAGGTAAAACGCTGCACTCCAATCTGAAAACAAATCTTACCGCCGCGTTCGAATACCTCGAAGGGGGCGGCTGTTCCGCAGTTTGCTTGCGGCTCTTTTTCAGATTCGGCGGCGTCGGGCACAAACGCGTAGAGCAGCCTGGTCTCATAGCCAGGCCATTCGGCAGGATTTGAGGTAACAAGCTCGTGATGTTCGATTGAGCAGTCATTCCAATGTGCCTCGCCCGCGAATCGGCACTCAGCGGCAACAGGAACAAAGGAGGGTGCATTACTATGATCTAAAGGCATTGGTTCGAATCCCTTGATATTACGCGTCCCACCTAGGAAGCGCGTGCTTGGGGTCTTGAGAGGACAGCTCACCCATTTTGGCCGCGGCGCGCAAGATGGCCATGCGGTTTTCTTGCGGCGTATTTTGTCGCCCCGAGATCTCGGACTCAAATAGGCTGTGAAAGCCCCGAAATAAGTGTACGGCCACCGCCAGCCTGAATGCCTCGGCATCATCATCTTGCGGGGCCCAAATTTTGTAGCTCTCAGAGTCGGTACTTGAACGGACCAAAACCTGTGGGCCTGCAGGAGAATCAACAAGCTTGATCCCGCTTCGATTTGCAACCAAGGCAGCGAGTGCCAGCATCTCGGGAATAGATTTGTCGGGTGACTTGGGCTTGGCCATGCTAGGTTCCTTAAACAGCTTCGGCGCATTCGCCGATTGCTTTCACAGACGGGCAGCGAGTCGCGGCCAAATGGCGTGCTGCGTCCACGACCAGCAGCTCAACCCAGACAGTTTTATAATCCTCGCGTAACACCGCTAAACGACATGAATTGGCGTCACAGCAACCCTCAAGCGAGGCCAACGCGCCTCGGAAGCCAGCAAGATCAATCTTGAAAGCGTCATAGCGCTCCTCTGAGGAGAAGCTTGCCGCATGCTCAAGAATCGATAAAGAGGCCTCAGCACGATCCAATGCTGCGATACAGGCCGCAGTCTTACCAGACAAAGAGATCTCTGAATGAATCAAGCATTCACTAAAGGAGCGCACGAGCTGCTTAAATGCCACGGAGATCTTGTTGTGTACGTTATTCATAGGAGCCTAAAAATCAGTTAGAGGTTTGCTTAACGCAGAGCCCATTAAAATATTCGCGCTCAGAGGTGAACACAGCCAAGCGCGCCTTAAGATGCTGCGCCATGGCATCATCTGAATGCCCGGCCTCAAAAGCGCCTGCTTGAATGAGACCTGAGAACTGCGCGCTATCCTCTGCAGTCAACATTTCATTCTTAAGGGAACCTAGCTGCAGCCTCTTCGATTCCAGCGCCTTGGCAAGAACGCGGCAGACGCCTGCATTTTGTGAAGTCGAGGAGATGTCCTCAAAGACAACCGGGGACAATAGGTCCGCGTCTGATCCAAGTACGACCGAGGGCATACTCGACAGACCCAACCCAGCCATCACAATCACAGAAAACGTCTTCATACCTCTAGCCCTTGGCGAGTTCATAATTAATGATAGCATTTTTATTGTTACAATGCAATTTCTATCAAGCCTCAATATTAATACTCAACAAGAAAGCATTCTGGATGTAAACTTGAGGGGTTGGAGAAGAGGAGCAGGGCGGAAATGGACTTTAAGGTTAAGAGAAAGAACCCAGTAGTACATCCAGAGAAAGCAGGGGAGATCACGCCAAAGAACTTCAATGATTGGTTTGATGGAAGCGTAGTGACAGACCCTAAGGGGTTGCCCTTACCTCTCTATCACGGCACAGACGAATCATTTGACGATTTCAACACTGACGAAATATTTATGGCCGAAGACGTCACGGTCGCCGAGGACTTTGGAAATCGAGTTCTTCGACTTGCCGCCTGCATCAAGAATCCATGTGCGTACGACTACACGCAGGGCCCTCCATTTGACCGAGAAGAAGCCATTAGGCGCGGATATGATGGCTGGAAAATTTCAAACTACGACACAGGGGATGAAATCTTCAGGCCCGAAGGCTTTGTCTGGGTCGCTTTTAACAGTGCCCAAGTTATTAAGTACCCAAAGCGGGCTTAAATGCAGTCAATTCTGAGTTGCATTTTAGGTGTTTCTGATGTATTATTTAACGCATCAAAACCACGAGAATTCAAATGCAAAACACTCAAGAACCCTTAGTTTCCAAAGAAACAGGACCAATGGAAGGCGAGCGGATCAAGCACCCTTGCTTTGGTCAAATTAAGGCGGCTAGGGTTCAAGGTCGAACTACCTTGTATGACTCAGAATTCTCGCACCAAAACAGCATCACAATCACCATCAGCACAAGCGAGCTCTTTCGATCCCTGTCCAGGAACTGGCACTTTGAGGGAAACGAAATCTTCAAGCTAGAGATGTCCGAAGCTCAGTGGGCGACCTTTGTTTCATCTGTTAACGAGGGTTCTGGTGTTCCCTGCACCCTCCGAAGAGACCACGGCCAAGGTGTTCCAGGGCTGAGCAGTCCGATTACCGACCGGGAGAAGTTTAAGGTGGAGTTTGGCGCACAAATGAATGACGCCTTTGCTCGCCTTGAAAAACTGGAGAGTTTGGTTGTCGACTCAAAACTTAGCGGCAAATCGCGCGAAGAGATCGTCAAGAGCCTAAATTCGGTCAGAGCATCCTTTACCAGCTCAATGCCCTTTATTGCTGAACAGTTTGGCAAGCACATGGAGCAAACTGTGGAGAAGGCAAAGATTGAGATCAATGCATTCTCAACTCAAGCCTTGATCGACGCCGGGCGAGCATCGCTGTCTAACAAGGTACTTGACTTTGATCGTCCCGAGGGCGACTAGACTCACAATGCGACAAAAACCGAAATTCGGAGAGCCTTGCAATCACTGCGGCTATTGCTGCTCAACAGAGCCCTGCCAAATATCAAAGGAATTTCTTGGATGCGTAGAGGGTCCATGCATCGCTCTTGAAACCGTAGACGGGCAATATTCGTGTGGAATGACCAAGAACCCACTGGGGTACATCTTTAAGGCTGCACACCCTCATGATGACCTGGCTTTTCCGCAACAAGCTAACTTGGTCGAGGAAAACAGGAATATAGGGAAAAGAGTGGCCGAGGTCATTGGGGCTGGACGTGGTTGCGACTCGATTGACGATGAGCAATCGGCAATGTGGTGCCTTCCGTCCTAAACAGTTGGCCCTTTAAGCGCACGGGCAATCTCTCGAACCTTCGCGCCCGGCCCCGTCTCTCCTTTCCACTCTCCGTAGGTCATTCCGCCCAGACCCACTATCGCCGCGTTGGCTCGCATTTTGTCTTCTGTGCTTGCGGGGCGAAAACCATTGGGTACCGGGCAGGTGCTGTCGCCGTATTTCGCTTCAAGTTCAGCGATGCGCGAGCGATCGACTTCCCAAGCTTCACACTCGTGCAAATAGATACCCGCATTGTGCGCAAGTCTGGCCTTGGTGTCTGGATTTCTCTCGCGACTAACAAAATGAGGGGGGTAAGAAACTGCCAGAGCCACCGCCTCAAGCTCTCTTACTCGCAAAGGATCCGCTACGACCGTGGCTTGGCCGCCTGAAATCTCATGCCATACGCCTGCGCTAAACCTAGCTTCCAGCGCACCTTGCCTAGAGATCATTCCAGGGAAGCGAGCATGCTCCGGATTGATCCTGTAAACCGAGAAACCTTCGCCGTCAATGATTAATTTCACCAGCATTGTCGACTTCTCGATCTGTTTCGATCTTGTCACCTTTTTCATCATTACCACCCCCTGGCTGCCATGATTTAAATCTAATGTTGCAAAGCAATCCGAGCAAGAAATTGGGGTGGTCTTTAAGCAGCACTGCTTTTTTTAAATGAACTTTAATTGTCAGATCAAACCCTGTCAGATTAAATAATGCCAACAACCAGCGAGGAAAGACGATGACAGCCGAAGCAAGAAAGCCAGAGATACACAGCTTTGACGGATCCCATCATGGGGATGCCTACGATTTCAGCATGGTTACATGCAAATCCGGGGATTTTGTCGAACTCAACAATGGGGAGGTTTTGCGCGTTGTCGAGGGCTGGCCCGTGGCGATCATCTTCGAGAAGAAAGGAAACATCCTTCATTATTTTGACGAAACTTGCGAATCCGAACACAAACAAGCATGCGAGATATACGCCCAAGCAAAACATGCGCAACGTCTCGCCGGCCTCGCCGCAGTTCGAATTCCTGAAAACCTTGATATAGAAGGTGACAACACAGCACTGATCGCGAGGTTACCTGGATATACCGCGGAAGTCCGCGCGGTGATGGACGGCGATCTCGTTGACTACCTTGAGGTGTACGACACCGAAAGCGGTGAGTGTTTGAACGAGGGAAGCCCAATCCATGTTTGGCCGACAACAGAGGAAGAATTGAAGCCGGTCATGGAAATGCTGAAACCTTCCGAACATCCAAGGCGACCAAACCCCGTGAAAAAGCCCTCCAACTCTTTGAAAATGGGAATTTAATCGCCCCTAACTATTGATCAGGGGTTTGCCTAGCCACTGGGCCAATCGAGTGTACTCAACGAGATCATCGACACGACCTCCGACCTGAAGGACGGGGACTACGGTGGCAAGGCAAAGCTTTGGGCGCCAATCTCTCAGACACCCCCACAAAGACCATCAAAGGTCAAAATTTCGCTTAATTTCGGCTTGGTTTGCACTAATAAAATAAATGTGCTATCATTTATCGCGTGCGCCAATACAGGCCACAAATCTATAGACAAGATATAGGCGGGAAAATTGAACCAGGAAACGGGGAGCTACTTCTCAGAGGTAAAGCCGTCTTACCAAAGTGTTGATGCTCTCTTTAAAGGGCATCGGGGCTGGGCCCTGCTCAGAACTAAAAACCACGCCACCATCATCCCTTTCTTATACAAAATATTCATTGAAAAGGGTCTCTATGCCGTCGAAGAATCGGAACTCGCAAGCGCTTGGGCCCAGGAGATATCTTCTTTCCGGCCTGAGGCGCTTTCCGGATCGTTTCCCATCGTCGATAACGAGGATGGCATCGATCTCTCCGCCGATGATGCAAGAAATACCATTAGGGCATGGGCAAGCCCAAAATGCGGGTTCCTCAGATCAAAAGATGAGATCGTCAATGGCTTGCAGGTAAGGATATACGACATCGATCCAAGCGTTGTTCAGGCGCTGGCCTTTGTGGAGGACTTGCACCGACGCCAATCCGCGGGAGCGGAGACAAGGATTCAAGACGTATTTCGCAGGCTCTCGGAAGCATATTCCGAGCTGAACCCAAACAGCGACGACCAGATAAGGACACTTGACCGCCAAATCGCAGAGCTTGAAGATCGACGAAGGAGAATCCTCACCCAAGGAGCCGAGGAGACAGATCTTCGAAAGGCCAAAGAGAAAATCCTTTCGTTTAAGGAGCTGGCTACCTCAATGAGTCGTGACTTTGAGCTTTTGAGAGAGGATTTTAAGGGACTTGCCAGAAAAGCCTTACAAATGCGACGCAACAACCAGAAGGTGGCTGAAAGCCTGACCACCGTGCTAGACATTGAGGATGAGCTGTATAGCTCAGACGCCGGGCAGAGCTTTAAAGGCTACCTGGCGGTGGTTAATGACCCCGTGATACGCGAACAGTTTGAATCCCAAATGGCTTACATCCTCGATCATCAGGACGTAAGGATATTTTTGGGTGAATCACTCAGAGAAATCAGGCGAATGCCTGACCGGTGGGCAAGGGAGGTCACCAGGACGCTTGAGTCCATCAGCGGACTATCCGGGCACATCAAGAAGTTCATGGTCAATTACAAGCCCGATGAATACAAAGCTTTGATGGACTTGGTTGAAAAGACCTTAAGTTGCTATGCGTTGCCAACCAAGTTTCCCGAGTTCGAAGCAGTCCCCGAAGACATTGGATTACGCTACACAGAAAACAGCGTCCCAATATCTTCGCCCATGAACAGAAAACTCTTCTCAACACAAGAAGAAGCCCCTATCAATGAGGATCTCGTTGAGATAGGTGATCAGTCGATGGTCAGCACTTCAGGACTGAAAAAGAAACTTAGATTCACCGACAAAGAGCTGACAACGAAAGTTTTAAATTTCTTTGAGGAAACAGGGCAGTCAAGCGCCACCGCCGCGGAGATTCTAGAGCGCGTCGGAATCGACTACGGCACAGAGGAAGTTCTCGCTTATTTGAGACTGTTTTCAAAGAAGCCCGAGCACCTACAGGTGTCTTTCGGTCAGAAGGAATCGGTTTTTGCCAAAGAAAAAGCCCAAGGCGAGGTTCTCAGGAACCTAGTAATCACCTTCGACCGTCATCGCGTATCCGCAGCAGGCTGGAGCCCGATGGGTCAAGAGACAAAAACGAGCGAGTAGAACAATGCAAGATGAGACAAACGAGACCCTTGAAGGGTTCGAGCAGGCCAGGCAATCATTTGAGGAAACTCAGGCCTTAAAGAGCGAGCTCTATAAGAGAACGATTAACAGGGTTCTAAAAGGCCCGATCGATGGGGCACTTGAGCCCATGGAATGGCAGCGGCTCAAAGAATGCGAAAGTCTCGTTCTTGTTCGCCTTGAAGAAATGGGCATTCGTCTAGTTGTCAACGACAGCGACCGAGTTTGCTATTTAACGAACTTGCAGAGTGCCCTAGATGACGACGCAGAGTTTGTGGCATTCAGGTCATCTCAACTGAGTCGGACATCTTCAATCATTTTCTTGTTGTGCCTGCAAAAGTACCTTGAAAGCGAGGAGGGTCTGGACTCAAATCTTCGCCGGTTCACACTTGATGAAATGGTTGAAGCCTTATTCGCATTCGAGGGCTCTGGCGCATCCGACGTAGATCGAAAATTCCAACAAAAGATCAGGCAAAGTTTAAAGGATCTTGAGCAATTCAAGCTAATCCGAGGCTCTGAAATTATCAAAGGAAAACAGGAAGAGGTGGTATATGAGGTACGCCCCTTGATCAAGTTTTTCCAATCGGAACTAGGCCTAAGAGAACTCAGAAATACGATTGGCAACTATCTAAGATCTAATCACACGCCAACAGACAGCAGCGAAGAAGATCAAAAAGACGACTCTCAAGCGCAGCTAAATATCTATTTGGACCAAGAATAATGACAACAGAGAACCAAGCAGATCAATTCAACGAAGCACTCTTTCAAGAAGAGCCTCCTATACAGAACAAACAACTCTCAAGCGAACAGCTTGCGGGGACGCAGCCCTTAGACCTCACCAAAACACCGTTTCCGGGCTTCACGCTTGAGCGGCTTGAGCTGCTGAACTGGGGAACTTTCCACCAAGAGATATGGACACTAGAGACCAACGGTGGCGCAACGATGATTGTGGGTGAGAACGGCTGCGGCAAAACGTCAGCCGGGGACGCATTACTTGCGCTGCTAGTTCCGGAGCGGGGCGCTGGTGCACGATTTAACTCAGCGGGCGTGAGCGCCAAAGGCGGGCAGAAAGGCCGCGACCTGACCACTTACATCACAGGTGAATATTCAAACACCACCTCCGAGACAGGTAGGTCAAAGGCGCTGATGCTCCGACCTCCGAATTCAGGCTACTACACAGTAATTCTCGCCGTGTTCAAAAACGATTACACCCAATCTGTGGTCAGTCTTGCCTGGCTGATGCAGGCTCGCGCCGAGGAAGGTAAAAGTTACAAGCGCTACATGTACGCGGAACCCCGTGAACTCTCAATAGCGAATCATTTCACCAAACTGGGTGGCAAGAACCTCATTGACTACAAGAACGCGATCAAAGAGCAATTCGGTATAGTCCCTTGTGATGAATCCTACTGGGTGAAGGTGAGAGCGCTTCTTGGTCTTAGCGCCGACGGGCAGAGCCAGAGGCTATTTGCAAAAGGCATCTCCACCAAGGAGATTCATTCCTTTACCGACTTCGCCAGGACACTGATGCTCGAAGAGAGCACCGATGTGATGGAAAGTGTCAACCGCGCGGTAAACCACTTTGCCGACCTTGAGGCCAGCTACAACGCGGCACGCATAGCTGAGGAGAAAAGCCTTCGATTGCATCAAATCCAGGCCAATCACACAGCCCTGACAGTACTTGACGCAGATTTGGAGAGGAACAGAAACCTGTCTTCAGAGGTACCGGGGCACTTTTGCGACTGGAGGGTGGCTGCCATCGATGCAACACTGAAGCTGGCGGAAATAACGCTTGACGAGAAAGAAGGTGAGCTAAAGAAAGCGCAGGAAAGCAAAAGAGAAAAATCACTAGAGCTTGATTCAATCAAGCAACAAATCAACGAGAAGGGCGGAGGTCTGGTCTCCGAATTGCGTCGGCGCAAATCAGATCTTGAAGCAAAAGCGGCCACGACGCTGCGCAGAAAACAAGAGCTTGAAAAACTACTATCAGCCTGTAACATAGCAGCTCCAATCTCGGCTGCGGCTTTCGAAAACCTCTTTCGAGAGGTAATTCCAGGCAAAATCGACGCCCAGGAAACCCAACTTGAGTCACTATCGAATCAAATCAGCAAGCTCTATGCTGAAAAAATCCACCCTCTGGAAAAAGAGATCCAAGAGTGCCTAGACGAACTGGCCTCTCTGGAAGGAAAGAACAGCAACATCGACAGAAGACGGCTTGCCATTCGCGATCAGATGGCTGCAGACCTAGGGTTGAGCCCATCACAACTGCCATTTTTTGGCGAGCTGGTGCAAGTAAAGTCCACCTCAACCTCTTGGGCCCCTGCAATCGAAAGGGCGCTCAAAGGAATATCACAGGACATCCTCGTTCCTGAAAAATACGAAAGGGATGCCCGTCGATGGAATGAGTCCATGGAAAAGAAGGGCATCAGAGGGATCATCCAGACCCTGAAAATTCCAGAAAGATTTGAGGATTCAGGCGAGAAAGGGAGCTTTGGATATCTACCAGAGAAGCTCGAATTTGACACGAGCTCTTATGCTTGCGGCTGGGTGAAAGCCACGATCCAGAGGGACTTTAATTATCTCTGCACCGAAAATGAGGATGAATATGACTCATCACCCAAAGCCCTGAGTAAAACTGGCCAGACCAAATCAATGCGACACCGAACTTCGTCCTACCGCAAGGACACGCGTGAGGCATTGGGATCAAACAATTTTCTTGGCTGGAACAACGACCAGAAAAAAGCAGGATTAAGACGCAAGATCGAAGATCTACGCGGGGAGATCAATGAATTCAAGATCGACGAGAATCGACTTAAAGAGACAAGGAAAAAAGTAACGGGCGAACAAAACGCATTCAAAGTCATGACCGAAGGGATCCCTTCGTATTCCTGCATTGACATTGAGTCAGTATCCCAAGAACAGTCCGAGGTCGAGGCCACTTTAAAGAAACTCGAAGCAGGAAATGACGCTTTGGCAGTCCTGACTAAGAACGCCACCATGGTTGAGCAACGCATCAATGAGATTGAGCAGGAAGTCGCCGAGCTAAACCGGAGAATCGGCGAGGGTACAAAAAATATTGAGACCCTGAACAACAAAAAACGTAAATTGCTCGACGAGCAGATTATGCCGACCTATTCGGAAAGCATCGTTCAGGGAATTGCTCAGGCAATTGAGGCGTGTGGCATCGAACTTGATATGCTGACCGAGAGCTCTCTTGCTGCAGACCAGGTGAAGGTTTCAGCATATTTCTCCAAAAAAATTGAGGCACTAAGGGATAGCAAGAATAAAACGATTAGCTTGATCCGAGAGGGGCAGTCCAATTTCCTTCACCAATACAAGGATCATCCGGGGCTATTGGTCGGGATAGAGAACTTTGGCGACTGGGTAAGAGTGATAGAAGAACTCAGGGAAGCTGCTATGGACAGCTTTAAACTCAAATTGAGGGAGCGATTTGGCACAGGTGTCATCACCGACCTTAATACCGTGGCCAACACCATCAACGCAGAGAAGAACCGTATCAAAGACGGCTTGGAGCAGCTTAATGCGACCCTTCGTCACATTCCCTACGATGCAAAGCTAAACACCTACATCAAGCTTCAGTCTTACCCGTCGAAGGATCCGTTGGTTGAGTATTTTAAGGATGAGCTTCAGCAATGCTTGAATATCCGAACTGACTTTACTGTGACGCTCACCGACGACGAGTACCTTGAGCACTTTAAAAAAGTCCGTGATTTTATGGCCAAGCTCGCAGACCCAATAAAGTTTCAAAGAGAAACATCTCAAAAAGATGCTGTTCTACCGGTGAAGATCGGCGAAGACTGGTTGGTAAAAGTCACAGACTTGAGAAACTGGTACGCTTTTAACGTCACGGAGCACCATGACGCAAACGACGAGCTTCATTACGACCACCAAAATACCCACAAAAAGTCCGGCGGAGAGAACCAGAAAATCACATATTCTCTGATTGGCGCAGCCTTTCTCTACAACTACAGATTGGGTGAGGTTCTTCAATATCGCAAGAAAGGAATCAATGACCCCACTGTATTTGGCGCCAAGCGATTTAGAACCATCATGATTGATGAGTCCTTCAATAACATGGACCCTGATAATGTGAAGTTCGCAGTTGGATTGCTACGATCTCTCGGACTTCAACCCCTGATCGTCTCGCCTTATCAGCACATGGCCGAGATCGCACCAACGGTGCAGTCCGTCTGCCTCGTGGTCAAAGAGCAAGAAAAATTCTCCAAGATCCGAAACATCGGGATTGAGGAGTTTCGTCAAGAGCATGGTGTATGAAAGTGGGTGAATTCCCGAAACTCCTAACGCCTGTAGAAATTGATGAGGCGCTGGAAAAAACCGCCCGCGGCAACTCGGTGTTGAAATTGATCACCGAGCAGTGGCTTAATGATCGCCTGGGGGCGGCATGCGACATTCAGACAATATTCGAGATTAATCTACAAAAGCCCAAGTCTCACGGCGGCCTGGATATTGGAGCTCTACATCCGGCTTGCGAAGCAATTATCAAGTATTGTGATCGCCACCAACTAGAAATCTGGAGTAAACCACACTCCAAAATAAAGGTACCAGCGAAGATAAAAGTCTCGGCCTCTGATCTGCTCAACCGGATTCCCACCGCCAAAGAAATTATCTTTGAATGCTTGGATATCGCACAATCCATTTCAGAGGACGTCAGGATGTGGGTGTGCAATAGCGCAGAACTAAAATCCTTTGACATTGGCAGGATTGAAGGCTTTACTCGGCTCCTCAAATTTTACTCGGCCCTTATCAAGCTTCGTGATAAGTCCTCCGGGGCTATCAATCTGCAAGCAAGAAACATCGATATCGAGGGGTTTGACACAAAGTTTCTTGAGTTAAATCAGGCCAGGCTTGAACGTCTTTACGTCGAAGACTCTGAGAGATCCAATTCAGGGCAGAGTTTTGAAGCCTATTTCGGCCTAATCGACAAAACAAGAAGAGTGCGAATGCGCTGCCTAGACCCCGGCTGGGCAGGGGAAAGGGGTGCGCATTTTCATCAAGATGGCGACATCGAGGTGGATCTCACCGTCGCCCAACGCGAGCTGGATTCGGTAGGATATAAAACCGTCTTCAT
This sequence comes from Candidatus Saccharimonadota bacterium, assembly GCA_002726935.1. Taxonomy (GTDB): domain Bacteria; phylum Patescibacteriota; class Saccharimonadia; order Saccharimonadales; family Saccharimonadaceae; genus Microsaccharimonas. The sequence continues at coordinate 6,614 of PBTC01000014.1, read as the reverse complement.
CCTAGAGAACCTTTTAGCTTATGAAAAAATGCCACCAACCCACCAGGCGCTAGCAATCTGGGGAAAAGGAGCAGGCATCCTTGGGCTTGCAAAAGAGCTATCACTTGAGGACACAGAGGTGATCTACTGGGGTGACATGGATTACGCCGGGTACCAAATCTTGGCGAACCTGCGCCTTGATTTACCTCGCGTCAAGAGCATGTTGATGGACGCTCAAACATTGGAATCTTATTCGGGACATCCAGTTGAAGACATCTCTTACCGACTCTCAGGAGATAGAGAGTGGATCCAAAGGCTCAAGCAAAATGAACGAGATGCCTTTTTGATCCTTAGTGGGAAACGTGTTGAGCAAGAGTTCTTGATTGGCATGTTGAGCGCTAGACATCTCTAAAAATCACGGAAAAAAGGAGTCTACGGTGAAAAAGTCCAGACGAAAGCAATCAGCCGCTGACAGGCAAAATAGAGTGAACAATGGCTGTTGCCCAATTCACGGAATCGGAATGACACAGATAGGTCACAACGCTTCCCAGTCAGACGCACCATTTGAGGCCTCATGCCCTCGTTGTGGCATTTCTGGGAAAACTGACTCTGCGGGATCGGCCATTATCTTGGATCCGCAATTCCTCCACCTACTCGATGGCGAAAGAGGCGGGTGAAAATGTTCAAAAAAGAAAATACAGAAGCTCCGACTGGTATTTTTGCTGGCTTGAAAGTGGGCCTTTTGGTTGTTGACTTACAGCGAGGATTTGACCCATCGGAAGATCTCGTTAATCTCATTAAAGGAATATCCAGCAAATATAGCGCTGTGGCCTTCACCAAATTCGAGAACGCAAAGGAAAGCCTGTTTCGAAGACAGCTTGGCTGGCACGGCGATGGAGGGGAGCTTTGCATTATCAGGCAAAAGCAAATCATCTTTAAAAAGTATGGATACGGCCTCAGCAAGCAACATATTGAAGCCATCAAGGCGATGGGCTGCGACGAGTGGCACCTTTGCGGAATCGAGACCGACGCCTGCGTACTAGCTTGCGCATTTAGTTTGTTCGATGCTGGGATTCCGGTAAAGGTTCTCAAGGAGGCCTGCGAACCCCGCATGAACGCGCCTATTCAAGCTCTGTTCGAGAAGCAATTTGGAAAACTTGCCAGCTCAACGGAGTTATAGTTGGCGAATTCTCTTGCCGCCTTAACCAATAGTCCATTCATGTCGCCGGGTAGAAAAGACCCGCTTTTGAAGAGCGTCAAATAATCGAGAAGGGATCAGTTAGCTACTTTACGGCTTGCAACCGTTCTGAATAGCCAAACACCCATGGATTTCAAAACAACGATTTATGCCCCTCCTCAACGGGGAATAACAACATTGCTAAATATCGCATAATGTGCTATCATTTCTTACGGTCGCAGTAAAAACCTTCTCGCCGCAAAGGGGCAAGCCCAGAGAGAATTACTGCAAGTCCGGTAGGAAAAGCCCTCCTTTTTGGATAGCTGTCTGACCCGGGAAAGCGGACACCTGGAAACACAACAGACGGCTCAAACCTAAAGGGAAAATCATGCCATCAGCAGAACGTAGTATCGCCATCACAATCAGTGCCCAAGAATCCGCCAAGCGCATTGCCAAAGAGTACAACCTCCAAAGTAGCCGAGTACTTAACAGCCTTTCGCAGTGCGCAGGCTTCGATGACTTTGGCGCCTTGAAAGCAAACCAACCCCCCGCAAAAAAGAAGACCGAGGGCACCTATGCCATCGTGCGATTCACCTGTATTAATGGTGGCTTTGAATCAAATCACATTCTGGCGCTGGCCTCCAAGAAACCCAATGATCTCGAAGACCTTGAGAAAAAGGCCACGGAACTTGTGCTCTGTTTCTATGACAATTTTCAAGACCTAGAAATTGAAGACGAAGAAAAACAAGGCGAGACCAAACTCCTAAGCGCTTATGAAAAGCGCCGCAAGGAGCTAGAAGAGGACGGAGCATTCTGGTGCGCAGGCGGGGAGATTCTAACTACCAAAGTGTTCTTTCGAGAAGTCACCAAGGAACAATACGACGCCGTGAATATCACCAAGTCGCTCTAATGGATCGCCCCGGGAAGCCGGGGCTTTCGTTGCTCATATTAATGTTGGCAGGAGACCTGCTTTTCATTTGCCTTCAGAAATCGACCAGACATCGGTTAACTGCTTTAATAATTGCATCTGTTCTGAATAGCCAAGCGTCCATGGATTTTAAAACAACGCGAAAGATCGCAGCAAGAGACCTCGAAAAGAGTCCGAGGCTGCGCATCAAGTCACCTGAATTTCAATCTTGGTTTGAAGGAAGCCGTGCGGTCGGACAAAAAGGCGAGCCCCTGGTTCTATATCATGGCACCCAGTCCGTCTTTGATGCCTTTTCTGAAGAGATGCAGGGCTCCACCGTATGCTCTGCGGATGTTGGTTTTTTCTTCACGAATGACATTGCTGAGGCCAATGCCTATGCCACCTGGGATTGGGACAAGGAGTCGCCTCTACCCAACATCATTCCGGTCTACCTGTCAATCAAGAACCCTTTGTTGGTCAATATTTCAAATTCACATCATCCAGGCGAGCGGCCGGGTGTTTGGTATGATGTTCACGGGCAAAAAATGGCTAGGTACGCACTTGATTGTGGCTACGATGGGATGATCATTAGTGACTTTGGTTGCGGCGCTGAACAGCCGCAAACAAGCTTTAGTGGCAAGCAAACACTCTATGTTGCCTTCGCCGCAAATCAGATTAAGTCAGCGATCGGAAACAACGGAAACTACGATATTAACGATAACAGGGTAAGCCGTTGATGGATTTCAAGACGTCAAAAAAATCGATATTGTCACCAGAGATTCAGCTCGGGCCCGCTGGCATCATTCACTCCCCCAATTTCAAAAGGTGGTTCGACGGATCCAAGGTCATTAACGACCAGGGCAGCCCTCTTGTAGTGTTTCACGGGACTAAAGAAACAGCATTTGACACTTTTAATAGTGACCTAATTGGCCAATCGGGTCGCTCAGAGGGCGCTGGATTCTACTTCACGACAGAAAGAAGCGTTGCCGAAGGATATGGGGAAGGTGGTCGGGTTCTGGAGGTCTACCTTAATATAAAGAACCCAATGAGATACCAGGAGCCAGCTTTCTCCAGGGCTAAAACGGTAGAGCTTATTTCTGTTGTAGCCAAGATTGAAGCTCTGAAAGAGGAAATGGATATTCGCGATGGATTCTTGTCCAACTTCGCGGACACTTACTCCGGATCAATAGAAAGAGCATATCAAGTAGCTGCCGACCTATTGTGCGAAGAAGATGACGCGCTTAGTCAAATAGGCTCACTTATTGGATCTGGGGTCAGTGCGGATATAGTGAATTCTGGCTTATACCAAGCACTGGGGTTTGATGGATTCTTGGCAAAAGGTTTTTCTGGCATGGGAAAATCCGGCGGTCAGATATGGATTGCCATGAAACCGCAACAGATCAAATCGGCAACCGAAAATTGTGGATTATTTGATCCAGAAAACCCAAACTTTAAGAGTTAGAGAGATGGACTTTAAAACCAAGAGGTCGGATCTACTTCAACAAGTCGATTCACATACTGAATTATTTCAGAGCCAAGCTTTCGTCAAGTGGTTCGGCTCCTCAAAAGTCGTGGACGAAAACGGCAGACCATTGCTTGTCTATCATGGAACCAGGCGATCATTTGATGCACTTCAAATCTCGAAGCCTAGAGGAGCACCAGGTAATCCTGAAGGCATCTATTTCACCGCGGACAGACGTGTGGCAGAGGAATATGCAATGGACGTCGATGGTGCCTGGGATGAAAAATCCCGAGTAATAGCCGCCTACATAAGAATTGAGTCAGAGTCGGACGGAAAAATAATCGACTCCTCATATTCTGGTCGGGAGTATGTTGTTTTTGGATCGGACAACATACATGTCATGCCCAAATGTGCTCCCAAAGAACTAGGGTAGAACCATGGATTTCAAATCGTCTAGAACCCCGTCAATTGGAAAAATCAAGCAGTCCAACACGCTGACGATTCAGGAAATCACCTTGCGCACCAATTTCCAGAACTGGTTTGGGAAAAGCAAGATCGTTGATCGCAACGGGCTTCCACTTGAGGTGTACCACGGCGGCACTAAATTTGACGCCTTTCGTTCTAGCCCGTCTGCCATGGCTCATTTCGCAAGCGACGACTATGCCATTGCTGACGGTTACGCTGACCAATATCCGCGGGAGCATGTCGAACTCAAGGCTCTTTTTCTTAAAATAGAGAACCCTCTGGATCTTCGAGATCCCAAGGCCTACTTTGAGTGGACCGGCGTTGACCCGCTGGACAGTGATGCGTCCAGTGAGTGGGGGAGACGAACCTTCATGGCTCAAAACTGCATTCAGGCAAGATCAGGCGGTGGGATATTGGCTGCTGCAAAGAGGGCTGGACATGATGGGGTCATCTTTTTTGACACAGATGTGCGTAACCGCGGATACCACACCACCTATGCCTTTTTCGAACCTACTCAGGCGAAGATAGCACCAGGGGTAGACGCAAGGCTGAATCACTACGGTGTCCGGGAGGTGCCGCATGATCTCTCCTTTGATCCACTAGACCAAAGGATAGACCGCTGATGGATTTCAAGACCTCCAAGCCTGGGCAATCGATCGGAGCGCCGCCGCCAGCCACAGTGTCCAAGATTGATGCGAGGCTAAATGATCTGCAGCGTCTCGACAGAATGCCTAAGAGGAAGGCGCTTGACTATGCACGAGGGTTCCTAACCAAGGAGATCGATTTCCACACCGAAGAAATCATAGCGCTTAAGGCCAGAAACAACAGTTTTGACAAGACTCGTATCATGAGCCGCGAAAGCAACCTCAGAGCTTATCAAGAGCATCTGTCTTTTCTCCAGCAGAAATTTCCTGAGTTGCTTTCTCCACCTAAGCCACTTGACCCCAAACTTGGGCCGTATTTTGATCTTAAAGTAGAAGCAGTCGCCAATGACATGGCGCAACGAATATCGAACCTCGGATTGGAGGCGATCCAAAAGGATCCAAAAACTCTGGATGGCTTTCTTGAGCAGTTCGAGTATGAATGTAGGTGTGAGCTCGCTAAACGCCAGGGGTGGCCTTTAAATAAGCAGCAAATCGCTTATTTCAATGAACATGGCCGCGGGGAGCTTTCGTTTAGAATTCAAGAAAGACTTGAAGGGGCACGCAACAATGAAATCAACCGATGAAAAAATCCCAGGCATAGCCTTGAATCCCAACGATTCAATAGAGCGACCGGTGGAGCTTACTGTGGAGCAGGTTGAAAAAATTAAAAGAGGCCTTGCTCAAGGCAAAGCTGGTTTGGTCATTTCCAATGAGGAAATGGAAAAGCGCATGAAAATTAGAAGGGACGCACTTGAAATGTGAAATTGGCGGTCTGTTCCTTGCTTTCTGCTTGGCGCTTAATTGAATTGGCCACGACAGCCGTCATAGTGTAAAAATCATCGAGGGTTGTCCTGGTGTAACCACCGTCAACAGGCGCCTGGGTCGAAAAAACATACCCTTGTTTGGCTCTCCGAATACCAATCAGCAACTCATGATTGGCTGGCCACTCCTTTTTGCGATCATCCTCAAAAACGTCCATCGCGGCTCCCAAGGAAAATCTGGGCTTCACCCCGAGTTCTTTAATGATGTACTTTGCAAGACTCTTTACCTGCTGCTTAGACATCTGCCTCGCATCGACGAAGAGCCCATGCCCAAAAACGGGATGGAGTTCCTCTGTTGAGTTGCCATACGTGGGATCAAGCTGATCTGTCAAAATCTTCATCATTGGCTCTCGGTCAAACTGTAGTTAGGGCTGCTTGCGAGGTATGCCGCCGATCGGCTGCCAGAACGCATAAGACGGGTGAGTTTCATCATCAAGTAAAACTGGATCCGCCTACTGAACATTGGACTTTGACGGGTATAGCTTGCAGCTCCCCCATCATAGTTCAAAGCATCCACATACGGGGTGTCAGGGAGCACCTTACTTGCCTCAGACTTGCCACTGCGACTCTTTGTTAAATGTACTCCCCTGCAGTGAGGGCAATCATAGACAAAAAGACGCCATATCTTGTCGTTGTTCTCCATTGAGTCCAAAGCGGCCGCACGTGCATCGATGTCGGTGTTGAACCGGCGTTTCTTAAGGCAGTTTTCACGGCTTTTAGAGAGGCTTGGCGCTGACATTTTGGGCTCCACGAAGAGTTTACTTGCTTTTATTCTTCATGACCTCAATCGGCCGGTCGAGAAAATACGGAACCGAAAAAGCAGCGTTAAGCTATTCCGGGAACTTCAATCAAGGCGTGCTTTTTGTAGGTGGAATTCATTATGTGAAGCGGGGCAAGTCCTGTATTTTGAGCTGAACAGCCTAAAGCAGGGGATGACATGAAACTAAGCCTATCCGGAATACTAAAGCGCGACCAAGCGCAATCAAACAACGAATGGCCACAAAAGATTGAATTTGCGGCGCGAGAGATCAAACGGGACTCGCTAGGCGAACCTTATGTAGCAACAGCGTCTCGCGAGTTATCTGGCTTCATCGTGCTTGAGAAAGAACAGTACGAGAAGCTTCGTCAAATGGATGAGGTTTTGCAAGCCAGCATGTAT
>PBTC01000013.1 GCA_002726935.1 Candidatus Saccharimonadota bacterium | reverse complement strand
TTCAAATCCTTTGTTATCTTCAACAAAGAAGGCAAGCCGACTCAGAATCTGGCGACATTATCCACCGCCGGCATTCAAACGATCTCGGCCATTATTGACGGGCGTGAATTCAAAGCAGAGGTCTCTATTAAAGGCAACCATCCAACGTTCACTGGTGACGTGGCAGAAGCCTCTTTAGCAAAATCTTCAAGACCAAAAAATACTGAATTCTCAATGTGAGTGGACTAGCAGGATCGAAGCCTATTAATTGCATTATATTCTTTATGCTGCTATAATTAGTAAACAAAACAAGGAGGTAGATATGCTTGAAGTCGTCCACGGCGTAATGGGATCAGGCAAAAGTCTCGAAGCCATCGTTCTAGCCCACAACCTCCACAACATGGGACGCCCATCTCTTCTTTTGTCCTACTACAAAGACACCAGGTTTGGCTCGAAGGTTGTGGCAAGCCGCCTCGGGGTATCCTGGCCGTGCCAGGTCTATAACGAGAAAACAAATATTCCAGAGCTCTTCGCTCAACATCAAAACCCCCAAAATCTTGAGCGACAGACGCTTATTGTTGAAGAAGCCCAGTTCCTGACTCCAGAGCAGGCCGAATCTATTCATCGTGCATCGGTGAACTATCGGGTTGTTTGTTATGGATTGCGAATGGCTGCCAACGGTAAACCATTCCCTGGCATGGCAACACTGCTCTCATTGGCGGACTCAGTTCGAGAGATCACGACTTACTGCGCTTGCAGCCAGGACAAAAAGGCCTCAATGCACCTGTACGTTGAAAATGGCAAGCCTGTGCGCAATCCCGACCTAATTCGAATTGGAGATGGGGAGTACCGGTCGGTCTGTAGTGCTTGCTATTACCGAGCCCTTGAATACTGAAAGAAAAGGGCGCCGCGAGGAAAAAGAAGCAGAACGATGTTCTGCTTTTTTGTTGAACCCTAGGTGGGGACCAGGAGCCTACAGGGGTAGGTAAAGTACCGGTGCTTTTTTGCACTTGAAAATGTTAAGGACTTTTAAATGAGCGGGGATATCCTGTCTTCATTGAAGCGGATTTAATACATTTTGACAAATACGAAACCCAAAGAGGTTCAGCACATGAAAAAAGTACAACCCATGCCCCTCACTTTAGAAAACATGATTGCACGCACCAAAACAGGTGATGCGACAATACTCTTGAATAGCAAAGAAGCGAAAGTTTTTCACGTCGAGTTTGGTGACCAAGAAAATGAGGGCGTTGTGGTGCGGGTTTGGCCATGGAGACTGGCCATTGAGAACGACCTGGGAACGTATGAATTTGCGCGCCATATGGACATGATGGAGTTCTTCCGCGACAAGAATCTTGGCGCATGGGTAAATGGTGTCCTAGATCAGGACTTGCCAGAAGCCCTCTCAGTTATGGCTCACATGAAATTTGAACCAAACGAGAACGCCCTGTCAGCGTACATTGAGGGGCACCCGGATATGCCCAACAGGCATTTTCTAAGAGCATGCGCTCAAGTGGTCAAGGCAGTTGAAGCATTTGACAATCAAGTCACATTCCGCTGTTTGGCCGGACGGAGCCTGCCTTCCAGATCCCAGTCGCTCAGTTTTGGTTAAGTGAGTCGTTTAGCCCGAGGCCTGATTAATGGCCTCAACCCTCCACCCCATGATCCTACAAAGTTTCTTTGCTTGCTCCAAATCATCGAACGAATCCAGCCAGAAGTCAGGCGCAACATCTGGAGTAATTGCCCAGGTGTAGTCCCCTTTGAATGAGTGGTCGTCCTTCTGGGAAATAGTCACGCAGCCCAACCTTTTGACCAACGCAAGACTTTCCTCATAGAAATAGGGCGCCTCTTTCTTCAAGCGTTTGGCCCACTTGGTTAAGTGAGGGTTTTTAACCTTGACCGGAGCGGCGGTGGTTTCAGTCGATTCAATCATGGATTAATCCTAGGCGAAGGCATCTTGATAGAGGCCCTTTTGTGGCTTTAGCTTCTCAAAAATCTGAAGCTTTTCGCTCTCGTTGCCAAAAGGAAGGGAGACTTGCAGAACCGCCAGAAAGCTCCCATCGGAAGGATATGCAGGGTGTGCACTGTGCGGCACAGTCGGATCCAAAACGAACAGATCGCCGACCTCAACACGGTAGGCTTGCGTCGTCACCACTGGCACTGCGCCTTCTTTGGCGTAATTCACGCCGTGGGCGCCCACAACATAACCCGACGGACCGGTATGAAGAACCAGGTTCACAAAGACATTACCAGCCCAATCTGGATCATTGTGCAAAGACGCCCAAGAACAAAAGAGAACTTCGAATTTACTGATGTCAAAATCAAAACCACAAGCCTTCTTGATACGCTCAAAGCTATCCACCTCACTGGCACAGGTAGGCTTTACATTAAGCACATCAATCTTTGCCGCCTCACCGAGACCATTAACCGATGTGTAATCGTCAATCATTCGATTAAGCCATTCGAAATCGGAGGCGCATACCTTGGGGCGATCGCACTTGTAGAAAAAGAAAGGCAATCCATACGCCTTAAGTGCCGAGGGCAAGTCTTTCGATTGAAGATATTGATTCATGGCTACCAAAAGTGAGAAAGGGTAGTGGCGCTCGCAGGGCATCCCAGCGGCGATCTCACAGTTTTAATAATAACCTAATTATCATATTGCGTCAATTTAATAAAAGTGTTATTATTTAAGCATAACCAAAGGATCCGCATGAAAATCACACAAAACGCCAGATTCCTCTCAGACCTCGTGCGTGAAGCAAAGCAGGGCGTAATTCTGCCCGCTGCCTTTCAAAGGCCGTATGCCTGGGGCAAAAAAGAGGTACTAGATCTTTGCGAAAGCATTGCATCAGGCTACCCACTAGGCGCCTTTTTCCTCTGGTCGATCCCACAAAAAGACGCATTGGCAAAAACCAAGTCTCGTTTAGGGCCAATCGCGATGCGCAACATGGACGACCAATTCCCGAGTCAAATCGGAGTGCTCCTTGATGGGCAAAACAGACTGGCCACAATGGCTTGGCTACTGCTTGATCAGAGCGAAAGCAACCAGGAGTCAATCTCTGCCGCTTTAACAGGTCAGGAGAGACTTGTATGGGGCACGGAGTCTTCTGTCATCGCTTACGATCTCATTGAGAAGCGGTTCGAGTTCACCTCAAAGGCCGGCTTACTTGTCGGTTTTAAGGTGCCGAGCTGGATCCTCATGGACGCAACGAGAATCAACAAGTACTTGCGAGACAAATTCAGAAGGGAATGGTCCGAGGTAGAAGAGGCCCAACAAGACCAGATCAACGAAGCCCTGGATGCCGCCAATCGGCAGTTCATGGAGGCTCGTGTGATTACTACAGTGTTGTCGGAGGCCACCGCCATCCAGGCAAAGGACGCTTTCCTTAAGGTGTGTCGTGTTGGAGTGCCAATGAGTGAAGACGACTTTGAAGCGGCCACAATGTGGTCGGAGTAAACCAGGCAGGTGGATTTGCGACGCGGCCATAAAGAAACAGCCGCGCGGATGGTTAATGTTAACGCTTTGACGAAATGAGCTCTGCCAATTGCTCCGGAGACAGAGAGTCAAGGTATTGCTTGATCTTCAACTCATCTTCTTTTGCCTTTTGGTCCGCCGTTTTGTACTTTGCGTACATGAGACTTTGGAGCTCCTCCAAGTGGTCCTCTGGTCTAAAATTCCGGATCATCACGCTCAACAGGTTCTGCTTGCTGAGACTATAGGTTAGAGCCAAAGCCGAAAGCCTCTTAATACTTTCGTCACTTAGGCGAAGTGTGAACGGTTTTTTGGACCCATCCATTTAAAGACTCCAAATTCAATCTAAAAAGTGCCGTAAGCCATTACGAACTAAGCCGCCGTAAACGCAATTTCGTTACCAGTCCGGACGTCATAAGCATAAGCAGAGCTCATTTTCCCCTCTGGGTTCAATAGGCAATGGAAACTCACTCTGAACGATCCGACCGACTCGGAATCTTCTGCAAAACACGTACCAACAAAGTGCAAATTGCCATCCTCAAGGCTATCGAGAGTTACATCTCTTAGCTTGTCTACTACTTGCACATCTCCGAAGCCACAGGCTTCAAAAGCAGCTTGAATCTCGATCATTTCTGCTGCTGTTGGACTTCTTGACATAGGGATCACCTCTGGTTTATTTAGTTCGGTTGCCCCAGGATCGGCTTAAACAATCACGATTGAGGCAAAAAGTAAAACTTGAAAACAGCCACAGTATCACTTTGATCGATGCCTAAAGCCCGCGTAAATCGCATATAGGATGACCATGATACCCAGTCCGTGCAGCAAATAATCGTCTTGAATAAGGGGAACACCCACAAGAACCGCCACACACCCCAGCAAAACGGAGCACCCGAATATCACCAACGCGACCTTGATGCGCTCAAAATTCAAGAGGGACTGTTTTGGTTTCAATTCGCAGGCCTGTAAATGTCGGTCAATAAACATAACTTTACCGCAAAACATGTGTTGTGTCTATTTTTTTCTGCTGCTATCATTAAAAAGCGTTGCTGATTAGAGCACCAAAAACCTTTGACCGACGATCCACTAAGTACAAAATCTGACATAGATCAAACGCGAGGCACCAATGAAGAAAATTTCAACGAGATCGATGACAGATGTGGAATTCCAAGTAGGCGACAAAGTTACATTCAACCCCTATGGCAAGGCATGGGAATGCGAAGTAACCGATATTGAAACGCACCCAAGAACAGGACGAACAATGTATTCCCTTCGGGGGGAGGCCATTACCCAGACTTCAGGACTGTCGATTGAGCAATCCGCTTGGTTTGAAGAGTATCCGGCTCTTTTCAGGATCTCTGGACAAGAAGCGATCCTACTGGAGCGCGAGGGGCTGGACATCCCGATTGCCTCATACAACGATGGGAAATTCGAAGAGGCCGAAGTGCAAATTCGAAAAATAGCCCAGGTAATCGATAAACCACTGCAATCTTTTGTACTCGGCGCCTTGGAAGAAGCAAAGGGAAACAGCAAGCAAGCCAAAGAGCACTTTGACGAGTCTCTAGCCATGGGTTGTAGTGCAGCCAAGGATCGCATGGACAATGTTCAATGCAACGTACTGCTTGCCTTTGGAACGTCGCCCGGGGTGATCAACACATTGTTGATCTGCGACAAAGATCAAGTCAGGGATGCAGTGCAACACGCAAATAAGGCCAATTTAACATTAGTCGGGGGCTTCCCAAGTTCCTACCCTGGTGTGCACTTTGACAATGAGAGCATATACAGCCCTCTATCAGACCGATACAGATTCGGACGCTTTGTGACAGACATCAATGAGGGCGTGCTCTTTTATGACTTGGAACCCAAGCGTTCAGCCTCAGTTTCGCTAGGCTAATGAAGTAGGCTATGTTGCTTTATTGAGTGTTGTGTGTTATTATTGTTTCTCACTCAAAGCAAGGATAAGTTATGCGAAACGTACTCGACAGCATTCAGCTCTTTAGCCGCAAAGATGGAGCAGACAAGGAATACCAACTCCGTCTGGTTCAGATTGAGAATGGGTTTGTTGTCGAGTACAGCAACGGCAAAAGGGGCTCCGCGCTGCGCAGCAACCTGAAGACACCAGCGCCCGTTACGCAGGAGGTCGCACGCGCCCTGTACGATAAAACCAAGAAAGAGAAGCTACGAGACGGCTATACAGGTAGCGAACCTAGCGAAACCTTTGTTGGGACCGAGCTAGCCGGACGCAAAACCAGCTTTGCACCTCATTTGCTTACTGCTTGCGACGAACCCAGAGCCCGTCAGTTGATTGCGGACCCTAACTACGTTGCACAGATTAAGCGTGATGGCGAGCGCCGTTACGTGGCCTACAAGGATGGGAAGATCACTTTCGCCAATCGATCTGGGCTGGAAGTGCCAGGTAAAGAAGAAATCGCAAAATCAGTTGAGTACCTTGCCAATCAGGGCTTTACGGGCTTCGAACTCGACTGCGAGGACATGGGCTCTTACTTGGAAATCTTCGACATTCTGTCCATTGACGGTGTTGATTTGCGCGACAACGGCTTCTTAGAGCGGTTCAAGCATTTGGGCCAACTTGAGCTCGCATTGCGTCGCAGTCAACATGGTGCAATTCTTCGCATCGTGGAAATCCTCGACGAAGTGGAATTGGAATACCTGCGAGCCAACGGCTTTGAGGGCGTGTGCTTTAAGCGTATCAATGGGAAATACATCAACGGACGAAACGAAGACCAATACAAGCTGAAGTTCTGGGAGAATGCGACCGTTCGCGTGAAATCCAAACATGCTACCAAGAGCAGCGTTGCCATGGAGATGCTCAATGAGGCAAACCAGTGGGTTGGTGTAGGCAATGTGACCGAACCAGCAAACGTTCCTCGTCCCTTGGTTGTAGGCGATCTGATTGATGTGCGTTACTTGTATGCGTACCAAGGGGGCTCTCTGTTTGAGCCAACTTTTGACAAAATCCGAGACGATTTAAAAGAGTCGGACGCCGTGATGTCGCAACTGAAGTTCAAACGTACCGCACAAGCAGCATAAGGGTGTTTGGCATGCAATCTCTCGATGGACTGGACCCCTCAACAGTAAAAAAGGTACACGCTGCGGCAAGGGTCGCCGCAGCCCGCGGAATGCCAGTCTGCGAAGCCTCCAACGGCTCGGGCTACCTGGTAGACATTGCAAAGGGACCGCTGGGTTTAATCAATCGTGAGTATTGGGATCCCGCCCGACTAAACGAGCACGCCTTCAACCTTATGAACGGCTTGCGACTAAATGTTTTCCATGTGGCTGGGACAGCATATGCCATGCCCTCTGATGTCGATACTTACGGTGATATGGAAGCTCGGGCCTCCCACAACGATCACAATGGTAGCCCCGACGCTGCCATGCGCCACGCCATCTTGTCTTTGTGCGAAATGCTTGATGGCGACCATGCTATCTAACAAAAATCAATTGAAAAAGGGAATTATGAAAACCACCAAATTTATTATTTCAGCGATCTTAGCAATGGCCAGCGCGGCGGCGAATGCCGAGGCCATTGAGGGCATGATTGTGGGGGTGTCTGACGGCGATACTGTGACCTTACTGACCGCTCAAAGACAGCAGGTCAAGATTCGAGTACAAGGCATTGACGCCCCAGAAAAGAGCCAGGCTTTCGGAACGGTTTCTCGGCAGGCTATGGCCAAGACGGTGTTTCAGAAAAATGTGCAGGCCCAGTGCTCAAGCACCGACAGGTACGGACGAAAAATTTGCGCGATCTATGTCAATGGTGTGGATGCCGGGTTACAGTTAGTCAGTCAGGGGCTTGCCTGGCACTACAAACAATACGCCAAAGAGCAATCGCCTCGAGACCGTGCGACCTATGCCTATGCAGAAGAAAACGCACGCGCCCAACGCGCCGGGCTCTGGACGGAGCAAAACCCGATTGCGCCGTGGGACTTCAGAAAGAACAAGAGCAATTGACCGAATCGATTAAAAAAGGACTACCGAAATGCAACTTACCCGAATCCTAGCGATAGCCTTATCCTTGTTCCTGGCTGCCTGTGGCAACCCACTAGACACCAAGCTGGTAAAGGATCGGGGCGAAGAGGCGTATAAGGAGTCCTTGCAGTCGTTTGTTAAGAATGCCGAGCCAGAGGCGGTTACCGTTTTTGAATTTTTGACTCGCGACCTAACAATGCAGCAACTAGAAAACCTTGATCAAGTCGAGACTCCAAGGGATCTGATCCTGTGGGGGTCCAGACTAATCATTAAGGAGACGACTTATGACAAACAGAAGTTAATTCGGGCGTACGTAGAGAAGCACAACCAGACGCAAGGAGGAATAAACACAAAAGAGGCCACGTCTGAGATTCAAATTTTGTTTGAAAACCTGATGCCTCATGTTGCTGTGAAAGTAGTAAGTGAATCTGGCGGTAGCTTTAAATTCCGTGAATGGATTGCAGACGTTTACATAAATGAAGATCATGAGCCCTATGCAACTTATGTTTACGAGCTGAAAAAGGACGGCGTCCACTCGCCCGGTAGTCCTTTAAAAGATAGAAGCCTAACCGTCTATTCGAAGGACGATCCGTCCCTAGTAAATATTAAATTCAATCAGGCTAAAGACGTGGAAGTAAGGGTGAGGCCTCATTTTAGTTCTCAGGTTCAACTAGACCTTGAGTATTTAAAAAGAACTGATGCGCACATCGAAGGATTTGAGTCCCTGGAACAATACGCAAAAGCGTGGATCTCAAAGTACGAATGACTTTTCGGTAGGTTAACAGTCCGATGATGCCAAGCGTTTGGAAAGCCGCCATTGACATCCTCTCCTCGCCTGCCTTCTTGATGATGTCGCTGGTGATCGGAGCTGCCATTTTGACAACCATACTCATGACTACGCATGAGCACAAATCCAACCCCCTAAAGCGCCGGATCATCAAACTGGGGGCCTCCTTGCTATCGGCGGTGGCTTTATGGCTTGCCGCAAATGTTGCGAGCCTGTTCATCTAATCGCGCTCTGAATTTGAATAGCCGCTTTTGTTTGACTGCCCAGCACTCCTGGAGGAACATCCTCCTATTGAACATAAGAATCGACGGACTCGGAAGGGAAAGCCACAGCCATGAAATGGATTGTTGATCAAGCGGAACTGAAGTCCAGAATCAAAGAAGCTTTGGAAGTGCACGGCGACCTAAGCTCCTTTGCTAAAGCACTCAGTCGGGAAATCTACAACGACGCAAAACAGGTCATGCTCCTGCCCGACGAAGGGATCATGAATACCGAAAAGATCGTTTCAGCAATAAGCGCTCTACCTGGTAATGCTTTCAAGGAAGGACGAATCGATCTCCTTGCCACGGCGCTTGAACCAGCTATTCAAGCGGCAGTTGACGCCATAGGGGATGCAGCAAGAGAAAGCAACCTGTTCTTAGTCGGGCTTATCCGAGAGGGAGGGAAGTATTACTTCTTGGCCAAAAGCGGACACGGCGAAGAAGGTATCACAGACGATCCAAAGGAAAGCGCCGTGTTCTCGCGCAGCAGCGCATTGAGCATGGCGCTGGCCGACGAGAGATATAGTGCGTTGCCGATCAGTGCGGTAACCTTAATTACCGGGATCTCAGCCAGAAACATACCTGAATCCGGCCCGTCAGCCACCAGCCAAAATGTAAATACAGAAGAGCCTTCTGCGGATTATATTAAAGGCCACTCTCAGGCCATAGAGAAGGTTCTGAAACTGTTTGACAGTGAGATCGGTTTTTGTCATGACCCCATGGGTCAAGAGGCAATCAATATGCTTCAGGACGCCATCAAAAGGCTTGAAAAAACCACACCAACAACAAACCATCCCAGGAGCCCTGGGCTCTGATGGGGCCACCACCCCCACAGGTGCGCGGTCAACCTTCTAGCCGATCGACATTTTAATGGTTTTGTTCGGCGAGTCCTTGATTCGTACGTGATCTTGTGCTGATTTGATTTTTTCTTGCATCAGGCGCTCTTGATCGGCTACCACTTTGTCGAATACTTTCTTGTCCTCGATCCGTGTTTTGGTGGACTCATAACGCTCCAAGAAATCATCAGGAAGAAATGGAGTGTATTGGGCCAGAGCTTTTGAACCCCGGTCAATTGTATCGGACACAGCGTTCCAGGCAGCAT
>PBTC01000012.1 GCA_002726935.1 Candidatus Saccharimonadota bacterium | reverse complement strand
TTTCTTCGCGAGCTTGAAGTCAACGAATGGACCTTTCTTCAATGATCGACTCATTATCGCTTCCTCTTCGCGTCATGACGCGTTCTTACAATTAAACCTGCAACATCTTTACGACGTCGAGTTCGGTATCCTAGTGTCAATTGACCCCATGGAGTTCGTGGCGCCTTACCAGCACCGTGGCGTCCACCGTCACCACCACCGTGTGGGTGATCTGCGGCGTTCATCACGACACCTCGGACGGTTGGGCGGATGCCCTTTCGTCGCTTGCGTCCAGCTGAACCGACTTTAATGTTCTGGTGTTGAACGTTACCGACAACTCCCAGTGCTGCAGTCGCCTCAAGGCGGAACTTGCGCACCTCACCAGATGGCATACGGACAGAGGCATAGTCGCCCTCTTTCGCCATCAGCTGAGCTTTCGTTCCAGCAGATCGTACCATCTGTGCACCTTTTCCGGGGTGAAGCTCGATTGCGTAGATCTGAGAACCAACTGGAATGTTGGCCAGTGGCATACGGTTACTACTTTCGATTGGCGCATCCGCACCGCTCTTAATAACCTTGCCGACGGTCATAGACGTATCAGCCAAGATGTAGTGGTACAGACCGTTCTGGTCCTTTACACGTGCAATGCGTGCACTACGGTTCGGGTCATACTCGATGTGCTCGACCGTGACTGTCATACCTGCAGGCAGGTTGTGGTTCATGAGACGGTAGTGTCGCTTGACACCGCCACCGCGGTGACGAACAGTGATGCGACCGGTGTTATTACGACCAGCGTTCTGCTTCTTGCTCTTCGTCAGGCTCTTGAGTGGCTTTCGAGTCGTGACATCACTCAAATCTTGCGAGGTCATACCACGTCGGGCAGGAGTGGTTGGGTTGTATTGCTTGATTGGCATTACTTCTTCTCCTCGCTTGCCTTAGTTGCTTCTTCTGCTTGCTCAAACACGGCAATTGAACCTTCAGCGAGTGTGACGTATGCCTTCTTGCTGTCAGTACGAGTCGTGGTGCCAGGGTAGCGGTTCTTGCCTCGAGAGAATCGAACAGCCTTACCTGATTGAACAAGGGTCTTGATGCCAGCGACTGTTACGCCGTACTGGCTCTCAATAGCTGCAGCAATCTGCTGCTTGTTGGCAGAAACAGGCGCGGTAAAAACGTAGACGTTCTTTAGGCTCTGTCCATATGCCTTTTCAGTAGTGACCGGAGTCACGAGAATTGGAGTTGTCATATTACGCCTCCTCCTTTACGAGCCAGTCTTTCAGCAATGGGAGTGATGCCGAAGAGAGGACAATCGCGTCAGCGTTCAGGATGTGATAGACACTCAGGTACTTCGTGCTGACCAACAGAACATTTTCAATGTTGTTGGTTGCGCGGATTAACTCTGGAGTCTTTTCCTCAACAGCGATCAGGACTTTACGCTCAAGCTTGTTGTCGGCCAGGAACTTGACAACTTCAGCTGTCTTTCCAGTCGTCTTGATGTCGAGAACGTGCACTTTCTTTGCCTGATTGGCCAGTGTGAGTGCTTGTCGAATCGCTTGTCGCTTTGCGCGAGTAGAGATTTTCTTGGTATAGTTTTCGTTGCCAAGTGGACCGAAGACGATACCACCGCCGCGCCAAATTGGGTTTCGGCTTGAGCCGAAACGAGCACGTCCTGTACCCTTCTGGCGCCAAGGCTTCTTACCACCACCACGTACTTCGCCACGAGTCTTAGTCGTTGCGCTTGCGAGGCGGTTGTTTGCCAAGTATGCATCGTAAGCAAGCTTGAGCAGTTCATGATTCGCTACTTCAACAGCAAATACTTCCTTTGGAAGCGTTGCGGTCTTTGCAGCTGTCGATGTCGTTGCCATTATGCCTTACCTCCGATAACGATCAGACCCTTCTTTGGACCAGGAACGGCGCCGCGAAGTCCGATCAAGTTGTTCTCGGCGTCAACATAGCTGACAACCAAGTTCTTGACAGTCACTTGCTCGTGGCCCATACGGCCAGCCATTCGCTTACCCTTGAAGACCTTCTGTGGGTACATCGAACCGATCGAGCCGGGACGACGGGTGTTACCCTTACCACCGTGAGTCTTCTTGTGGCGGTTAAAGTTGTGTCGCTTAATATTACCCGCGAAACCTTTACCCTTGCTGGTGCCGGTTGCATCGACAACATCACCTACTGCAAATGTAGTGACGTCAATCGTGCTTCCCACCACCACCTCTTCAGGTAGTGTTTCTACACGGAACTCGCGAATGTACTTCGGAGTTACTTTGCTGGCCTTAACGTGTCCAGCGACGGCCTTGCTCAGGTTCTTACCCTCATCAAAACCTACTTGCACTGCGTTGTATCCGTCGGTGTCGACAGACTTTACCTGAGTCACAGTGACAGGTCCAGCTTGGATAAGAGTGACAGGAACTGCCTTTCCATCCTCGCTGATGATTTGGGTCATACCAATTTTGGTACCGAGAAGTGCTTTCATTGCCTTCTTACTCCCACTTAAAATTCTTGGTGGCTGGCAGTATCTTCCCCTGTTAGAGCAGGTTCCGACTGACCAATTCACCAAGAACTACTGATAATTCGTAAATTGTTACCTCCTTAGCGTATCAAATTTTACCCCTTATGTCAAGGGGTGGACCTGCCGCCAGACTGACCTGCTCGTTTGCTATACTAAGCACATGCAGCAACCGTCTCGCAGGACCCGAGTGCGCCGACTCCAGCCACAGCTTTTGATTGTACTGACGAGCATTACTGTCGTGATTATTGCCTTTATCGCCGCCCTAGAAACCATCGCAAATGAACACCTGTCTGCCTTCAGGCAGCACCACGCTCTTGAAATTCAGCAAATCGATGACGCGATTGCGATGTCAAACAATCGAACCGCAGCGATGCGGGTAGCCTTAGCCGATCAAGCAGCCAAAGATACAGCCTATGAAGTCATCACTAACCCCACCGCTGCGTATACGACGATAGACTCGAGCACCTGCAACATAAGCAAGATGCACGACGACCCCGCCTCTACACTGGTTCTAGTGAACAAAAAGCACTGCCTACAGCCGCTCACCTATGCACCAGACGAACTAGTGACGGTCTACGGCGCCCTGCTGACCAGTGATGCCGCGAAGGCCTTCGCCCAGCTCTATGAGGCAGCCCGAGCTGCTGGACAGCCAATAACTGTCACGAGTAGTTATCGCTCTTTCCAGGATCAGGTCGTCACGTATCAGTACTGGGTAGGGGTCAGCGGCTACGACGGTGCCGACACGTACAGTGCGCGCCCAGGCTACAGCGAACATCAGACCGGCCTTGCTGTCGACCTTGCCAGTCCAGATGGTTGTGTACTGAGCTGCTTTGGCGCAACCTCTCAGTACACATGGCTGCAAGCGAATGCGGCGACGTATGGCTTTATTCAGCGATACCATAGCGGAGACGAAGCTACTACCGGATATAGCGCCGAAGAATGGCATTATCGCTACGTCGGTCGTGAGGTCGCCCTAGACATGAAAGACAAAGGTATCGACACACTCGAAGAATACTGGAACCTTCCTGGCGGCTACTACTAGATTACTCTTGCTGAATTGAGCATGGTCAGTAATAATACAGGCATAAGCATTAGCTAAATACAAGGACAAAGTATGGCAACGACAAAGAAAACAGTAAAGAAGAGCGCGCCAGCCAAAGCAGCACCTCGCAAAACTGTCGCCAAGAAGGCGCCTGCTCGCAAGAGACCTGCAAAGAAGCGGACGACAAGCAAGAAGACAGCCTCACAGCAAATGCGTTCGTTTAAGGTATACACTAACGACACGAAGACATTCCGCAAGGTTCGCTTTACACGACAGACGCTTTACTGGACTATTCTACTGGCAGTTATCATGATTACGCAGTTCTGGATCCTTAATATCCAGCTCGAGATCTCGCAACTCACCAACGAGTTGATTTCATCTCAATACGAATAGACTCCACATAACAAAATAACCCCTCATTTCGAGGGGTTATTTTTTATAGCTTCAATACTACATTCGGATTTCAGCGTCAACTCCAGCGGGGAGGCTGAGGTTCTGCAAACTGTCGATTGTCTTTGGTGTCGCGTTCGTAATGTCAATCAAACGCTTGTGAATGCGCATCTCAAACGCTTCTCCACCCTTCTTGTAGACGTGTGGTGACTTGACGACCGTAAAAGTACTTCGGCGAGTTGGCAGTGGAACTGGACCAGAAATGGTCGCACCGCTACGAAGTGCTGTGTCAATAATTTGCTTTGCTGATTGGTCGATGACCTTGTGGTCATACGCCTTCAGGCGGATACGAATACGTAGTCCCTGATCTTTTGCTTCTGCCATGGGGAAGAAACCTTTCTTGTTGTGCGCCGTAACCTCTGCTCGAATCGGTGTTGTTCGCGTCTGGCCGAGTTATCGGTGCGATTAATAATACTCAACTACTATACCACCCCTGACAGGTCCTGTAAAGGACATGGTGGTTATGTACAAATTCTCTCTATATGATATAATATGCAAAACAGTTTTCTGTCGTACGTTCCAACACGATCGATCCTACCCTCAAGGAGCAGTTATGAACCACAACCTGGTCGGCGCGATGGAAGACGTCCGCGCCAGCATTCGTGCCAAGCTGAAGGACGGCACCCTGAAGGATGGCGATGTATTCACCATCGAGGAATGTGCTCCGTCCGCTACGGACGACACGCTCCGTCACTACATCATCTCCAACCTGAACGGCTACGTGGGGGCGGCAAACCCGCCGGAAATACCGGCGACGTATTCATTTACGTGGTTTCCGGCTCACCGAGTCTTCATGGTGCGCACCCCGCACTACCCGGTATACCGATCGTATACATCCGCCACTCCGTAGAGCGAGCCCGTCAGCTCCTCCGGAGTTGGCGGGTTTTCGCTTTAAAAGTACCCTTCATAACAAAAGAGCCTCTCGGGCGAGAGGCTCTTTTTGAATGTCGATCGAATTACTTAACGATCTTCGTAACGACACCTGCACCAACAGTCTTACCGCCTTCACGAATCGCGAAGTTAAGACCCTGCTCCATTGCAATTGGCGCAAGAAGCTTGACGCTAAAGGTAACAGTGTCACCAGGGATAACCAGTTCCTTGTCAGCTGGAAGCTCGACTTCACCGGTAACGTCAGTTGTACGGAAGTAGAACTGAGGCTTGTAACCCTTTGAGAATGGTGTGTGACGACCACCCTCTTCCTTCTTCAGGATGTAGACTTCTGCTTCAAACTCGGTGTGAGGGGTGAGTGAACCAGGCTTTACAATAACCTGACCGCGCTCGATTTGCTCACGCTCGATACCACGAAGAAGGAGACCAGCGTTGTCACCAGCCTGACCCTTGTCGAGGTTCTTCTTGAAAGCCTCGATACCAGTCACAACTGAGTTCTGAGTGTCGCGGATACCGACGATTTCGACTGGGTCGTTCAGGTTAACAACACCCTGCTCGATACGACCGGTTGCAACCGTACCACGCCCCTTAATCGAGAAGACGTCCTCGATTGGCATAAGGAATGGCTTGTCAAGGTCGCGAGTTGGCTCAGGAACGTAGCTATCAAGTGCAGCAACAAGTTCCATGATTGCGTCTTCGCTTGCAGCGTCGCCTTCGAGAGCCTTCGTTGCAGATCCCTTAATAATAGGAGCGTCTTCGTCGTAGCCGTTCTTCGCAAGAAGTTCACGAATATCCATCTCGACGAGCTCGACCAACTCTGGGTCAGCGAGGTCCATCTTGTTAAGGAAGACAACGATCTTTGGCACACCAACCTGCTTCGCAAGTAGAACGTGCTCACGGGTCTGAGGCAATGGACCGTCGTTGGCAGCAACCACAAGGATTGCACCGTCAACCTGTGCGGCACCAGTAATCATGTTCTTAACGTAGTCGGCGTGTCCCGGCATGTCTACGTGAGCGTAGTGACGGTTCTCTGACTCGTATTCCTGGTGAGAGGTAGCAATGGTAATACCACGGGTACGCTCTTCAGGTGCGTTGTCAATTTGGTCGTATGCGACAGCCTTGTTTACGTCGCTTGGAAGCTTCTTAGCAAGCACGTTAGTAATAGCTGCAGTAAGAGTTGTCTTACCGTGGTCAACGTGACCCATAGTACCAACGTTTACGTGAGGCTTGCTTCGGTCGAAATCTGCCATTTAGTTAGTTCTCCTTTAGTTATTTTCGCATGAGGCAATACACGCCTCACGACTCATGTTGCTCATTATATACCCTTCGGGGAGTTTCGTAAAGGGTCGGCAGGGTAAATCAATACTTAATTTGGGCGTTCAATTTGTTCGGAGTTACGATTATTACCGTCCTCTGCTTGAGCTTTAAGGATGCGCGCCATAAAAAGCGAGAGTGTTGCATGCACACTCGGAAGCATCGCTTCAATCATTCCGCACTCTCCCTGACCATGCACTATCAGGCAACGCGCCGCATACCACAACCTCATCAGCCCTCGCCAATCGTAGGCGTCATTCAAGACGACAGGTACACTACCAACCGAAAGAGGGGTGACGGAATTCAGTATGAACAGCTTGCGCATATGCAGCACCATACTGGATGTATCATCTTTAAAAAAGTAACGCCAAACTTGAAGCTGCAGCGTACTCGCTTTTTCAAGTGCATCGCTCATCGTTGATGCTCCAGTAGCGAGTTTGCACCACCGATCATAGGCAGCATAAAGCATGAGGTATGTCTGCCGGTAATCAATCACGCCTCTTCGGTAATTCTGGTAAATGCTTTGCCATGCCCGTTCATCGTCCATGAGTCTTTTGCCCCACATCGTTGGTTATCGATTGATACGAAACGAGCGTTATTCCGAGTACAGAAACAGCCAGCTGGAGTCGCTGCCGGCGCTCGAGCAGTGTTAGCTTTTTCATCGAATCGTCGACAGTAAACCCATCGTACACTTCGAGCGACGTCGCATTCGCCCTAAGCGCACTCACCATAATCCGTCGAACAATCGCATCAGCCGACAGTCCTTCTGGCAGCCAACTGTCATCACTGAGCGCACCACTGCGCTGGATGAATCTGCAATATAGCATGCCTGGCTTTACAGTGGGCGCTTTCGTGTCGAGACTTCTTCTTCGGGGGAGGCGGTGCAAGTAACGTCCCGCGAGTTCGAAGGAGGCCACAATAACCGCCGCTTTCGCTACGCCAACCCCATCGATCGCTCGGAGTGTTTCGTATGACGGGGCCCGCCGTTGCTGTTTCAAAAGCTTTAAAATTCGTCGAGCAATCACGCGAACATCCGCCCCCTTTGTGCCACTCCCAATTATCGCCTGAAGCAACTCGTGATCCGTCAGCGTGACGGCTGCATCGGCGGCGATTCTTTCCCTTGGACGCTCATGGCGATACTGACTCATACCTATAGTCTATGCGCCGCAGATTATGCACCCGTTAAATAAAAACACGGCACGTTGCGTGTCGTGTTTTTATGATCACAGATCGAAAGATCGACTACTTGTTCGTACGCTTCTCGACGATTTCCTGTGCAACGTTTGGTGGAACTTCTTCGTACTGAGCAAGCTCCATAGTTGAAGCAGCACGCCCTTGGCTCATCGAGCGAATGTCGTTCGTGTAGCCAAACAGGTTCGCAAGTGGAACGAATGCGCGCACTAGCTTTGCCCCACCAGGGATGTCTTCCATCGCGTCAATACGACCACGACGTGAGTTGAGGTCTCCGATGATGTCACCCATGAAGTCTTCTGGGGTCGAGACTTCGACCTTCATGACTGGCTCAAGGATGACTGGCTTTGCCTTAGGAATACCTTCCTTCACCGCCAAAACACCCGCAAGGTTAAAGGCCAGCTCACTTGAGTCGACGTCGTGGTAGCTACCATCGTACAGTGTTGCCTTCACACCGATCATTGGATAACCGGCAATCACACCACTTTCGAGTGTATCTTGGATACCCTTCTCGACTGGTTTGCGGTACTCTTGCGGGACCACACCACCCTTAATTTCGTCGACAAACTCAAAGCCTTCGCCAGACTCGGTCGGCTCGAAACGAATCCAAACGTCACCGTACTGTCCACGTCCACCAGACTGCTTAGCATGCTTTCCTTGCGCCTCGGCAACACCACGAATGGTCTCACGGAACGCAACTTGCGGCTCACCAATATTAGCTTCGACGTTAAACTCACGCTTCATACGATCAACAAGAATGTCGAGGTGCAACTCACCCATTCCAGACATAATCGTCTGTCCCGTCTCTTCGTCAGTGTGGATACGGAAGGTAGGGTCTTCTTCTGCAAGGCGCTGCAGGGCAATACCCATTTTTTCTTGGTCGGCCTTCGTCTTTGGCTCGACGGCGATCGATACAGGTGGCTCTGGAAATTCGATTGACTCAAGGACCACTGGCTTTGCAACGTCAGACAGGGTGTGTCCAGTAAAGGTTCCCTTTAATCCGACGACTGCGGCGATGTCACCAGCGCCAATGCCGTCGATGTCTTCGCGCTTGTCGGCGTGCATTCGGACAACACGACCGATACGCTCCTTTTCACCAGTTGTAGTGTTGAGGACATAGCTTCCGGCCGTCAGCTTACCGCTGTAAACGCGAACGAAAATGAGTCGTCCAACAAATGGGTCTGTGGCGATCTTAAATGCAAGTGCCGAAAGGGGCTCGCTGTCATCTGGCTGACGCTCGATCAGGTCACCAGTCTTTGGGTTTGTTCCTTGGACGGCACCAACGTCAAGTGGTGATGGCAAGTATTCCATGACGAGGTCAAGAAGCTTCTCGACAATCACGCCACGTCCGTCACCACCAGTCACGAGGTAGAAGTCACCAGCGAGGACACGCTTACGCAGTGCACGGCGAAGTTCTTCGACGGTAATCGACTCTTCACCCTGCTCTAGGTAGCGCTCGAATAGTTCATCTTCAGCTTCAACGGCAGCTTCAACCAACAGGCTGCGAGCGTGCTTTACCTTATCAACCATGTCAGCAGGAATTTCTTTGCTAGTCTTTAGCTCGTGA
Source organism: Candidatus Saccharimonadota bacterium (assembly GCA_002726935.1). Classification (GTDB taxonomy): domain Bacteria; phylum Patescibacteriota; class Saccharimonadia; order Saccharimonadales; family Saccharimonadaceae; genus Microsaccharimonas. The sequence goes on along the minus strand of PBTC01000012.1, from coordinate 7,678 downwards.
TCGGTGAAGTCGTCGTAGGTGTAAACGGTCATGTCGACGAGGTCAACGACACCGTTGATGTCCTTTTCGAAGCCAATTGGCAAGTGAACCGGCAACGCGTGCTTTGAAAGACGGTTGTGAATTGAGTCGAGAGACTTGTAGAAGTCACCGCCAATTTGGTTGATCTTGTTAATAAAGCAGATACGAGGCACGCCATACTTGTTAGCCTGTCGCCACACGGTCTCAGTCTGGGCTTCAACACCCATCTTACCGTCAAAGACAGTCACGGCGCCGTCAAGAACACGCAGTGAACGTTCGACCTCTACCGTAAAGTCAATGTGACCCGGCGTGTCGATGATGTTAATTTTGTGACCCTTCCAAAATGCAGTCACCGCTGCTGAGGTAATGGTAATACCACGCTCGCGTTCTTGCGCCATCCAGTCAGTCGTCGTTTCACCTTCGTGAACGGCACCGATCTTGTGGCTAATACCCGTACGGTAGAGGATCCCCTCGGTGGTCGTGGTCTTTCCCGCGTCAATGTGGGCGATAATACCGATATTTCGGTAGTCCTTTAATGGGACGTCTTTTTGAGCCATAGTCTCTCGTATCTCTTTCTTCGCTTATGTAACTTATTTTAGGCCATAGAAAATAGCGCTTTAATCCTATTATACCAGAGGCGGCTATTTCTCGCTAGAGGCCGTACCGTCGTATACTCGCCCGTGCCTCTCGGCGAAGGGTGAGTGAGTTAGCCCCTGCCAAAACGCCCAGATACCTTGTCGCCGCCGGCAACCCCATGTCAGCAAGATCCTGTCTATTAGGCATCAGACCGAGCACACCGTCGTCCATCTTGTCGAGCTCGTCAAAGAACTGAGCCTCTGTCGGCTCGTGACGAGAAACGTATGTCTCAGCCGTTCGATACAGCTGTGCACCGCGACCATGCATCTCGTCGAGCCAGCGCGGAGCAGCAATCACCGCGCGACCAATACGAAACAACCGATCGACTTGCTCCTGCTCTTTAACGCGCTGCTCCATAACTTCAAATGGTGGCATCTTTGGTGGCAGCATCACCCAATGACCGTAATTGTGAATCTGAATAGGTATCTCAAGCATCAAAGAAGGTGATTCTCGGTACCTGTATTGCACCGAATCCCGCCCATGCCGGGCGTAGTCAGCCCGTGGATGAATCAGGTGATGAACGTTGGTCGGCTTTGGCGGCTCGTATGTGTCATCCAGCGTGACGGCAAGCCTGCCTAAATATTCATAGGGGTCCGGAACACCGTACTCGTCGACTGGCGTATCGAGCTTTTCGATCGCTTTGACTCGACCATTATTGGCTACCGTCAGTAGCAGTGACTGCTCGACTGGTGGTAGGTGCCGTGATACTACTTCTCCAGCCGCGTCTATCGCAACTCTCATCCCTCGTCCCCCTTGTCTGTACTGTGTGTTTTAGATCCGCCTCACGGTTCTGTTTATGGTATACACCATTTCAGATGCCGAGACAACAAAAAATCGGCCTTTCGGCCGATTTGATTGTTTTCGCTCGATTAGCCTCGTGCGAAGTGGGCGAAGGCACGGTTGGCCTCTGCCATCTTGTGCGTGTCTTCCTTCTTCTTGAAGGCGGCACCGCTTTCGTTGTAAGCATCAACGATCTCGAGAGCCAGGCGCTGTTCATACGGCATACCGCTCCGAGCACGAGCCGACTGCACCAGCCAGCTAAACGCGTAGTGGAGCTGACGGTGACCAGCAACCGGGAAAGGAATCTGGTAGTTTGCACCACCGACTCGACGCGACTTCACCTCGAAATTTGGTGAAACATTCTTCAGTGCCTTTTCGAAGACCTCGAGTGGGTTTTCACTCTCAAGCTTCTTAGCAGCAATTTCAAGAGCACCGTAGACTGAACGCTCAGCAACCAGCTTCTTTCCATCGAGCATTGACTTGTTGATCAGTCGCTGCACGAGAACGCTCTGGTACTTGCGGTCTGGGCTCAAACGACGCTGAAGGCTAACAGTTTTCTTGCGTGGCATGACTACTTACCTTCCTTCTTTGCGCCGTACTTTGAGCGGCCTTTCTTACGGTTCTGTACACCCTGGAGGTCCAAGGCACCACGAACGATGTGGTAACGGACACCTGGGAGGTCTGGCACACGTCCACCACGCACAAGCACCACGGCGTGCTCCTGCAGGTTGTGGCCTTCACCGCCAATGTATGCCCAGACTTCTTGGTTGTTGGTCAAACGGACACGAGCAACCTTACGAAGTGCTGAGTTTGGCTTTTTTGGCGTCTTGGTGGTTACCTTGACACAGACACCACGCTTCAGCGGAGCTTCCTGGTCGTAGTAGCGCACCTTGAGGGCGTTGTGGATACGTCCGAGCGCAGGAGACTTACTCTTCTTTCCTGCGATCTGACGAGGCTTGCGCACCAATTGGTTGATTGTTGGCATAGTAAACTATACTTCCTCTTCTTATAGTAATTCTCTCTTGCGGCAAGATCACCGCGATGGCTGGTCGGGTCAGCAATTCCTTCCAGCAACTGTCCATTTCGCCTCTACGTCTTGTACACGTTTCGTAGAAGAATGAACGGAAACTCGCCTTTGACTATAGCATAAAGTAACCCTAGTGACAAGCGGCGCTACTTCGTGTCGTTGTACAGACCCGCTATCTCGCTACTCGTTAATAGGCGCTTATACCAGTGCACGTCACTTATCGCACCGCTAAACGGACTATCCGCACCACTTCCCGTCCGTGTCTGTCGCGCGATACTGAGACGACCGTTCTGGTCAATATATAAATCGCTGACGGTCACCGATCCGTCCTGAACACCGTTCACGTAATATCTCGCCAGACCACTCGCATCGCGATCATAACTCACGGCCACATGGACCCATTCGTTCACAGGAAGCGGTGTGTTCGACACCGCACTATCGAGCGAGTCATCCATGCGAAAGAGCAGCCGCCCGCTCGAAACGATACCAAAAAACATTGAGGAACTATAGTCCTGCCCGATAATCGTCATTCTCTGGCTAGGATAGGACGAGACTTTCACCCAAGCTGCCAGTGTAAAGCCGCCGCTCGATATATCAAATTGGGTCCCCCAGAAACTGTCCGTCATGGTCACGTAGCGACCAGAGGCAAACTCATACGCAGAGCCGGGAACGCCGCGTTGGTTCTCTACCAAAGTCGGACTACCCTCAACCGAGCCATCCTTACCATACAATCCAGCGTCACTGCCGTCTCCGGCTAATCGCCAATGCCCCGCTGGACACGGTCCAGGATATTTCGCCGCCTTGTTGCGACTCACGGTATGCCGTGCGCCCTTACCGTCGCTCACAGAGACGCAGTACACGCCATCATCAAGAATATATTCATACGTATAATTGGCGTTTTGGGTAAGCCCTGTAAGGTTCGCCGGATAGACGACACCGCCAGTTTTCGCCCTCTCGGCGTCTAGCCAGGTGACCGTCTGCTGCAGTGTTGATGTCATAGCGGCATTTCTTGCCTGTTGCTGTATGCCGTTATAGGCAACGATAGTAATAGCCGCAAGAATTGCAATGACGACAATCACGATAAGAAGTTCGACGATGGTAAATCCCCTGCCCGGTCGATGCATAACCTTATTGTATCATGCAATAAAATGAAGGACCCACCGAATGTGGGCGCGAGTGGAAACTCGGCGGGCCCTTCGGTGGGTTACGAGGATGAGAGTGACGCTGCCTCCGCTTTGCGCTGCTGCGCCGTCGTGATCGCACGGTAATACGTGTGAAGCTCGCAGATCAGGTCGATCTCGTGCTCGACGTCGCTCAGGCGAACGTTCTGGATGTTGCGCATGGTTGCCCACCATGTCCACTCCAGTGCGTCGACCATCGTGGTAGCAGTCGTCGCAGCCTGAATGCAATACGCATCCGGGAAGGCGGCCTTGGCGCGCTCGATCAGCTCTGCGGAGGATGTCGGCTCGAACATGGCTCAGTCACCCTGAAGGGCGATGCCGTCCGAGTCCGCTCCGACTGCAGGCAGACCGGCGATCGCGATCGACGAGACCAGTAGCGCGTCTCGCGCTTCGGGCGTCGTCTTGGGAATCCCCAGATCGGATGCCGCGCGGTCCAGCTTGGCCTCGTTCTCTCTCTTGTTCTTCTCTTTGCGTCCCAACATCACAAGCCTTTCGCTAGTCGGTGATTTGAGGGAATATATCTATTTTAGCATAAATGCTTTGAAAAGTCAATCTAGCGGACCCAGTACCAGATAATGCCCGGGTTGGTTTTGGGTCCAGAAATATACGGTGCGGGGCTCCAGCTTGATTGATGAGTCGCCAGTGTTCCGTACCAGTTCCCGCTGCCGCCCCATGTCGTAATTCCGTACGACGATGAAATCCACGGCACCGTGGTACTGAGTGCCTGCGTTCCGTCGGCCGGTGTCGTATCGAGCGTCCAGGTATCAAACGGTTGAACCAACGTTGCCACCGTCTGCGCAGACGTCGACTGCAGACTGGTCGAGAATGGTGCCGAGAAGACACCGCCCCAGCGGCCAAGCGCTTCTCCATCGATCCTATACTGTAGATTGCCCGATACATTGGATTTAATCGCATTGGCGTGCGCCAAGATAGAATATCCCTGACTAATTGACGGCCGCTGGGCGTTCAGCTCGGTATATGTCACTGAATTCCACAATGTTTGCGGCCCAGGGTTTGTCATGAGCAGCGTCCAGCCACCGCCCGCTCTCTCCATATCACAATATACCCTCATTGGCTGCGAAGCGCTCGACGGCTGAATCCAGTACGTACCCGACCCGTGCGCACCCCCAGATTGTTGAATTGCATAGCACGACTGCTGAGAACAGTTGCCAGGCAACACTTGCCCCGACTGGTCTGTATAGTATGAGTCACCATTAGAGGCTGTCGTGCTGTAGCAGTACGAACGAGGAGAGAATGAGTTATCAACCACGTACGTTGCCGTGTTGTCGCCACTTTGACGCAGGCATATCGCCGTACTCGTTGGCGTTGGACAGGATGAGATACTGCTTGGGAATGTTTCGGCGTTATTAACAGCAAAAGCTTGAATCTGTTTTGTTGCCTGCGAGGCATCCGATTGCAGGCTTGCTCGTCGTGCCTGGTTTTGGATACCGTTATACGCAACGATCGTAATGGCTGCAAGAATCGCAATCACCACGATGACGATCAAAAGCTCTACAATAGTAAATCCGCGCTGCATACGCCCACTTATATACTGCGTCATATACAGTCCAGTGTACCATAGAAAAAAGACCCCGGTGACGAGGTCTTTTTTCTTCTAGTCGCTCTAGCCGGCTAGTTCGGCGTCTTCTTCGATCTCTTCTGCAATGTCGCTTTCGAGTGTGTCGAGCGCAGTTGCGCTGGTGACACCCGTTCCCACTGGAATCTTTCGTCCAATGATCACGTTTTCCTTCAAGCCGTGCAGCGAGTCGATACGTCCGCTTACCGCAGCGTTGATCAGCACACGAGTCGTGTCCTGGAACGAAGCTGCTGAGAGGAAGCTGTCTGACCAGATCGAAACCTTGGTAATACCGAGGAGTAGCTGGGTGTAGGCAACTTGGTCCTTACCGTCCTTCGCCAACTGTTCGTTCGCCTCAACAACTGCTGCTCGAGAGACAATGTCGCCCGTCACAAATGAGCTGTCGCCTGGGTCTTCAACCTGAACGCGGCTGAACATCTGTCGAACGATGATCTCGAGGTGCTTGTCAGCAACGTCTTGACCCTGTGCTGCGTAGATACGGAGCACTTCGTTGATGATGTAGCGCTGCGTGGCCTCGATACCCTTGAGGCGCATCAAGTCGTGCAAGTTCAATGAACCAGAGGTCAATCGGTCACCCGCCTCGACAATATCACCAGACTTCACTTGCAGCTGCATGCTACCAGGAATCTCGTAGCGAACTGGAGAACTAGCGTTCGCCGCCAGAACGAGGTGGTCTTCGGTCACTTCGACAACACCATCGAATGGCGCGACGATTGGCTTTGACTCACTTTCGCCAGCGGCGAGAACGTCACCAACCTTGACGGTTGCACCAGACTTGACTGAAGCAGTTCGTCCTTCAAGAGCAATCTGCTCAACGTGTCCAGCTTCTGGAGTGACCTGTACGATGTACTTCTTGCCATCTTCCCACTGCTCAACAACACCAGTGACTTCAGTAACGTACGCTTGCCCCTTTGGTGTTCGAGCCTCAAACAGCTCTTCAACACGAGGGAGACCCTGCGTAATGTCGCTCTCTTGCACACCACCGGCATGGAAGGTACGAAGCGTCAACTGCGTTCCCGGCTCACCGACCGATTGTGCAGCGATAACACCAACTGGCTGCGCTTTAGCGACCAAGTGGTTTGTCGACATGTCAATTCCGTAGCTGGTCTGAGGAACACCACGTAGATTCTTCGTCGAAAGAACGGAGCGAATCTTTACTTCCGAAATAGATTCGTCAGCTTCAATCGCATTGGCGATCTCACGAGTAATGAGCTCGCCCGCAGCAACGTGTCCATCGACAGTTTCAGCAGCGTAACGACCGTACAGACGGTTGCCAAACTCAATCATCGTCAGCTCGGTTTCAGAACGGTAGATAGTGAATCCTTCGTCGTCTCCCTCTTCGTCTTCAACAGTGAAGACATCTTGAGAAACGTCAACCAGACGTCGAGTCAGGTACCCTGAGTCAGCCGTCTTAAGGGCGGTGTCGATCAGACCCTTACGTGAACCACGAGTGGCCACGAACTGTTCAAGTGATGACAGCCCCTTCTTGTAGCTTGAACGGATTGGCAGCTCGATTTCGCGGTTTGTCGCGTCGACCATGATACCAATCATGGCACTCGCCAACATAATATTGGAGATGTCACCACGGGCACCCGAGTTGACCATGACAGAAACACTCGTGTCCATACCCTTGAGCTTCTCTTTCAAGAAACCTTCGAGCTTACGCGTCACACCACGCCAGTTAGAGACGGTCAGGTTGTATCGCTCTTCGTCAGTGATCAATCCTTGGTTGAATTGCTCACTAATGAGTGCAGCCTTTGCGTCACCTTCGGCGATGAACTCGTCAGTCTCTTCGAAAATGATGTAGTCATCTTTTCCAGTCGACACAGCGGCGATCGTCGCAAAGCGGAAGGCCATACCCTTCATGCGGTCGGCAGTCTTCGCGGTCACCTCAGCACCGTACTGCAAGAAGATATTGTTCAGTACCTTCTTTAGCTGCTTCTTCGTCTGCACATTGTTGTCGTATGGATAGTCCTCTGGAAGAATCTCGTTAAAGAAGACTCGTCCCAGTGTTGTTTCGCGAGGCTCACCCTTTGCCCAAACACGAATTGGTGTTTGCAGCTGGATGACGCCGTTCTCGTACGCCATTTCAGCCTCGTAGACCGAGCTGTACGCCTTGACGTCGTTAGTCTGCGCACCAGGCTTGTCGTAAGTCAGGTAGTAGTTACCCAGCACGACGTCCTGTGCAATCGACAGAACAGGCGCACCATCAGCTGGCTTCAACAAGTTAGCGGTTGCACTCATGAGTGTCCGCGCTTCTTCTTGAGCCTGTCGGCTCAGAGGAAGGTGAACAGCCATCTGGTCACCGTCGTAGTCGGCGTTGAATCCGTTCGCAACTAGTGGGTGAAGCTGAATCGCTTTACCCTCAACGAGCTTCGGCTGGAAGGCCTGAATAGACAGACGGTGGAGTGATGGCGCACGGTTCAAGAGAACGTACTT
>PBTC01000011.1 GCA_002726935.1 Candidatus Saccharimonadota bacterium | reverse complement strand
GCAAAAAGGCATCGCGGCTGGTGGCTGCGAGCGAGATATCACTGACTACGCTACTACACCGAATGGTGGTTGCGGAACAACAACACAGTTCCCAGAATTGCACGGACCGGATAGCCGAGAGAACGAAAGCAGCGCAGACCATTGGCCGCTTTTTACGAGAGTTGAGCTGCCCAATGGTGTTCGGCTGCAAGTAGTAGATGTGACTGGCCGAACCGAAGAGGAGATCGCGAGGGATTACCTTCATGAGTATGAAGCGGTCGGCCCGATTGCCGTCGACCTTGAAAGAGTCGCAGCCGAGCTGGGAACGAGCGCACGCCGACTTTTGGATATGCTTGCCTATAGATTGCCAGATGAGTCTTAGAGCGCCCAGTCCATTGCTTTTTCACCCCAGTTATGCTACGATCAATGAGATAACAATATATGCGAGTGGAATCATGATGATTTTGCGCGTGCAGCGGAGGTTCCGCTGTCAGCACTGAAACGTCTTGTCCGTTTCACTCGTGGTAAACAAGGAAGTAGATCATGAGTCGAATCGGAAAACTACCAATTCAGATCCCTTCGGGCGTGACAATCACGGTCGCTGATGATGCTATTACCGTTGTTGGTCCAAAGGGCCAGCTGGTAGTGCCTCATTTGTCGGACGTCACTGTTGCCGTCGAAGACAACCGCGCCGTCGTGAACCGTAAGGACGACGAGCGAATCGCGAAGGCCCAGCACGGCCTACAGCGTGCACTTCTCAACAATGCTGTTGACGGTGTGACAAAAGGCTTTGAAAAGAAGCTTGAAGTTAACGGAGTCGGTTTTCGCGTGAGCGGTGGCGGACAGGAAATTGAAATGTCTCTTGGATTTTCACACCCTGTGAAGTACAAGGCACCTGAAGGCATTCAGCTGACGGTTAACAAGATGGAAATCACCGTCAATGGTATCGACAAGCAGCTTGTTGGTCAGGTTGCGGCTGAGATTCGTGGTCTCAAGAAACCTGAACCGTACAAGGGTAAGGGTATTAAGTATGCTGACGAAGTGATCCTTCGAAAAGCTGGAAAGGCTGGTAAGTAATATGGCTAACCTCTCAAGCAAACTGTTGAACCGTGCGCTTCGTGCAGCTCGTGTTCGCGCAAAGATCAGCGGAACCGCTGAACGACCTCGCCTTAGCGTCACTATTAGCAACAAGCACGTCAGTGCACAGCTGATTGACGATGTGACCGGCGCAACTATTGCTGCGGCAACGACTGTCGGCTCAAAGCAAACTGGTACGATGACTGAACTCGCTGCGTTTGTTGGCGCTGACATCGCGAAGAAGGCAAAGAAAAAGAAGATTACTGCGGTTGTCTTTGACCGCAATGGCCGCCAATACGCACAGCGTTTGGCCGCTCTTGCTGACGCTGCTCGTAAGGAAGGACTGGAGTTCTAATATGGCTGACGCTAATCACTCACGCGGCCGTGGTCGCCGCGAACAAGCCCCACAGGAGCCAAAGCAATTTGAAGAAGTCGTCATCAACATCGACCGTGTCTCACGTGTGGTAAAAGGTGGACGTCGCTTCCGCTTTAAGGCACTCGTCGTTGTAGGAGATCGCAAGAACAAGGTGGGAGTCGGTGTCGCAAAGGGTGCTGACGTTCAGGTAGCGATCGCGAAAGCAACTGATGTCGCAAAGAAGAATATGATCACGATCCCTGTCGTTAACGAGACTATTCCTCACGAAAACGAGGTCAAATACTCTGGAGCACAGGTTCTCCTGAAGCCGGCTGCACCAGGTACTGGTATTATCGCCGGTGGTGTCGTCCGAACGATCATTGGTGTGACCAGCATTCGAAACTTGCTGTCTAAGTCGCTCAACTCTACGAACAAGGTCAACATTGCCTACGCAACTGTTGAAGCTCTTCGTACTCTTGTCCCTCGTGACGAGTGGTTGACGACGCAGCAATCTGCAAAGAAGGCAGCGAAGGAGGCAAAATAATGACAAAGTACAACGAGCTTCAAGTTGAAGCGAACAAGTCGAAGAAGCGTGTCGGTCGCGGTATTGCGGCAGGACAGGGAAAGACTGCTGGACGTGGTACAAAGGGTCAGGGAGCACGTACTGGTAAGAAGCTAGGCGCAACCTTCATGGGTGGACAGCGAACCCTCGTTCGTGCAGTGCCGAAGGCTCGAGGATTCAAGAGCATGCGGACGCCAGCACAGGTTGTGTATCTCGACCACCTCAACGCCTTCAAGGGCAAGACTGTCGACAACTTCGCCCTGTTCGAAGCTGGATACATTGCAACACCTTTTCACTCGGTAAAAGTCATCGCCCGCGGGGAGTTGACTGAAGTGGTTACCGTGAAGGTAGCTGGTGCAAGTAAGAGCGTTCAGGCTGCAATTGAAAAAGCTGGAGGAACCTTTGAGAAGACCCCAGTGCCAATCAAGCAGAGCACTAAACAGGCTGAAGCGAGCGATAAGTAATTTTCGCCACTTATGAAAACGACCCCCTCGGAGGGTCGTTTTTCTTTGTGGAGCGCATTTCACCTGTTCCTAAACAAGGGCTAGACTGGTATAATCATAAGTAATTGAATTGTAAACTCGGGGTAGACTGACACTGATGAATTGGAAAACAATTTTCAAATCGCTAAAAAATCGCGACATGCAAAAGCGATTGCTGATCGTACTAGGAATTATCGTTGCATATCGACTGCTATCTGTCATACCTGTACCGCTTGCCGAGCCAACTGCTCTACGTGACGTCATTAACAGTGTTGTCGGTGGTACTGACTTTGGTGGATTCCTCAACCTCTTGTCTGGTGGCGCACTGGCAAGCTTCTCGATTGTCCTCGTTGGTTTAACTCCTTTCATTACGGCTTCGATTATCTCTCAGCTCCTCACGAAGGCAATTCCTCGGCTTGAAGAGCTGAATAAGGACGGTGAATCGGGTCGACGAAAGATCAACCAGTGGACTCGCATTGTTTCTGTACCGCTTGCGGTCATCCAATCGATTGCGTTTATCTACATCTTGCGTCAAACGGTGCTCGCGGGAAATACGACCGCATTGCCAGATCCAACAGCTATCGAGTGGGTGGTGGCCGTCGGTGCTATGACCGCTGGTGCAATTTTGCTGATGTGGCTGGGAGAGCTGATTACCGAACAAGGGGTGGGAAACGGAATTAGCCTACTCATCTTTGCCGGTATTATTAGTCAGCTTCCTTCTATCTTATCGACGCTCTTTGGCGGACTGTTTATCGACCCGTCGGCGGGCGGACTATCTGTCTTTGGCTGGTTTACACTGCCAGTTGAGCCGACCATATTCTGGGTCACAATATCTATTGCGCTCGTCTCTCTCATCTTGCTGTACATACTCGTAAAGATTAACGAGGCGCAGCGCATCGTGACCGTTAATTACGCAAAGCGTGTTCAAGGTAATAGTAACTATGGGGGAGTAAAGAGTATCCTGCCGATCAAATTGATCGCAGCCGGAGTGATTCCAGTCATCTTCGCCGTTGCTTTTCTATCGCTGCCTGCGTTTATCGGTCAGGTCCTGCTTGCTTCGAATAATGCAGCGTATACCGACATCGCCAACAACTTGATTCTTTGGTTCCAGGCACCTAATCCCGGCAGCTTTGTCGGCGAGACATGGCAAGCCTTTATTTACCCATCATTCTATTTCTTCCTGGTGATTCTGTTTACTTACTTCTATACCGGGATCGTCTTTAACTCGAGCGAAATTGCCGAAAACTTGCAAAAGCAGGGTGGCTTCATTGAAGGAGTGCGTCCAGGGGTGAGTACCGAGAAGTATCTTGCGCGAACCGTTAACCGGTTGGTCCTGTTTGGTTCAATCGTCCTTGGCCTTATCGCCGTGACGCCATTTATTGCCGAATATCTCCTCTACCACCTGACTGGCATTACTGGAACGAGTCTTTCTATTGGTGGAACTGGACTGCTCATTGTGGTGTCTGTAGGACTAGAGGCGCTGCGGCAGATCAACTCACGCGCCTTAATGGTGACGTACGACGACTACAAGTAGACACTCACGTGCCCATTGCAGCCTAGTCTGGTAGAATGGGACTATGAATCATGTGGGCATGCTCTTTAAAGATCGGCACGGATATCGCGATGGCTTTACGATTGTCGAACTTCTGATTGTCATTGTTGTCATTGCCATTTTGGCCACCATCACTCTCGTGGCCTATAATGGCATTCAAAATCAGGCAAAATCGTCGAGCGTACAGTCGACTATTTCAAACGTGGTGCGAAAGCTCGAGGCGGCACGTATCTCGACGACAAACACAACCGGAACGTATCCCGCTACGCTTTCTGGCGTGAGCGGTTTACCAGCATCTGATGTCGAGTTAGAGTATGCATATCTTCCATCGCAAAATTATTATTGCGTGGATGGTATCTTGGACGATATATCGTACCATGCCTCCAGTCTTAACAGTTCCGCAAGACCAGGCCCCTGCCCACCGCTGGATGGACTGGTGTTCTGGCTGCCATTCGCTGGCTCTGCGAAGGAATTCGTCACTGACGGCCAGCCTAGCGGTAGTAGTGCATTAGGCGTGCTGACGACCGGCCAAACAGGAGTGTCTGAGGGCGCGTACGAGCTTAATGGCACGAACCAGTACCTGAATTATGGCTACAGTAGTGGATTAACGATCGGACAGCCAGGATTAACGATGGCTGCCTGGGTACGCCCCGATACAGAGGGGACGACGATGTCGGTCATTAACAGAAATGGCCCCTACTTGTTGTGGCTCAGTGGAGATCGAACGATGGGACCAGGCCTGCTGCAGGGGTCGTGGTACTGGAGCACTTCAAATGATACGGTGAATCTTAACCAGTGGTCTCACATTGCCTTAACTTACGATGGATCGACGCAGCGCCTTTATGTAAACGGTCAACCGAGTGGCGTGTATACGAATCTGAGCGGAAACATCGATACTCGCACGTCGGGTATCGTGATCGGCCGCGACACGTCATCGGGTGGGCGACTGTACTTTGATGGAGCAATTGACGATGCACGTTTATACGGTCGTGCACTGACGGCCTCAGAGGTGGCGGGTTTGTATACTGCTGGTGCAGAATAATCGCTTGACGCTTTTTATCGGTTTGCTACAATAAAATCAACCTAACACGATCAAGTCATCAAATTGGCTGATCAATTGTTTAAAACGCTTTACGCGCGCGACGTTTTCGTGTATAATTCACTACTGTAACTTATGGCTAGTCAAAAGGAAGTGATTAAAATGCGAGGTAAGGTAGTGGAAGCACTGCCTAATACACAATTTAAGATCGAACTAGAGAATGGCCTGAGCATTATCGGACACATTAGCGGAAAAATGCGTAAAAACTATATCCGTCTTGTGCCTGGTGATATGGTGGACGTTGAGATGACCCCTTATGATCTCACAAAGGGAAGAATCACGTACCGCCACAAAGATCAAATGTAACACTGGAGTTTTTAAAACGCTCATGAAAGTTCGTGCGAGTGTCAAAAAAATCAGTCCAGATGACCAGCTAGTGCGCCGTAAAGGTCGCCTACGCGTCATCAACAAGAAGAAACCTAAGAATAAGCAAAGGCAGGGTTAAGCATGGCTCGAATTGCTGGGGTAGTTATTCCCGCAGAAAAGCAAGTGCAGGTCGCGTTGACGTACATCTACGGCATCGGACCTAAGTTTGCATCGACCATCCTTGCGGCGGCCAAGATTGAGCCGACCACTCGGGTGAAAGATCTCACCGAGGCTGAAGAACAACGTCTCCGAGACGTAATCGACAACGATTACACGGTAGAAGGCGACCTACAGCGCTTGGTAACTAACAATATCAAACGACTTAAGGACATCAACGCCTACCGTGGCTTGCGTCATAAATCTGGCTTGCCAGTAAATGGACAACGCACTCGTACGAATGCACGAACTCGTAAGGGTCGAGCAATCGCTGTCGGTGGAGCACAACCTAAGTCAGCAAGTAAGACCTAGGAAAGGATTGGATAGATGGCTGAAAATACCTCTAGTCGTAAGAAACAGCGCCGATCAGTTCCTGCTGGTCAGCTGCACATTCAGGCGACATTTAACAACACAATCATTAGCTTTACTGATAAGAAGGGCAATGTATTGACGCAGAGCAGCGCAGGCGCCACTGGCTTCCGTGGAAGCAAAAAGGGTACCGCCTATGCTGCACAAATCGCTGCGGAAAAGGCTGCTGATGCTGCAAAGAGTCAGTACGGCCTTAGCACTGTCGATGTTTTCGTGAAGGGCGTGGGATTAGGGCGTGATGCTGCAATCCGTGCACTGAACGGTTTCGACATCGCAATCGAAAGTATTAAAGAAGTGACTGGTGTGCCACATGGTGGTGTCCGTCCTCGTAAGGCGCGAAGGGGCTAAACTATGGCACGAGATGTATCTCCAATTGTGAAGCAATCACGCCGTGAAGGATATGCGCTCCACCCAAAGGCGCATAAAATCATGGCACGTAAGGCCGGTATTCCTGGCCAGCACGCACATGGTCGTCAGGGAAAGCCAAGCCTTTATCTGACACAGTTGCGTGAAAAGCAAAAGGTTCGTCGTTTGTACGGACTGCTTGAAAAGCAGTTTGCAAAGCTGATGAACGAAGCAAGCCGACAAGACGGTCTTGCTGGTGAAAACCTGCTCCGTATGCTCGAGCAGCGACTTGACAACGCAGTCTACCGCGCTGGTTTTGCCACCAGTCGTCGTGCAGCTCGACAGCTTGTCGGACACGGTCACTTCATGTTGAACGGCCGACGCGTTGACATTCCGTCAATCCGCTTGAAGGCTGGTGACGAGATTACCGTACGACCGAAAAGCGCGAAGTCAGGCTACTTTAGCAGCCTTGACGAAGTAGCAAAGAACGCCAACACTCAGCCACTCAGCTGGTTGAAGAGCGATGTGAAGAAAATGACTATCTCTGTCACTGGTGCGCCTCAGCGCGACGAGGCAGAGGCTGAGATCAACGAGCAACTAATTGTTGAGTACTACTCACGCTAAGGGTAAGGAGCCTACGAATATGTCAAAAGTTATTCACAACCCAGCACTTGCGAGTGTTGAAGAACACGATGCAAACAGTGCAACCTTCGTCATTGAGCCGCTTCACGCAGGTTACGGAAACACACTTGGCAACAGCCTTCGTCGTGTCCTTCTCTCTAGCATTAAAGGTGGTGCTATCACCGCCTTCCGCATTGAAGGCGTGAGCCACGAATTCACGACCGTTGAAGGTGTGAAAGAAGATGTCGTTGACATCATGCTGAACCTTAAGAATGTTAAGGTCAAGGTGAGCACCGACGAACCTGTTGAGCTTCGACTTGAGAAGAAGGGTGCAGGCGTCGTGACGGCTGCGGACATCAAAACGTCTGCTGATGTCGAGATCATCAACCCGACTCAGGTCATCGCGACAGTCGACGACCCAAAAACTTCACTAGTCTTTGACCTTGTGGTTGAATCTGGACGAGGATACCAGACAATCGAACAGTCAAGCGTCAACCGCCTGCACAGCGATATGATCGCCCTCGATGCTGTCTTCAGCCCTGTTCTTCGTGTTCGTTACAAGGTTGACCCAACTCGTGTGGGACAAGAGACCGACCTAGACAAGCTACGTTTGAACGTCGAAACCGACGGTAGCATGAGCCCACGTGAAGCATTCGAAGAAGCAGCAGCTATTCTGGTCAACCAGTACACTGCGCTCGCCGGAAGCACTACCGTCGAGGCTGCTCCAGCGCTTGGACAAGACCTGGAAGAAGAATCAAATGAACTTAACACGCCGATTGAAGAGCTGAACTTGAGCGCTCGCACCGCAAATGCCCTCATCAACAACGAGATCCGCACTGTTCGTGACCTGGTCACCCTCAGTGAGCAGGACCTCCGCGAGCTGAAGGGCTTTGGAAGCAAAGCACTCGACGAAGTCAAAGATAAACTGGCAGAATTGGAAATCTAGAGATGCACCGACATGGATACCAAGGACGTAAGTTCGGTCGCGAGCGCGATCAGCGTCGTGCACTCCTGAAGGGCTTGGCAACAAGCCTCGTAGAGCACGGAAAGATTGAGACGACGCTGCCAAAGGCGAAAGAACTGGTCCGTTATATTGAAAAATTAATCACCAAGGCAAAGAAGGGTGACCTCGCGAATCGTCGTGCGGTTATTGCCGGTCTTTCGACTCAGGCAGCCGCCTTCCGCCTTGTTGACGTCATCGCCCCACAGCTAAATGGCCGCACCAGTGGACACGTTCGCGTTGAGCGGACTCGTCTGCGAGTTGGCGATGGTGCGCAAATGGCGACGATCGCTTTTGTCGATGAGATCAAAGACGTGGCCAAGGAGGAGACAAAGTAATGGTAAACGCAAAGACCTATACGCAGAAACCTTCAGAAGTGACACGTGAGTGGTTTGTGATTGATGCAGCTACCGCTCCTTTGGGACGCGTTGCAACCGAGATCGCAAAGTACCTCATTGGTAAGTACAAGCCGACCTACACCCCACATATCGACGCTGGTGACTACGTGATTGTCATCAACGCCGAAAAGGTGCCAGTAACTGGCAACAAGGAAGAGGGAAAGGTGTACTATCGACACAGCGGCTTCCCTGGTGGTATTAAGGACGCAACCTTGAAAGAGGTGCGCGAGAAAGCTCCAGAGCGAATTATCGAAGCAGCAGTCAAGGGTATGATCCCTCGCAACAAGCTAGCAGCGGACCGCCTGTCCCGACTTCGCATTTTTGTCGGTGCAGAGCACGCGCACGCAGCACAGAATCCAAAGAAAGTAGAGGTGAAGTAATATGGCAACAAAGAGCTATTTTTACGGCCTCGGACGACGCAAGAGTGCAACTGCACGCGTCCGTTTGTATGAAGGTAAGGGCACTATCACCATTAACGAGAAGCCTGCAGCTGAATACCTCTCTGACAACAAGTCTCTTCTTGCCGAAGTGACCGACCCACTGGCGTTGGTTAACAAGCAGAAGGACTTCGACATCACCATCCGTGTTCAGGGTGGCGGTATCGCTGGTCAGGTTGACGCGATTAAGCTAGCTGTCGCAAAAGCATTGACGACGGCTCACTCAGACCTTCGTTCGACGCTGAAGAAGGCAGAATTCCTGAAGCGAGACTCTCGTGAGAAGGAGCGCAAGAAGTACGGACTACGTTCGGCACGTAAGCGCGAACAGTTCTCGAAGCGTTAAGGCGCGCAGAGCAGCCAAAAAAAGACTCTCCACTCGCGAGAGTCTTTTTTATATCTGTACAGAGATGCTACCATAAGATGTATGAATATACCTGCGCTGCTCGACAACCCATTGATGCAAATACTTTTGATTATTGCCATCGCTTATGGCCTCCATCGATTCTTTAAGTGGCTCATTGGCGCCATTATTGAACGGGCCGTCCGTAAAGAGAAGACCGAGACAGTCACTGACGTCAAGAAACGACGCGACACCGTCGCCGGTATTATCAGGGCCCTTGTGTCATTGCTAGTATGGTTGATCGCAGCAGGAGCAATTTTGGTCGTTCTTAACGTCGATCTAGCCCGCGTCGCTGCTGGTGCAGGGTTTCTGGGTATCATCATCGGGTTAGGGGCTCAGGCAACCATCCGAGACTACCTTGCCGGCTTCTTCATTTTGCTAGAGAGTCAGTACCGCGTTGGTGATGTCGTGACACTGAATGGAGCGGGTGTCAGTCAAGAGACTTCTGGTGTCGTTGAAGATATTACGCTGCGAATTACAAAGCTTCGCGACTTAGATGGCACGCTGCACATCGTCCGCAACGGCGAAGCAAGTATTATCACCAACCGTACCTTTAAATTCTCCAGCATCGTGCTTGATATCGGCGTAGATTACGACAGCGATCTCGATCATGTCGAGAAGGTGATGAACCGTGTCGGTAAACATATGCTCCAGGATCCAGCTATGGCAGCCCAGATTAAAGAGCCTATCCAGTTCTTGCGCGTCGAGGCATTTGCGGACTCGTCGGTAGTCATGCGAGCCCTCGGTAAGGTGCAGCCTGCGCAGCAATGGGAGATTGCCGGGCAATATCGTCGACTCATTCATAAGGAATTCAAGAAAGAAGGCATCGTCATCGCTTTCCCTCAGCTGGTTGTGCATGATGCTGGTAAGAAAAACTAGGGTATAATAGGGAAGCAATGTCCAAGCCTGTCATCTTAACCGGTATTCGTTCAAACGAAGAGCCAACACTTGCCAATTATCTTGGCGCCTTCTTGCCGATGGTCAACATGCAACGAGAGTTTGCTGGTGATTATCAAATCAACATGTTTGTGCCAGACCTTCACAGCTTTACGACGCCAATTGATCACTCGGCGCTCTATCGTAACACACTGAATAACTTGAAGTACTTTATCGCCGCTGGACTCGATCTGAATAACCCAGATACCTACATTTACCGTCAAAGTTATATACCGGCGCATAGCGAACTGACATGGATTCTCGATTGCTTTACCTACGTTGGTGAAATGAGCCGCATGACGCAGTTCAAAGAGAAGTCGGCCGAACATAGTGAAAGCGTCACCGTCGGACTGTTTAATTATCCGGTTCTGATGGCTGCGGATATACTTTTGTACGACACCGAGTACGTGCCGGTTGGCGAAGATCAGTTCCAGCATCTTGAAATTACTCGTGATATCGCAGAGCGATTTAACAACAAGTTTGGCGAAGTGTTTACTATTCCTGAGAATACAAAAGCACAGATGAGTTTCATTCATCGTGACAAGGGGCTTCGTATTCGCAGCTTGACCGATCCTACCAAGAAGATGAGCAAAAGCTCTTCTGACGAAAAGTCAAAGATACTGTTGACCGATGACCCTGAGGGAGCACGAAAGAAAATTATGAGTGCAACCACCGACAGCATTGGCGTGATCAACTTCGATTGGGAAACGCAGCCGGGTATCACGAGTCTTTTGCAAATCCTCTCTTATCTTAGTGGACGCACGCAAGACGAAGTCAATGCTGAATGGGTCGGCAAAGACCGTTATGGCGAATTCAAGACTGCAGTCGCAGATGCCGTAGCGAACTTTCTTAGTGATTTTCAGGCCAAACTGGCAGAAATTAGCGATGAAGTATTGCTGGCAAAGCTAGAAGTATCTGAACGGGCAATGTCAGAGGTGGCGAATGCGACGCTTCACCGTGCTCAAGTCGCAGTTGGCCTTCGTCCAAAGGAAGCTTAGTTATGGCCAAGCATATTGATAGCGACATCCTCTCGGTCTTGCGCGCCTTTGAACTGGCTGGCGAATTAACGGGTCGCAAAGCGGTCAGAAACATTAAAGAATACCCAGCGCGCACCTTAACGCGCTTGATCGGCTTTGAGTTTGAGCGAACACGGTACTTTATGCTGTTTGACACCACAGCTGCCGATGACGATGCGTTGGTAATGGAGCATATTCGCCAAGACGAGCCAGACATCGAGGGTGCGCTTGTGCAGAGCCCCCTTGATGAATCAAGAGCCTANGGCTTGCCNTACAAAGGTAAGGACGTCTATCTTTTNGCCGTAAAATCACCNAAGCTCCGCCTAGATAAAGAATTGCAACGTCGGTATCCCGATTTNTCACGGAGCACANTNCAGAAGTTTATTAAGGCTGGCTACGTGATCGTGAACGGCACCCCGGTATTGCAGCCAAAAAGTGATGTTACCGAGCTGGACGAGATAGCGATGACGCCACCGAAAAAAGAATCGCATGACGAAAAAGATCTCCCTATTCTGTATCTTGATGACAGCGTGATTGTTGTGAACAAACCTGCTGGCGTTCTCACGCATAGTAAGGGTGTCATGAGCGATGAATTCACCGTTGCTGACTTTTTCCGACGTTACACCACGTTCGGGCTAGATACTAACAGGCCCGGCATTGTGCATCGCTTGGATCGTGATACGAGCGGTGTCATTATTGGTGCGCGTCATGAGGAGGCGGCCCACCTGCTAAAGAAGCAGTTTGCGGACCGAACGACTCGCAAGACCTATCAGGCGATTCTTTCTGGGCAACCGAAGCAACCGACGGCACTGGTGGATCTGCCGATTGCCCGTCACCCCAACCACCCGAGTACTTTTCGAGTGGATTCGTCGGGTAAGTCAGCACAAACGACATATGAGGTCCTACGGCAGACTGACAAGCTCGCACTGGTAAAGATGCAGCCTAAGACTGGCCGAACACATCAGCTGAGGGTTCATATGCAGTATCTTGGTGCACCTATTCTTGGTGATCGCGTCTACGGAGGAGAGAAGGCGTCGCGGCTGTATCTGCATGCCGAGTCCCTAGAGATCACTATTCCTGAGTCGAAGCGACAAACGTTCCATGCACCGTTACCAGAGCAGTTTAATAGTGTCATGGGTGGTGGCGATCGATGATCCATGAAGCGACACGTCGCGCAATTGAACAAATGGCGCAGCAGTTGCCACAAGCGATCGTGTTAGTCGGTAAAGCGGGAAGTGGTCTGACAGCGGTCGCAGCGAAGCTAGCCAGCCTTGCTGACGCAGAACTGGTCTGGGTAGCACCAGAGCGCAAGGAGCAGGTCGATGAACAGGACGGCACTATCAGTGTCGACATTATCCGCAGGTTACGTGAACAAACAAGAGCTGCACTGGATAGACCGCGATTGGTTGTTGTTCAAAAAGCGCATACCATGAGCCAGCAGGCGCAAAATGCCTTCCTGAAGCTTCTAGAAGAACCCGCAAAGAACGTTCATTTCGTCTTGTTGGCCGAAGGCACGGATGCTTTTCTACCAACCGTATCATCACGGGTCCAGCAAGTTGAAGTACGTCCTTTGTCGCGCACACAAAGCGAACAGCTTTTAAAAGACAACGGCGTGGCTGATTCAACGAAAATCTCACAGCTGCTTTTTCTCGCCGAGGGCTTGCCGGAACGCTTACTGACACTTGCCCGAGATGAGACACTCTTCGGGCGTAATAGTCAGGTTATTGTCGACGGGCGAGAGTTGTTGAAAGCGAGTGGGTATGAAGCGTTGCAGATCCTTGACCGCTATAAGGACGATCGCGGGCGAGCGATGGCACTTTTAGAAGCGAGTATGCGACTGATTGAGCTGTCTGTGGCGAAAACTGCCGATGAACGCCTCTTGAGGCGTCTCGCACGGCTCCTAGAGGTTCATGAGGCATTGCATCGTAACGGCAACGTGCGGCTGCAGCTGGCGTCACTCGTGGTATAATAAGCATATATGTTAGGGCTTATTATTATTGCACTTCTTGGATCGTGGGCGATATATCAGCGTCAAGCAATCGCCGATGTCGCCAGCGATTTGCCGGTTAAGTTGTCAGAGAAGCTGGATCAGCTCTGGTCTATCGCACAATCGTCGCTGCAAGACCGCAAGTATCTTCGGGCTGAAAAAGCACTGCTGACCATCTTGCGCGTCGATGAACGAAATGCCAGCGCGTATAACCGTCTTGGTATCTTATATGCAAAGCAGCAACAATATAAAGAGGCGATTGAGTGTTTTGAGATTGCTCAATCACTTGAACCAAGCGCGAGTAGCTTGCACAATGTCGGGCTCATCTACTACGAGACAAAAAACTACGATAAGGCAGCGTTAGCGTTCGAGCAGGCGCTTGCTATGGACAGTGACTTAGCGGCTCGTCATATCGCGTACGCGAAAGTGCAAGAAAAACTTGGCAATGATCGCAAGATGATTGACGCCCTTGAGAAAGCCATTCAGATTGACCCGATTCCACAGACGCTCAACCTTCTTTCTGATGCTTATGAGCGAGTCGGTGATGTAGAGTTGGCCACTCAGCTCCGTGAGCGTGCGGCGAAACTAATCATTCCCGAGAATCGAACGAAAAGAATACGACAACCACGTCGCGTGATTATGTAACTAAACAAAAGACCCGCCGATATGGCGGGTACTTTGTTTGGTACAGGGGGCAGGATTCGAACCTGCGAAGCCGAAGGCGGCAGATTTACAGTCTGCTGTGTTTGACCGCTCCACAACCCCTGCGAAACGAAAAATCTGGAGCCGCCTCACGGATTCGAACCGTGGACCTACTGTTTACAAAACAGCCGCTCTAACCAACTGAGCTAAGGCGGCAGGCTATTGATACTCAACTATTTTACTGAAGTACTGACTTTAATTCAAGCTGATAAAGTATGGAGCCACGATCGGGATTTGAACCCGAGACCTCATCCTTACCATGGATGCGCTCTACCAACTGAGCTATCGCGGCAGACTCTCTGTGCGCGCATGCGCTCTACTGACCAAACGGGAGAGCTATCGCGGCACACTCGGTAGATTTTAGCATAAACAACAGAGATAATCAATCAGCAACAAACGGGCTAGGGGTTGATTAATTCAAGACTTGTTGCTATAATCGACCTCTGAAAGTTGTTATATATTTAAGGAAATTCTATGGCTAAAAAGAACACCAAGCGCAAGCTCGTCGGCCTGGTCAGCGAGCTGACCGGACACCGTACATACTACACTACCAAAAATACTCAGAATACTACCGAGAAGATTAGTCTCAAGAAGTATGATCCTGTTGCGCGTAAGCACGCAACGTACACTGAAACCAAGAAAAACCTTGGTCGCAACGAAGTTAAACCTCGAAAAGGTTAGTCCTCTTTTTTGTCGAGTGTTTCAGCCAGCCATAGAGCTGCCTCGATAGATCCACCGAGCACCGTCTGAGAAAGGCGGTGTTCTGTTAGGTAGATAAATAGTTTATCGTCCCTAATTTCAATTGCATGTGGCCAAAAACGAGCGGCGATACCCCTAGCAATGTCGCTAGTAATAATTTGCTCTACGTCCGGCGCTTGATGACCAGCCGCGTACATATTGTACCTCTGTGTGAATTCTGCATGGTAGTCTTGCTGAGTTAAGCCGTGAATTACCTGCAGCTGACGCAAGCCAAGAAATAAGTGTTGAAATCGCTGCGTCCGGTCATGCGGAAGTACGAAAATGTGCGGCAGCATCACGTCAGGGTGAAGTGTCACCTGGAGTATGGCCCAGTTATGTTTTTCCTTAGTTCGGCCAATTACGTTCGTGTCGTAGCGATCGACGAGCGCAATATCGTAGCCGTCGTAAGAGCCGACGGCATAATGCCTATCTTTGTGCGTTGTCGACACCGTAAGGCCTCGTATGACCTCGTGGTCGTCGTTTCGATGGTCAACCGAGCCAAAGTATAGTAGGCCTAACTTTTTAGCGATGTCTTTAATCGCATAGCCGCGCTCTCTGGTATGTAAGAATCCACCCATATGCAGTTATCTCCGTTCAATGCTATCAAGCATTGTTGAGACGTATTCGGCGTGTGACCAGGTCAGGGGAGCTGGTGCAATCGTTTCGCTTGTCTTTGGGTTAATTTGCTCAGCGAGCATGCCGGTAGACAGAGCGTGAGATTTTACCCAGCTCAGTATTGCCATTGCCCCCGCACTATCACCAACCTCTAGTAAGTACTGGGCATGCCAAAGGGTAGTGATGAACCAATAATTGCCCGTTACTGTATCGTCGGTACGTCGATAGTCGTCGTTTTCGTAGCGAGGCAGACCTGGCTTTTCGGGTGAAGGATTGAAAGTACTGGTTATTGTTTGAATGGATTGTTTCATTTCGGTGCTTTCAATTGCGAATAGCCCGAACATAAATGCGCCAAAAGTAGCCGAAAGATCGATTGTCTCGTCAGCAACGGGCGAGCCGGAATCGTAGCGAATACCCTTATAGAATGACTTACGGTCTTCGTTGAACAGATGCCTGTGAGCCGCTACTTGAATATCCTCGGCAGCAGTGCGCCACTTCACTTCATGCGCTTCGTCTCCGGCGATGGCAGCAAGCTCGGCAGCAGCCAGTAGACCACCGTACGTGACCGCAGTTGAGTATGTGGTTGTCATGTAGTCTTGCTCCCACAGATCATAGCTCGGCTTCGGAAGGCCCGAACTGCTATCAACATACTCGGCGAGGAATTCCGCCATCGGCACAATCATTGAACCATAGAAGTCCTTAATCAGAGCTGAGTCTTGCTGGGTGTGATAGAACTGCGCAAACATAAAGACAACGATCGCCGTTTCGTCTTCTTGAATCGGTGGGGCAACCATATCACCGTGGACGTAGGGATGCCAACTACTACCAAGGGCGCCATCGGCACGGTATTTGTGCATCATATAGCCACTAGGGTGCATGCCACGTCGACAAAACTCGAAGAATCGGTAGGGTTCGTCTTTATAGCCCATTCGAATAAATGGCCATAGAACATACGCACCGTCCCGGGGCCAACTATACCCGTAGGCGTCACGAGAATAGTTCAGCATTGTACTGTCAGTGCTGGCAATGATTGCGCCCCGTTTGTCCATTTGGGACTTCATAATCATAATGCTGTGCAGGAAAAGCGGGCGATGATCAACAGGCACATGGTCGATCAGCTTTAGGGCAGGAGACAGCCATTTGTGCCACCAGGCGGCAGTTTTGTGGATACGAGCATGCATACCATCATCAAGCATCTGACGATGAATATACAGCGCTTCACGAATAGACATGCCGGCGCTTACCCAGTAGTGGGCACGTTCTGAACTTTTGGCGGCAACATTCATCGTAAATCCAAGTACCGAGTCAACCCGACCATGCTCGACGTTATTACCATCGAGCTGCCCGTCTTCAGCATCGCGGAAGCTGCCTTCGTGTCCCTCTATACCGAAAAGGCCAATCGAATATTGGTCGAAGGGCTTTTCATTGTACTGGCCGGCGATCACAAAGGCGCGACGGCCTCGGTAGTGCAGGATGGCGTCACTGTCTGGCAGATACTGAGCTGTGTCGGTATTGCTACGCGAATCACCGATTGCGAATGCTTGGTGCATGTATAGCTTAATCTCCCTTGCTTCGTTGCCAAGGTTGATAACATGCACGTTGCGCATAAAGACACTTGTTTCGGCGTCAACCGCATCATCAAACTCTAGAATAACGTTAAGCTTGTCGTTTTTGGCTCGGGTATGGCCAATCAACGCAGTATGCGGGTACTCAAACCGGAACTCCCAATCTCCGTTATCCAGCCAGCTGATGGCACCATCAATGAAAATACCTACTTTATGGCGCAAATGACTACCGCCAGCATGGTTCTCAAACCCGACGTAGGGGTAGTAGAAGTCATGCACCAGCCCAAACTTGTTGAGGCCAACATGAAGTTCGCCGTTACTTAAGACAATCGGCCTAGCCACTCAGCCCTCCTGTTTTGTGATGAGCATGCAAACGCCAGCGAAGGTCTCTAATAGCGTTCATATAGTATAAAAACGCATCATACGGAGACTCGTACGGGCTAAAGTAGGCATGGACATCGCCGTCTGTGAACCATTTGGTGCACATATAGTACGCGTGGTCAGATGTCTGGAGGCGGCGCCAATCGGATATAAGTTGGTCGTCTTCGGTGCGGAGGATGTCTTTTTCAAGTGCATATAAGTGCTGCAACGCCTCTTTTTGCATACTATTACCTATCCAGGCGGTCAGGTCGCGCTCTGCATCAGCCCAAGTGACGGTTGAGGGCATACTAATCGTTCCTGCAGGTGAGTGGGCTTCAATGGCTTCAGACACAGTGTAGAAGGTATTATTCTCGTCTGCCAGCCAGCGTCCGACAAAATCTTCAAAGAAATCAAAGATGCCGGTATCAGCCCATTGGTGCTCTCCGAAGGTTTCGTAGTCCATGAATAAATTAACGAGAGGCTGGTCGTTGATTGATGCGTTCATCCACTCGCTATACTTATCGACGGTCAGAGGCCACTCAGCCCAAGACTTGTTGCTAAAGCGAAATGCCAGATCATCACTGAGACGGTAATTCTTCATGAGCAGCGAAATGTCCTTTGTGCCTTCTGGTCGATAGACAAAGTTTGGGCTCCGCCAGTCAAGTACCGGATCCCAGCCTTCAGCTAAGATGCCCTTAAAACCATATTGATCTGCCCACTGAGCTAGCTCGTCATTGTAGGCGAGCTCGGTGTTACGAAACACAGATGTCTCGACGCCAAAAAGCTCTCGTATCTTCGCTTTGTGCGCTTCAACCTGCGATTCGAATTCGGCTCGGCTATAAAAGAAGGCGAGTGAGTGGTGATACGTTTCGGCTACAATTTCGACACGTCCAGTTTCAACAAGGCGGCGAAAACTATCGATCACATCTTGTCCCCACTGTTCAGCTTGCTCTAGCAGGGTGCCGGTGATTGACAAAGACACTTTGAAATCCGGATGCGTTTGCAAAAGCTTCTCAAGCAACTGGTTCATCGGCCGATAGGATTTATCTGCGACTTTACGGAATATTTTTTCGTTGTTGCGCCCACTAAGCGGATCGGGGTCGACAAAATAGTCGTGGGTATTTGCCGTATCAAATACGGTATAGTCCCGCAGCCGGTATGGCTGGTGGACGTGTAGGTATAGCGTAATACCGCGCTTGCTCATACCAGCACCCTCTCGCGTGGCTGTCGGGCAGCGCCATAAAGTATGTGCAGTTGTGCAGCAACATCATCCCATGAAAGTTGAGCATACTCCTGCATGACATTCTGCTTTAACGATGTTTTAAGTGCTGGAGAAGTCGCCACTCCAACAATCTGATCAGCTAAACGCTCGACATCCCAGAAGTCATATTTCAGCACGTTATGGAGCACCTCGGCGACACCAGATTGTTTGGAGAGAACGAGAGCCGTATCGTGGTGGGCGGCTTCGAGCGCGGTAAGGCCAAACGGTTCACTGATTGAGCTCAGGACGAATACATCCGAAACGCTGTAGGAGTCGCGCCATTGTTTGCCGCGTACAAAGCCGGTAAAGAATATCTTATCCGAAACACCCAACTCAGAAGCGAGCGAAATTAGCTCGTCACGCTGTTCGCCGTCACCAGCAAGCAGCAGCGCAAGACGATCGTATTTTTCAGAAGCCATCGCAAGAGCGCGTACGAGATTCGTTAATCCTTTCTGAATTGTCAGACGCGTGACGGCGCTGATTACGGTGTAGCCCTCTGACTTTAGGCTTTCAAGGTACTTGTAGGTGCGGCGATCATACTCGTAGCCGTCGTCAAAGCTAGCTGTGTCGATCGCATTATGGACGACTTCGATTTTATCGGCTGGAATACCATACTGCTCGATGATGATTCGCTTCGTGACGGCGCTGACGGCAATAATTCTGTCGGCCACGATAAGGCCTTGGTATTCAATTTCGCGAGCGATTGGGTTGCCGCTTGCTCCGCCAGAACGATCAAACTCCGTCGAGTGGACGTGGACGATTAACGGCGCGTCTGTCATCTGCTTGGCTCGGATACCGGCTTCCATCGTCAACCAGTCGTGAGCGTGAATAGCATCATATGTTGCAACCCCTTTTTCAATATGGCGTTCGACGTACTTTGTGTACTGTCGCTGAACGCTTCGTATGTCGGTCAGGTGGCTTGTTTCGGCGTCATTGTTTCCAGAAATCAAGAACTTACTGTCGTATGCACCTAGGCCGTACCTGTCGAGGGGGGATAGCTTTGTGGCGTTATGAACAGTCATAAAGTCAATGTTTTCGTGCACAGCAGAGTAGGGCACGACGAAATCGATAGAAGTGCCTTTTAAGGCAAGAGCTTTGGCAAGATGATAGCAGGCAACACCTAATCCACCACTGTTATGCGGCGGTAACTCCCAGCCCAGCATTAATATGTTCATACCCCTGCCTTGGCCTGCCCGTAGGCAAGCCGAGTTCTCCTTTGTGTGTTCCTAGTTGTTGGTTGTAATTATAGATGTAAGCTTATGCTTTTACAACAACATTAGGCGTCAATTTCAGGGATGTTGTGTGCGCGCCAAAGCTCCTTGGCTTTTTTGCGCGAAACAAACTGCCGATAACCGGCAAGTTCCATCTGACGTCGCACCCATGCGCCAAATTTTCCAGCTGCGTATACCCCTAGCCATTCAACGTAGCCCCATCCTTCTCCAACTGGTACGCCGCTCATGTAAGAACGGGGGCGAAAGGGCTTTGGCTGGCGCTTTGTGACAATGCGAGAAAAGTGTTTGGCAACAAAGCTCGCCTGAGCCATTGCTGGCCAGGCCGTACCGCTGTATTTGACAGTATTGTTGTCACCGATGACGTATATATTTTTTGCTGCCTGCAAATATTCATCGACATTGACCCGCCCATTGGGTGCCAGGTCAAAGATATCAGGATGCTTACTAAAGAAGGGGTTGTTGGCAACTCCTGACGTCCAGATTGCGGTTTTTGTGTCGATCTTTTTGCCTTCCACGAGGATGTAGTCATCATCAAGTGCTTCGACTTTGTGATTAGTGAGCACTCGGATGCCCATTTTCTTTAGTCGCCGACCTACAATCCTAGAAGCAGTCGGTGACATGCGCGGTAAAATGCGAGGAGCAGCCTCGACAAGTGTGACGCGAGTATTTGAGTGGTTTAAACGGTGAAGTTTGATAGTTGAATGCAAGTACTGACACAGTGCTCCGGCTAGCTCGACGCCTGTTGGCCCTGCGCCGATAATGACGTAGTCCTTATCCAGCTTGTTCTGGACAACGGCTTCGTGAATATGATTCTGAAACTTCTTAATGTCCTCGAGGCTTTTGATGCCGTAGCAGTGTTCGGCCATGCCTTTGATGCCAAAGTACGTCGTGACTGACCCAAGGGCCATAATGACCTTGTCGTAGTGGTATTGTTTCTTAGCGCCTTTTATAATGCGGCGAGTAGGGTCAATCGATGTCGCCTTGTCGTGAACAACCGTCACATTGGGATGGTTCTCGAAGATCTGCTTAAGGGGAATCACAGACTCGGCCATACTTTTGCCGGTTGCAGTTGCATAGAGCGTCGCGTGGTGAAGAAAATAATCCTCATCCGAAATAAGCGTAATGCGGCCAATATGACGTTTGCTCAGCTCTAGTGCGGCCTTGACGCCAGCGAACCCTCCCCCGACAATGACTACGTTCACGCAACTCCTTTTGTGTTATTTTTAAGCTTATGTTTATGGTAGCAGAATCAGCCACTGTATAAAAGTTGCATGATTTAATCGTTTGATAATTATTGCATACTAAAGTGAGGCTATGGCGTATAGCAATCCAAATGACCCACGAAGAGCCGTTAGCAGTAAGAAACATTACTTAAAAAATAAGATTGTGTATATTGCTAGCGCAAAACAAACAAAGGAGAAGATGCGAGCATATGTTCGCCGCAAGAAGGATCGTCCGTGCACGGATTGCGGCAAGAGATATCCATACTATGTAATGCAGTTTGACCATGTCCGTGACAAGCAATATAACATTGCAACACTAGTGAATTATAATAATCGTGTTAAAATTGATACTGAGCTCGCTAAGTGCGAAGTGGTTTGTGCGAACTGCCACATGGAGCGAACTCATCAAAGGGGCATAGTACAACGGCTAGTATAAAGCTCTCCAAAAGCTTAGATCGTGGTTCGATTCCACGTGCCCCTGCCAAACAGGACGCAACGCAATTTCTGCGTTGTTTTTTGTTTCCTGACTACTGTTACTTTTGCTATTATCGCTGGTTCGGTTAAGCATTTCTATGTCCTCCATTATTTCCTTAGATATTGCGCTTTTCTCAGCGATCATTTCTACAAACTTTGTGTATTTAACAGATACGGAGTTGCTAATGTAGGTGACTGATTCGAAGAGTTCGGTTAAAATCGTACGTTTATCATCATTCGCTAAATCTGTGTCTAAATACTGTTCTTTTGCGTGCTGTGTAAGCTGTATTAGTCCGATAGCCTCACGGTGCTTGGTCTCGCTTGTTGCATCAGCAACTAGAAGCTCTTCTTTGAGTTCTTCAACCTGTTTAGCTATGTCGGTGTGTTTTGTTTCATAACGTTCTTTTGTAATGTCACCAGCAAGTTTATCGTCATATAACATCTCATCCATTTTTTCGAGTCGTGTAATGCGGGTCTCTAAAGACTGTTTGTATTCGATGACGGTAGCTTTCGACGCGTTGAACTCGTTTTCAAGTCTATTAACTAGCCATTGGACAACAGTAGGTGACGGACTTATGAGTTTATCTAGCTTTTCGATCAATACTTCATGTACCAGTTCTTCTCGTAAGTATTTATTTTGCTTACACTCAACTAAATCACGCTGACAAGCGCCATATAGATGACCCTTCTGGCGTTCCCATGTGATTGATTTACTGCAATACCCACAAGTGAGTACGTTTCTGAGTGCAACGTCATGACGACGCTGCTTAACAGCTCTGCCACTATGCATTTTTGTTTGAACAGATTTATATAGCTGTTTAGATATGATCGGCTGGTGTGAGCCCGGATATTTCTCACCGTTGAACTGAATAATACCCATGTAGTATGGATTTTGCAGCAAGAGGTGAACAGCACTTTTGGTAAGTGGCCTGCCAGTGTAGGTCGTTATATGTGCTTGCTCAAGGAAAGACCAAACAGTAGCGGTTGATTCGCTTCCTTGAACGTACAACTCAAATGCCTTTTTAATAACTTTGCTTTTCTTCGGATCGGGAACATGAACTCTTTTGCCATTTTGTATAGCCGTCATGTAGCCGATAGGTGGACGCGAAGGAAGCCAACCTTGAGCAAGCTTTTCAGCCCAGCCTTTCATAGCCTCTTCGCGAAGGTTATCTGTATATTTTTTAGCGACAGCTAGGTGAATATTCCACATAAACTTAACGTCGGATTTAGATTCTTTATGTAGTCTCAAATTTTCTTTAACGGCATGAAGCATGCGGTCTTTATCTAGCTCGAGCCAATCATCAATAGATACGGCGTCACGCAGGTTGCGTGTTAATCGGTCAGTTTTCTCTACGGTAAGGTTATAGACATTATTATCAGTTAAATAGGTGAGAAGTTCGTTAAATATCTTTCTACTTTGCTGCTTTGAAGCTGTTTCAGCGATCTTAAACACTCGAACAACTCTTAGATCATTACTCTCACAGTAACCCCGTAGGAGCTTT
This sequence comes from Candidatus Saccharimonadota bacterium, assembly GCA_002726935.1. Lineage (GTDB taxonomy): Bacteria > Patescibacteriota > Saccharimonadia > Saccharimonadales > Saccharimonadaceae > Microsaccharimonas. Next base: position 3,540 of record PBTC01000011.1, on the reverse strand, counting down.
AGCTGTGAGTCAAGCGAATAACCCTCGTCCTCTTGCGATTTGGACGATACTCTTGCCAGTATGACTGCTGTATTCTTCGTGTTCATTCCATTTTTTCGCTATCTGCAACGATAGTACGACCGTTCGCAAGTGTTTCAACGACCGTAATTAAGCTACGGCCAACTGCTTCGGCTTCCTCGTATGTCACGATGCGTTGGTTCTCACGTTCCAAAATAATGCGGAGCTCTTCGATAGCCTCATTATCAACCCTGAACGATTCAGTGATGATACCCACAAAATTATGAAACTTACTAATACCCATGTACCCTCCGTATAGAAAATACCAGCCCAAGTTTCCTTGTCGCTGGCACGTAACCGATCGGCTATATAGATTTAGTTATTTTGCGGGTCGTCCGCGACCTGCTTTGCGGTCCAAGTCCTCTTTAATGAGTCTTGCGAGTTTATCGTCACCAAGTTTAGTCAGTGCCGTAAGCACCAGCTCGCTCAGTGTAATCTCTCGATCGGCGGCCACAGCTTTCGCACGGGCTTTAGCCTTTGTTGAAATGTCTATCTGCATCTTTGGTCGAACTGCCATACTATCATTATAGTACAACAGTCTTACTTTCTATGTTTTTTACCATACTAAAACCCTCCGTTTACCCTTTGTACATAGCCGACTTGTTAACGTGCTATCTTCTATACTTAAATTGTACTACTTGTAGTACAAATATACAATACTATTTATGTTAATTTAAGTAACAAAACATACTTTTCGCATTAAGTATGATTATGAACAAAATAACAGATAGGTACTTGCTTATTTACTCTCCCTCTTTTATATATGTATATAGGAGAAAGACTACACTCATGGCTAAAGAGAAAACACATTATAATCTCAATGCTAAACAACTTCATATCTTAACCTTGCTCTACAAATTCCGCTACGCAACCATTCCATTACTTACAAGCTACAAAAACCTAAAATCAAACTCATTACAAAGAACCCTCGACATCTTACTAGAAAAAGAATACATCGGTCGTAAATTTGAACCAGTATTCAAAATTGATCGTAAACCAGCTATCTATTACTTAAGTACAAAAGGCATCGCTCTTCTTAAAGATGATCCTCGCTTCGATCCTAACGTCCTACATAGCTACTACAAGAACAAATCGATCAGTACTGCCTTCATGCAACACAGTATTGATACGTTGGCAGTATTCAACGCCCTCAAGCGAAGCTACGGTGATACTTACCAGATATTCACTAAACAAGAACTCTCCGCCTTCGATGACCTCCCAGAGACCAAGCCAGACCTTTATTTACGTGGTGATCGTGAGTACTTCATCACGCTGTCGCATGATGTCCAACCGTTTCTGATCAGAAAACGTCTGGCTGAATATATAACCCATAGCGAAGAAGAGGGCTGGAGTGGGGGAGTGTACCCTGCTTTACTCTTTGTCTTTGCCGATAGTAATAATGAAGTACGCTTTCTCGACTTCGCCAAAAAGTCGCTTGAAAGTGCGGGCATTGATACTGATGAGCTATCGATCGGGGCAACAACGATCAAGGCGCTAGGGGACTATCGTACTAGTGCTATCTGGACATACGCCAGGGAAACCAGCTCTCCAGTCGGCTTAATATAGAGCCCTTTGACGTCTTGCTCAGGACGTGAAGAGTTTAGTACTCTTCGGCCAACATCACTGTTAGGGTTCGGTTACAGTCCGGACTGAGCGGATCGCACCAATACTTCAGCTCCTTGTCGTAGTAATCTATCTTCCAGAAAACCTTCTTGCCCTCAAACATGAGCGAGCCAAAATCGTGCTCACCGTATGGGTCGTTATCTTCGGTAAACTTACTGAAGCTCTCTATTTTTCGAGACAGCTCGATGAGATCTATAATCCCATCTCGCACCCCACTCGTGTAATACACATTGAGGCACATCCCCCGAAACCTATCGTTTAGTTTTGCTATATCACCAACTTGAGTTTCCATGAAACCCTCCTTTTCTTTCTGAGAGGGCTTTCTGCCTCTCTGTCTAAGAGGCACGGGCTGCGACCAAAAGTGTCAAGGTGGAGACTTGTACTACCTTGATGCTTTTGGTTCACCCGTATAATGAAAAGACAGAGGAAGGAAGAACTTACTTATATAGTTCTAAAAATCTTTCTCCATACCAAGTAGAATTTTCACTGCAAAAAGCCATCAATTGGTATGGTTTTTTAACGGTAGTCGATTGCCGCTTAGTTTAGAGTTCGAAAGTACTTTTTTAAGAATTTTTCGTTTAACCTAGGTAATCGATTAAGCCTATCGCAACATTTCACCGATTAGTTCGAGGATGAAGCTTTTGAACCTATGCTTTAATTTGTTTAAACGTCTTTGCACCAGCCCCAAACAATCGCAAACCATTCACCACTACGAGAATTGCCATAGCTGCGTCAACCGCCACCGCAACACTTAGACTCGCCAGCCCTAAAGCACCGGCTACCAATATGACACCTTTAACCGCCAAAGATCCGTACACATTCTGTCGTACTACCCTAAAGGTCTGCTGTCCGACATCCATAAGGTAAGGAATTGTTCCGATCGCATCGTTCATAAGCGTCACATCAGCTGTTTCAATCGCAATATCCGAACCGCCGCCTCCCATTGCTATACCGACATCGGCCCTCGCAAGGCTCGGGGCATCATTGACGCCGTCGCCGACCATTGCAACTTTTCCATATTTTTTCTGAAGCTTTTCGATTAATCCAGCCTTTTCTTCGGGAAGAAGTGCACCATAAACATCCTTGATTCCTACCTGATCAGCAACGTACTTCGCAGCAAGCTTATTATCACCCGTCAACATGACAGGAGTAACCTTGAGGCGCTTAAGGGCCGTGATGACACCCCTTGATTCAGGACGCAGCTCATCGGTGACACCAATCAGACCAATGACGACCTTTCCCTCACTCACGAGGATTGATGTCATCCCTTGCGATTCAAGACGCTCAACTTCCTTAATAACTTCTTTGCTTGCTTTCGCGTTACTGCCTATGTGTTCCAGGTTACCAATAGCATGATCTTTACCGTCACAAACAAGACAGTTGGCGATGCCTCCACGCCCAGCGACGTTTTTGTACTTATCCATTGCGTGAGGCTTGACACCTTCTTGAGCCGCATACGCCTCAATAGCAGAAGCAAGAGGGTGGGAAGAAAACTTCTCTAGACCTGCCGCATCAGCGAGCACATCTTCTTTAGATGCACCGTTGAAGGTAATAACCTCAACCACTACAGGAGTTCCCACAGTGAGCGTTTTCGTTTTATCGAAGGCGATTGCTTTTGTTTTGCTCAAGACTTCAAGGAAGCGTCCGCCTTTAACTATTACTCCGCGCCGAGAAGCACCCCCTATAGCCGCAGCGACTGCAACAGGTGCAGATACAACAAGCGCATCAGGGCAAGCCAAGACCAGAAGGATCAACGCCCTAGTGAACCACTCAGCAAAAGGTTGGCCAAAGAACAGCGGAGGCACAAGCGCAACGAGTACAGCCAGGATGAGTGCGATAGGAATATAGTAACTCGCAAAC
>PBTC01000010.1 GCA_002726935.1 Candidatus Saccharimonadota bacterium | reverse complement strand
TCTACCCCAAGCTTCTTTTTGGAATTGCCTTAAACTTCCAAACATCTCAGCGATGAACGCCTGAGATGGTAATAGCTTCATCTTGGAGTAGGTGTTAATATCATCGATAATCATGTATTTATCCGGGCTTAGGTCCCTTGCGAGCTCGATGATCTCAGAACGTGTATACTCTGACCAGTTTAAGATTTCAAAACCGCAGAAACGTTGAAAATTTGTTATACTACCAAACCTCTCGGCGATTGTTTTATGGTTCGGAAATACTCCTACCTTACTTAGTTCGGACATGCGAGTAGCACTAAGCGGGGCATCCGGACTAATACTTCGCGCTAAGTCGGCGATAGCTTCATCGGTCCACTCAACCCATTTCTCTCTCGATTTATTTTTCTCTTGAAGGGCATCGTACTTGTCTAAAAGGTTAATAATTTCTTGACTAAAGATAAATTCGCTATCATTGCCATGCACTTTAATATTCTCGTCGGTTCTGCTGACGCCCTCTTCTGAGTGACCACTTCTATCGCCACCGCTATCGCCGTCTTTTTTGTTTTGTAGTGGCCGCACTGTATCGATATTTTTGACTAACTCTCTAATAAGTGTGATACGTTCGATATTTGCAACAAAGTCAAGAACCGTAACTTCTTGTTTATTCTTATTTTTTCTTAACCCTCGACCAAGTTGCTGCTCAAAAATAGTTGCGCTCTGTGTTGTGCGCAAAAAGACGATGAGTCGAGCGTCTGGAATATCCACGCCCTCATTAAACATATCGCGTACTGTGATTGTTTCAAGCTCATTGCCACGGAAAGCATTGAGAAGCCCCGCTTGCTGATTCTCGGCCTTACCCGAGTGGTAGCTTTCACCCTCCATCATGTCCGCGATTGCATCGGCATGCTCAAGGTCGGCACAGAAAATGATTGTTTTTACGCGCTCAACATCTTGTTCATGGCGGATTAACTCCTGTGCCTCACGAATTTTATCAACGATTACTTCGTTACGAGGCTGCACCTCAAATAGGCGCTGAATCTCGGCGAGAGATGACGGCTCAAATCCATTCTGCATAGCTTCTTTTATCGCATCATCAAACACAATATTGTAGTTAACGGTTGCAAGGTGTTTTTCGGCGATTGCTTCCGGCAGGGATTTCGTATAGAGAGCTTCACCAAAATGCTCAGTGATGTCTTTTTCATCCATACGTTCGGGGGTGGCAGTCAGACCAAGTTGAAACTGCGGCTTAAAGTATTCCACAACTTTTTTATAGGTTGTTGCTTCAGTATGGTGTGCTTCGTCATAGATAATATAGTCGAAATAGTCTTCGGGAAAACGGTGTGCGCCATTTGATAATGCTTGAAAGCTAGCAAAGGTAACGCCACTCTCCGGCAGACTCCTCTGGCGATTTGAATAAAATGAACGGCTTGCGTCTGGTAATAGTTCTGCGAAACGCTCATCAGCTTGTTCAAGGATATTGTTTTGATGTACTACGAAAAGCGCTCGCGGTTCTTGTCCGGTTCGTGCAATTTGTTCTTGACGAAAAGCTGCATAATCAACGACCGCGACTGACGTCTTACCAAGCCCGGTAGCGAGATGAATTAGCCCGCGGTCTGCACCGTCACGCCGAGCGGTCCATAGCACATTGAACGCGTCGAGTTGGTAAATGCGAGCCTCAAAATCTTGAATAGCTTCTTGCTGTGCATGGCTCTCTTCGAGTACGCGGTGACCAATTCGCATATCAGAAATATGCGCCGCAATTCTCTTACGGCGCTCTTCACTTGATAAGTGTTCCCAAGAGTTTTCATATTCTGGAGACATAATAATTATATTATAGCAAAAAAATGTATAAAAGTCAATATATCAACAGGGGTGGTCGCCTGCGTTTCTTATTGGTTGGATGTTACATCCAGGTGTTCTATGACGATGTAAATAAAGCCTCAAAAACTACTTGAGGATATCGCTATGAGAAGTTAACATACAACCAGCCTTTAAAGAGGTAGTGTCTTCGAGTTCGAATCCCTCATCCCCAGCCAGATGCGACACATAGAAATGAGACCCATATGGGTCTCATTTGCTGTTCTTGATCATATTACAATTAATATTTTTGTACTGGGTCGCCCTTTTGGATCATATTCAATGCAACATAGACTGAACGAATTTCAGATGAACTAAGTTCAAGGCTGGTAGATGATCTGTCAACCGCGTACCTCACTAGTAGTAAGTCGCCCTTCTGTACGGTGATGTTATTGTATTCGCTGCTTCGGTAAAGGTTAAAGTTAGTAACGATATCACTCGGTGTGGTGAGGGTGAAAATCCGACCAGATGATGATTGAATCTTGACGGTCGTACCGTTGTGGTCGATGATGATCCCTTGGATTTCACGATTATCAAAAGGAAGTTCTCCGTTGTCGTCGGGGAGGATTTGGGTTGTAGGGTAGTTCTCGTATAGATCTACCGCAGCGGTCTGTACGCATGAATCTTGCGGGTTGCCCATGCATGCCTCACGCTGGGCGATTTGATTTTGCTTGCCAGGACCGTAGTACTCGAATGGTAGATCGACTTTCACGAGGTGGGTTACCGCCAATGCTTTGGCTGATGTGCTCGAGGTGTTATATCCTGTCGCGGTCTTTTTGGTGACAAAGTCATACGTGACATCGTAAACATACAGGACGGCGTCGCCTGGCTGGATCTGGTCAATGGTTGATTCATGGTTATCGACGATGAACTGAGTATCATCTGTCAACACGAGCGGATCTTTTGGAGTATTGTATTGATCACCAGTCAGAGTAAGCGTCGTAGTATCGATACTGACGACTTTCGAGGCGACTGGTGACGTCATCCTCATTGTTTGAGTGTATGTTCCCTCGGTTTGCTGCATGTCCGGATTCGGGCCTTTTGGTGGTTTATCAGTGCCCGACCACTCTCGAAGTGCTTCCAGTTCACAACGTGCTTGAAGAATTTTTCCTATTTCCGAAGGATCAAGCGTGCTTCCAGCTTTAATTTCAAACGTTGTTGCCGAAGACTGGTTGGCACAATTTTCAAACGATGCGATCACTTGGGTTCGCCCGAACTGGTTAGTGGTCGGCTCTTGTGTGGTCACTGAGGGCTGTTCCCACAGTAGCTTATACGCGGCATAGGTTGTACTTCCTAATACAACCAGGGCACTGAGTGCAATGGCTATAACAGCAAGTTTTGGCAAATGACGTAGTTTCATAATGAATGTCTCCTTTTTATTGACATCCATTTTACGAACAGCAGACGATAATATTTCAGGCTGCTTCACTTTTCGCATTACTGAATCTGTAAATTTGTTATTGGCCGAGTAGCTCGTTGGCTTCGCTGCCAGTAGAAGTGCGTCGAAGTTCAAATCTTTCATACAAGTTTCTCCTTCAGTTGTAATTTCGCGCGGCTCATCCAGGTGCCGATAGTTCCGGTGCTTGTTTCGTAAGTGTCTGCAAGTTCCTGGTAGCTTTTACCCTCCCAAAAATAGGCTTTAATGATTTCTGCGTACTTTGGAGGTTCAAGTTCTGCCACTAATTTGCGTATATGCTCAATCTCTTCTTGTTCGATATGTTTTGGAAGTACTGCTTCAAGGTGAGATTCGATGTCTTTTACGTGCACTTTCCGTTTGTTCTTTCGAAGCGTGTCGATGCATAGGTTTGTTGCTATACGGTACAACCATGTAGAAAAACTAGCCTTCTCGGCCTCGAACGAAGATAAATTCTTGTATGCTTTGATAAATGCTTCTTGCGCGACGTCTTCACCGTCTTGTCGATCTTTCAAAATATTCTCACAGTGAATAATGAGTCCTGTTTGATACCGGTCTACCAGTTCTCGATACTGCTCAGTATCACCTGAGAGTATTTGAGCTATGCAATCTTTTTCTTCCATCATGCTCATTATACGTAACCAATTCAATGAATATTTCATAAATACCAATAATGGCTTGAGAAGCACGCTCGTCTAAGCTACCATACAACGAACCTTGAAATAAGGAGGTTATTACACTTGTCGTTCGAATCCCGTTTCCCCAGCCACGATTTGCATTAAGAGCGACCTGAAAGGGTCGTCTTTTTGTAGCCGCATTAACTCGGCCTCGTATGCCCTCAGTATATTATCGGAGAAAGCTTTACGGCGAAGGGCTGTTCGGATACCGCTACTTGAACTTAGTATAGATAATACCCCGGTTGATATACCGGGGTATTTTTCTACGCATCATGCGTTTCCCACTTACCCTACGCCTGTTTACGCGGTAGGCTGAGCAGGTTGTTCGCTTGCGAGGCGTCTGCGCGTGTTTGCAAGAAGCGGATCTGCCCGTTATCTTTTACGTCACAACGTGCGCTATCGCCGTCCTCTGACACGTAAGCATAGGTATTGTTGCTTCCAAGCCAGCCAATGAACCAGTCGCGTTCGAAAGGTGTTAGTACGCCTTTATCGTTGTTCGCCCAGTAGTGCGAGATTGCTTCGTAGCGTTCATCGCCTACGGGCTTTGTGATTGCTTTAACCTGAACTCCCATAGTGATATCCTCTCTGTGGCGGAATTACCACTTAATGATGTTTGTGGTATCATAGGAGTTATACAATTTGTTTCAGGAACTTTTGTATGAGAAAGCGCTGTACAGGCGCTTTTCCTATTTTACCCTCAGGGTTCCTGCCCCGATTACAACTATATTATCGTAATTCAGATGCTTTGACAATAGTGAGTACCGTAATTGTATTTATTGTCCCAAATGTGTCCCGAAACGTTGCTTTTTTGTCCCAGGCTATTTATAATAGAGCTTATGAAAGAACAGATTCGCAAGCAAAACATTTTAAACTTGATCAAGTACCATGCTGAAAAAAATGAAGAAGGATTCAGAGCCGAAGCATACGAGATCGCACGGTACTTTGATTCAAGGGGTGATTATCAGCTTTCGGAATACATTTTAGCTCTACTGTCAGACATTAACACTTTTGTCCCCCAAGGTGTTAGCTACGACTCTCCTTACTTAACCAAGGTAGATCTCAGTACGAGCGCTTTACCTTTGCCCACAAGAATTAAGGACGACATCGTTGGGGTTATCAACTCAATTAACCACAATGTTGGTATAAATAAATTTCTTTTTGAGGGGCATCCTGGTACGGGTAAAACAGAATCAGTGAAGCAAGTCGCTCGTATATTGGAGCGCGAGCTTTACTCTGTTGATTTTGAAACCATTGTCGACAGCAAGATGGGTCAAACGTCGAAAAATATAGCGGCAATGTTCAAGGAACTTCAGCAGCTACCACATCCCGAGAGGATTGTTGTTCTTTTTGACGAGATCGATGCTCTTGCTTTAGACAGAGTAAACTCGAATGACATAAGGGAAATGGGAAGAGTTACCTCGTCTGTCCTAAAAGGCCTGGACGGTATGAATAGCTCTATACTATTATTTGCAACGACAAACCTATTTCAACAATTTGACCCAGCTCTTGCTCGACGTTTTGATGCTACGGTTAATTTCGATCGCTATAGTCGAGAAGATCTTTTGGACATATCAGAAGTGATGCTTGATGATCTCCTAGCGAGGTTCAAATCACTAGGCAGTAATAAAAGGCTATTCAGAAAAATTATTGAAACAATGGAGGATATTCCATACCCTGGTGAGTTAAAGAATTTGATTAAAACGTCTCTGTCGTTTAGTGACCCAAGCAACAAGTTTGACTACCTTAGAAAGCTCTACCTAGCCATCAATAAGAGTAACCCAGACATGTCACTTCTAACCCTTCAGTCGCAAGGTCTAACGCTGCGTGAGATGGAAGTGCTAACCGGTAGGTCAAAAAGTCAGATAGCTAGAGAGTTAGCGAGTATTGATCTATGAACGAAGTGTTACAGCTAAGAGGAAGGATACGGCAGAGGCCTAGTGCGGGTCGCGGCGGCAACCCTAGTCTACCTAGGGCATCGGACGCTTTGGTAAAAGTGGATCACATCACGGCTTTAGTGATGCAGCTGAAGGATCTGAGAGTTTTTTGGAAAAATGATGACGTTTTAGACGAAGCTCTTATAGACGTTTATTACAGAGATGTAATTGCAAAGAGCAATCGCATAAGGGCATTATTTGCCAATCCTCCACACAAAAGTGCAAATAGCACTATTAGAGGGGCGCGCTTCAACGACAATGGTCATCATACCATTACTCATCTTGTTGACGATAAGCTGATAGCCGAAGCGGAGGCTAAACTCATGCTCGCTGCTCGCATCCTCGAAGTGGAGTTTGGTGGTACAGTGACAAGTGAGCAGTTGGATAACTTCGACCAGCAAGAAAAATCAGAATTTAAAAATATCAAATTTAGTGATTATGGGATGTCTAAGTCCGCTTTCCGCCAAGTCATCGTAGATGCGTATTACGTTACAAGATTTGATAGACCTAGTTACAATGACTCGACGCAACAAGATTCAATCGTAACTCTCTATAAGGTTGACGATGATATGCGCACTTTCTTGCGCGATAAGGTCGGAATCGATGTTCCAAAAGAGAGGTTTATTGGAGACTCGACTGTTTTGTTACTTCCGTTTCAGATGACTAAATTACTTAACGAAGCATCGTATCTCGTGGCGATGTCTGTCGACGACCTTAATAATATCGTTTTAGATAAAGATGACAAGATTGCACAAAGAGAATCTTGGATGATGTCAATCGATGATCCTACTAATGAGCCAACGATAGGCGTGATTGATACTCAGTTTGACGAGACTGTTTATTTTAGTAAATGGGTGAAGTACGAAAATATGTCAGATCCCAAGTTTGGAGAAAACTCACGTCATGGAACTGCTATATCTTCAATTATTGTAGATGGTCCGAGCATGAACCCCGATTTAGACGACGGATGTGGTAGGTTCCAAGTAAGGCATTTTGCGGTTATCGGTAAAGACAAAGAGAGTGCTAGTTCATTTGAGATCATGCGCAAAATTAAAAAGATTGTTGAGAATAACACGGATATAAAGGTATGGAACCTTTCACTGGGATCTGAGAGGGAGGTGGCTAAAAGCTATATATCACCTGAAGCTGCTTTGCTTGATGAACTTCAAAAAAAGCATGACGTTATTTTTGTTGTTTCTGGCACAAACTACTTGGATGCAAAAAAAGCTGGCGAAAAACTTATCGGGTCACCGGCAGATTCAATTAATTCTATTGTAGTAAATGCGGTTAACGGAAATGGCAATCCCGCAATATACAGTCGCAGAGGAGAGGTACTTTCGTTTTTCAAGAAACCGGATATCGCTAGTTTTGGAGGCGATATTGGTGACGGTGGTGTTCAAGTATGTACACCCATGGGGAAATCTACTATGAGAGGCACTTCAGTTGCCACGCCTTGGATCACTCGCAAAGTAGCTTTCTTGATTGAAGTTCTCGGTTTTAGCCGTGAAATTGCCAAGGCTTTAATAGTAGATGCTGCTGCTGGGTGGACCGATATTGGCAATGACCCTAAAATGTCCACCCTAATGGGTTATGGTGCGGTGCCTCAGCATATTAACAACATTGTTCAGTCAGGCGATAACGAGATTAAGTTCTTTATTGACGCTATTTCTGAACAGTATGATACATACGCATATAACCTTCCGGTGCCAGTTGATAATGGCAAGCATCCATTTATTGCGAAAGCTACTCTTTGCTATTTCCCCAAATGTTCAATCAACCAAGGGGTAGACTACACCAATACTGAACTAGACGTATATATCGGAAGAATGAAGAGTGAGGGCAAAAATCCAGGCTTAAAACCTATAGATAAAAATGTTCAAAGTATTGAAGATGGTACATCTCATGCTGTTCGAGAAGAAGTAGCACGTAAAGTATTTAGGAAATGGGATAATACCAAACATATTCGCGAAGTTATCGGTGACAAAATGATGCCTAGAAAGGCATATGAGGACGGGCTTTGGGGTGTTAGTGTAAAAACCAAAAACAGATTTGATGCCGACGATGGAAGAAGCTTGAAGTTTGGACTAGTAATTACTCTTAAGGAAATGAACAATATAAATAGAATTAGAGACTTCATTAGGTTGTGTGAGCTGCGTGGTTGGTCTGTAACTCGTGTTGATATTGATTCAAGAATCGAAGTCTACAATAAGGCTCAAGAAACTATCAATTTGGACTTTTAGTAATTCCTCAGCAATCTACTAGATGTTCTGAATTACTCTCTCATGCAAGACGAGTCTGCTATTAATATTTCGCACTAGTTGAGTCTGTTCAAAATTTGTTCCTTTGTAAAGCACGTACTTTATATAGATATCGAAGGCCTTCTTAAATGTCGTGTCGGAAATATCGGCAGTTCTTTCGATTGCTTTCCTGAATCCTGGTTCAAACATGTCTTTGTTTGGCATCAGTTCATGCCTCATCGCATAAAGTTGGTCAATAATGTCGCTCTCGCGAGCGAATAACTCCTTGCAGTTTCTATTTATCTGTCGTGAGCAATGGTAGTAGATATGTTCGCGGGTTGTTCCATCTTTTCTCTTTCGGAGTTTCTGCTCACCTACTAGTGATGACCCGCATGAGTAACACTTGATGAAGCCTTTGAACGGAAAGTCCTTTGCGCCCCACTTGCCCTTCGGTGGTACGATAAGCGCTTTTTGTACCTCATCGAATAACACCTTCGTGATAAGTGGTTCGTGTTTTCCTTGGTACCATTTGCCGCTATCTTTCGGGTATTCGAACTCACCATAGTAATACGGATTCTTTAGCATTCTGTATATTGCACTGAGTGGTATCTTTTTATCTCCTCGGGTGAGTACATTATTGCTTTCAAGCCATCGTTGGATATATCGTCCACTCTTGCCGCTAGCAGATAGTTCAAACATCTGTTTTATATAAGGTGCGCGTTCTTCGTCTACGATAACGTCGCGTCCGTTACCACTTGCTCCTCTTGTAAAGTAGCCGAGCGGAGGAAGACTTGGACGCCAGCCCGTCTCGCACTTCGCTCGCATGCCGCGCTTTACGTTGATGCTTCGGTTGTCGTTCTCGAGTTTCGCTTGGGAACCTAGAATCATGAGAAGGAATTTTTCGTTCGGGTTGTTTTCGAAGGATTGCCCGAAGGTTCGTATTTTCTGTAACTTGCCGACATCCATGAGATCGACAAGCGAGCCGAGGTCACCGGCATTACGAGCTAGGCGGTCTGGTGCCCAGGTAAGGATTGCGTCGTACAGGCCTTCTCTTATTTCATTGAGCATCTCATTAAAAATCGGCCTTGCGGCCGAATTCTTTGCGGAGAAGCTCTCTTGCTTTACTGTGACAATTTGGAGCTGCTCACGATTTGCCAAATCGGACATTTCCTTTATTTGCGAACCAATGCTCATAGCTTGACGTTCGTCTTGTTCGGTTGATTTGCGTGCGTAGAGGCAGTATTTTACTTCCATCAAAGACAACAATACTCGAACTTTTATGAAAGTCTAGGCTTAATGTCTTAATGGGTTGTCGCGATCCAAGACTCCACTGTAATGGTTTAAGAATTCAATTCCTTCTGATGGACCGCCTGACATCGTTGTGATTGCTCTTTTCCCAAGCGGTCTGCCTTTAAATTTCCCCGAAACAGATGGTGGGCTATAGATCTCTAGGTAGCTTCCATGAAAAATCAATTCATTAAGCATATCAACATGCTCTTCACCTTTAATGAAATGTACGATTTCGCCGAGGGTTGGGTCGGTGGTTAGTATGAGACAGTGCTTTTTGCCCAGAGGGAATATGATTTCGTCTGCATTCTGAAAACCAACCCCTGCCGTAGATTTGTTGATTTGCCGAACTATAACTGGATGGTCACTAGTAATGAGTGACGACGATTCATAGTAAAAGATATGCCAGCGGTAACGCCTAAGAAGTATAGGTGTAAGTAGCTTTAACCCTTCTGCTATTAGTGCTAGCCATCCATTATTGTCTGGAACTATAGTGTACTTCTTTAAATCCTGTAATGCTTTTTGCCTGTATATGGCAAGGGCTTTTTTAGATGTATCTTCTCCCTTTGCTTTGAGAAATTTCCTAAGTTCTTTTGGGCTATTTACTCTATTAAAGATTTCTATCGCGGCAAGTCTACCTGCATCGGTCTCATAGCGACGTTTTGCCTCGGGTGTGCGTAAGTACTGTAGTGCAATATAGCTGGCTAAAATTGCGCGCTCATCGTCCATTGGTACGTAAGGAAAAACCGATGCTGCATTATTAATGATTCGAATTGCCGGCCCTTCTATTTCTTGTGCGAATGCGCCCTCCAGGCTGCCATCTTTATTTCCATCTTCATCGGTCGATGTGTATAGGCCGCGGACATTGGCTATGGCGTTAGTTCTTTGACCCGTTCTTGCTTCGCCTGTCTGCCTTAGGACAACATCAATCCTTCCATTTTCCGTAAAACGATCTAAGTAGGCTCTTTGCAGAAAATGGTGTCTTGTAGAAGCTTGATTCCTGTCGTTGCTCATCCCTTTAATATTATCAGTATTTGTGGGTTCTTGTGATATGCCATCGCTTCGTTTTAGACAAGTCGCGGACAGTGCGCGAGGGACCAACCTTTATCTGTAAAAGCAAGTTCTATGCTATAATGAATCTGTTCTAAGTCCTGCTATATGCAGATCGGTTTTCAATAGCATTGGCGATTTTTTCGCTATGCGGTTCGCCCTAAAATAGGGCACCGCAAAACAGCTGGGCGAAAGCCTGTCTGCATATGGACTTAGAACACCCTAGCGGTGTCCTATTTTTATTTTCGGGTCATCGCGAGAAAGGATGTGATGACCAAAAAGCAGAAGTACACCGCAGTCTCTTTATTCTCTGGCGCCGGAGGAATGGATATAGGTTTTGACCTTGAAGGATTCAAAACGATATGGGCAAATGATTTTGACAAAGATGCTTGCGAAACACATAGGCTTTGGTCTGGCGCCGAAGTAGTGCATGGCTCAATCGAAAAGATTGATTTAGATTCAATTCCGTCAGCAGATGTTGTATTGGGAGGATTTCCTTGCCAAGGCTTCAGCTTGGCAGGTCCACGCAAAGTTGATGACAAGCGCAACGTACTCTACCAGTACTTCGTTAAAGTTATTGAAAAGGTTCAGCCAAAGGCATTTGTTGCTGAAAACGTTAAAGGAATCTTAACTCTTGGTGGCGGTGAAATTATTAAAGTTATTATTCGCGAATTCTCCGACAAGGGCTATGATGTCCAATTTAAGTTACTGAACGCCGCTGACTACAGTGTGCCAGAAGACCGCTACCGCGTGATTATGGTTGGTATTCGTAAGGATGTGAAGGCGAAGTTTGAATATCCTTTACCGGCAAAGAAACGAGTAACTCTACGAGACGTCATTGGTCATTTTTCTGAGCCGGCTGAAGATGAGATTCTTGAGGGAGGGTTCTCGCCTCGCTTTATGAGCCGAAACAGGAAAAGAGACTGGGGCGAGCAAGCTTTCACTGTCCCCGCAATGGCGAAACAAGTTACCCTCCATCCTTCATCGCCGGATATGGTCAAGATTGACAAGGATTTATGGAAGTTTGGCGAAGGTCGAACCCGACGACTGTCTTGGCGCGAGGCTGCGGCTGTGCAGACATTCCCCGAGGATATGCATTTTGCCGGTAAACTCGTGTCTATATACAAGCAGATAGGTAACGCGGTGCCCGTTAATTTAGCCCGAGCTGTCGCGAAAGAGCTCTATAAATCCCTAGAGGAGTCGAAATAATGTCGCCGCTTGCTCCTGTGCTTAACCAGACAGTGCAAGGCAAAGCTTATGAATATGCTTGTGTTCAGTCAATCGTTGAGCTGGTAAGTGGAATTCGTAATGTGCGTATCATTCACAATTCAAGTCTGGTTGTAGCACAACAAGCGTGGGAATTGCTCGGTGAAGAGCTTCAAGAAACAATGAAGAAGTCTTCACGAGCCGGTATAGAAAGTCTTATTCAGCTTGAACCAAAAATTATCGAAGATGGAAATGATGATCTTGAACTTTCCTTACAGGAGGATCGTCGCGGTCAGGAGGGCGATGTTCGTGACGTACTCATTATTCGCCGCAGTATTGAGTGGGAGATCGGTGTCTCGGTAAAACACAACCATTCGGCAGTGAAGCACTCACGACTCTCGCCAACAATTGATTTTGGCAAAGAGTGGTTGGGGCTCCCTTGCTCTCAGAGCTATTTTGACGAAATTAAACCGATATTCGTTCGCCTGCAGGAAATGAAGAGTATTAATCTGCGATGGAGTGACATGGCGGACAAAGAGCAAGCCGTATATATTCCACTTCTCAGTGCTTTTATGAGCGAGTTGGTACGCCTCACTAACGACAATCCGGGTATCGTGCCGGCACGCTTGCTTGAATACCTGTTGGGCAGGAAGGACTTCTATAAAATTATCTCGAACGATTCAAGTCGATTTACCACGCTACAATGCTTCAACCTACATGGGACGCTTAATATGGCGTCCAGCACTCAGCAACCATCACTGAGAGTGCGCGGTGTAGAGATGCCTTCGAAAATTTACCACCTTGATTATAAAGACGTTCGTGGTGCGCCGTCGCTAACGACGGTCCAGCTCGTCATGGATAACAACTGGGCGGTAACATTTAGAATTCATAACGCGAGTACGATGGTCGAGGCAAGCCTGAAGTTTGATATACAACTTACAGGGGTCCCAAGCTCAATGTTCAGTAACAGCGTGAGCTGGTAGTTACTACCACAAAGGATGCTCGACGTTATAGTCACCGGTTTGTTCGACCTTCTTTACGTAATCTTCTAGAATTTTCTTATGTTTCAAGATTGCTTCTATGTCGATACCTTCAAGCAAAGCTTTAGTTTCGCGATATTTTTGATCTAAAGACTCAGTCTTATAACCTTTTTCTCTCTGTATTCTATCAATTTCTTCAGGGTCAGTAACTTTTATTGGTTTTGCTGGTAAACCAAGTATTGTTCGTTCGGTCATTATTGCTTTTGCGACTGCGTTGCTTAAGCTTGCGAGATGAGACCATTCTTTACTTGGAATGTTATCGCCATTTGCCTGTTTTTGTCCTAATCTAACAATCTCTTTGTGAAATGTGTATTGGGTAATCCGAAGTGCACGAAGATGTCTTTCATCAACGTCAACGCGTTTCTCAAAAGACCTTCTTAATAGCTCTTCGATTCTATCTTCAGTGTACTTCTTTCGCTTTTGCTGCCACGAGCGCTTCTTTGCGTGTCGAACGACCGTTATCTTTGTAGTATCGAACATCTGAGCAATCCAGTCGTAGCTGGCTTGCGGTTTTGTTATATATCTTGCTTCTGCTATCGCCCAATCAACCTTACTCATAAGAATCACTATATGTTAATTCTTGCGAAAAGTCTAAAATCGGTATCGTTTTGGTATCATTTTCGCCACCTAACTCTATTAAGGGAAATCTTGCTCATACTATATGTCTCACATCCCCAGCCAGATGCGACAGCATGAAATGAGACCCGTGTCCCTAATTGTGCTTTTGCATCGGAAACTAAAATAGAATCACGAAAGTGATTCTATTTTAGTTTTGCCTTGATCAATGAAAGTAAGGTGCTTAGAAAATTTAGATATATCTATGGAAAACTAATAAATAGCTTATTAATATCATAATACCTAAGCTAGACCATGTCATCAAATAACAGCAGTAAGTATCCTTGAATTCATGAGATCTAGAGTTTTACTTGATTCCAAATACTAGGTATGTTCTATTAACGTAAAACTTTTTTGCCTATACCGTAAAGTGCTTTTTTACAACCCGAAGGCACCACCCTCAACGAGGATGAAGATGCCAAGGCCAATTAGAACCAGCGGGAAGAGTACGTGCTCCCAGCGTTCGAGTGTAGCGGCTATAGGCTTACGGGTGGCGACGTAACGGGCGACGAGCACCAGGCCGGCCACTAGTAGTAGGAAGACACCTGAGTAAGCGATAATGCCTACGGCCCCAACAGTGACGAAGATTGGCACGTAGACACCGATGTTGTCGCCACCGTTGGCGAAAGTGACCGCAGCGACCGTCATTACGCTGATTGGCTTGCCGGTGACCTGTTCGTCGTCATCATCATCTTTACCACGCCAGCTCTGCCAAGCGGCGCGGAGTCCAAGGGCTAGTGGAATGAGGCCAAAGTAAGGGATGAAGCTCTCCGGCAGAAAGCTGCGGGCACCTAGGGCCACGATAACCGCTGTAGCCAGAATTGCGCCAAAGCCGAGATATTGCCCGGCAATAATCTTGGCGGTTGTGCCGGAGCGGCCGGCGCCGCGGGCAAAGAATAGCGACAGTACGATGATATCGTCGATGTTGGTAGCAATGAACAAGCCGATGGCCTGGAGGATGAAGACGCCTAACACGTCAACCTATCCTCGGCCGACGAAGAACTGTGGTTAGTTCGACCCCTAAGTATGTGTAAATTCATGTACCGATAATAGCATAAATGTTGGCCCGTGCCGAGGTCAGGTGCTACATACTTACGCTAGTCCAGTATTATGCAAATACCACAGATTCATATATACATAGCGTTAAAACCGAACCATACGTAAAAGAGATTTTGAATAATTTACAGTATTATCCTCCTGAAACACATCCACTATCCCCAGCCAAGATAGATTCGAACAAAAGTTAAATAAGCATTCTAATTACAGAATGCTTATTTGCTATAGTGGAGC
Source organism: Candidatus Saccharimonadota bacterium (assembly GCA_002726935.1). GTDB lineage: Bacteria > Patescibacteriota > Saccharimonadia > Saccharimonadales > Saccharimonadaceae > Microsaccharimonas. The sequence continues at coordinate 13,865 of PBTC01000010.1, read as the reverse complement.
AATGAAGCCACTACAAATAAAAGATGCCAAATGGATACTTTGTTTACTGCTTAGTATCGCAATTACATATATATCTATTCAAGTAGCGGGCGATCGAGGATATTCGGGCCAGCCGGTATTAGTATGGTTTCATGCGCTATTGTTTCTGTTGTCGATTGCGCTTGTCATTGCTGCGATTGTATTAAAATCAAAGCAACAGTGATATAGATCCGTACTCTCAACCGCGTGAGTCTGGTACTAGACCTGTACTCTCAGCCATAGAAAAAAGAGTCGCGCGTGACTCTTTTTTCTATGTTTAGCTCTAGCTCGTAAAAAGATAAAACTGTTTAGATAGTGTCAGTGTCCGGCAAAAGTAATGATCGGTAGACACTTTTTTTGAACTTATCGTACACGACCCGCTTAGAGCCGCTTGCATCTAGTTCGACGACGTCCATATTGTTTTCAAGCAGTGCTTTGATGTCTCTGTAGTTCTGCATAAAGCGCTCATATCGTTGCCTGTAATAAATCAGTGCATCACTATCATCTGCGAGCGCTTCACCTTTGCGTAGCCCTCGACGTGCCATTCGCTCCACACTGACATCGCCACTCACCTCTAGGCACAGCGCACCTAAAATTCGCACCTTCTCTTGTTCGGCCCTTAGGAGAAGATTGTCTAGCTCGCCTTTTCGCTGAGGGTATCCATCGACGAGGCTCAAAGAAGTAGACGTATCAAGACTTGCTGCCTCGAGTATGACGTCGGTTGAGATATCGTCGGTCATGAGAAGATTTCGCTCGGTCGCAAACTTCACAGCCACGCTACTCCTAGAGATTCGCTCACCACTTACTATGGCGCGCACGGTATCACCAGCCGAGATGTGCTGAGCGTACGTGTGCTCAGCGCTAAAGCGGTCAGACATAGTGCCCTTGCCTGCTCCCGGAGGCCCGTGGACAATGATAAAATCTCGGTATTCAGTAGCTTCCGATTCGATCATGAAACTACAATACAATATTATTGAATATTTAGCAAACTATTCTTGTTCCGCTTGCACGGCGCCTGCGAGCTCGGCATAGTGAGCAATAATGCTTTCTGTTGCTACCGTTGATTCTTTCAGCTTTTCGGGATGTGCAAACCAAATTTCATCACCATCTTCTCCTGCTGAGAAATCCGTATTTTCAGGCCAAACGGCGAATATAATTCGCATTTGCCATATTTTGATGCTTTCGACAAACGTCGGGCTTTCTGCCAGAATGACCCGGTATGTGAAGTCGCCTTTGAGGTTGACCTCCTCTTCTAGCTCTCTTCGGATGACGTCTTTGATTGTTTCACCATGATCGACGCCACCTCCGGGAATGTCCCACATGTCGCGTCCTGCTTCTTTTACCAATAGGACTTCATTTTTATCATTAAAGACTAGCGCCTTTAGTGAAATTCTAAAAAGATAGTCTGTTCTACCTGGAATATCGACGTGTTGAATGACGCCGTATGCATTACTGGGATCGTTCATGTAATTATTATACACTAGCTGTGATGCGTCGGTTTCCTCGTGTCTACGAGGTCGCTTACGAGTAAAACTGTTGCAAATATATTAAATAAGTGTTATAATAAATTCATATTGTACATCTGAAAAGGATCTTTGATGAAGCAAGAATTACTGAAGAGTGCCGACGCTAGCGGTTCTGTGACCCATAAAGTGTTAGTAGTTGGATTGGGTGGTCAAACTCGCAAAGATCACATACCGGCTTTGATGAGACGCAAAGACGTCAAAATCATAGGGATCGTCGATACTAATCAGGCTCTGCTTGACGAGTACCATTTGCTTATCGGAGTACCGGTATTTACTTCTTTAGTGGACGCGATCCAGACGGGCATGCCCGATTTGGCCATCGTGTCGGTTCCGCACTTTGAGTATTCGGGCATTTTAAGAACACTTGCCGCCCATAAGATTGCAACGTTGAAGGAAAAGCCACTGGCAATGACTTATCAAGAAGCAATCGAGATCATCAATATGTATCAAGACAGCGATACCTATTTGCAGATATGTGTGCAACGGCGTTTTTCAAAACTTTACGACACAACGAAGAAACTGCTCGATTCTATTGGTAGGGTATATTCGGTATACGTTGAATACACCATGAAACTTTCAGCCGAAGATATGGCGAGCGGATGGCGGGCTGATAAAAAGATATCGGGCGGCGGCGCTGCACTAGATATGGGTTACCACAGTATCGACCTGTTGACCTACATATTTGGAACACCCGACAAAGTGTATGCTCAGTTGAACTATCACAGCCTCGATAGCAACTACACGATCGATGACACGATGAAGGCCATGATGACCTATCGGGATGGTCGGATTAACGCGAATCTCGTTGTTACAAAAATTTTTAACCAAAAAAATGAAAAAGTCCGTATATTTGGCTCAGATGGTTCAATCTATGTCGACGAAAGAAAAGTGACACTTTATGATAAGGATGGCGTGGAGATGGAGTCGCACTCATTTAATTTTAAAACCGAAGAAGTAGATCAGCAGCTAAGCTACTTCATCGAGAAATCTAAAAAAAACCGCTTTGATTCACGCGACAGAAACCTTAAAGACCAGCTCAATAACATGCTCGTCATCGATTCAATTTATAAAAGTCATGACATCAGTCAAGTGATTAAGTTAGGATAATCCATGCGAAAAGTGTACGTCATCGGAAGCTCGAGCGTTCTCGCCCCGTCAATCGCAAAACTTGTTGTGGGCGATAGCCTGACGGCCTTTATAGGCAGGTCTAACCCTTATGGATTAGAGAATTTTATCAAATCGCAGGGCGTTACTGACGAGGCTTCTGTGGCGGCAATTTCGGAACTTCTTCTGAACGACCTTAAGAATACTTCTGGCATCACCTCGGCGTCTCTCATCGTTTTGTCGGGCGTCTCTTCGAATGATTGGAAAAGTAGTTTTTTGATCAATGAATATATGCCCGCCAAGTTATCGGAAGATTTTTCAAAGTACGTCAGTCTACAAAAGCTCCACGATAATTCTGTGACTCTGATTGGATCGTCGGCTGCATACCATGGTGCAAAATTACCTTACGCAGCCACCAAGGCATCATTAAATGGCATCGTGCATTCTATCGCTCGAGATTTTAAAAATAATGTCAGAATCAATTTGGTAGTCCCGAGCGCCTTTGAAAGTAACATGATTGCCGATTGGGATAACGAGAAGCGGGCGGCCGTCGCTTCAAGTAACTATATTGGAAGACTAGGCACACCAGATGACATGGCAGCGGCGATTTTATTTACGGTCAATAATCCATTCATTACTAACTCAACGCTTAATATGACGGGTGGAACGGTCCATATTTAGTTTTATGAAAACAGCACCTATAGAAATTATCACTACCCAACATCAACATGCGGCTTACGTCATGAAAGATGGTGCGGTGTCGCTCACGGTGTATCCGCGAGTGCACATGTTCACCTTTGACCTCTCGCTGATCGCCGGCATCTTGCGGCACGGCAGCATGGGCTATTCATTGAAGAATATGCCGATTGAAATTGTCGTGCGAAAATCTGAATCTTCCGAGGATTCAGTCAAAGTAGCGGGCGGTGTTGATGTGAAGCAACTCGATTTTGCCATAGATCTCGATAAGCTAAGGGCGTACATCAACTCAGAAGATCACTATGACGTATTTGTTTCTGTGAATAGGTCAATTAGGGAGCATACGGGTCTAGGATTGTCTACACAGATATTGGGAGGAATTTATCTATGTAGCGCAAAAGTATCTGGTCGCGACCTCACGATCAGTGATCTATTCTCGATGGGAATAGGACACTACTCCGCCCTCGGACTAAATTTGCTATTCAATCCTGGGATGATATTTGAGATGGGGTGCAAGCCGGCAGATGAGGGGAAGGGTTTCATTGTTAACCCGACGCTCAGTCAAATACCGGAGACGGTCGCTAATACGGTGTATAAAGTGAACGACTTCCCTTTTTATACGATTGTCGCGATTCCCAAGGACGCTTCATCAATCAGTGGCCAGTATGAAATTGATTTCTGGACAGCTTCACTTCCTGACAAGGACGAAGATTCATACCGTATCGTCTATAATGTTTTCGAAAAGGTTATAACCGGCATTATCGAGCACGATAGCGGCGTGTTTATTGAAGCACTTAAGGAGAACATCACGCTTGGCTCAAAACCACTAGAGGAAAGCGTCCAGTCGGATCGAACAAAAGAAGTTCTGGGACGTATGCGCGATGTATTTGACTTCGCTGCTGTGAGCTCGCTGGGGCCGGCACTGTATGCATTCTCAAGCTCAGATCCATCTCACCTACTTTCAAAGTTAAATATCAGTGACTATGACTTGTTTGTTTACGGTCCAGACGGCGGCGTGAAGAAAAAGATGAACTCAGCGGACACCTTATTGATTGCCTCGTTTGCGTCAATGGGTAAGACGACTTTTGCGCAAAAGCATCCCGATGTCGCTCTCGATATTGAATCTATTGACTACGCTCGTATATATAGCGATCGGCATCCGAACGACGAAGTGGCAAAAGGCGAAAAGAACTGGATCGATAACCCGGACTATCCCGAAAACTACACAAAAGCCGTTTTGGACAATCTAGGCAAATATAGGGTCATTTTTCTCACTCTCGGGAAAGATATACTCACAGAGCTAGACAAACACAATCTCAAGTATACGATCCTCTACCCTGGACCAAACCGAAAGCATCGTATTCTATCGGACTCGAAGAGACGAGGTAATGATGCTGAATTTGTCGATTTTCTTGATTCACTTCTGTCGACCCCCGATCACCGCCTGGCACTTGAAGGCGTTCGCTACGAGCACTTTGATATTATCGACGATAATTCGTACATAGAGGCATACTTGGATACTCACTATTATCTGTAAAATATGAAACATATATCAAAACTTGCGTTAGATGACTACGACCTCATTATCTTTGACTGGGATGGGACGTTGTTGAATTCGGCTGCAATGTATCCTGCGTGGGATCGCCTTTATGTTCGGAGATTCTATGGTGTTGATAAGCCTGAGTCCTACTTCCGCCAGTTGGCTGCGCAGCTGAAACAGGTGAACACGCACTCGACAGAAGAGAGTGCTTACTTTAGATTTCTGGATGTTGAATTTGGCGATGGAACGACCGATATGCAGACGATATGGCGGCATGTGTATAGTGTGGCTACTGAGATTCAAGGGCAGATCGAGTATAAATCAGCAGCTCCGCAGACGCTTTTTGCAATCAGAAAAAAATACCCTGACGCTAAACTTTGCCTCGCAACCAACTCGGAAATGAGAGATTTACTCTTTTATTCGTCTACCAACTCAAAAACTGCAAGCTTACTGAATCCTATCAAATTTTTTGATTCAGTGGTCGCGCTTGATCACATCACCAAGCCAAAACCTCATCCAGAGACATTTACTGCTGTTATTGATCAATATAAAATAGAGCCAAGTCGGGTACTCATTTTCGAAGATAGTTTTAAAGGGGTTCGCGCGGCTAAATCAACTGGCGCAACGGTGATTTCGGTTCAGGATGAAATGTCAGATCCGGATAGGATCGCTATAGATAAGTTGGCTGACTTCTCGATTACTGATTGGAACGAAGTGCTTAGGATGCTGAAGTAAGGAGAGATGCCCTGTGAATGAATTTGTTTTAGAAAAAGTTAGAGTGTTGCTAGAGAAGGATAAAAGCGGGCATGGCATGGATCATGTGATGCGTGTTCATGGCTTGGCAATGAAGTTTGCCGAAAAAGAGAATGCCGACAAGAATATAGTAGAGTTAGCGGCACTGTTGCATGACGTTGATGATTACAAGATATTTGGCCAAGAGAGCGCTCGTCACTTGACGAACGCAAACAGGATACTCGATCAGCTAGGAGCAGACCCGATGACGAAACGAGCGGTCGTGAATATTATTCAAACGATGGGATACAACAAATTCCTAGAAGGAATCCGCCCCACAACTCTTGAGGGTATGATCGTCAGCGACGCCGATATGTGCGATGCTATTGGCGCTCAAGGTATTCTGCGTACACACGCCTACAATGCTTCAAAAGGCAATCCGTTTTTTGATGTTAATCTCGATCCGATTGACTCGCATGTCGATGCTAATGCGTACCGAGCTGCAAAGACCACTCACAGCGTGCAGCATTTCTTTGATAAACTCCTGACGATACCGGCGATTCTTATGACTGGCGCCGGGCGAGAAGAGGGTGCCCTGCGTCAGGACATCATGGTCCATTTTCTTGAAGAATTGTTCCGCGAAGAGAGTGCACAGAAGTGGAGCGACCATCTTCAGAATTTCTTGAAAAAGAGCTAGATATCGTCGATCTGCTATCATAAACTCATGAAACCTGGTGATCATATCGCATGGCGATGGCTCGGTGGACTGGCGCAGGGCGTCGTGAAGTCGGTGCATTGCGAATCTATTACTATCGAGAGCAAGGGCTCGTTGATTACTCGTCACGGCACCAAAGAAAATCCTGCAATTATCATTGAGCATAAATCTGGTAATGACGTCCTCAAGCTTGCCAGCGAAGTGCAAAAAACTACCAAAGACGAGTAAGCATGCTCGCGTACTTCCCTAGTGTGCTGGCGGCGCGCCTGCTGTAGCCTTCGCCTTTTTGATGAAGAATGCGGTGATGATCGCCAATGACGCTGTTGTCGCGCTCAACATGAAAGCGACATGAATTCCTTCTGCGTAGCCCTCGAGTAGGCTTGCTCCCCGACTGACGCCAGATGCGAGGACGCCAGACATGATCGAGACGAACAGCGCCGTACCGGCGGCCGCTGCAACCTGTTGCATGGTCGAGACGATAGCTGAACCATGAGAATAGAGATGTTTCGGAAGTGACCCAAGACTGCTCGTAAAGAGCGGGGTAAAAATGAAAGCTAAGCCTGTGCTGAAGATCATGTGTCCGATGAGTAGCGTCACCCAGCTGCTCTGTGCGTTGAGGGCAAATGCCAAGAACCATAGCCCACCAGCTGTGAGGGTTGTCCCGGTAAGAAGAAGCGGGCGTGGCCCTACCTTGTCGTAAAGTCGGCCAACTAACGGTGCGAACAGTCCCATGATCAGCCCACCGGGCAGCAGTAGAAGCCCACTACTGAGGACGGAAAGGTCAAGGACGTTTTGCATATACAGCGGTAGCAGAATGAATGCGCCGAACATACTCATCATACAGATGGCAAACATAGCAACTGACAAGGTGAATGTTGGGGTCTTGAAGGTGCGCAGATCAAGGAGTGCACGGTCTGCCCGCTGCAGAAAGAGTTGTCGCCAGATGAAGAGAGCTAACGCAATAGCCCCAACGACCAGCGGCACGACGAGCATCGTGACACTGCCTTCGCCGCCGGATTCACCAAGGCTGCTGAGTCCGAAAACGACACCACCGAAGCCAAATGCCGACAAGATCACCGAGATGACGTCGATCGGCGCTTTGGTTGTTTTCCCGACGTTTCGCATTCGCCGCATACCAATAATAAGCATCGTCAGGGCGATGGGGAGAATGAAGATAAAGAGGAACCGCCAGCTGAACTGGCTGAGGATGAGACCGGAAATTGTTGGGCCAAGCGCGGGCGCAACAGAGATGACAATCGAGATATTCCCCATTCGCCGCCCAAGCGTTTCGTGCGGCTCGAGGCTCATAACGGTCGTCATGAGGAGCGGCATCATGATTGCCGTTCCGCTAGCCTGGACGATGCGACCAAGTAGGAGCACTTCAAATCCTGGCGCTGCTGCAGCGATGGCCGTACCAGCGACAAAAAGCCCCATGGCAATCACAAATAACTTACGCGTGCTGACGCGCTGAATCAGGAAACCTGTAATTGGAATAACCACCGCCATTGTCAGAAGGAAGGCTGTCGTCAACCACTGCGCTGCGAGAGCGCTGACGTTCAAGTCTTTCATGAGGTGCGGTACGGCAACGCCCATGACTGTCTCGTTCAAAATAACGACGAAGGTCGAAATAATAAGCAAGTTAATAATAATCTTGTTTCGTTTTGCCGTCGATTCGGTCATTTGTCTCTCTTTTCTTGTAAACAACCTACTTAGTGTAGGGATTTTTATTATTTTGCGCAAAGGGTTTGTCGGCTTTTTTGTCACAAGAAATAAGAAAGGACCCACCAAGGGATCCTGTTTGCCTCATCGTGGAGGCGGCGCTCAAACGCATACGTATGCGGAGCTACGTTTTTCTGAGAGCGAGGGCGGAGCAGAATGACTTCTGCCCCACCCCCACTCATCAGATTACTGCTGTGCCAGCTTGCGGCGACGGATGGCCGTCGTCGCCATGACGCCGATACCCAGCAGACCGCCGAGAACGGCGAATGCTGCAAGCAAGCCTCTCTTTGAAGCCCCCATGGGACCCCCCTGTCGTTTTCGAATGGGAATTGGCTCGCCATGAAATGAAAGGTGCTATCGCAGCCTTTTATAAAATGCCGAGACAACGTGGTAATTATATAATAATTTAGCTGAATAGTAAATATAATGGGCGGCATCTATGCAGAGCATTACTTTTATGCTATAATGAATCTATTGCATCCGAATGGATACCGCCTCTAACACTTGTGAAATCACACTTCGCAGTATGTAGAAATCAAAAGGTTCTCGCTGTTCGTCTGCAGCGAATTACATAGCCAAAGAAAGGCAGAAAATGGCATATTACAAAAAATCTCGCTCGTATTCGAGCGGGTCATCATCACGTGGCGCCATGAACGGTCGACCGCGACACAAAAGTGGCGCAAAGCAAAAAAGTGGCGCCCGTAAAGCATATATCCATCCGAGCCGATTTATTAATCGCGCCTCGGGGGCGGCAGAGCTGACCTACGAAGCGCAGCACCGATTTAGCGACTTCCCTTTTACAGATAAGCTCCATGGCAACATTCAGCACAAGGGATATGATGTGCCGAGTGCTATTCAAGACCAAGCGATCCCCCCTATTCTTGCTGGGAAGGACGTAATCGGACTTGCTAATACTGGTACAGGTAAGACTGCGGCGTTCTTGCTGCCGATTATCGATAAGCTGTCAGCGAACCGACAGCCACTGTCTGTCCTAATTCTCGCGCCGACTCGCGAACTTGCGCAGCAGATTGATGAGCAGTTCCGTGCCTTCTCTTATGGTATGAAGCTGTACTCTACTCTGCTGGTTGGCGGCATGAATATCGGTCGACAGATTAGCCAGCTCGGTCGTCAGCCACAAGTGATCATTGGAACACCTGGGCGAACGATGGACCTCATCAAGCGAGGCTTCTTGTCACTTGATATTATCGAGACGCTCGTTCTCGACGAGGCTGACCGGATGCTCGACATGGGCTTTATTAACGACATTCGAACAATCGCTCAACTGACGCCATCTGATCGACAGACTCTCTTCTTTAGCGCGACGATTACGCCACAAATTGAAGCATTGACGAAGGAATTCTTGCGTAATCCTGAAACAATTTCGGTTCGAACTGCTGACACGAGCGAGCGCGTTGACCAAGATGTGGTCGAAGCTGCCTCGAAAGAGGACAAGCTTGAAAAGCTGCTGCAGATGCTAGAGCTTGATGAGTTCGAAAAAGTCCTCTTGTTTGGCGAGACAAAGTTTGGTGTGCAGCGCCTGTCTGATCATCTTGAAAAGAGCGGACATGCCTCTGTTGCNATTCACGGTAACAAATCGCAATCACAGCGCCAACGTGCCCTTCGTGCCTTCAAGCANAACGAAGCGCGNATNTTGGTNGCNACNGANGTTGCCGCTCGNGGNCTNGACATTCCNAANGTNAGCCANGTGATCAATTTCGATCAACCGGCGACATATGAAGANTACGTCCACCGTATTGGTCGAACTGGNCGNGGTGGTGCAACCGGTAAGGCACTGACGTTTATCGAGCGGCNCTAAGCCGCGNTGCGAGCGAGGCCTTGCTGAGATTCGTNCCGAATCCTGGCTGGCCTGGNTCGAGTAACTTTCCCTTGGCGAGTGAGCCAATCGGGAGCGGGTCAAAGCCAAGCGTGTCAATGAAGTCAGACACCAGTTTTACCGCATTGCTGTCGTCACCTGCGACAGCAATTGCTTTCCTGTCTGGGTCGCCTTTGCGGCGAGGGCTGTCGTGCAGCTCGTGGTAGCCGGTGTGGCTTAATGCCTTGATGACCGTCGTGTCCTTAAGTAATGCTTGCAGATGCTCGCTTGACGATGCGCCGGACGGGACGAGTGCATCGCGATCCCCGTCAACCTCCCACCAAAAGTTCATTGCATCAATCAGTATCTTTCCAGCAAGCGACTCTTTCGGGAGACTTTTATATTTACTAAGTGGCAGTGCCGCGACAACAAGGTCGCTCTTCTGAGCGGCTTCTTCTTTTGTCACGGCTTCAGCGCCAGGGGCGAGTACTGATGCGGTCAGCCTAATTTTGCTTGGATCACCAGAGCCGGCTATGAGCACATTGTAGCCCGCTTGGAGTGCAAGTTGGGCAAGCACGATGCCTAATTTTCCTGCACCAAGAATGCCGACTGTTTTAATCATGGGGTTGTTCACTAAGTAGCTCTTTCACGCGGGGGATGACTTGCTCGCCGTACAGTTTGACCATATGCAGTCGTGCCGACGCAGGAAGATGACCGCCACCATAGACTAGGTCGAAACGCCCGATATCCAGTGTTCGAATGGTTTGGGCGATTTTTTGTGCCACCGTTTCCGGCGAACCGACATACAGTGAGCCATGGGCGACTTCATATTCGAACTGTTCGCGAGTGTAGGGTGGCCAGCCGCGAGTCTTCCCGACCGCATCCCACATAAACTTAAAGCCTTTCCACGCCAGCCGTAGCGCCTCTTCGTCCGTGTCGGCGATGAAGCCTGGTGAGTGGACGCCAACCGGATGCTCTGTTGTCCCCATCTCTTTGACAGCCTGTCGATAAAGATCGATGTAAGGAGCAAAGCGCGCGGGTGACCCACCGATGATGGCGAGGACTAACTTGAAGCCGTAGCGAGCTGTTCGGATCACCGATTCGGGTGATCCGCCAACGCCAATAGCGACATCAAGGCCTGCATCCGTTTTTGGAAAAACATCCGCCTTATCGAGTGCCGGACGAGTCTCGCCTTGCCAGGTAACTGGCTTCTCTTTTATCAACTCAGAAAACAGGCCAACTTTCTCCTCGAAGAGTTGTTCGTAGTTTTTGAGGTCGTAACCAAAGAGAGGGAATGATTCAGTAAATGAGCCACGCCCTAAGATAACTTGGGCTCGGCCATTTGAGAGGGCGTCGATCGTGGCGAAACGCTGGTAGACGCGGACTGGATCATCCGAACTGAGTACTGTCACAGCCGAGGCTAAGGTGATATTTTTCGTGCGCGTTGCAATACCGGCGAGGACGGTCTCGGGGCTCGAGATGGCATAATCCGGCCGGTGGTGCTCGCCTACCCCGATGATGTCGACGCCGAGCGAGTCGGCCATGACGGCTTCATCGACGACTTGTCGAATCGCTTCAGCATACGAGAATAATTTGCCCTTCTCGTCGGTGGGGATGTCGCCAAACGTATCAAGTCCAAAAAGAATGTTGTGCTGCTTCACGGAGTTCTCCTATTGCTATACTTTTTATAGTATAGCAAACTTTTCGCGCGAAGGCCATGCTGAACTTCAGCCCATTCCCAGCTGCCATCGATACAATACAGATACCACTCAAGCAAAGGAGGCGTATGAAAAAGGTAGATGTTTCTGCTATCAAAAACCTAATTGCTTACGAAGGAGAGCCTGCGCTGACGCTGTACATTCCGACGCATCGCTACCCTACACCCCCGAGCATTCAGGAAGATCAAACGCGGTTTAAGAATCTTGTGCGACAAGGCTGCGATCAGTGGCGTCAAAAGACGGACAATAAGACAGTAACCGCCATTGAGACGCAGCTGGAATCATATCTTTCACAGCTCGATTTCTGGCAAGAATCGATCGAGACGCTGGCGGTGTTCGCCTCTCATGAGGGCATTCAGATGTATCGCCTGCCTATCGAGACCGAAGAGCGTGTCTACGTCGGGACGCGGTTTGATATCACGCCACTCCTTCTCGTCGAATCTATGAATCAGCCAGCCTACGTCTTTGCACTCGCCATGCACGAGCCGCGACTTTTTAGGGCTGACCTGTATGGAATGGAGGAAATCGCAGTGGATTTTCCAAAGAGTCCAGAGGAAGCGTTAAATATTGATGAAATGTTCTCGAATAGTAATACGATTCGAAGTGGTCGGAGTGCTGGCCCAAATAGTATACCGGCCGCCCCGCATGGCCAAGGCGATGCCAGCGGTGCCGGACACGAAGAAAGATTTATGTACCTGCGCCTGCTCGACGAAAAGATCCGTCATCTTCAGGATTTTGATGAGTCGCTCCCGTTCATCATCGCCTCAACCGATACTGAGTTTGGTGACTTCCGCTCTATCAGTAAAATGAAAAACATCGTCGATGTTCATATCCCTGGTAATCATACCAATAGTTCGCTGCCAGAATTCCATCAGCAAGTGACACTGTTGCTCCGTGAGCACATTGCGGCAACTCGCTTTTCGAAGACGCTTGAGCGGATTCAAGAACTACAGGGCGTTCGTGCCTCCTTTGAGGCGAGCGATATTGCGGCTGCTGCCGAGATTGGTAAGATTGAAACCCTCCTCGTGCCAATGGTTGATATGACGGCCGATTCTGTCGCTGATCATCAGCAGCCCGAGCCGCTGATTCGCTTTGACGATCGCTTCGATGAATCGACGCGCAGCATTGTCAGCACGGTCGCCGCGAACGGAGGTTCTGTTGTTGGCGTCGAACGAGGGTCTTTGCCGAATCTGTCAGCAATGGCGGCGTTGTACCGCTACTAGTTTTCATGATTGGTGCGACAGAAAACTTTCTATGATATGGTGGGAAAATGAGAACCCCCCACCCCCTCGATATCTTCATCCATCGCTGGCTTCGCCTTCCCTACCGCCTGAGGGCGAAGAAGATGCGGCGATCCCGTAAGGCAAAACTGACTGTTGTACTTATCCATGGCATCGGTAATTCCTTGTCGGCGTGGGACGAACTCGTTCGATTATTACCTGAAGGGACTCGTGTTATTGGCGTTGACCTTTTGGGGTTTGGTCAATCGCCCAAGCCTCGCTGGGCACGCTATAATGTCGTGATGCAGGCTCGGTCGGTGGCCTTTACTCTATTGAATATGGGTATTGGACGACGCTGGGTGGTCGTGGGACATTCTTTGGGCGCGTTGGTGGCGATTGAGCTAGCAAAACGCTATCCGCTGCTCGTTAAGCAACTTCTTTTGTGTAGCCCGCCGCTTTACCTTAGTGAGCAGGCGGATGCTGCGCGAAAAACTATTCGCCGCGATGATATCTTGAAGAACATTTACCGCACAGTGCAGCGGTACCCCGAACAGATGATTCGTCTGGCACCTTTTGCGGTCAAACTGGGCGTCGCCAATAAGAGCCTCGAACTGACCAATGACAATGTTGCCGCTTACATCGGTGCACTTGAAGCGAGTATTATCAACCAAACTTCGCTAGAAGATGTGCGTCGCGTCATCATTCCGACACGCATACTGTATGGGGCACTTGATCCAGTGGTGATTGGTTCAAATATTCGTGCGGCAGCAAAGCTGAACGAGAGAGTGACGGCCCGACGCTTGATGGTGGGGCATGAAGTGACTGGGCAGTATACGAAGACGGTAGCGAGGGAGCTGATAGGCATCGTGGACGCCTTGTCCGGTCGTTCATGACACTTATGCTTGTGTTGCTGTCCCACTTCTCATTTAATAAGAGAAGCTATGTCAGAGCCGTCTTTTATTCCCGCCTCCGAAGTGACCCGCGAGGACCGGATTATCGCTGAGGAGACCGAGAGTCTCCTCTTACCTGAATGGGAAGTAGCGGCAGCGGTTCCCAGCCCCTCA
>PBTC01000009.1 GCA_002726935.1 Candidatus Saccharimonadota bacterium | reverse complement strand
CGCTGCCGCTCGACTTGCATGTGTTAGGCACGCCGCCAGCATTCATCCTGAGCCAGGATCAAACTCTCCATAAAAATGTGATTCTGCATCACTTGACTCTTAAACATAATTAACTGACGATGATTTTTTCCGAAAAAATAGACAGACATGAAGCCTGCATTACTCTTTCAGAAAAGATTCGTTTGCACTACTAAATTGTCAAAGTTCTGTCTTTTGTCTGCAACTCCACGTTGAGAACATTTGGCCTTGTCGACCAGACTTGATCAACTATACACGCCAGAAACAGATTGGTCAAGGGGTTATTTCGACTTTATTTCTCTCACTCAACAGTAGTCGCAAGCTAGCCCAGAGTTGCAAAAAATACCACAAGACCCGTAACAAGCCCAAGCAACGCCCCGGCAAGCACTTCATATGGCGTGTGACCCTTAGCGACTCGAGGGGGTAGAATCTTGCTCTTTGCATCAACAAGCAACTGGAGCAATGCAGCGCCCTGCTCACCCGACGATCGACGCACCATCAGTGCATCATACATCACGACAGCAGCAAATAGCGCCGCCAAAGCAAAGAGCGGTGTACCAGTGCCGTCCAGTAGACCGATCGTCGTTGCGAGTGCAACGACAGTTGCTGAATGAGCGCTCGGCATATTACCCGAAAGGTAGAACTGACGGAACTGCCGCATGTTCTTCGCCTTAATACTAGCCACGAGGTACTTAAAGAATTGCGCGAGAACCCAGGCGCTCGCTGCCGCAATCAGATACGGTGAAACAACGAGCTCCATAGCCTACTCCTCTTCCTCTTCGACTTTTTGTGCTGGAACAAATCCGAATGAAGAAACTTTATCGCCCTCGCTCGTGCGCATAATTCGCACACCTTGCGTTGTTCGGCCGAGTGTTGGCACGTCCTTCAATCCGATACGAATCGCTTGACCCTTGCTTGAAATGAGCAGAATCTCCTCGGTATCAGGCTCGAGCGTTCGAACCGCGACAATCGGACCGGTTTTCGCCGTCACGACCGCAGCTTTGATACCAACACCGCCCCGCTTATGAGCCGGGAAGTGGGATGACTTCGTCAATTTGCCGTAACCATTCTGGCTGATAACCAGCAAGTTGCCCTCGTCGTCATTCACGATATCCATTCCGACCACCTGATCATTCGGACGCAGACGGACACCACGGACACCCCGAGCAGCACGCCCCATCGGACGAGCGTCTGTTTCGTGGAACCGAATAGCTTGTCCAGCAGATGTTGAGATTATCACATCGCTGTTGCCTGTTGTTTTCTTGATCCATCGCAGTTCGTCGCCGTCATCAAGCTTGATGGCAATCAGTCCGTTCGTTCGGATGTTTGCGTAGTCCTTAAATGGCGTCTTCTTTACAGTTCCGTGGGTCGTTGCCATAAATAGATAGCCGTCTTCGTTGGCATCTTTTTCACTCTTAATAATAGAGGTGATCTTCTCTTCTGGCTGAAGAGCGAGCAGGTTCACTGCAGCAACACCCTTTGCGGCGAGCGATGCCGCCGGAACCTCGTAGGCCTTTAGGCGGAAGATACGGCCACGGTTAGTAAAGAATAGTAAGTAGTCGTGTGTACTCGCTGGAATCAGCTGGTCGATAACGTCCTCTTCTTTGGTAGTCATACCGCGCTTGCCTTTTCCGCCCCTGTTCTGACGACGATACTCGCTGACAAGCGTTCGCTTGATGTAGTTTTCGGTCGTCAACAGGATGATAGAGTCTTCTTCAGGAATCAGCTCTTCATCGCTGAATTTACCCAGCTCGTGGTTGATGATCTTCGAGCGGCGTTCGTCGCCGTACTTCTCTTTCATCTCAAGGAGCTCGGTCTTGATGATCTTAAAGATCTCGTTCTCGTCGGCCAAGATGCCCTCCAGCTTCTTGATGAGCGCGAGGAGTTCGTTCAGCTCGTTCTCGATAGCGGCACGCTCCAGTCCCGTCAGCCGTCGAAGTTGCATGGCCAGAATAGCCTTTGCTTGAATCTCACTCAGCTTAAACTTCTCGATCAAAGCCTTTTCGGCGATATCGGTCGTCTTGCTGGCACGGATTGTCGCAATCACTTCATCAATATGGTCGAGGGCAATCTTAAGTCCCTCGAGGATGTGCGCCCGCTCCTTCGCCTTTTTCAGTTCGAATTCGGTGCGGCGACGCACGACTTTCTGACGATGCTTGATGAATTCGCTGAGCATCTCATGAAGACCGAGGACCCGAGGTTGGATCCCGTCAATTAACGCCAGCATATTGAAGTTAAAGCTCGTCTGTAACGCGGTCATCTTATACAGCTGATTCAGGAGCTTCTTTGGATAGGCGTCCTTCTTCAGCTCAACGACAACACGAACGGTTCCGCGGGCACTTTCGTCACGCAGGTCACTAATACCGTTAATCTTTTTCTCTTTGACAAGTTCGGCAATCTTTTCAATAAGTGTTGCTTTATTTACACCATAAGGTATTTCCGAAACAACGATCTGGTGACGGCCCTTCTTTGTCTCCTCAATGTCAGCGATCGCGCGCACCATAATACTGCCGCGCCCCGTCTGATAGGCCTGCTTCATTGGTGCACCACCGTAAATCGTTGCACCCGTCGGGAAGTCCGGACCCTTCACGTGCTTGAGAAGGTCGTCAATGGTTGCCTCTTTGTTATCAATCAGTTCGATCGTTGCGTCAACCAATTCACCCAGGTTATGCGGTGGAATATTTGTTGCCATA
Source organism: Candidatus Saccharimonadota bacterium (assembly GCA_002726935.1). Taxonomy (GTDB): domain Bacteria; phylum Patescibacteriota; class Saccharimonadia; order Saccharimonadales; family Saccharimonadaceae; genus Microsaccharimonas. The sequence continues at coordinate 33,443 of PBTC01000009.1, read as the reverse complement.
CCGACCGCAATACCAATCTGACCGTTTAGCAGCAGGTTTGGCACCTTCGCAGGCAGCACGACCGGTTCTTGCTTTGAACCATCATAGTTATCGCGGAAATCAACGGTGTCTTTCTCGATATCAGCCAGCATTTCGTCGGCAATCTTTTGCAGTCGAGCCTCGGTGTATCGATAAGCAGCGGCCGGGTCTCCGTCCATTGAACCGAAGTTTCCTTGACCATCCACCATAGGATAACGGAGCGCCCACGGCTGTGCCAGTCGGACCATAGAGTCGTAAATCGCCGAGTCACCGTGTGGGTGGAAGTCACCCATCACCGCACCGACAACCGTTGCACTCTTGCGGAACTTCGAGCCAGCGCGAAGACCATCTCGGTTCATCGTGTACAGAATACGTCGGTGAACAGGCTTCAAGCCATCACGTACGTCAGGCAACGCACGGTCGATAATGACGCTCATAGAATACCGAAGGAAGCTATCCTCCATAACGTTTTCAAGCGTCCTGTACTCGAGGCCAGATGGTGCGATTAGCTCGCCTTCAGTTGGTTCTTCGATTGGGTTTGGGGTTCGTTCGTCGTCCATACTATACGTCCAGTTCCTCTAAGTCTACATCTTTTGCGCGGGTCTGAATGAAGGTCTTTCGCAGAGAAACTTCATCACCCATCAGTTTCGTGAAAATCGCATCGGCACGCTCGGCGTCCTCGACACGAACCTGAATCAGGACTCGGTTTTCTGGGTTCATCGTCGTGTCCCACAGCTGGTCTGCGTCCATCTCTCCCAGTCCCTTAAAGCGTGAGATCGTCACACCGGCCTGCTTCATCTTGTCTTCAGTCTCATCAACAGTGGTGCCACGCTCCTTCTTGTCGGCGATGATTTCGTCGAGAATGCGTTCACGTTCTGCCTCATCATAGGCATACTGCTTTTTCTGGCCGCGGTTAATACTATACAGTGGCGGTTTTGCGAGGTAGATATAGCCGCCCTCAACAATCTCGCGCATGTAGCGGAAGAAGAAAGTCAGCAGAAGTGTTGAGATGTGGCTACCGTCAACATCGGCGTCTGTCATGATAATGATCTTGTGGTAACGAAGGCCATTGACATCAAACTGCTCACCAATGCCCACACCGAAAGCTTGAATCATCGCTACAATTTCTTTATTGGCAAACATTTTGTCAAGTCGAGCACGTTCAGTATTCAGGACCTTACCTCGCAGTGGCAGAATGGCCTGCGTGCGGTTGTCCCGCCCTTCTTTCGCCGATCCAGCCGCCGAGTTACCCTCAACAATATAAATCTCGCTTTCGCTTGGGCTCTTGCTTGAGCAGTCCCAGAGCTTTCCGGGCAGCCCCATACCATCAAGTGCGCCCTTACGAAGAACGTTGTCTCGGGCCGCTCGGGCCGCTTTTCGGGCTCGGGCCGCAAGCAGCGCCTTGTTGACAATTTTCTTAGCGACATCTGGGTTCTCTTCCAAATAGTAAGCAAAGTACTCGTTCATGACCTGCTCGACATAACGTCGCACTTCAGGGTTACCGAGCTTGTTCTTTGTCTGCCCCTCAAACTGCGGGTCTGGCAATTTCACAAGGATGATCGCGGTCAAACCTTCTCGAATGTCATCACCCGTCAGATTGTCGTCTTTTTCTTTCAGAAGGCTGTTTTTGCGAGCGTAGTCATTAATAACACGTGTCAGCGCCGTACGGAAACCAACTAGGTGCGTTCCCCCATCAGGAGTCAGGACGTTGTTCGCAAAAGGCTTCACGAGTTCAACGAACGTATCGTTGTACTGTACGGCGACTTCCACCATTGAATCCTCGACCTGCTTTTCAACATAGAAAATATTGTCGCTGACAACTTCTTTGCCAATATTAAGGTGTTTGACGTAGCTCTGGATACCACCTTCGAAGTAGAATGCAGCACGCTCGTTGGTGCGCTGGTCTTGCACAGCAACATACACACCCTTTGTCAGGTACGCCTGGTGTCGCAGATAATCGACTACCCACTTGTAATCAAAGGTAACCGTTTCTTTAAAGATTGTCGGGTCGGGATAAAAAGTGATGCTAGTGCCGGTGGGTCGGTCGGTCTTTCCGACCTTCTTAAATGGCACCTTAACGCCACCCTGCGCAAATTCGATACGATACAGCTGGCCTTTCTGAACGACTTCGGCAATCATGTGAGTCGATAGTGCGTTGACTACAGAAGAACCGACACCGTGCAGACCAGAAGAGACCTTGTATCCACCGCCGCCAAACTTACCACCAGCGTGCAGGACGGTCAGAACCGTTTCTAGGGTGCTGAGGCCGGTCTTTGGGTGCTTGTCGACCGGAATACCACGTCCGTTGTCGGTAATAGTGATACCGCCGTCTTCGAGAATAATGACATCAACGCGAGAAGCGTGGCCGGCGATTGCTTCGTCGATAGAGTTGTCGGCAATCTCTTTAATGAGGTGATGGACGCCATCGTAGCCCGTGCTTCCGATGTACATTCCTGGACGTTTGCGGACCGGCTCGAGTCCCTCCAAGACTTGAATTTGTGAGCCATCATAAGAAGTGTCAGCTTTTTGTTTCACCACTATACTATTCCTCTACAATTTACCCCTGACTCCAGACGAGTGCGGACGGTTGACTACCGACCATTATATAGCAAAAATTTTGTTCACGCTAGGGGTATTGCACTGAACATATTTCTTATGCTAATCTTAGGCACAAGAGGTAAACTCACAAAACAAACATATGTTTAGGAAGATTGTATCGCAGCTGTCATTCAGCCCAGCACTGGTTGGGCAACTTGGCTTTTACGCCCGAAGGCTTCGCAAAGAAGAAGCCACAAGACGGCTCGGGCTTATCTTTGTTGCACTCGCGCTCGTCGTGCAGTCACTCGTTGTTTTCCAAGGTCCTGAATCCGCCAACGCATCAAACGCAAATGACTTTGTGCCGGGAGGTCTTGGATTGGGAGCAAACCGCTCACTCGACAACTTCCTGCGGCCCTACGATGCCAACACTAATCATCTGCAAGATATTATGACTTCCGCTGGCGTGACTCGTGCAGAAATTGCCAGTGCCCAGTTTGGATCATTTATCGCGGGAGAGAAATACAGCTGGGGACGCGAGACGCGACCTGGCTCAACCGACTTCACTGTTCGCAACGCGGCCGGTGAGGCCGTCACAACAGTCTACGCGCGAAAGCTTTCAAGCTTCTCTAGCACCGATACTCGTTACTACGGCTGGATCGGCCACTCAGCGTCCGTCGGTTGGTTTGCCATCTTGCAAGCCTGTGGCAATCTTGTTACCGACTACATCCCGACTCCTCCACCACCGCCAACCCCTCCACCAGCACCCGAACCAGAGCCGGCCGAAATCACGCTTTCGAAAGAAGCAGTCAATATCAGCCAGGGCAACGTCGATGCAGCCAAGACGATCGCCCAAGTTAACGACCGAATTAAATTTACACTGACCGTCAAGAACACAGGCGGTAGCGCTGAGACGGTTGAACTCAAGGACTATGTCGGCGACACGCTCGAGTATGCCAAACTCGTCGACAAAGGTGGCGGTACCTACGACGAAGACAAGCGCCTGTTATCATGGCCCGACATATCGGTCGCACCGGGCACAACCGACACGCGCATCTTCGCTGTTCAGATCCTATCAAGCATTCCTGCAATGCCAACTGGTCAAAGTGACCCTAGCTCGTACAACTGTGTGATCGAAAACGTCTTCGGCGAAGATTCGGTCAGCATTCCCGTGAGCTGTGCGCCGCCAAAAGTTGTCGAAGAGATTGTCACCGAATTACCGACAACCGGCCCCACAGAGAATATGATTTTTGGTTCACTCCTACTCGCTATCGTCAGCTACTTCTTCTTCCGCTCGAAACAACTTGGCAAGGAAGTTCGCCTGATTCGACGCAACCTTCACGCTGGTAACATTTAAAAAGGACACCTCATGAGCAGCCCCGAACAACTGAGCACGCCAGAACGACCGGTCGAAGCGCCAAACGCAACGCCGGAACATTATGAGCGAGCCGAGCAAGCAATCGAACAGAAGGAAGCCGCGCCTGAGAGCGCCGAGAAACAGGCTGAGCGAGCAAGAGTTGAAGCACTCGAAACAGCGGTAAGTGTCGAAAAAGGCGGCGCGGAGAAAGATCGCCGGCCAAAGTCGGCAGCACCCGCTCGTCGCCGCGGTGCCATCAGCAAGCATGAAAAGAAAGTCGCCTTCCAGCGACAAATGAAGCATATCCAGGCAGAAATGCCGGCACCACAACGGGCCTTCAGCAAGTTTATTCACTCCCCTGTTATCGAGAAGGTCAGCGACACCGTTGGTGCGACAGTGGCTCGCCCAAATGCTATCCTCGCTGGATCTATTGCAGCGTTCGTTCTCGTGCTCGCCGTCTACTTAATTGCACGAAACTATGGCTATGTATTATCTGGCTTTGAGACGATCGCTGCCTTCATCGTCGGCTGGGTCATAGGGACGGTGTACGACTACCTCCGCGTGATGGTTACCGGCAAAAAAGGATAAGGCATCACCACCAATAAAATAACCCCTTCAAAGCGAGAGGTTATTTTATTGTCACCTGCTAGCGTAGCTGAATGTGCATGCCGTCGTCAGAGCCGTTCTTGTCGCCCTCTCGAACATGAAACCTATCTGGTTCAGCTGGTGGCTGTGCCGGCGACTGAGGAGCCTCTGGCGGCTTCTCGCGCGGTATCTTTGCTTTAATCTCTTGCACAGGACTGACCGGCTGCGGCGCTGGTTGTGATACGGGGGCGCTACTCGGTATCGTCGGACCGAAGGCTGGGTTTGGCGCAGGCGCTGGTTTTGCTTGATTCGACGGCTGCGTCGCCTGTAACTGCTGACGCTTTGCCAGCCAATCATCGAGGAACGAAGAACCGGAGCTCGCCGGAGGTCGCGGCGGCACCATGGCTGACCCAGCTGGTTGCGGAGCATTGGGATTGCTCGCACTTCCCCTGAGCGCCGCCAGACGATCCGCCTGAGCTTGCTTCAGTGCGTCAGCCTTCGCTTTTCGAGCAGCGTCGCCAGCCCCCAAACGAGCAAAGATTTCACGCTCTACCTCCGCCCGTGGACGGCCGTATTTTGCAGCAGAGAGTTTTTTCAGCGCGTCTCGCAGTTCTGGATTAGACTGGCCAAGTGGCGGCACCAGCGACATACTAAACGCCGCCGAAGGAACGTTATTAATCATGACCGAGGCAACTGTCTGGAAGTTTGGTAGCCTGGTTAAATCTTCCGCATCAAATGTCGGCGAATATTTTTTCACCAGAATCTCGGCGTCCGTGATACCAATGCGACCACTAATAACCGTTCCGATGTTTCCGATAATCGCTTCCCGTATCTGGTCAGTAAGCTGGGTCATAAACTGGTTTGCTAACACAAGGCTGAGTCGATACTTTCGTGCCTCCGAGAGGATTGTCGCGAAGCTATCGGTTGCGAAGTTCTGGAACTCATCGACATAAAGGGTAAAGTCCTCACGCTGGTCTTCAGGCAGGTCGGCACGACCCATTGCGGCGGCTTGAAACTTCATGACAAAGATCATTCCCAGAAGCTGAGAGTTCAGCTCACCAACTCGCCCCTTCGACAGGTTCACGAGTAGAATCTTCTTGTTGTCCATCACCTCTCGCAGGTCAAAACCACTCTTCGTCTGTCCAATGATGTTGCGCATCATTTCGTTAGACAGGAAGGCGCCGAACTTAGAGACGAACCATCCCAACACCTCAGATTTGTTCGCCTCACTCGTCTGCGCCATCTCTTTATTCCAGAAGTCCAGCACCGTTCGGTCGGTGACATACTTCAATTTTTCGTCCGCAAAGCCTTGATCGTTAAAGACTTGCGGAACATCGATAAACGTCGAGCCCTTCTCGCGGTCAGCCATCACCGTCAGCGCGGCGTTACGGAACCAGTGCTCGTAGCGCGGGCCAACAATACCGGTGTGCCCCGGGTCATACAGCTTGTACAGCATCGCGATCGTCTCTTGAATCAAGAAGTCTCGCTGATCAAGGTTCTCATATTCAAACAGGTTCAGCCCAACCGGCATCTCCATGTCACCAGGGCTAAAGTAGATGACGTCTTCAACACGTTCTTTTGGCACCATGCCCAATAATTCTTCGGCCGAATCACCATGCGGATCAATAAAGGCAAAGCCACGTCCATCCATCATGTCTTGAAAAGCAAGGTTTTCAAGCATCTTCGACTTACCAGTACCGGTCTGTCCAATAATATAGGTGTGCCGCCTTCGATCATTGTTCGCCAGCCTAATCGGCTTCCTCGTACCACGGAACTCGTTATAACCGAGCAGAAATCCTTCCTCCATCACCTGCGTTGGACCATCAACTTGTTTCGCAGCCTGGCGCTGTACCTGCGAGGTTGGAATATTCTTCTGGCTCGGCAAGTGGAAGATCGTTGCTAACTCGACAGTATTAAGAATATTCTGGTCAACTTCTTGCGGGAAGAATCGAAAAAGATACGCTGTAACAAATTCATCAATATTCTTCGTTACGGCAAACTTAAAGCCGTTATTCGACGCCGAGTCGAACAGCGAAAAGGCCGATACGACATTGTTCAAAAGCGACTGCGACTTGCCCGACGTTGACGATGAGGCCACCACACGGATTAATGTTTCGTACCCCGGATAACGAGTCTTGTCCTCGATGCTCTCAACCGTCGCTTGCTCGAGCGAGCTGAGCTGCTTATCCTCGGGCTTTGACTCTTTTGTCTCAGGTGGCCGCCAAAGCGCCTCCATCAAGCCACGAGCATCAATACCACTCAGGCCGCTCTTAACACCCTTGTCCTTCTTGATGCGCTCAGCGACACTCACGGCGCGCTTCGCCCAGCCTTGAAAGGCAGGACGAATCAGGATTTGAATCCCCACACCGTCTTCACGACCAGCTGCCGATAATGCGTTGAGCAACGCCCGTCCAGCGTCTCGCTTCGCCTCTTGATACGTTGCGATAGGATGCGCAAAATCCTTCTTGAGCGTGAATTCACCACCAATGGTGCCGCTCATACGCCCGGCAGGGTTAAAGATGTTGCGCTCGTCCACCTCCTCTAGTCTTGCCGAAGGATAGGCTGCCGATACGGCCTGCTGAATCACATCAATAAGGGCCATCGGAACCACAACATAATAATGAATGAGCCCCTCGTGTGCCACGATTTCGAAAGAAAGGTGGCGCTGCCCGTACATCTTGCTCTTGAAGCCTTTTGTCGCCGTACTGGCGATAATGTTGTACATCACCTGCGCCTGAGAAAGGACTTCCTCGGTCACATCGCGCTCATCGCGGCCACCACCCTCGATGTCGTCGCTCATCGGTGGGATGTGAATATAAAGAGGCACCATCTTCAGGCCGCGTTCATAATTCTTTGCCTCACGTAAGATCTTGCGATATTGCCAAAAAATAGCAGCAACCGCACCGGCGATCGTCAAGAGAATAACAATGATGGTAATAATAAACCCAGTCACACCTCTCCCCTTTTCTGCCCTATGACGCTTGCGCCCCTAAGTCTTTACCATACCGCTTCTTCAGATATTCTTTCTGCAATTGATTGACTCGGTTCGAGCGCTGATACGGATCGTCGTGTGTTTCTGTAATGATCTGCTTCGCCTTGTCGACCCATTCTTTTTCAATCACATCTTCATCCGCCGCAGTTAGTGGACCCGATACCGGTGCGACGGTTGGCTCTGGGGTGGGCGTTGGTGGCGCGACAACAATCGGCTGCACCGGTGCGGCCGGTGAGGCTGCGTCCGCTGCTGCTGCCTGGGCCTCTGCCGCCTGCTCTCGTCGCTCTGCCCCGGTCTCAATTCCGCCCTCGGGTGACGGCAACACGGGAATACGCTCTCCCGAAGGAGTGGGTTGAGCCGGAAGTTGTTCTAGCCCTCCGCGGTTTTCTGTGTTCTGGGGCTGCATACCTATGATTGTACCACGCCTACCCCTGCATTTCGCCTATGCTTTTAGTAAATTCGGCGCGAAATGTAGACACAGCCAATCACGACAAAGAAGACGACGAGCAACACCTCGTACACACCGACAGAGCGGACCGACTGTAGACTAATAAGCAACACCGGAGCGGCTGCTAGAACTGTCGAGAAATAATACGCCCGGCGAAACGGCATCACCCGCATCGGGCGCCGAAGCGTAAAGCCGGATGATACATAGACTAAGATGCGGCTGATGCCATATAAAAAAAAGCTTATCAAACCAAGACAGGCAAGATAAGCAGAAATAAATATCAATAACAGTCCGAATGGACCAGCAGTCGCCGGCGTGGTTGACGTCAGCATGATTGCGAGCAAGCAGAGGCTTGCGATAGTGATGAGCGCGATGACTCTTTGTAGCATGAAGCTACTATAGCATAAGTGTTTCACTCAATTTCTGGGTGCCCGAGCGACACGCGTATATGCCAAAGGTACAGCATACGCCGCTATAAAAATACTATTAGGCGTGTGTACCAGGAGGCCGCGTATCGCTGCGGACTATCTGACCGCTCCGGGATAACCCGGGGCAACCGTGTGCTCATAGTCCAGTTTCCACAAGGACACACCTAGTAGTTTCTTTACTTCCTCAACCTAAGTAAGGATTAACTAGGTGCATCCGGTACTTCCGGAGCAAACGCTTTTGGCGGAGCATCGGCACGTAACTGGGATAAAAAGTGCGTGCTACAAGCAGGTATGGACCCCGCGAGCATTGTTTCCCGTTGGCGTTAACGTAGCCGTCTTTCCGTCAAACTTCATCAGCGAAATTGGCGAGCGATTGAATTGTTAAGGTTCGTTTTTGTTTGGTGCGTGGCTTTTTTGTTTTTGTCAAAAGCTTGGTTTCACTATAGCATGAGCGTTTCATTTGGTCAATACGCACAAGTGATTATTTTTAAGTTATATACACAACAATACCAACTTTACTTACCCTTTACACTTTAAATACCCTTATGTAGATATATTTACTACGTTGTTATTTAATTAAAAGTAAGGGCACATTGACGCACAACACCGCCCTCAGTGCCGCCCGACGCCCCCGAAATAACGCACCCGCCAGTCGGACCTTGCAGGTAATAGATAATGCGAGCAGGAGACGTCACATATACTGCACCGGCTCGCGTATTGTCACCAATGCCAATCGAAAATCGCTCGCTCGCAAGCGTCGGCTTGGCAGCAACATACGGTGCAAGTGCCGCATCAAAAGCGGCGGATACGTAGCGATTGCCGCTCTGCCCTGCCCAGCATTGATCGTCTGGGTAATTTGCGCCAAGACAGGCGCCGTTCTGCGTCGGATAGCTACCCTGCTCGATATAGTACTGACTGATCAATTTATAGTAAGCATTGACGCCACTGATAACCTGAGAGTTACGAGCTTGTTGCTGAATACCGTTATAAGCGACGATGGTGATCGACGCCAAGATTGCGATAACTACAATCACAATAAGAAGTTCGACAATCGTAAAGCCTCGTGGCTCCGAAGAAACGTTCATGAAAATCAGTATAGCATAAGCATCATCCCGTCATGTAGCGTGCTCGGCGCAACGCCCAACACTAGGCTGGCGTTCTGGTATTTTGCGCCTTCATTTTTATGTAAAAAATCCTTGAAAAAGTTATTGACACAAGCGGAATTCCGCCTTATTATAGGGGTAGTTCCTGAGTAAAAAAGTTATACAAACACTTTAGGAACCAAAAACAAAAAAGAATTGAAAAAAACTCCACGATAAAACGACCGTTCCTCGCAGGCGGTCGTTTTTACTTGTTGAAAATAGCAAAAGAAAAGCGGCCACTAGCGGGCCGCAAGTACATTTCATCGTGGTGGAGCTGCCGGGTACTGCCCCCGGGTCCAAAAGGTAACCTGTCGTGCGTCTACAAGCATAGTTTGGCTCGATAATTAACGACTACTGAACGTCAAAGCCAAACGAACAGGGTTCAGGAGTCGCGCTAGAAAATTTCTCTCGATGAGCTAGCTGCACTCAATCCAGATAAGAAGTATAGGTATAACACCGCTCTTCTTATACTTCAATCAGAAGAAACGATGGCTAACGCAACTTAGGCGAAAGCAAGCGCTCGTGGAGCTGGTGTAACCATCTCCTTGAGCTTTGCAAATGTATTTGCAGTTAAAAAGACACGTGCGTGTGTAAATCGACTTGCAACACAACCTGTTAATGTCCTTTCGTCGAAGCTATATTCAGCCCCACGACCTCTATAATTTTATCATAAAACTTCACTTTTAGCTAAAAACCGGGCGGTATGCTAAGAGCATGATCGCTCACACCCAATCACTTTCATTTCAAACGCTCGACGGTCAACCAATTACTGTCGAAGCCACCGCCACAAAAGGCCTCCCGGGCATTGTGATCGTGGGCATGGGCAACAAGGCCGTTCAAGAGTCCGTTCAGCGCGTCAGGAGTGCGCTAAAGCACTCAGACTTACCACTTCCGCCACGACGCTATATCGTCAACCTCGCCCCAGCCGAACTGCCCAAGCAGGGGTCGCACTACGATCTCGCCATTGCCGTAGCATTACTGGCCGCGGCCAGTCTACTGAAAACATCGGAAATCGAAAATTGCTTCTTCCTCGGTGAAGTGTCTCTCGATGGGCACATCAGACCTACAAATGGCGCCGCATTCCTGCTACACCACCTGACCGAAGACCGGACGCGGGCAATCGTCGGCACAGGTAGCTCAGCCCCTTTCACACCAGAGACACAAAAACTCTATGAAGCACCCCACCTCCGTGATGTTTACCGGCACTTAAAAGGTGTTGCTCTGCTCGACCCTTGTATCGCCAAACCTCCTAGCATCGTCGCATCCGATGAAACTTCCTTTGAGAGTATCATCGGCCAAGAGCAAGCAAAGCGCGCCCTCCTTATAGCAATCGCTGGTCATCACCCGATTTTACTCGTAGGGCCGCCGGGGGTCGGCAAGACACTCCTCGGTCAGGCAGCCGCTTCCCTATTGCCGCCACTCTCGCCAGAAGATTTCATCACGCGTCTAAAAATCGGTGCCCTGGCGCAGGAGCCGGAAACAAGCGGCCGCTATCGATCACCCCACCCCACTATCACTCCGCAAGCCCTTATCGGTTCACCCAGAGGCATTCCTGGCCAAATCAGCCTTGCTCACAAGGGTGTTCTTTTCATTGATGAAATCGCAGAGTACCCCGCAAATACCCTCGAGATGCTGCGTCAACCGATTGAACAAAAGGGAATCTGGCTGGGAGCTGGGCCATCGAGGCAATTCATGCCAGCCGACTTCTGGCTTGTCGCCGCCTGCAACCCTTGTCGCTGCGGCTACTACGGCGACCCGGAGATACCCTGTCGTTGCACAGAGTGGCAAAGGCGACGTTACCTCAACAAACTATCGGGGCCACTATTGGATCGGTTCAGCATCGTACTCATACTGAACCGGCCGCAAAATGGGCTGAAATCACGAACAAAATCATTGCGCAAAAATCAACAAAAAGAGTTGAAAGAAAGTGTTCATTTGGCAGTATCTCGCCAAAATAACAGATACAATAGTTGTAATAGTTACAATTATAATGCATCTATCTCTCAGCTTTCTCTTCGATGTCACTCATCGGCTCTTGACCTGCTCGAGCGAACGCGTGTCATGAAGCACTACAGTCAAAGAGTCTACCAGCATTTCATTGCACTTGCGCGCACTATCGCTGACCTAGACGGCTCCCACGAGATACAAGTCCACCACATGGCAGAAGCCCTCCAGCTACGAAATACGCTGGAATAGAATGAAAGCACAGGCACCCCTTGTATTACCTCGGTCAATCTGGTACCATAGTTGCTGAGTAAACGCTCGAAAACTAGCACTCAAAAAAGAAGGAGTTCTTATCAACCAAAACATTCGTATTAACGGGGCAATTCGTGCGAGCGAACTGCGCGTTATCGGAGAATCAGGCGAACAACTTGGCATCATGAGCCGTGCAGAAGCACTGCGCATCGCCGAGGACGCTGGCCTCGACTTGGTTGAGATCTCCCCCAACGCCAACCCGCCGGTTGTAAAAGTCGTCGACTGGGGTAAATACCAGTACCAGAAGATGAAAGAGGCGCAAAAGAATCGCCGCAGCAACAAGCAGGGTGAGTTGAAACAAATGCGCTTCGGCATGAAGATTGGCCAGGGTGACCTGGATATCAAACTTCGTAAAGTACGCGAGTTTCTGGCCGAGGGAAACAAGGTACGTATCCAGGTTTTCTTCCGCGGACGAGAGAACGCACACCGTGAACTTGGTTACGACATGATCAACCGAATCGGAACCCTTCTCGAGGACGTTGCAGTATTCGAGCATCAGCCAACTATGGCGGGACGCAACCTCAGCGTCGTGATTAGAAGCAAATAAGGAGTAAGTAATGCCAAAGCTAAAAACCCATAAGGGGACAGCCAAGCGGATCAAGATTACCAGCACTGGTAAACTGACCCGTCGTCGTGCCTTCGGCGCTCACCTTCTCGCTAAGAAGAGTAAGAGCCGCAAGCGCGCAATCAACACCACCGCAGTCGTTAAGGGCGGTGTCGCCAAGAACATTAAACGAGCACTAGGAGCCTAACCATGCGAGTAAAACGAAGTGTTACCGCACGCGCACGTCACAAAAAAGTCTTAGCCCAAGCAAAGGGTATGCAGCACAACCGCACCCGTAGCTACCGCCTCGCCAAGCAGGCTGTTATTCGTGCGCTTCAGTACAGCTATCGAGACCGACGTAACCGCAAGCGCGATCTGCGTGGTCTATGGATCACCCGTATCAACGCAGCAGCTCGCCAAGAAGGAACTACCTACGGCAAGCTGATCGCTGGCCTCAAGGCAGCTAAGATCGAACTCGATCGAAAGGTTCTCGCTGAGCTAGCTGTAAACGAGCCTAAGGCTTTCGCAGCAATCGTCAAGAGCGCGAAGTAGCTTACTCCTCACCGCGACGCAAAGACCACCCCGCTCAGGGGTGGTCTTTTATAAGGCCGAGCAGTTCGTCTGTAAGCCGGGTTTTGTCGTGGACGACCATCTATCTAGTCAGGCTATTGCTAGCATGATCAAGCGGGTACCGACCAGCGAGCGGATCACTCTTTGTGCTGATCTCCTTGCAGCTGACAGGGTTTACCTTCTCCATATGTCACCATATGACGCTGTGGGCTCTTACCCCACTCATTTCACCTTTTCCCACCGAAATGGGTAGTTTTGTTTCTGTGGCACTTTCCCTAGGGTTGCCCCCGGTCGCCGTTAGCGACTGTCATTATCCTATGCTGCCCGGACTTTCCTCTTGTCGTAAAACAAGCGATCGTCTAACGAACTGCCGCTTAATATTATACCATAAACAAGTTATGCGGGCAGCTTGTCCTTCTCGTGAGCATCGAGTGTTTTATTCACCATACCATCAGCCAGCTGATTAAATTGCCTCAGCACGTGACTAAAACCAACGTGATCAAAGTCCCTCATCAATTCACGGATCCTTTCGTGAATTGGCCACAGGTCTCGATTTTTGATCTTGTAAAGGCCTTTCATTTGATTCACGACCAGCATGCTGTCGATTTTAAACTCGACCTTCTTAAAGCCAAGTTCCCGCGCCTTTTCCAGTCCAATGCGGACCCCTTGATACTCAGCCTGGTTATTCGTCGTCACGCCAAGGTACTCCCCGCCTTCGGCGACCACTTCTCGCTGTCCATTCAAAATGACATAGCCAGCAGCAGAGGGGCCCGGGTTACCGCGAGACCCGCCGTCAGTGAAGATAGTAATACTATCGTCTGATGTTTTTTTATCACCAGATTTTTTTATTGTCTGCAACGACTGATCCGCCAGCTCTTCTTGATGAACAATCCCCAACAGTAGTTGTGTCAAGTCAGTGACATCTTCTTGATGCATTTCTGACATCGTTTGCCAGCGATACTTACTGTAGTTACCGCTTAACCGAATGGGATGATTGTCAGCAACAAGGTTTACTAAATATACGATCACTCCATACTGAATATCGCGATCGTCTCGGTCAATGTACGTCACGGCATCAAACAATTGACTCGATTGTATGTGAATGCCGGCGTCATCGTGAAGATAGCGTCGAAGCGCATCTTCGGGCTGTTCGCTGTAAGCTAGCTTACCACCGGGCAATTCATACTTACCGAGAATCGACTGGCGCCCATTCGCACGCCGCAGCACCAGTGTCTTGCCGTCTTGATTGATAATTGCCCGAACCGAGAGTCTTTGTTTCATATGTCTATTTTTGAATTTATTATTTACTGTCAGTATAGCATACGCATGACAACAAAAAATCGCCGTGACGGCGATGATATTGTCATGTGGTCAGGGTGACAAGACTTGAACTTGCGACCTCACGGCCCCCAGCCGTACGCGCTACCAACTGCGCCACACCCTGATGAACCAACTATACAACAAAAAACCCAGAATAGCCCCGTCAGTACTTATGATAGTTTCCCACGTACGAATACGGTGGTTGACCTCAGAACATCTCCACAGAGACGAACCATATTGGCTTCCCTATCATATGATATCGGAAAATCATATGTACCTAGGAGCCCTCCTGGGCACTTATTATTATAGCAATTAGAACCTGAAAATAAGGTTAAATAGCGATAGAATTGCTTCGATAGCTCCACTCATAAATGCACCGAGGGGCTGTGCAGCCAGCAAGACAATAATAAAGATGAATATAATCCCAAACTGCTCAATCATCCGCATACCTGTCCTGACGAACTCTGGCGCCAACGCGTAAATCACTCGCGAGCCATCGAGTGGTGGAATTGGCAGAATATTAAAGACGAAGAAACCAAGATTCACGAATATGAAGGTAGTGAGCACCTGGCCAAAGACGGTCGCCTCACTCGGTGCACCAGCCAACGCCCAAACGCCAAAGCCGATGAAGGCAAGGAAGAAGTTTGTCAGAGGACCAGCGATCGCCACCAACGCAGCGCCCCATTCGTCTCCCCTTAAGCGATCTGGTCGGAATGGAACCGGCTTCGCACCACCAAAGATTGGCAGTCCAGCAACCGCCAAGCCCAGCGGCAGTAAAATAGTCAGGAAAGGATCGATATGCTTGATCGGGTTAAGCGTGAGCCGACCCTCTCGCTTGGCGGTATCGTCTCCGAGCCAGTAACCGACGAAGGCGTGCATTGCTTCGTGCAGGGTCATTGACACCAAAATAGTGCCCACCACAATCAGAACATAGATGAAGATCTCCATTCATCCTATTATAGCAGCTCTGACTTTTGGGCGCCTACACCTTGACTCTCGGGGTGAAAAAGTGTAAAATCTATACCAGTGTTCCGATAAAGGAGTAATAACAATGACAGCACGATGCGAACTAACCGGAAAAGGTAAGCAATTCGGCCACAATGTGAGCTTCTCTTTGCGTCGCACCAAGCGTGTCTTTAAGCCCAACCTGCAGAAGAAAACCTTCGTCGTAGACGGCAAGAAGGTCACCATGGTTCTTAGCACTCAGGCAATCCGTACGCTCAAGAAAAAAGGCGTCCTCGCCTAAGCCACATGGGTCACACAAAAACCCCGCGTCACTCACGCGGGGTTTTTGTTATCAGTCCAATACCCTAACTTCTGACGAGTGCGTACACTGTTAATGTCGCGGGGAGTTGCGCGGCAGACTTCAGTTTCATCTTTGCCACCTCTTCAACTGGCGCGCCCAGCTCCTTCACAAATAGCTCGAGTGGCTCCTGTGGAACTTCGTAGGTTAATGCATCATCAGCATAATGAACTGGTACGACAACCTTTGGGTCGACCTGACGGACTAGGCTAGCTGCACCGGTTGCATCAAGCGTGTATCCATTTCCGCCAACCGGCAGAATGAGAACATCAACCACGCCCAACTCTTCAAGCTGTTGTTCGCTCACCTTTTCGTAAATATTTCCCACCACAGCAAGACGGATGTCGCCGGCTTCGATACGATACATTGTTGACGCAAGCGGGTCTTTCTCGCTGTCTAGATGACGCTGAGCAGCAACGCCCCTGATATCAAACTGAGCGACGCCGTACTCACCCGGACCCTCGATATTGAGCAACGCCTCGGGGCTCGTCAGGGCGAACCGCTCCTCAGTCGCAAGCTCGATCGCACCTTTCGTGGCGACATCTTTCAGACCAACAACAGATAACTTTGGATCAACAACGATTGTCGCTGGCTTGGTGCTGATGATGACGGTGTTACCGCCCTTGTATTCAATTTCCATTTGCAGTTCTCCTTTACTTACTTCTTCTGACTGAGGACATTATCTTTATCTATTGCGACGGCATGCTTGGTGTTGAGAATCTGGGTAATAAACTTATCGCGGACACTCAGTCGATAGTAGAACTCATCGTACGGCATCACTGCGTAATTTATCTCTCGGCCTTCAAGCTTCTCGATAATCGCCATCGCAGACTTCACCTTTGCTGGCGGCAGTGTCCCTACCAACAAGACGTCAACGTCACTGGTCGAACCCTTCACTAACACGCCAGCCAGAACCGCAAGGCGCAGTGACGAGATATTTTCAATGGCGCTGAGGTACTGTTGCCGCACCACACCCTCGTCGCCACCGGCCGATGGTTTCGACGTATCAAGCGGTTCGTTCGCGAAGATGGCACGCAGCGGCGCATAGAAATCGTATCGCTGATTTACTTCGTAATAGAGTTTATTATCGGCGCTATCACTCGTGATCACTCCCACCTGTAGCATATTCGATAGCTCGCGGCGAACTGAGTTAATCTGTTCGTCGATAAGACGAGTTATTTCACGCACGTAAAAAGATTGTCCAGGGTGATTCATAAAAAGATGCAGTAATTTCACCCGCGTCTTTGATCCGAACAATGCATCTATCACGTTTACTATCCCTCGTATAACTTTCGTGTTCTATCATATCACGAACGGACACTAGAGGCGAGTCGCCGACTGATGTATTTTTTAGCCTCACTAAGCGCCATCCATTCAATATGTTCACGCCGCTTCAGCCAAGTAAGTTGACGCTTTGCCAGTTGCCAGTCGGCAAATACAAAACGCTCTTTCAACTGCCCTTCGTCCCATCGACCCTCCAGGTATTCATGTACGAGACGATAAATATTGCCCGTCATTGCCTCGCTTTCCCAGCCGTACCTCTCACCTAATTTCTTTGCCTCATCGACAACTCCATCGGCAAATAGTTGTTCAGCTCGCTGAGTAATACGTTGTCTCAGAACGTCTCTATCTGTAGCAATTCCAACAACTATACAGTTCTCAACCGGCGCTACTCGCCTCTTTACGTTTATGCTTTTTTGCTCAATTGCCCGTATGACGTAGCGTTTGTTGTAAATATTTTCTGGTAATTTTACGTTGTTTTTATAGCAATAATCGTGCAGTTGCTCTAGCGTCATCGACTCAAGGATTTCACGCTGGACCGGATCTGCTTTTGGCCCAAATTGGTAGTCGTACACAACAGCATCGATGTATAGCCCTGTCCCACCAACAAGGAACGGCACCTTGCCACGAGCACGGATATCCGCAATCATACCGAGTGCGTAAAATTTAAAATCTGCCGCACTAAAGTCTTCGCCCGGTTCAACCAAATCAATGCCATGATGTGGGACTCGAGCACGATCTTCGGCACTCGGTTTCGCCGTACCAATGTCCATATACTTATATATGGTCCTCGAGTCTGCGCAGATGATTTCTCCGCCAAACTTCTCCGCCAATTCAATGGCAAGTGCCGTCTTGCCGCTCGCCGTCGGACCAGCTATCACCACTAGGGGCGCCATCGTCGCACCTCGAAGTCCACTACTCTATCGTCTACGCAGGTCACTCCTTCTGCTTCAAGATGTGCAGCCTGCACCTCTCGGCCACCGTGATATCCGGCGGCAAGTCCACCAAAACGATTGACGAGACGGTGCCACGGCAGCTCGGGATCACCGTAATGGGC
This sequence comes from Candidatus Saccharimonadota bacterium, assembly GCA_002726935.1. Classification (GTDB taxonomy): domain Bacteria; phylum Patescibacteriota; class Saccharimonadia; order Saccharimonadales; family Saccharimonadaceae; genus Microsaccharimonas. Next base: position 15,607 of record PBTC01000009.1, on the reverse strand, counting down.
GATACCGCCGACGACTCGAGAGGCGTATGGATGCCCAGCCATCGCCGCAAGGTCACCATAGGTCGTCACCGACCCGGCGGGAACACGAGCAATCAGCTGCTCAATTTTTTGACGAAAGACCTGATCGACCATTCTCGAACCTACAGCTGTTGGAGATACTCAACAAGAGCGTCGAGCGAGACTTTCTCTTCACCCGCCTGAGTCCTGACGCTCACTTCCCGAGCCTCCATATCCTTAGGACCAACGATGAGCTGCACAGGAATTTTCATAGCGGTCGCCTCACGAATCTTCTTACCAAGTGATTCATTGCGCGCGTCGACACTGTAACGCAATTCGTTATACTTCACTGGCCGCTCGAGTACGACACCGCTCAACAGCTCAACGATCTCATCAACATAACCACTGACTGTTTCATTAATAGTTAAGATTCGAACCTGCTCCGGTGCAGCCCACAGAGGGAACCAGCCGCCAGTATGCTCGATAAAGACGCTCAGAAAACGCTCAATCGAACCAAGCAGCGCACAGTGAATCATCACTGGCGTCTGGAAGCCACCCTCGGTGTCAGTGTAAACCAGCCCAAAACGTTGCGGCTGCACAAAATCGAGCTGCACAGTTGCAACTTGGTGCTCACGCCCGATAGCATCGGTAGCCATAAAGTCGATCTTTGGACCATAGAATGCCGCTTCGCCGTCTTGTTCAAAGTAATCAAGACCGTTCGCAACCACCGCCGCCTTCAACTGAGCCTGCGCCGACTCCCATAGCGACTCATCGCCTAAATAGCCTTCGCTCTCGTCACGATATGACAGTCGAACGCGCAGCTTCATGCCGATTGACTCGTACAGCTCTCGGGCACTCGCCAACAAATTGTTAATCTCCTGTTCGATCTGATCCGGGGTCGCGAACACGTGACTATCGTCCTGAGTCAGTGACCGAACACGATTTAATCCGCCCAGTTCACCCGTCTTTTCATCACGATAGTCTGTCGTCGTCTCGAGGTAGCGAATCGGCATATCCTTATAGCTGCGCGGTTGCGAGGCAAAGATTTGTGTGTGATGCGGACAGTTCATCGGCTTCAAGGCGAAATCATCGCTGGTTTCTTGGCTCGTCACCAAGAAGAGCTCGTCACCAAACTTTGCCCAGTGGCCAGAGGTCTCGTACAGGTCTTTCTTCGTAATGTGCGGCGTCCACACCTTTTGGAAACCAAATCGTTGCCGCAGTTGATTTGAATAGCTGGCGACGATATCACGCAGTATCGTTCCGCGCGGGGTGAACAGCGGCAATCCAGGGCCGACTAAATTCGAAATAGTATAGAGATCCAGTTCACGGCCGAGCTTGCGGTGATCGCGCTGCTTAGCTGCCTCGAGGTTTTCGAGATAAGTTGCTAATTCTTCTTCAGTTGCGAACGCGACACCATACAGTCGTTGCATTTGTGGATTCGTCTCTTTACCACGCCAATACGCTCCTGCAACCCTTAACAACTTAAATGCGCCTACTTCGCGGGTATTCAAGACGTGAGGACCGCGACATAGGTCAACAAATTCACCATTCTTGTAAAATGACACTTCTTCAACTGCCGCGTCATTCTCGGCTGCAAGGCCCAGCTCGTCAGCATCAAGATCCTTCGCGACCGTCGTNCCCGCTCGNCTAAGATCGTTCAGCAACTCTTCCTTGTACGGCTGNCNGTTCTGCTGCGCCCAGTCAATNGCCTGACNAATAGGCATCGTGAAGCGTTCAAACTCNTGCCCCTGCGCNATAATACCGCGCATCTTCTTCTCGATCTTCCCAAAGTCAGATTCAGAAATTTTGCGCTCACCTAAATCAATATCGTAATAAAAGCCGTTTTCAACAACCGGCCCCACACCAAATTTTGCCTCTGGCCACAGCTGCTTTACAGCCGCCGCTGTAATGTGCGCCAAGCTGTGTCGCATTGCGTGCAGTTGATCGTGATCCATTCCGTTCTCCTTCCTGATTAATAAAAAGAAACATGCGATGTTAGGTTTAATGATTATTAAATCCTTTGATCGCATGTCTCGGGTCCACTTTCGTAGACGGTTCCACCGGACTTTTACTTATAAAGCCCGTTGACGTACGGTGCTTTATGGACGGAGCTCTGCGGATGGTTAGGCCGCGTCGTCACTCGATTATTATTATACCACGAAACCTTTCAATGAACGTAGACTGTCCTCTCAGCATATTGATTCCCCACCCCTATTCTGCTATGCTTGATAAAGTCATCCGACCCCGAGGGTCCTTAGCTCATTTGGCTAGAGCGCCACATTGACGTTGTGGAGGTGAGAGGTTCGAATCCTCTAGGACCCACCAGAAAGAATTATACTACCCCTTCTCGAAGGGGTTATTTTTATTGAGCGCCTGCTTGATAGAGTGCACGGATTTCATTATCCCCTAACGCCCTGTTGTAGACACGCATATCATCAATCGCACCAAACCACTGTCGGCTGGTCGTTAGCGATGCCCCTAGCTCGCTCACGTCTCCAGTAAAGAATGAGTCTCGACCGCTATTGCCGGTCGAAGTGTATACTCGTTCACCATCAACATAAAAACGGAAATCATTTGTCGCTCGGTCGTGCACGAAGGCGACATGCGCCCACGTCCCAATCGCTGGACCGGCCGCAACGCTGCCGTGATCAGTGCCCGATATGCGGACACGCCAAGCGTTGCCTACCAACTCCCAGTGCAATGCACCGGTCATAGAGTAAAGGATGCCTCGCGTTCCCGACTGAGTCGTCTGGCGCACCCAGGCGCTTCCTGTAATCTTATTAAAGCTCACACCACTTCCCCATTCATTGGGAAGCGTCACTCGGTCGCCCTGTAGATCAAGCTCATAGGCACCATTACTTGCACCGCTTTGGCCGTTCACCACTTCTGGCGTTCCACTCAGTGTGCCGTTCGCCCCACCAGCAAGATCTACCGGACTACCGTTTAGCGGCCACCAGCCGATTAAACCTTCGCATGAACCCGGCGTCGCGACACTCATCGCCTGCGTGACGAAATAAGACGTGCCGTTTTGCGTCGCAGTCAAACAATAGCGCCTTGGCGTACGCGTGTTATCTGCCTCATAGGTATAGGCCACATCACCGGAAGACGACACAGAGGCAGCCGCAAGTGAAGAGGGGTACTGGTCAGCATTTTTTGCTGCATACGCCATGATCTGTCGACTGGTTTGAGAAAGAGCGCTGGCAAGAGCCGACTTCGTTGCGCTCTGACGAATACCGTTGTACGCCACAATCGTAATGGCGGCAAGAATCGCGATCACCACAATCACGATGAGAAGCTCGACAATCGTAAAACCTGTCTGCTTTCGTTGCGCCCACTGCATTACGACCATTGTACCACGGGGTTACCAGAACTTTCCCCCACCCTGCAGCAAGTTATCCACTAGGTCGATCGCCCCAGCGACCCAAACCATATATCACAGACGATATACCCGCCATCAGACTGTTCTATTGACAAAATATACTGTTTATGCTAATATGAAGTCATGAGTAGCAAACAACAGATTGACACCAAACAAACCGCATCGGCGCTTGACCGATTCTCCCTGTCGTTTGAGTACAATAAGACGCTACAGGAAATCAAGCGGGACGTTCGCGTCCGCACCATGTAATTTATGTACACCGTCCGATAAACAACACCCTCCCCGCGGGCTGCGAGGAGGGTGTTTGCTATTCGGGACAACCCTAGCCAGCGAAGCTATTGATGACGCTTTGCTGCCTTCTGTGACAGCTTTCGCCTTTCTTTCTGGGCAACGGTCGCTTTTGTCGTGACGTCAAACTTCGTCAGGTACTTACCAAAGAAGAGGCGCGCCTGCGCGTTGAGTGCAGCGAACGACAGATACACGATGGCCGCGACTGGCATCAGGAACCACTGCAGCACCATGCCGATCGTCCGGTGACGCTTGTAGCGTGCAGGGCGCGGTGGCAGCATCTTGAAGGCCAAAAACACCATCACCAACAAACCGATCAGAGCGATGCGCTGAATGATGCTAATTGCATCTGGGAGTTGATGGGCAACAACGTTGCGATAGGCATCACTGTTGAGCAGCAGTGGCACCCAGCCTCCGACTGCAACGATGATTGACACGCTGGCCGCAGTCACGTAGCCATCGAGGGCGCGGACAAACCAGACAAAGGCCGGCCAGAATGGCACCGTCCTTCGTCGACTAAAAACATGAGACGCGATATACGGAATATCAGAGGCGCCGTACATCCAGCGACGAAGCTGTACAAACTGAGCCCTCAGTGTCTTCACATACGTCACGTCCATCACCGCGTCTTGATAAATGGGGATGTAGACAGGGTGAACCGAATAATTTCCGTTGAAATAGAAGTAGCTGCGCCAAAATTGATGACCGTCTTCAACGATCGAACGGGTCGACCACCAGTCCATTTCCACGAGCGCCTCCATGGGCTGCGAGTGTGAGGCAAAGTTGCGCATAATGTGCGGTCGCATCGAACTAATAATATTCCAGAACGTATTACCCGTTGCCACAACGCGCATCGGCGCTGGAGCATCCCAGATATTGTTAAAGAAGAGTGCGATCGGTTGATAGGCTAAATGCTTGCGATCCTCATTGGTCACAAATTCGTAAGTCGTATAGGCAAAATACGACGGATGGGGCCGGTTGTCAGAGTCGAGCGTCGTGACGATGACGTCGCGATACGCGATATCCCGCTGATCGAACCAAGCTTGCATCTGCTTGCCGGCATACGTGATGTTTCCACCCTTCCCGACTACCTCGTTCGGCAAATCGCGCGGGTGCTTCACCGGAACAAAGTCAGCAAAAGAAGATTGAAATTTCTTCTGCAAGCGTGCCGCTGTCTTTTCGATATCTGCCCCACCCCTTTCTTCATAGGCTAAGGCAACGACCAGTTTTTTCATGTCGTAATGCGAGTCGAGAACTGACTGGATGGTCGGTTCAATGACTTCGTATGACTCGTTATAAGCAGCAACGATTACCAAGTGGTACAACTGAGACGGTTTCGGAAAAGCGGTCGGGTCAGCTGCGGCAAGACGTAGATTTTCGACGTGCTGAAGTGCGCCATACGCTGATGTGCGTTCGCTGCGAAGTCGTTCATAGGATGCGACCGAGTCCTCCATGTCGCCGAGCCGCTTTGCCCAGTCAACACGCTGCGCCTTAATCAGTCGACTATGGCCCCTGATGGTGTGGTACACGATGCCCACCGCCTTGACGAGCATCGTGATGATAATCAGCAGCAGATAGATAGCCGCCAAAAGCGGCGAAACGAGCGACAAGACAATAAGCAAAATAAAGGCACCGTAGCTGATGATTGCCGGCACCATTTCAAAGAAACGATAGAATTTTGTGCGCTTGCCGAGAGGAAGCTCAAAGTCCGCCATGAAATTACGAAACCGGCGACCAAACGTTAATAATTGAGAAGCTCATCACCCAGGCAAACAAAATAATCCCGATACCAAACCACGCAATCATCAACGCCAGGGGGTGTCCTTTCGTGATATACAACTTAATCGCGAGTGCGATGTGCAGAGCAGCGGCAAGGATGGCAAACAGCCCAAAAGACCAAAGGTAGAACCACTGATCTCGGTACAGCTGCGTGACACCAAAGGCGGTGTAATGCGTCACCAACTGCAGCTCACTTGGTTGCACCGACAGCAAGATATAGACGACAAAGCCGACCATCAGCACAACCGTCACGACAGCAAGTGTCGTCAGGTAACGATTGGTGATTAACTCCTTAAAGGCGGTGGTGATATATGTCAACATAAATGTATGGAGCCGCTATCCGGATTTGAACCGGAGACCTACGCTTTACGAAAGCGCCGCTCTACCAGCTGAGCTATAGCGGCGAGTTCCTACCTAGGATATTATACCTTCTGACTAGTGAATTACCAAGCGGCTTCCCCTCTTGCCTTCTGGGGTGAAAACTGCTAAAATCCATAGAGCTTGGCCAGAACAAGTCACACGAGGGCTCGTAGTGAAGTTGGCCTATCACGCCTCCCTGTCACGGAGGAGATCGCCGGTTCGAATCCGGTCGGGCCCGCCAAGTTGCAATCATACCAATACCACTTCGGTGGTATTTTCTATAGAAAAAGCGCCCGTCATTATGGGCGCTTTTTTGATTGTCGATATCCTATCGGCCGTAACGACTCGAGACGAACGCCCAGTCAACGACATTCCACCACGCTTTCACGTAGTCGTCTCGTTTGTTTTTGTAATCAAGATAATACGCGTGCTCCCACACATCAAGGCCCATCAGAGGCTCTGGTTGGCCGTGCATCAGCGGTGAATCTTGGTTAGGAGACGTCACGATGTCGAGCTCAGGTGTCAACCACACCCAACCACTACCGAACAGTCCGAGCGCAGCGGCATTAAACTGCTCGACAAACGCATCAAACGAGCCATACTTCGCAACAATATCGTCGCCAAGCACGCCACCAGGCTGGCCACCACCGTTCGGCGATAGCACCTTCCAGAAAAGTGAGTGGTTATAGTGACCGCCACCATTGTTACGAACTGCGGTGCGAATCTCTTCAGGCACCTCGTCTAGCCGACTCAGTAGTTCTTTCAGCTCTGTTTCTTGCCACTCCTCGTGCGACTCGAGCGCTGCGTTCAGCTTATCAACATACGCTTTGTGGTGCTTGTCGTGATGCAGCTCCATAATGGCACCGCTAATGTACGGTTCGAGTGCATCATAATTGTATTCAAGTTCGGGAACGGTGTACATAGACCCTCCTTTACTGTTGTTGTTGCGGCTGCATTGCCACCTCTGGTAGCTCGATATAGCGCACGACGGCGTCTGCTGATTCTTCAGCGTCCGCCAAAGCTTGATCAAACTGCGTCAGAGGAATCTGAATGTACTCGTAGTTAACCTGCGTATCGTTACTATCGATCAGTTTCACATAGTAATACCCGGCACCGTTCGTCGAGCGAATAGCGGCTGATATCTGGCCATCTTCAAGGTCAGCGGCAGCAGCCGTTAATCCATCGTCTTGGTTATTGCGCGGAAGCCAGCCGAGTGCGGCGTAGGCGACCTGCGGCTCATCATCACCGTTGATCGCATCTGCGACCGCCTGAAGATCAGTCGCACCACCCTCGATCCTATCACCGACAGATTTCGATAAATCTTCAGCCGACCGATCGATCGCGAAAGCAACTTTTTGGCGCAAAATCTTCGCCTTCAGAATGTCTCGGTATTCTTCCATTGACCATCCATAGAAGTCGTTGATTGTGGCGCTGTAGCTCTCTTCGCTGACGTCACCATCGGCAAGCTGCTTCTTAAGAAGCTCTTCTACCTCGACATCACTGACCGTGACACCGTTTTCACGAGCCAGTTTTGCCGCGTAGGCATCGGCAATCGCATCGTCCATCGACTCATTCTTCACAAAATCAGACTGACGCTGGCCGTCTTCGGTTGCGAGGTTCACTCGCTCCTTCTCGACTAGGTAGTGCATCGCTCCACGGTATTTCATAAGATAATCGCTATATCGGACTTGCTCGCCCTCGATAGAAGCAATCGGTACGGGGACTACTCGAGTAACTCGGTACATGAAGTCAGAAGTGTTCTGAACGATGTACAACTGCCACCACGTCACGAGGACGAGAAGCAGTACGGTCGCGACACCGATAATAATGGCATTAAAGACAAGTTTGTGGCGCTGATACTGGACCGGGTACTTAAATCGTCGCCCACCTGCCAGAATTCGGGCTCTGTGCTCCGCGAGGGTATCGTTAGTAATACGACCGCCCTGTTGCGGTTCTTCTTTTTTACGTCGTATTTTGTTGAATACTTTCTTCATAGTCCCCTTGCTGTTCATTCGCATCAGCAACAGCGTTCTGCAGCTTATGGAATATCTTGTCCGGATGTTCGACATTCCTGATAACGAGGTCACCGACGAAGGTCTGAATCACAATCGTTCCAAAGCCAAAAATCTCACCGGTGAATCCTGGTATATTATAGCTTATGTTCTGGATTTTTGACAGCCGCAGCTCGACAACGTCCTTACCGAAAAAGCCTTTCTGCGTCACCTGTCGGATGCGCTGATCGGTGACGATATATACCGTGAAGTACCACATCATGAAGTGGTACGAGAACAGCAGTAACCCCAGCACCAGTCCGCCCAATGGCAACAAGAATAGGATAAGATTATCCTGCCAAATCAGCGGCGGGATGGCACTCAGGGCAAAAGGTACTAACAGTAGATAGAACCCTTTGCGCATTGCGATGATGTGTCGGCGAAACACAAATAGAACCTCTTCGCCGGCTCGCTGGCCTTCGAAATCAAGTCTTGCTTGGTCTTCCTGGTATTTCGCCATGGTGTGAACTTATGATAGCACAGGCGTTATAAATCAATTCGTGGTACCCCGGGCAGGAATCGAACCTACAACCTTATCCTTAGGACGGATCTGCTCTTCCAGTTGAGCTACCGAGGCATTATTGCTCTATTCTAACAGACTTCTCCCCTGTCGACCGCGACAACGGGGCAATGTCGTCGTCGCAGCCCAGCCGTCTTCGTCTCTTAGCGGGTAAATTTCTCGTGCAAGGCGCTGTAGTCATACAGCTCGTCGTCACTAAACCAGTGCGGAATCTCTTTTTCGGCATCTGCAACGTCACCGGACGCGTGAATCAAATTCGGGATACCCTGGTTGGTCGCGTCACCGTAACCGTAACTCATGTGAGAGAAATCGCCACGAATCGTTCCTGGGGCCGAAGACTTTGGCTCGGTGGATCCCACTAGTTTGCGGACAAGCTCGACCGCCTCAACACCTTCGAGCACCATGGCAATCACCGGCCCTTGGTTCATCAAATCAAGAACGTTGTTAAAAGTGGCCTCGCCGCGTCGCGTAATAACTTGCCCGATCTCTTCGTAGTGCTTGTAGTAGTGCTCTCGATCCGGCGCGATCATCTTCGTACCAATAATCTTCAGACCCACTCGCTCAAAACGAGTTAAAATCTCGCCAACGACCCCACGCTGAACAGCGTCAGGTTTGAACAAAATAAGAGTTCGCTGGATGTGTTCGTTCATATCATCTCCTTCTTTGCTTTGGGTTATATTGTACCATTGAACACAAGGATAACCGCCAAGACGGCAGCGAGCCCCACTCGATACCAACCGAAAACTGCCAACGAATGCTTCGCCAGATAGCGCATCAAGAAGCCGACAGCAAGAACACCGCTAATGAAAGCGGCGATGTTACCAAGTGCCAGGACGCCAAAGTGCTCGACCAGGTAATCCGCGTCAGTGACAAGCACCTTCAGCGTCACGCCCATCATGATGGGCAGCGATGCCAAAAAGCTGTATTCGGCCGCTTCCTTTGCCGACAAGCCCAAAAAACGGCCCGCCAGAATTGTCGACCCAGAGCGGGACACGCCCGGTATGAGTGCGATCATTTGGGCCACCCCAATACCGAATGCGCGTGGAGCCGACAGGTTCTCGCCGTTCTCTACCTTCGAAGCGTGCGGCAGCTTTTCAGCCACAATCATCAAAATACCCACGATAGCGAGCGTGAAGACAACCACTACTGCGCTGCCAAAGAATGCCGTCCCGGCGATATAATCTGCAAAGATAAAGCCGACCAGCCCCGCTGGAACCGACGTCAACAAAATATTGCGCGCGAGGCGATACTTTTTGTGAATAAAAATATCTCGCAGTATTTGTGCAATACGCCGACGAAAGAAGAAAAAGAGAGCCAACATCGTTCCAATATTCAAAAACTCCAACAAAAGGTGGTCCGATTCCCCGGATAAGAACGTTTGAGCGATCACCAAGTGACCCGAACTACTGATAGGAATGAACTCGGTCAGTCCCTGAATCAGCCCCAAGATAATCCCAATCAGATATTCCATCTGCTCTATTGTACCCCATGCAACAGTGAAGCGTGTACAATAAGCTTATGTATCTGTCTGAGCTGATTCTTGATTTTATCGAACACCTCGAAGTTGAAGGTGGACGCTCGGCCAAAACGGCTGAAAACTACCGTCTCTATCTCGAGCGACTGGTTGAGTTTACCCACGACATCCAAGTCGAAAAGATCACTACCGAGACCATTCGTAAGTATCGCCTCTGGCTGAATCGTTACAAGAATCCCCAAGGCGATGAACTCGCAATCATTACGCAGGCCTACCACCTGATCGCCCTCCGCGGCTTTTTAAAGTATCTATCGTCCCGCGATATAGCTAGCCTAAGCCCCGATAAGATCGTCCTGCCAAAAATCAGCCGCAAACAAGTCACCTTCTTGCATTACGACGAAGTCGAACGCCTGATTGGCGGCATCGACTTGCAATCAGAGGCCGGCCTGCGCGATCGCGCGATCGTTGAGCTTCTCTTCTCGAGCGGACTCCGTGTATCAGAGTTGGTCAACTTAAACCGCGACCACGTCAACACAAAACGCCGTGAGTTTATGGTCCGCGGAAAAGGCCAGAAGGATCGCCCCGTCTTCATTAGCCAGGCGGCGGCCGACTGGGTCGAGCGCTACCTAGACGCGAGACAAGACACTCTCCCCCCTCTCTTTCTCAGCTACAGCAAAAATGTCGAAGCAGACATGAGCGGTGACTTTCGACGCCTGACCGCTCGGAGCATTCAAAGAATGGTGTCAAAGTATGCCCGCTTGGCTGGCATTACCAAACACGTGAGTCCGCACACCATGCGACACAGCTTTGCGACCGACCTCTTGATGAACGGGGCAGATCTGCGCAGCGTCCAAAGCATGCTTGGACACAGCAATATCAGTACGACGCAGGTCTACACGCACGTCACAGACGAGCACCTCAGAGAGGTCTACGAGAAGTTTCACAGCGAATCGGGCAGCGCTTAAGGCGTACAGCCACTTCGGCCGATGTAGCTTGTGTCGGTCACCGCAAAGTTTTTACATAGATCACCACTCGAAAGATCGATCGCCCCTTCAGGGTATGGGAACGTGGTGTCTTCCATGTCGACACGACTCTGTACTCGACGGAATAAGTCATTTGCTCGTCCGGTTGAATCGACAATCGGCTGGACTCCGTCGAAATCAACATCTCGAGAGCCGTTCGCTAAAGAAACTCTAAAATGGGTCGTGTTGTAGAGAGGCGTGAGCCGCAAATAAGCAGTGCGATCCCCGCCACCAATCGGTGCAGGCAGTGTCAAATCAATCTGACATGAGTACCCTCCACTTGCGAGGCTTGCCCGGCAACGCACTGGCAGTGGTGTATCTGCCGAAATGTCGGCCGGCGTCTGACCAGTCGGACTTGTTCGACGCTGATCTCGTGCGGCAAAAGAAGTTGACGTATTGGCCGCCGACGCTGAAGTCGGATACAAGAAGATGGTATTGGCATTGCTCTCGCTGCCGCTCATGTAGTCAAATTGCTCAAGCGTAAAGCTGTCGCCGTACTGCATAAGCTGCGTGCGCAGTAGCGGTGGCCGATCTACTGGCCAACTCGATGTCTGTCGCAGCGGCATAGGTGAGCTAATTCCACTCAGTAGGTTGACCGAGGTGCTAGTCGTGGATGTACCAAGATCATCTCGAGAGAACCACTCAATCGTCACCGTATTAAACTCCTCGGTCGCACGGAGTGGGATCAACCGAGAGATGTTAGATGAGCTTGAACTGACATAATCTGGTGTTTCAAGGTCGACTGTCACACAAGTGTACGCTTGCTCGAGTGCCTCATCGTTTGCCGTCGTACTTTGCTGAATGCGAATCTCCCCAACGCCCGTCGTCGCCTCACCTTCGCTGTCCGAGCCGATGACGTCGCCATAGCGCACTACTGCGTTACAGGTATTGCTCGAGATGCGGCTCGCCGCCTCATCGCACTCTACCTGCGTCCCTGTCTGACAGATAGACTGATAGCGCAGCAGCGCTCGCTTCGCGTCTTCAACGCCTGCCAATGCCGAGTCGTAGGCACTTTGCGACAGGTCACTGTTCGTTGCCTGATTCTGGTCATTCACCATAATTCTCACGAAGCTCACCGTCACAATGGTGATTAAAAGTGCCGCAAAGATCACGACAAAGATAGAGACTGCCCCTCGCTGATTCGACATACTGCCTACGCTTTTCATAGCACTAGTTAACCCCATTTCCTGCCCTAATGACAAGTTCAAATTGCTGTACGGCACAGTACGAGAAGTTGGCATTTGCGGCACCAGGCGGCAAACAACTGCTTCTATCGGTGGTCAAAGCTGCCACCTCCCCTGTGCCGATTGTGTACGACAACTGGTATAATCGCTGGCCTGTTGCCGGGTCGGCCACCGCGCTGCTCGTCGTCAAGGCAAACTGATGGATACTCAGGAGTCGATCACCTGACTGTAGTAATTCGCTCGCCCGGTCTTGGTCGCTTGCTCGAACGGTCGCGTAGACAAAGGTCGAGCCCGAGCGAGCACAGTATGCACCTGATGGGTCAGGGACCTTCACTAAACGAATCGTCTCCCCAGAGCGAGAACCGCCTGTCGCATAGCGAACGACGTTCGGGTTGCCCGATTGGATAGCATCAGCATAGTTCCAGAGGTACGAGTAATTGTCGACACACAGTCGGCCGCCAGCAGGATTCGTGAGGTAGTTTGTGGACAGCGTAAAGGAACCGCTCGCCGATATATTGCGACGAATATCATCACCGATGGATCGTCCGGATTGATTGACCTCCTTGAGAGTCATACCCTTGTTGTAAATGGTCGCAACCTGTATGATCGTCATCGCAATCGCCAACAACAATACAGAAATAAAGGTCATAGCGAGCATCAGCTCGGTAATCGTGAATCCTCGACTCTTAGCCACGTGGTTCATACAACCTCACAATCGTTCCGATAGTCATTGGCGCCGCTGTTCCCGGTGCTTCCCAGCATGCGCGAATATGAAAATCTATATAGCCAGCATTCTGCTGGTTCATATCGCTGCTCGTACCAGAACGAATTGCCTCCACCCATAGCCCCTGAGCAGCGGACAGCGCCCCTGACGAGTTGTACGCTAAGCGTGAGTACGTGGTGGCCCTCGTGAGGCTACTAGCAGACACGTAGCGAGCAGTTTTCGGGTTAATAATAAATGCCGTCCCAGGCGCCGACGAACAGCTTGTACCGCCATTATTGAGCGGGATCACCGTACTCACCATCGAAGGGCTTCTGGTGAGGCGATACCACTCTTCGGCCGGCGAGGTCGTTCCGTCGGTCAGATTGTAGCTGAGGCCGGGTCGGTAAGCGGCAACATATGAATCGTGTAGGAAGCGCAGAGAATCAGCCTGGGCGTCAACCTGCTGTCGGACTAATGAGATTTCGAGCGACCGCTGTGCAGCGGCTGTCCCTTGGTTCATAATCGCCAGCGAACTCACGACCACAAAACTAAATACCGTCACCGCAAACAGCACCTCAATCAGGGTGTCCCCTCGCTCGAGTCGGCGCATGCCTAGCATCGCGCCGTCCTTCCGCTACTCTGGAGCAGCTGATTTGTCATTACCTCAATTGCACCAGGTCCTACAGCAAACTGGCTCATAACAATCGCCATCCGTTCCCCCGGAATCAAATCGGTCGGCTCGATACAAATCGTCCGCTCATGTTGGCCTGGAATACTTGCACCTTCGACCAGCATCGACTGGAGATTTGCCGGTGTTGGGTTGGCTGGAGCAACATCACTAGTGAATGTGTACAGCTGACCGCTATCTGGTGAGCGGATAAATAAAAACGATATAGCTCGCGGAGTTGTTGGTGTCCGAGCACCAGACCCAGTCCGTGGCCACGCGATCTCGGTCCCCCACTCCAGCGCATTACTTTCACTTACCACCGACGAAACATTCAGGCGGTAGTTGCTTCTGAGCTTTGCAATATCGTTACCAGAGGTTGAGGACGCACGTTGGCTGCCCAACACGGTGTAAATGCCAATTTCGCCAGCGTCGACCGTTACCAATCGACCCAGAAGAACACAGTCGCTCTGACCGCGCGCTTCACCCGACTCTTCGACGGTCTGCGCAGCACTATTGCACGACCATGTGTCCGAACGGTCGTTACTGACGTTGGCTAACGCACTGTACTGTTCCTGTAGCGTATCCTTGAACGTCGTGACGGCGTCGCGGTAACGCTGAATGCTAATCGAGGTCCCAATTCCGACAAACATAGCTGCGACAAGCGCGCCGGTAATAGCCAATACGAGCATTGTTTCAATGATAGTAAACCCAGCGCTACGTCGAATATCCATGCTGTGGTCATTATAGCATAAGCACCATCGCGTGACCCCTAGAATGAGAAGGTAGAAAGATACCAGCTAAGAATCGCCAAACCAGTAAATTTAGCGATGATCATACCGGCAATCAGCAACGGCCCAAACGGCACGTGAGAGGTACGTTGCAGTTTCCCTGCTGCCATCAACGGGATGGTAACAAAACACCCAATCAGATTCGCCAAAAAGAGCGCCAAGAACGCCAACTGCCAGTCCCCAAGCAGCAAGCCGAGCCCCACACCCAGTTTGACATCACCAAATCCGATCCAGCGTCCTCTCGACACAATATAAAGCACCAAGTAGAGACCGCTCAGTATTCCAACTGCTCCAATCGCATTCCAGAGCGGATTCCATACATCACCGAGCTGTATCATCGTGAGAACAACACTCGCCGCACCGAGGATCGTGAGCAGCAGGGAGAGAGAGTCGGGTAACAAGAACCACTTCAGGTCATAGGCGGCAAGAATGATCAAAACAACACACGCAATCAGCCACACAACGAACACCGCAGTGGAAAGAGGGTCAATCAATGGCATTGGCCAGACGAGATACGAAACAACGAATAAGGTCGCCATCGCCAGCTCGATCAGTGGCTCAAAGCCGCCTATCTTGTGGCGACACTGTCGGCACCGCCCCTTCAGGCTCAACCAACTGAAAAGCGGAATAAGGTCATACCAGCGAAGCTCATACCTGCAGTGAAGACAGCGGGACCGATCTGATCGAAGCTTCTGGCGAGTTAATGGCTGCAAGCGCTTCCATTCCTTGGCATCCACCTTCTCGCCATGCTTCTTATCAAACAAAAGCTGGCGAGCTCGAAGCCGCCAGACTGTTGCTCCTGCAAAACTTCCTAAGATGAGGCCAAAGATGGCTAGTGATATCGTTAGGAAGAGTTCAGGCATATGTGCTTATGATAACAGATTGCAAATCGTCACACTAGTTGTTGACGCAGTTGTAGCCACCGCCCTCAAGCGCCATACGGAAGGAAACCTTACGAGACCCTGCACTGGTAGTAGCTGCGGCATTTGACGTGCTACAGGTGGTGCTTGGCGTTGCGTAGATGACGTTTTGCGTTGGACTGGTACCGCTACTCGAGAAGCCTGCAGTAAGCGTTCCAGCAGCAGTTGGCGTAATGACGTAGGTGTTGACCGACGCAGCCTGAGCAGTGTTGCGTCCACTTGGGTCAAGGAACGTGTCGCCACCAGTGGTTAGGTACTGGTTAACGAACGACTGCCAGCCAGCAGTGGTGTTGGTTGGAATGTTGTTACGGTTAGCGCTTGAGTAATTCTGCACCGCTGTCACTAAACGACTCATGTCGTTCTTTCGAGCCGTGTCACGTTGATTACGCTGCAATGCTGGAAGCGCAACGAATACCATCAGGAAGATCAGACCGGCGATAGCCAAGACCAAGACGACCTCGATAATCGTGAATCC
>PBTC01000008.1 GCA_002726935.1 Candidatus Saccharimonadota bacterium | reverse complement strand
GATTCTTCGGGTACACTTCAAGAAGAAGCCAGTTGATGAAAGCGTCAACCTTGATAAGCTTGCTGCCAAAACGGCTGGATCATCTGGTGCTGACCTTGCAAACATCGCCAACGAGGCTGCAATTATCGCTGCTCGTCGAGACGCGAAGAAAATCTCAAACGCGGATTTGACCGAAGCTTTCGAGCGCGTGGCGATTGGCCCAGAGCGCAAGAGTAAGGTGATGAACCAGAAAGATAAAGAGTTAACTGCTTACCACGAGGCTGGACATGCAATCGTTGGTCATGTGTTGCCAGACAGCGACCCTGTGCATAAGGTGACGATTATCCCGCGCGGCGGCACGGGTGGTGTGACATGGTTCTTGCCACCTGAAGACACCAACTACACGAGCGTGTACGAGTTCAAGGACATCCTTGCTCGAGCACTGGGCGGCCGAATTGCAGAGAAGCTGATTAACGGTCCAGATGGTATTACTACCGGCGCCGGTTCTGACCTGCGCAAAGCAACTGAAATTGCTCGAGACATGGTGATCGAACAGGGGATGGGGCAGAAACTTCGTGATCAAGTCTTCCACGAGGACAATGGCGGTATGGTATTTGACCGTATGACACACGAGCGTCCGTACAGCGATGACACCGCGAAGGAGATCGACCAAGAGGTAGCTGCGCTGATCAAAGAGGCGGCGACTCGAGCAGAGATTGTGCTCAAGGCAAATATGCCAAGTCTCGAAAAGCTTGCACAGGCACTGCTCGTCGAGGAGACGATCGAGGAAGATGGCGTGAATAAGCTACTAAAGGATGCAAAGCTTCCAAAGGAGGCGATGCTCTACTCGTAGTCTTCGCTGTGATACAAACACACAATGGAAAATTTTCGACGAACACTCTCTAGGCTGAATAAGAAGTTGCCGCTCAAGTTGGCGGCAACACTGTTAGCAGGCTCGACGCTCTTGTCGAGCCTGCTCGGCCTTTTTAGAGATCGTTTGTTTAATAGTATGTACTATCTGACGTATCCGACAGGAGCCGACGCTTACACGGTTGCCTTTACGGTTCCAGATTTTATGTTTGTCATTCTGGTTTCCGGTGCCCTGAGTGTGAGTTTTATCCCTGTTTTCAATCAGCGTCTCGCAAAAGGCAACAAACGTTCTGCCTGGGCGCTGTCGACCAGTATTATCAATCTCATGGCACTCGTGACACTGATTGCGAGTATTCTGATCATAATCTTTGCCGAACCTCTGGTCCGATACGTTGTGGGGCCGGGACTGGACGAGTCGAGTCGCGGCTTGGCAGTCAGTATGATGCGCGTGATTGCGGTCAGCCCCTTCTTGTTCGCTATCGCGACTGTTGTGACAAGTATGCAACAAGCGGTCGGGCGATTCGCTTTCTTTGCGCTGGCACCTGCCATCTATAACGTAGGGATTATTATTGGGCTGCTCTTCTTTACTCACGGTATTAACCTATTTGGCTGGCAGCTATTTGAAGGGGGCATCATGGGGGTTGCGCTGGGAGTAGTCCTCGGAGCAATGTTGCAACTTATTGTTAGCTGCCTTGGGCTGTATGGCATGGGATTTGACTACAGGTTTAAGATTTTCTGGAAGAATAAAGGGTTTCGACAGGTCCTCCGCCTTTTGCCACCGCGTTCGCTCGATCAGGGAATCGACTACGTCAACAGTATCGTCGAAACAAACCTTGCTTCTCGTATGGCAGCCGGAAGTGTTCTTGCCTATCGACAGGTTATGAATTTGTCTTACGTCCCCATTAATTTAATTGGTGTCGCTATTAGCACTGCCGCCTTTCCAAAGATGACTGAACGTATCGGCCAGGGTCGGCCGGATCTCTTTAAAAAAGAATTGCAGTCGGTCTTGAGGGTAATTATTTGGCTGGCCCTGCCGGTAACGGTTGTCGCCTTCTTTGCTCGCGGATATGTTATCAACTTTATTGTGAACGGAGGAGACCCGTACATGGCCAGTATCCTTGCTGTGATGTCACTGTCGATTCTCTTCCGGTCAATTTACTTTATTGCCGCACGTAGCTTTTATGCACAACAGGATACAAAGACGCCGCTGTACATTTCATTTTTCACGATTGGTATGAACATCGTGCTAGCGGTATGGTTTACACTCGGCCTCGACATGGGCGTCCAGGGACTCGCGTGGGCGGCAGTTATCACCGCTATTGTTGAGGTTGCTATTCTTTTCTCTCTTATGTCACGCAGAATCGATGGTCTGTTTGACGCCCCATTTGTCAGTGCGGTGACACGCATGATGAGCGCCGCAGGCTTCACGGCACTCATTAGTTACGTGATGGTTTCGCTCTTCCCGCTGCAAGCCGATGATGAAAGTTTCTTCGCTACCTTTCCAAAATTCGTTTTGATTGCTGGGGTAAGTCTGTTATCCTATGTGCTGATCAGCTATCTATTTAAATTGTCCGAAGCGCAGCCAGTGATTCGGCGAGCCTGGAAGATATTGTTCGGACGTATTCCTGTAAAGAGTAAGAAATGACCCAAGACCACATACGAAATTTTTGTATCATTGCACACATTGATCACGGTAAGTCGACCTTGGCTGACCGCATGCTCGAGATGACCGATACCGTCCAGCAGCGTGACATGAAGTCGCAGCTGCTTGATAGCATGGAGCTAGAGCGTGAAAAGGGTATTACGATCAAGCTGGCGCCTGTGCGCATGAAGTACAAAGAACACGAGTTGAATTTGATCGATACACCGGGACACGTGGACTTTAGTTATGAGGTTTCTCGTAGTCTTCAGGCGTGCGAAGGGGCCATTCTTGTCGTCGATGCCAGCCAAGGTATTCAAGCGCAGACACTAGCCAATGTGTACTTAGCGATGGCGGCTGACCTAACGATCATCCCTGTGCTGAATAAAATTGACCTGCCGGCGGCTGACGTGCCGAAAGTGAGCGCCGAGATTATCAACCTTCTCGGATGCGACGAGAGCGATATCCTGAAGATCAGTGCGAAGACGGGCGACGGTGTTCCTGAGGTACTCGATGCAGTGGTGCAGCGGATTGCTCCGCCGAGCGGCAAAATAGATGAACCGACGAGAGCATTGATCTTCGATAGCTATTTCGATGATTACCGCGGAGTTATTTTGTATGTTCGAGTCTTCGACGGTGAGATTAAAAAGGGTGATACCATTGAGATGCTGGCGACAGACGCACACGGCCTCGCACTCGAGGTTGGTGCACTCAGTCCCTCGATGAAATCGAGCGAGAGCCTGAAAACTGGCGAAATTGGATATATCGTGACGAATCTCCGCACGACTCGTGAGGCTCGTGTGGGTGACACGGTGACCGTGAAGCGACGTCACGCAGCGGCGCCGCTGCCTGGGTATAAGCTGGTTCGTCCATTTGTCTACGCCGGCTTCTTTCCAGTTAGCAACGACGACTATCAGTCACTCAAGGACGCCATCGAAAAGTTGAGCTTGAGTGACTCGGCGTTGCAATTTGAGCCAGAGAATTCACCTGTTCTTGGTTTTGGCGTCAGGATTGGTTTTCTTGGTTTGCTGCATCTTGATATTATCCGTGAACGGCTCGAGCGTGAATACAATTTAGATTTGGTTGTCACCAACCCTTCGACTGATTATCAGGTCATCATGAACTCTGGTGAAGAACTGGATATTAAAAGTGCCAGTGATCTACCGGATGTGACAAAAGTCGAAACAATCAAAGAGCCGTGGATCAAGGGCGAGATTGTCGTGCCGTCGACCTACATTGGTTCGGTGATTCAGTTGATTGTTGGTAAGCGTGGTATCCAGAAAAACCTGAGCTATATTGACGAACGTGCGCTGATTAGCTTTGAAGCGCCACTGGCAAACCTGTTGACTGACTTTTATGACCAATTAAAGTCGGTGACCAGCGGCTACGGCTCGTTTAACTATGAACTTGACGATTACCGAGCTGAAGATCTGGTTCGAGTCGATTTTTATGTCGCTGGCGAGATGATTGACGCACTCAGTGTTATGGCGCACCGATCAGAAGCGGCTTCGCTCGGTCGCGAGACAGTAAAAAAACTAAAGGACGTTATTCCTCGGCAAAGTTTTCAAGTTGCCCTGCAGGCGGCTATCGGCGGTCGATTCATTGCTCGTGAAGACCTGAGCGCTTACCGAAAGGATGTGACAAGTGGCCTGTATGGTGGAGATGTGTCTCGCAAGAAGAAGGTGCTCGCAAAGCAGGCAAAGGGAAAGAAGCGAATGAAGCGTTTCGGAAAAGTGGATATTCCGTCTGAGGCGTTTATGGTGATGCTGAAGCGAGATTAGCGTTTGAGCGGCGAAAGGCTGCTATAATGGTGACAATATGAAAAGGGTGGCGCAATCTCGACTGGGCTTTACGATCGTAGAATTACTTATTGTCATTGTCGTCATTGCTATCTTGGCGGCCATCACGATCGTGGCATATAACGGAATCCAACAGAGCGCGCGGCTGGCAACCGTTCAGAGCGATCTGACGAATAATGCGAAGTTGCTCGAGACGGTAAAGACGAGTAGCGCATCTGAACAGTACCCAGCGAATCAGGCGGCAGCTAATCTTCGCCCGAGTCAAGGAACCACTCTTGTCTATACTGCTTACACTACCTCTGCTGGCGCGCAAAAAGGGTATTGTCTGCAGGCGACACAAGGTCAAGTGACATACTTTACGACCGCGCAGGGAGCGACCTACGAGGGGAGTTGTACGACTGTCACTAATATTGTCCTTAACCCAAACATCGAACAGGGAACGTCTGGCATTAATCTTGGAGTGAATAGCGCAAGCTGCACCAGGCAGGCCGCAGCTGCCGAATTTGGATCGTTCGGGCTACGCTGCACCACCTCGAGCACGTCTGACTCTGGAGCGCAGTTTAGTGCGAGTACCTCGGTGACTGCGGGCACCAACTACACCGCTTCATTTACGCTGAGGAATCAGTCCAGTGCATCGTATGCTTTCTCGCTATCGGTACAGAATACGGGTGGAACGTCGGGGCGCGATACGCAAACCTTGGCACCAGGTGAATCGCGTCGTTTTCGCCTCAGCTGGACACCCGGCACGAGTGGTCCGGTTGCCTTCTATGCCTTGCGCCAAGGAGGTCAGTCGGGTGCTGCAACTTTTGATGTGGATGGCGTCATGCTCGTAGAAAGCAGTACGGCCACCTTTGCTGACGGGAGCAGTCCAAATTGGCGCTGGAACGGAACGGCTGATAATTCTTCGTCGACCGGTCCTGTACTCGGACCTTAACGCGCTCGTGCAACGAGGGCGTCGATAATCAAAGAGTGTACTTCGTCGGGGCTTTTGCTCCCATCGATCTCGATGAGTAGACCGAGTGAGCGATAGTATTCGATAACCGGTAAAGTCTTTTCGCGATATTCGCGCAGTCTGATTTCAAGCACTTCCTCGGTGTCGTCATGTCTGGCGCCGCGGTCGTTGGTGGCGTGAGATCGCCGCCAGCGTTCACGAACGTTTGCCTCATTCAGCGACAGATAGATGACCGCCTTAACGGGGTGACCTGCTGCGTCTGTGACCTCCATGACGCCGGCCTCTTCGCCGTGCCATCGGCCCACCGAACTCAGGATGAGTGGTTGACCGGCAAGGGATGGTTGGCTGAGGTAGGGTAGGACAATAGAAATATAGTCATCGGTCGGAATAAGCTCACCTGCTCGCATGATGGCTTTTACTCGTTCGGATATCTCGCTGCCGCGTAATATGTCGCCGCCGCCGAGAAGGGCTGCTCCAAAAAGTTTTGCGAGTTTTTCACCTTGCGTGTCTTTGCCCGCGAAGGGTCGCCCAAAGATGTTAATCGAGCCCGATCCTAGCCAGGCTTTAAGTTGTGATCGAGTAGTTTCTTCCATACGGGTAGTATACAGAAGCGAATGCAGGCGAGCAAGCTGGCACTCATTGACAGTGAGTGCCAGAAAACGGTACAATGTCGGTATGATGACGGAACGGCAACGACAGATTCTCGCAGCAATTATCGAGCAGCATGCCGAAATTGCGGCTCCGGTCGGAAGTGTGACGCTTGCGAAATTGTTTGGCGTCTCGAGCGCAACTATCCGCAGCGAGATGGCGCGACTCGAGGAAATGGGATACATCGTACAGCCGCACACCAGTGCTGGCCGGATTCCTACTGATGCNGGCTATCGNCACTATGTTAATTCGCTNACNGCNGTTGAAGAGANTGANGCGCCATTATTGCTNGAGGATCGCAGTGCGAGAGCGATNCAGGCGCGNGTNCAGACTCANTCNGGNCACGCCGANAGGGCGATCAGGAGNGCAGTNGANAGCCTGGTCGAGTTGACNCAGAATCTGGGCATNGCAACGATNGGTGACGAGCTGTATATGAGCGGTATTGGAAATCTTTTTTCGCAGCCAGAATATCTGCAAGGTCAACACGTCCAAGCAGTTGCCCGATTGCTCGACAACCTAGAGCCCTGGTTGCGTGAGGCAAAGCCAAACGAGCCACTGAATGTCTATATCGGATCAGAAAATCCTATTGGCAAGTCGAGCGGCGCCACGTTGATTATCAGCAGGTTTCGGTCACCGTACAGCGACAATAGTTATATCGGTGTATTGGGCCCAACGAGGCAGAGTTACGCAAAAGTCATGCGCCTTGTCCGTCACGCCGGCGCAATGTTAGAGGAGGTATTATAAATATGGCAGACAAAAAGCCGAAAGAAGATCAACAGGTTGCCGAGTTAACGGCGGATTTGCAAAGGACTCGAGCAGATTTCGAGAATTATCGAAAACGAGTCGAGCTTGAAAAACAAGCAGCCCGCGATAGCGGACAATCAAGTGCTGTGCTCAAGCTTTTGCCAGTGATCGACAATATTGAACGAGCAATTCGCTATACCCCGGAAGACTTAAAGGATAACGATTGGGTCAAGAGCGTGTCGGGGCTCGTAAAGCACCTCGACAAATCACTCGAGAGCCTCAATCTTGTGCGAATTGAAAGTACGCCCGGGACGCCATTCAATCCAGATGTGCATGAAGCGATTCAGTTTGACGATGAAGCGACGGGCGAGACGGAAGTGATCGCCGAAGAGCTGCAGGCCGGCTATCAAATGGCGGGCAGGGTTATCCGACACGCTATGGTCAAAGTGACACGAAAGTAAACAAAAAGAGCTCCAGCAAAGGAGCTCTTTGGTATTCAAGGGGAAATGAGCAGAGAGGAATGGGCCTCGCTGCTCATTCCGGAGCGGAGGCCTAGAATGCTTCTAGGTCGACGTGGTACGTCAGATAGGTCTCGTGACCATCGGTCTGCGTGGCGACATTGCTTGTCCGAATACCAGTCTTGAGCCTCAGCATGAAGAGCAGCTTTCGCAGCAGCTCCTCATTGATGACATCACAGTCCAGCGCGAGGGCTGAAAGGCGGTAGCCGCAGCGGTCGAATTGTTTCCACAGCTGCGAGTGGGGTGCGAGAAGCACGAAGCGTAGATGGCCACGACGAGGGATGAGACCCATGAAGGGTCTTGTTGCGCGTTTGGCGACCGCGACGTCGGTTTCCAGCTCTGCGAGCATCATCAGCTCGTACTCCTGCAGTTCATGACAGCGTGCCCGGAAGCGGTCGCTGTCTGTTGTTGTACTCAGTTGGTGCATCGTCACTGCGACCACATTCCTCTCTGTAAATACAAAATCCGCATCTCTCGAGCGGATTCACTTCTTACGGGCATGCCAATAAGACTAACGTTGATGATACTGCTGATGATTCATGAAATCAAGGACTAATTTTAATTATGGTTGCGATGTCGGCAACAGAGGAGTATGATGCTCTGAAAGGTTGAGTTGCAAAACTCCCTTTGGAATTTAACAATCCGTGCAAGTGATCTCATGAAGGGGAGAACGCGATGCTATCAAAGCGAAAGACACAGAGTGCGCAGGTCCTTGACCCGGCGCAGCAATTTGCGATGCTTTGCTGCATGCGGCCTCTCCGGCTGTCTGTACGCATTGCGGCGCTCAGCGCTGAAATCACCGAGGTGTACGAAGAGCTGAAGGAGAAGCGAGAGTTTTTCCGCCAGTACAACCACCTGATTCATGGTGATATGAAGAGTAGCGCGCGAAACGAGGTGAAGCAGCTTCAGCGAAAGTTCAACGAGCTGCGAGCCGAAAAGCGACATCTCGAGTCAGTCGACCGGGCCATGGCCGACCCTGGAGAGTACATTCGCGACTATCAAGAAGTCCGCGCATTGCCCTCCGTCACGATGGCGTCCGTTCGCGGTGCCGAGGCGCTGTTCTGGGTCAGAGCAAGTATCCAGTACCAGGGTAGTCGCTATGACCTTGGCGACTGGGAGCTCGTTCTGAGTTTCGAGACCGAGCAGATCTTTGCTCGCCAGAAGCGCACCGGTTTGCTCGAGAGCGCGGCAGGTGTCCATCATCGGTATAGCTGGGACGGTTTCTGCTTTGGCCAAAATGTCGAGTTCCTTCAGGGGCTCGTCATGGCTGGCCAGTACGGCGACGCACTCAAGACCGCGGTGTACTACATCAACTCCGTCAACGATGAGCATCAACGGCTCATCCCGAAGACCTACCAAGAAATGAGGTGAGACGCGTGGTGGAAATCACGTATCGAGACCAGCTGGATATTTTCGATCCAGCAGATTGGACGTGGCCTGTTCACGTCATCGGTCTCGGAGGGATCGGTTCGGCGCTGCTCTTGCCACTGGCGAAGATCGGTGTCGGAGAGATTCACATCTGGGACGACGATCGTGTCGAGGCGCACAACGTGCCCGCCCAGATGCTGTATCGCAAGTCGGACGTCGGCCGTAAGAAAGTCGACGCAGCGCTGGACGTTATCGGGCAGTACGAGCTGCCCGTGACGCTCATCGGCCATGACCAATGGGTCGATGAAACGACCGACCTGGAGGGCGTCGTGCTCTCTGGTGTCGATTCGATGCTGAGTCGCAAGGCTATCTGGCAAGCGGTCAAGGACAACGCGCTCGTCCCGCTGTACATGGATGGACGCATCGCTAGCGAGTTCGCTCAGGTGCTGACGATCGACCCCGTCAATCAGAGCGACATTGAAGAGTACGAGGGTGCGTGGTTGTTCGACGACGCGTCGGCGACAGCACTCCCGTGTGCGTCACGAACCATCATTCACCCGCCGCTTCAGGTGGCGGCGTGGATGACCGCAAATCTTACCCTGTTCGCGCGGGGTGAGCGTCTCGAGGTTCACCAGATTGGTAACCTCGGGGTGTCGCAGTACACGGCCGGCGTCCGCTAGCCGTTCCATTTCACGAGAGGAAAGACAGTATGTCCACCGTCACCGCAACCGCCCGTGACCTCATGGAGGGCACGGAGATCGACGTCACGATGCCCGAGACGCTGACCGTCGCCGACATCCTGAACGCCAGCGGCGTCACGATCGAAGATCGTGCCGTCATGGTCAAGGGTCGCACCGTCACCGACGTCTCGACCAGCGTCGACGCCGGCGAGAAGGTTCTTCTCGTCCCGCGGCCGGCCAACGGCTGATCACTGCACGGATGCCCGGAAGGGGAGGCAACTCCTCTTCCGGGCTGCAGTGTCCATAGTTGTAAACTATGCTGATGAGTTCAAAAGAACGAAACACAAAACTTTGTTAGCACTCTTGACATGAGAGTGCTAATTTATTTACAATAAGGGTAATTAGCAGTCGTTACGAGGGATTGCTAAGTTATATGCAGTATTAAGCAACAGCTACTTATAAAAGGAGAGGAACCCTATGGGAAAAATCATTGGTATCGACCTTGGAACCACCAACAGCGCAGTCGCCTACATGGTGGCCGGCAAGCCTGAGGTTATCGCAAATGCCGAAGGTAATCGGACGACGCCGAGCGTGGTGGCTATTAACAAGAGCGGTGAACGCCTGGTAGGTCAGGTTGCACAGCGACAACGTGTCACGAATGCGAAAAATACTATCTATGGTGTGAAGCGTCTGATCGGTCGAAAGTTTAGCGATCAGGAAGTCCAAAAGGATCTCGACATTATGCCATACGAGATCGTAAAGAAGGGCACTGGCGTTGCCGTAAAGATGGGTGACAAAGAGTACACGCCTGAAGAAGTATCGGCGATGATCCTTTCAAAGCTTAAGGCTGATGCCGAGGCATTCCTTGGTGAAAAAGTAACCGAAGCGGTAATTACAGTGCCTGCGTACTTTGACGATTCTCAGCGTCAAGCCACGAAGGACGCCGGTAAGATCGCTGGACTTGAAGTAAAGCGGATTATCAACGAGCCAACTGCGGCAGCACTTGCCTATGGCTTGGACAAGAAAAATGAAGAGAAGATTGCCGTCTTTGACCTCGGTGGAGGAACGTTTGACGTTTCGATTCTAGAGCTGGGCGATGGCGTGTTTGAAGTGAAGAGTACGAACGGTGACACTCACCTTGGTGGAGAAGACTTTGACAACCGTATCGTCAACCACTTCCTCGATGTCTTTAAGAAAGAGCAGGGCATCGACCTGAAGGGCGATAACGCGGCAATGCAGCGACTGAAAGACGAAGCTGAAAAGGCAAAGAAAGAACTGTCGACCACAACCGAGACCGATATTAACTTGCCGTTTCTGACTGCAGATGCTGATGGGCCAAAGCACTTTGAGTACAAACTCACTCGCGCAAAGCTAGAAGAGCTTGTGAAAGATTTAATTGACCGTCTTGCCGAGCCGGTTGAAAAAGCTTTGAAGGATGCTTCGCTCAAAGCAAACGAGATTGACGAGATTGTTCTTGTTGGTGGTATGACCCGTATGCCTGCGGTCGTTGAAAAGGTGAAGGCTATCTTTGGCAAAGATCCATTGAAGGGCGTCAACCCTGATGAGGTCGTGGCGGTTGGTGCTGCGATCCAGGGTGGTGTGTTGCAGGGTGATGTCAAAGATGTCCTCCTGCTTGATGTCACGCCTCTTTCGCTGGGTATCGAGACAATGGGTGGCGTAACAACCAAGTTGATCGAACGTAACACGACAATTCCGACCAGTAAGTCAGAAGTTTTCTCGACTGCAGCTGACAATCAGCCGCAGGTCGAAATCCACGTTCTGCAAGGTGAACGCGAAATGTCAGCTGACAACAAATCGCTGGGACGTTTCATTCTAGACGGTATCGCGCCGGCACCTCGCGGTATTCCTCAGATTGAAGTGACGTTCAACCTCGACGCGAACGGTATCCTCAATGTCACCGCAAAGGACAAGGGTACCGGTAAAGAGCAGTCGATCACTATCCAGAACAGCGGCAACCTCAGTAAAGAGGATATCGAGAAGGCTGCGAAAGAAGCAGAAGAGCACGCCGAAGAAGATAAAAAGAAGCGTGAAGCGGTAGATGCACGCAACACTCTCGAGAACGCCATTTACCAAGCTGAAAAAATGCCTGAAGAATTCAAGGATAAGATCTCTGAGGACGACAAGAAGGCGATCGAGTCTGCTGTTGAGGAGGCAAAAAAGCACAAGGACGCGACCGACAAGGACGAGCTGGAGGCGGCAGCAAAAGCGTTGAACGATGCGATCATGCCAATTGGCGCAAAGCTCTACCAAGAGTCTGCCAAGGATGATGAGGCCAGCGATTCATCCGCCGAAGACAAGAAGTCTGACGAACCTGTCGAAGGTGAAGTCGTCGACGACAAAAAGTAGTCGTTTTCAAAAGGAAAATAGCCAGCAATCACGCTGGCTATTTTTATTGCGATTCTTCTTTTGCTTGTCACGGCGTACGAGAAGAGTATACTTGCCGGTATGTTTGACCATGAAACGAACAGACGTTTTTTTGAGATCGTCGGCAACCACAGCGGAAGACCATCCGACTTAGAGCTGCGCATGAGCCAGGCGTCGTCGGACGTTTTCCTGCGAGTTGCCGTCCATGATCAATTGTCTGCCGAGGTGGGGAGTTTGTTCGCGGCCGAAGAAGAGCGCGAAGGCTACCGAAGTGTTTATGAAGATGCCTGCCAAAAAGTCCTGACCGTTTTGGCACAGTTGCAACACGAGTACGGGCTGACAGACGAAGAGGGGTGGCAGGTGGTGGAGCTGTGTCGAATCAATCTGCAAGAGCGCGGTCAGCTTTTCGACTGACGACGCGGTTTCGGTAATTCTAGGAAGAGAGCGGCCCATACCATACCAGGGTCTGCTTTGTATGCCACGGCATTGTACCAAGAGCCGTCTGGCGCGGTGAGCTCGGGGTAGGTGCCATGACGTTCGATAAGCTCGGCGAAACGCTCGTACTGCTTGGCGTATTCTGGACGCTTGTAGCGCTTCAGAAGATGCAGGTAGAAAGTGGCGTGCCACGTCCAGAGCGTCGTGCCGGTGTAGTTGGGCATAATGATCGGCCCCATGCCGAGGCGATAGTGGAAGCGTTCACTGTGCTCTCCGTACTGCAGCGGGTACGGCCGGTTGAGTCTGCGCCGGTTGATGTAATCGAACGTCTCGGCTGCTAGATCTTTGTCGTTTACGACATGTAGGAAGAACGGAATCAGGGCGCACTCCGAACTATAGACGTTATTGGAAAGATCCGCTTTGAAAAATTTCCCGTTCCAGTAGTCGTCGATCAAGGTGCGTCGATATGTTTCTGGACTAAAGAGGAATGCTGTCAGGCCTAATTTTTGTGCACAATAAGACAATCGCCCAATCATTGCGACGCTGTAGGCGCTGCGGTCATAATGCACCGCATCACGCAGTTCGGCATATCTCACTGAACGCAACATCCCCGTCTTTCGGTCGATGAACTTCTTGCTGTAATGGCGCAGCCTGGTCTGCAAGAACTCCTTCTCTGCCTTATTAAGCGTATAGTCCGAAACGACCAGTGAGTGCAGCAGCCAGGGGAGCGCATCGATGCTCTTCTTGGCCGGCGCGTTGAAGGTGTGCCCGGATTTATCAATACAGAGTGTAATTGTGCCCGCGCGGCGGTAATGATACATTGCCCATTTGAGCGTTTCGATGACGCGATCCTTATGACCAAGATTGACGAGTGACTCGGCGACTGTTCCAAAGTCCCTCATCCAGAAAAAGTCGTAGTGACCGAGGCTCGTTCGGTAAAACTCTCCGCCCCAGGTGCCTTCGACGATCTGTGCACAAATTTCTCTGGCGTCGCCATCAAATCGCTTAACATGGCCGAAGTAGCGGTTCGCAATCTGTCGGTACTCAGCCCGTAGCATGCCAAGGATAGCACCGGTGCGACGAATAAATAATTCCATTGTCGTCAGTATGTCTGAACATAAGCAGAAAGTAAATAAGCACCCCTTGAGAGGTGGCCGACGCCGTGAGGCATCAAGGCCACCCCTCGTGGAGTGCTGTTGTGTTGGAGTGTGACTGCTACGCGCAGCCGTCGTGCATCTCCTTCCCCTGGGAGATTTCTCCAGGAGATAGGGTGACGTAGCACCCTTCGGCGGCGCACAGCGGTGCAGTGCGGTCCTGGTCGGTGACCGGCTCCAGTACACGGATGAGAGACATATAGTTCACCCTTCTCTTGTCTCGTCAACTTGCTTACCATACCCTTTTAACTGTATTTCGTCAACTAGTATCTTTGAGAAATGAGCGTATAATAAAAGTACAAACCATAACGGAAGGAGAATGCAAACCATGGGAGTGTTCGAACTGATAGGATGGATTATCTTAGGTGGATTAGCCGGCTGGGTGGCATCAATGATTGCCGGCACAGATGCACGTCAAGGACTGCTCGGTAATATAGTAGTCGGTATCGTCGGTGCATTTATCGGAGGGCTCGTATTAGGACTCTTCGGTATCAACGGTGCGGACGGTATTAGCTGGTGGAGCTTCTTGGTTGCACTACTGGGTGCGGTAATTCTGCTCTTCATTTGGAAAGCAATTACTGGCCGTAGCGCCAAAGCCTAGATATAACAAGGATATCCCTAACTGGCACTCTAGACATATGAGTGCCAGTTTTATATACTGGTAACAGATATGAGCAAACGTGATTACTACGAAGTTCTTGGTGTCTCTAAGGGTGCCAGCGCCGATGAAATTAAAAAGGCGTTTCGTCGTGCTGCCGTCAAATATCACCCAGACAAAGAGGGCGGAGACGAAGCGAAGTTTAAGGAAGTCAACGAAGCGTACGATGTCTTGAAGGACGCGCAAAAGCGCCAGCGCTATGATCAATTCGGCCATGCCGGTGTCGGTGGCTCGAGTGGTGCAGGTGGTGGCTATGCGGGCGGAAACCCGTTCGAGGGCTTCGGTGGACAGAATGTTCACTTTGATTTCGGCGAAGGACTGGGCGATATTTTTGGACAATTCTTTGGCGGAGGGTCACGTCAACAAGCACCTCAACGTGGACGAGATGTTGAGGTGAGTCTTCAGCTGACATTTGAAGAGGCCATTTTTGGACTTGAACACTCGATCGAGCTTGAGATGGAAGACGAGTGTTCACACTGCCACGGAACGACCGTTGAACCTGGGCATGACATGAAAACTTGTCCAGTCTGTCACGGTGCGGGGCAGCAGACCCGAGTTATGAACACGATGTTTGGCCCCATCCAGCAGACGGTAGTCTGTGAAGAATGTCGCGGTCGGGGGAAGGTGCCTGAAAAAGTCTGTAGTGTTTGTCGTGGGACTGGTACGGAGCGCCGCAAACAATCGATCAAGCTAAAAATCCCAGCTGGCATAGATGACGGTGCTACGATTCGACTGAGTGGTCGAGGAGAGGCGGTTGGCCGTGGTGAAAAGGGCGATCTTTATGTACATATTCGGGTGAAAGCTGACAAGCATTTTACGCGAGAAGGTGACATTATTCTCTCAGAAGAGCGCGTCAGTATGGTTGAAGCTGCGCTCGGAACCGAGATTGATGTTCGGACAGTTGATGGATCAGTCACGATGAAAGTGCCGGCGGGAACGCAGTCGGGGACTGATTTCAAGTTATCTGGTCACGGAGTACCGCACCTGCGCAGTGACAAGCGGGGGCCGCACATTGTGACGATCATTGTCGAAACGCCGACGAAGCTGACGAAAAAACAGCGCGAACTTCTTGAGGCATTTGACACGGGTAAAAAGCGACGTATTTTCTAGGAGCGCTCCCTCGCCATCATGTGCTTTAATGGATGCATGGTTGCATCCTCTCCTGAAACGAACAATATTTATCTGGAACGCAGCGGCAAGGGAAGTAAAGAGGCCTCAGAGCGTTTGCTTGAAGCACCGGCTGACCCGCTCGATGAATCCGAGAAGGCGGATGTGCGGCTTTATGAAGAAGAACTGTGCCGTCAGCCTGTCTATGGCGATATGTCGCTTGAGCACATTCTGACAAAACATATCGGTGAAACCCTTGCGGCGCCCACCTTCTTTTCGGAAGCCTTTATAAAGGGACAGATTCATGTTGAAGGACTGGAGGGGTCACTGCGTCAACTGCGCACACCTGGCGATGTGTACACATGGCTCGCGCAGGCGGCGCGCGATCAGTCTATTCCGGTTAAGGATATGCTTGAGATGGCTCGGCAAAGCGCAGCTCATTACAAGACCGAGGCCGCACAGGCGCTTTTACGCGGCGACCGCCCTCATGAGGCGACGCTCGATCGAATGCCGATCGTTGTTGACCCCTATAAGACACTGGAGTTCGCCGAAGGTGTGATTGAGGCAAGGCGCTATCTGCTTGATAAGAGGCGTGAGTTTGGCCGAGAGGCGCGTGGCCTTAATGGTGCAAAGCGTGCAATGACGGATATTTACCTCAAGCGAGTCAACGGGCAAATCGCAGGTGATATTCCAGTCCTAGAGTTTTTGGTCGAACAGTCTCGATTGATTGATGATGAAGAAATGGTCGCTGGCGCATACCTTGCGATGCCTGCGTCGCTTCGTGAGGCTGCTAATAACCCCGAACGAAGGGTACTCCTCAATAAACGTCTTGACTATATTCGTAACGGAATTGGCTATGACAGTGACGGTCGAGCGACGGCAGTTGACAGCGAGGTAGTGAAGACGGCGTCGGGGGAGACGGTAGTGGAGGCGGACGCCCCGATCTTTAATGCCGAGCAACGAGAAGCGCTACGTCGTGAAGAGGTATCTCCGGAAGAAATGATACAGCTCTTTACGGAAGTGGTGCGGTCGGCCGGTCTTTTAAGCGATGAAGATCCCTCGACGTGGTCGCCGGGTCGTGGTCACCGAGCTGCTGATCAGCTTTTTCAGGTCGTCATGCATCCAACAAAAGACACTTTTGCGGTGAACGGGATTGATGGTGTCGTCACGACGCCAAACAAGCCGCGCTCGCTCTATGATGTCATGACCATCGGGGTCCATGAACTGACGCATATCAACCAAACGCAGCTCGACCGTCAGCTCGGCGAGGTATTGCACATCGGAAAGCTAAAAGGACGCCGCGTCAGTATGCTGCGCGAAACGGGTGCGAATCTTGTGCAGCGCCAGCTCGAACGCGAACTATTCGGCGAGAGCAAGCCGGTCGCCTTGGCGTATGCTCGAGCAATTCAACGACTTGAAACTGGCGGTGATATGTTTGATGCGACGCAAGCATTTTACGAAGAAAAGCGTCGCGTCAGTTCGGGAGCGGGCGAGGCGAAAATCGCTGCCGAGGCGGCCGATAGGACCCTACGCCTCATGCTGAGTGGTGGCGCGAACTCTCAGCCGATGTCGTACGCCGAAGAAAATATTATGAATGCCGAGTTGCAAGACGCTGACCCGCAGGTGAAAAGCCGTGCGACGTTGCTCACTAGTCTTGATCTTGACGACCAACAGCGTCTGCATCGCTATGGTCTGCTCCCCGATGTTCATGCCGGGGGAGTGGACTGGGCGCCGTATCTATTATCTGCACTCCAGCCTTTTATTGAGCGAGCACTGAATCGATAGATTTGATTGCGTTGAGGTAGAGCGCATTGTAGGCGTTGGTCATTGCCTGAAAATCAAACTTCCGTGCGTGGAGTCGACACGCATAGCGATCGATGTGATCAAGTTGGGCAATCGATCGAACGAAGTCATCGTCAGTTTTGCAGAGAAAACCAGTCTCTCCGTCGCGAATTAATTCAGACGTTGCTCCCGTTGCGCTGGCAATAACCGGCGCGCCGCAGGCCTGTGCCTCGACGATGACTTGCCCGAACGCCTCTTCGTGACGATTCGGAAAGATGAGCGCCTTGGCTTGCTGACACATCACGGCAACTTCACTTTGACTTTTTGGGCCGAGATAGCGGATCGCTTGACCATCAATTGCTGACTGCAATCCTTGCCAGTACTCCTGCTCGGTCTCGTTGACCTTGCCGACAATGTCTAGGCCAATACCGGCTTTGATCGCATACTGAATAGCCCTGTCAACTCCTTTTCCTGGATGTATCCTTCCGACGAATAGAAGTCGCTGGTTTGTAGTCGACGCGTCGTTGCCGGGTCGGAATAGGGACAGGTCGATGCCGTGGTAGATCACATTGGCCGAAGGTATGCCAAGTTCGTGGTTTGTCCGTTTCATTAACTGCGTGACAGGCACGGCGACGACATTATGCGTATGATTGTTGACTACTTCGCGGGCGAATGATTCGGTAGGGAACCAATGTTGCGTGACGATGATGGGCGCATCAGTAAGGTCGCCGTGTCGATAGTGCAGGAAGTCAAAATGACTATGGAAAACATCGTGACTTTTTTCTCGTAGCGCTTGCTGGATGAGTGCGTTATTTGTTGCAAGCTTGTCTGATAGTTTTTCGATTGAACGCCAGATGATGGGACTATCGTCGCTTGACCCCTCTCCTGCATAAATGGTGACCGTATGGCCGTCGGCTACTTGCTGTCGAGCGAGACGAAGGACCCACTCGTAGCGTCCATTATGCTTGCGTAGCGGAAAGACAGCACCCGCCGGTAAGAGGTGAGCGATGTTCACGAAAGCACCTCGACACGTAGCTGATCGACCGTTTGGCAAAGCGAAGCAAATGCCTCCTCGTCCTCGTGAGTGACGATGACAATCGCCGCTGCTTTGTAGCCTTGCTTTGCGGGTCCGGTTTTTTGTTCCGGACGAACGGTTTCTCGGTAGTAGGTGAAGTCTTGCGGTCGAAAGTCACCTGATACTCGAACGAATGCTCCTTCCGATTCAGCAAAAAGTTCGAAGACGGCACAATGCTGCTGAAGCCTTCCAGTGAGTTGAGGCTGTTCGCCAATTGATAGACGGACTTCCTGTGTAGTGAGATCAAGGTCGTGACTATAGCGGTACATGCGAGGGCGGTATCCACCAATACGGGCACCAATCTCGATTAGCTTGACGCCATCCGGCCCATACATTAACTCGACGTGCGCGGGTACCGAGGTCATCTTTAGGGCTTCAATGCCCTGTCGGGCAACATCGAAGAGTTGAGTGGTCAACGCTTCGGGCAGGTGAAGCGGCACCGTGCGGCTATAAAGGAAATTATCATCTCTCCCAATTTCCTGTGCGTTTTTTAGGCCGACAATCCCCTCGCAGAAATGCGGCACACCTGTTGCGTCAACGAACGCAGCGATCGAGCACTGCTGTCCAGTGATGAAATCCTCGATGATTAATTGGGGCGATCGATCGTAAATATGATATTTGCGATACAAGTCGTCGATCGTTGACAGCGCATAGGATACCTTTTCGACAAGGTCGGCTTCGTTGTGGCAGGTTAACACCAACAGACTTTTGACAAGATTGGTTGGCTTGATGATAAGAGGATAGCGATGCGTGCGCGCATACGCCAAAGCCGTATCGACTGAATCAATTAACGCAAAATCTGGTGAAATAGCCGGATTTTTGTCTAAGAACGCGCGGCGCATGAGCGACTTGTCGGTTGATAGTCTTGCCGATTCGACAGATAGGCCGGCAACCCCGAAGTGATCGGCGAGCGACGCTTTGGCGACGACATAGTTTTCGTAGGTGCACACAAGGCCGGCGACCGAGAGGTCGCTGTGTGAAAGTCGTTCCAGTTCACTGGTCAGGTTGCTGAAGTCAACCTTTTCGATGCGGTCATACTCCTCGGGGTGAGAGAGCGTTAGTTGGCGGTCAAGCAGGATGCCTGAACGATACCCTAGGCGGCGAATCGCCTGGGCCGTTTCGGATTGAGGGTCGGGCTGTCCGACGATATAGATTATATCGCGCTTCATCTGTTGGCAGTATTGACCTATCAGAGGTAAAAGTCAAGCAGAGCATATTGCTTTTTTATAATGTTTGTGTTATAATAATTGGATACGCAATCACTCATTTGCGAGTCGGTCGCTATGATATTAACCAAGACGTGAGATAATAAAATCGTGGCAATTGTATCAAAGAAACGAGTCGTTGGGTGCCTGGAGCCAGTCAGTTTTCCCGAGCTGAAGACTGGCGTGTTACTTGCGAAGGTGGACACCGGTGCTTATTCAGGAGCTCTTCACTGCACGAACCTTAAGGTCGTGAAGCGCGGACCGCAAAAGCAACGAATTTTGAAATTTACACCACTCGGTAACAAAGCGCTGGCGCAAGAAACGGATGATTTTGAATCAACCTATATCCGTAGTGCGACTGGCCACCGACAGCGACGATATATTATTACAACGACTATTCGGTGCGGAGGAAAGAACTATCTCACCAAGATCGGCCTATCTGATCGAAGTGACATGAAGCGAGAGGCTCTGCTTGGCCGCCGCTTCCTGCGCGAGAATAATTTGTTGGTTGATGTTCGCAAAAATAGTGAGCTTGATGATGAAGGAGAAAACACACGATGAGAATAGCCATTCTTTCCAACGGACCTGGTAACTACTCGACAAAGCGCCTGAAAGAAGAGGCTGAAAGTCGAGGACACGAAGTGTCAGTCATTAAATATCGTGACTGTTACGCCTCGATCGAGCAAAACAAACCAACCGTTAGCTACAAGGGTGAAGATCTTTCTCGTTTCGACGCAGTGATTCCTCGTATTGCTTCGTACATGACGCGCTACGGTACGGCAATTGTTCGCCAGCTAGAGATGCAGGGGGTATATACGGTCTCAAGCTCAATTTCTATCACTCGTTCACGAGACAAGCTGCGAAGTATGCAGCTACTCGCCAAAGCCGGTGTCGGTATTCCTAAGACCGTCTTTTCTCGTAACTCAACTGACATTGATAATTTGATCGATAAGTTGGGTGGTACGCCCATCATTATTAAGCTGGCTCGTGGAACGCACGGGAACGGTGTTGTTTTGGCAGAGACTAAGAAAGCAGCAAAATCGGTATTGCAAGCGTTCTACCTGACAAACGAAGACGGCACCAACGTCTTGATGCAAGAATTTATTAAAGAGTCAGCGGGCACTGACATTCGAGCTCTTGTTGTCGGCAGTCGTGTGATCGCCAGCATGAAGCGACAGAGCCTCGATGATGACTTTCGCTCGAACCTTCACAAGGGAGGCGAGGGTACTAAGATTAAACTGACCGACGAAGAGAAGAAGATGGCTGTCAAGGCAGCGAAGGCTATGGGGCTGAACATCGCGGGTGTCGATATGATGCGAAGCGAGCGTGGTCCGTTAATTCTTGAAGTGAATGCCAGCCCTGGTTTTGGCATCGAAACGGTAACAGGACGAAACGTCGCTGGAGCCATCATCGATTACATCGAGCGCAATGCAAAGCGCGGTAGTAAAAAAGACCGCGTCGGCGCGTAGATTCCCTCCCTTGTTAATCCTGCTATAATGATGCTCATGGTAGCGTTCTTATGAGCAAATTATGGCGAACCCATACGACCGTCATTTTGATTTTTGGGTTGGTTTTATTGATTGTCGCAACAGCGGTTGCATTTATTATGACTAACTTTAGCCAGCGGGTTGATGTGACGATCGGCTCGACGATATACAGCGCTCGGGTGGCCGATGACGCCAAAGAGCGCGAAAGAGGGCTGTCCGGAGTGCCGCTCATGAAGCCGAACGAAGCACTGCTCATGATTTACGAGCGTGAAGACTATTGGGGTATCTGGATGAAGGATATGCTGATTGCGATTGACATCATCTGGGTTAATAGCGAGGGAGAGATTGTTTCCATCGTCAAGAACGCCAGTCCTGAACTTTCGACGAGCAAGACGTTTACGCCCACAAAACCTGCTCGCTATGTTCTGGAGGTCCCAGGTGGTTCAACCGGCAGTAATGCTATCAAGGTCGGCGATACGGTTCACTTTGAATTGATGGGGGAAGAAGAGTGACCGTTGTTCTGATATTCGCGGCAATTGCTGTTGTGTTGTTTTTGGCTGCCTTTTTCTCTAAACGTCGCTTTGGCCTATTAGGCCTCGCATTGACGGCAGGGGCAACCCTGAGCACCATTTGGAGCTATGATGCTGGATTGCTCCTTTCGAGTTTGGGCGTCTTCCCGAACGGGCCGCTGACGAACGCCGTCGCGCTTTCGGCCGTCGTATTATTGCCTGCACTTTTACTGCTGTTTCACGGATATAGCTACAAGTCTTTGATCGGTCGTCTTGTTGGCGCGCTTCTGTTCACGCTATTGGCGCTCGCTTTTTTGGTCGAGCCGCTCGAGTTTGCGTTGCCGCTTACCGGTACGGCAGGGCAGGTGTACGCGACGATTAATGGGTATAAAGACATTATCATTAGCGCCGGTGTCATTATTGCTGTGGTTGATCTGTTCTTCACGAAGCCCGCCAAGCACGACAAAGACAAGCATCGCTAAGATTGACACGTCACCTCTGTTGCGCTATACTCTGAGGAGCTTTATGAGCATATGGGACCATAGCTCAGCTGGTTAGAGCACCTGCCTTTTAAGCAGGGTGTCGTGGGTTCAAGCCCCACTGGTCCCTCCAAGCAAAGCGCCGACCCACCGGGTCGGCCTTTTGCTTTCTTGGTAACCTTTGGCTAATATCTTTTCGCTACGATAAGCCCATGCGAACCTGGCTTACTCACCCTGTTCATATATCATGGCGACTCGCGGCGTTGTGTGCAGGGTTTGTTAGCGGTGTTGCCTCGGTTCTTATCGTCACTATCGGAACACCGTGGGCTCTTTTGTCGTTGAGCGCAGTTCTCTTGCGTCGGCGCGCGGCCGTCATTTTCGTCGTACTGTCTGGCGTAATGGTGGGCAACTGGTACGGTGGCGTCGTCTACGACGCAATGTCGCCAGCTCGTGAACTGTACGGTCGTCAGGTGTTGATTGAAGGAGTGGTGGTCGAAGATCCGTCGCTTAGTCAGTCGGGTGAGCTGACGCTCCGACTTACGAATATCCGAGTCGAGGGTCGGCACTACGAGGGGATTGTCTGGGCGAGCTTCACCAAAGACCCCGATGTGCGGCGCAGTGATCGAGTAACGCTCCGTGGTCTGTATGAACCGGGCTTCGGTACCTTTATCGGCATGATGCGACAAGCAACTCTTGAAAGTGTCGTTCGGTCGGTACCGGGCGATCTGGGGCGGGTGATACGAGATTGGTTTGCGGACGCCGTCAGGCTGGGTATCTCAGAGCCGCAGGCGAGTTTAGGCATTGGTTTCTTGACTGGTCAGAAGAGCGCTTTGCCGCTAGATTTATCTGAAGCGCTGCAGATAGCTGGGCTGACGCATATTGTGGTGGCGAGTGGCTATAATCTGACAATCCTCGTGCGCTTAGCGCGTAGATTGTTTGTGAAGTACTCAAAGTACTGGTCGATGTTGGCGTCATTCGGTATGATCATCGGTTTTATCAGTATGACAGGGCTGAGTCCTAGCATGACGCGGGCGGGTATCGTGTCGGCCCTGAGTTTGTTGGCATGGTCGTATGGCCGCTCGTCTCATCCACTGGTACTGCTTCCATTGGTGGCGGCCATCACAGTTGCATGGCAACCGAGCTACGCTTGGGGAGATTTGGGGTGGCAACTGAGTTTTGCTGCTTTCTTTGGTGTGATGGTTATTGCGCCGCTCTTGCAGCGGTACTTCTTTGGCCGGGATCCGCCCGGCATATTGCGTCAGGTGTTAGGTGAGACAATTGCCGCCCATCTGGTGACCTTACCGCTGATTGTGGCGTCCTTTGGGGTGATATCTCATGTGGCAATTGTGGCGAACCTTCTGATTGTGCCGTTGGTGCCGCTCGCGATGCTGCTGACTTTCATGACTGGTGTCTGTGGATTGCTTCTACCGATGCTGGTTGATGTGGTCGCACTTCCCGCTGCATGGTTGCTGGGCTATATGACCCATACCGCGCAGTGGCTTGCGGGGTTGTCGTGGGCACAGGCAGAAGTCGATGTGCCTGTCTGGACACTTTTTGGCTATGTCGGCCTGCTGCTACTGGCGTGTTGGTGGATGAAACGGGTCACCGGTTATCGCCTACGCGACAACAATCCTATCGTTTAACGAGGGCGGTCTTTGGCCGTGCGTCGCGCAAGGTCAACAAAAAGGTCGTCAATGACATTTGGATGAAAGTCATCGTAGCGCTTGCGGACGGCAACTTCGATCATAAAGTCGGCGATCTGTGGGTTTTTTGGCAAGATCGATCCGTGCAAGTAAGTGCCTATAACATTACGGAAGCGTGCACCTTCGTGACCATCTTCCGAATTGTTGCCGGCACCTTTGACCACTTTTGCGAATGGCTCGGCGCCTTCGCCCAGACGAGTCTGGCCACTGTGGTTTTCGTAGCCGATGATTTCTCCGAATGATTCATTTTCAGTGACGATATTACCGATCAGTCGTTCATCGGTGCCATAGGTTTCAATATCAAGAATGCCGATGCCTTCGAGTCGCTTATTTTGTGACGTCTGAAAGAAATTGCCGAATAGTTGATAGAGACCACACACCATGAGCATCGGTGTGTTGTCGTCGGCAAGCTTCTTCAGTTTTGGTCCGATGTTCATCAGGTCGGCGTGAATCGCTTCTTGGCCGCTATCCTGTCCGCCGCCACCGATCACAATATCGATGTCGTCGGGAAAAGTGTCGCCGACATTGTATTCAATAACGCGGGGAGTATAGCCATACCATTCAAGCCGTCGTTTGAGGACCAGTAGGTTGCCGTGATCTCCGTAGATATTCATTTGTTCGGGGTAGAGCTGAACGATTGTAATGACCTGACTCATGCGATAACCTCCACTTGTGTCATCTTTGCCAGCTCTTTTCGGAGCGCAAGCATTGCGGTGTAGGTGCAGTAAATGCGCTTCGGGGTGTCGGGATTGGTGGCGATAAATTGGCGAACAGCAAGGGCAAGATCGGGTTCGATGTGCGCGATCGTCACCTCGTCATATTGAAGGCGGAGCGCCATATCATAGGCGCGGACTCCGGAGACCTGCGAAACGCCCACCTCAGCCAGGCTTTCGAAGTCAACGTCCCATAGCCACGACATATCGCGTCCATCGGCGTAGTTGTCGTTAATGGCGATCATGGTGGCGTGGCCCTCGGGAGGGAAGGATTGTAGACCTAGTCGAAAGCCGCTGGGATTTTTCACGAGGACAAGTTCGAGTGGTTGTCCGCCGATCATAAGCGTTTCGCCGCGGCCAAAAGCTGGGCTAACATTGGCTAGTCCATCAATCGCTTTTGCAGCATCGAAGTTACCTTGTAGCACCGCTTTGGTGGTAGCAATAGCCGCCGCAGCATTGAAGACATTGTACAGTCCATTGATCTTCAGTGTGGTCTTATGCGTTTGCTCATCGATTGAAAATGTCGCCGTATCAGCTTGGTAGGCCTGCAGCAGGACATCGGCGGCTGGCCGCGGTATTGCTTTGACCGATGATTTGCGCATGTCGTCATCGTTCGGGAATGTCTTCAGAAGTGCATCACTGAGCCCAAAGTAGGTGAGCGACACACTTTTCTTAGCGACGGTGGCGATGGCTCGAATGCGAGGATCTTCTCGGTTAAGAATCAGACCTTTTTGAGTATGTTCGGCCACTTGCGCCAATAGTCTCGCTGTCGCGTCGATTTCGCCGAACCTGTCCAGTTGATCTCGCATGACGTTCAGGAAAAGGCTGTAGTCTGGTTGGACGGTTTTTACGAAACGGACAGCATGAGCTTCATCCAGCTCTAGGACGGCAATATCTGCATGAAGCTTGCCCTTTAGGTCAATATCTTTCAAGAGAGCCGCAGCAACACCGCGAGTAAAGTTGCTACCTGTACGATTCGTGAAAACGGTCAGGCCATGGGCCTCTAAAAGGGCGACCACCATTTTTGTTGTGGTGGTTTTACCGTTAGTACCGCTAATAAGGATGGTGCCAAAGGGCAGTTGGTCGAGCGTCTTCTTGATGAAATCAGGATCAATCTTTTCAACAAACAGGCCCGGCAGCGCAGAACCGCCACCGCGCAGGCGGGCAGCGTAGCGAATACTTTTTCCAAGGAGGACAACGAAGGGATGA
>PBTC01000007.1 GCA_002726935.1 Candidatus Saccharimonadota bacterium | reverse complement strand
GCTTCAACCCGGCAAATTCCGGCCACTGAGGCCGTTCCATAATCCTTAGCGTACGATTTTTTCCGTTTCGTGAGGTGACCCCTATTCGCCCAGAGCGCGGTTGGCCAGGTCGTTGGCCCGGGGGTCCGAGGAGCCCTTTAGGAAGTCCCAGGATGCCTTCAGCGCTTCCAGGGACCGACGGTTGTAGCCGTGGGTCCGGTAGAGCAGACCAAGATTGAGCTCTAACGAGCCATCGACCGGAGACCGCGGGTATTGCCGAGGAAAGGCGCTCAGCTCGGCCAGCGGATCCCCTTGAAATTTCGGATCTTGCGAATGCTGACGGTAGGCCGTTAAAGCCTTTTGCAGCGAATCGCTTTCTTGCGCGGTCAGTGCGCCGCCCAGCTCGACCAGAGGTTCTGAAAGCCCACACTCCAGAGCCATTTGCACGGTGCTCTTGGCGCCGGCCTGAATGTTTGCAACCGGGGCCATCTGTGGCGCTTTGCCGCAACCGCTACTCCATAAAAGACCTGCGAGCAAGCCGAGTGCTAAAGCGGACTTTGGACGACTGAGCTTCATGAACATCCCCCGGATACTTTGGTGGCTCTGTAAGTTCTTCGGGAAGAAGAAAGACCTTCAGAGACAAACAGGCAGATTTTTGAAAGAAGCTCAATAGTTGCCTGGCTTTGGGAAGAATCAACCTCTTGAAATGGTGAATTGCAAAAAACCGCAAGCAATTTCCCTGCACTATAGTGAACGAAAAATGGTCAGAGGATTAGAGATCAATCTCATCCATTTGGATTAGATTGGAAAGCACCCGTGACACTGGGTTATAAGAATGGCACTGCCTCGCGGTACGTAAGAAGTTTCGAGAGGAAAGCGGATCCTGTGTTCGGAACCATGGGGAGTTGAAAATCTCTCAGGCGAGAGAGCCCTCAACGTCAGGAGCGTCCACGGTCCTGGAAAGACAAAAGCCCAAGCTTTAGACTCGGGCTCTTGCGGGCTTGAATACAACGGTTCTGAAGCGCATCTCCAGTTTTGAAGGGCAGGGGAAGCACTAAAGATCCTACAGCAAAGGGTTTTCTGGTCTCGGGGAGTTGGATCCTTCTCAAGTTCCAGAGATGATGCTCAAGGACTTTGGTGGTGCGATAGGGACCGGTTCTTTAAGGGAGAATCGGTGGCAAGGATACGCGAATTCGGCGCTCACGGGTGGCGCGAAGTCGGTCGAGAGCGGCCCTGCAAGGGTTGCGGGCACACCTACGGGTGCCGGGAAAGCCAGGATGGCAACTACCTCTGTTGGAGGGTGCCCAGTCGCTGGCAGCGCGGGGCGGGTTGGTGGCACCCGGGTGCAGAGTCGTCTTATTCCCAAGAGTTGCCAGCTCTGGCGGCGCCGGTGGTGGCCAGGGCCGAGCAGATCGCGGACGGCGCTCTTCTTCATCAGATTTATCAGGTTCTTCTAGAACTGTGTCCGCTCTCGGGCGTTCATCGCAAGCATTTGCTGAATGAGGGTTGGACGGCCGACGAGGTTTCCCAGCTCAGAGCTGGCTCTCTCCCGGACCAGCGCGAGGCCCGGCGGGCCAT
Source organism: Candidatus Saccharimonadota bacterium (assembly GCA_002726935.1). Lineage (GTDB taxonomy): Bacteria > Patescibacteriota > Saccharimonadia > Saccharimonadales > Saccharimonadaceae > Microsaccharimonas. The sequence goes on along the minus strand of PBTC01000007.1, from coordinate 8,841 downwards.
TGCCCAGGAAATGTGGACTCGCTTTGGCGTGCTGCTGCAACAGGCTCCCGGGTTTCTGGTGAAAGAAGGCACCCACCGACGTTGGGCGGAGATTTGCGCCGGCGGCGGGATGCTTTTCGCGTGTTCCGGCTGGGACGGGTTTATTACGCGTTTGCGGGTGCGGCCCGATCAGGCTCGGCCAGGTGGTCCCAAATATGTCTGGTTTAGCTCCAGTCGCTACGGAGGTCCGGGGACGGGTGCCCCGCCGGCGTTCTATCGGCCCAGTGATGTGGAAGCGCCGCGCCGCCTGTTAATTACCGAGGGCGAAAAGAAAGCCCATCTGGCCGTGTCGCGATTGACTCAACAGGGCTTTGCCGTGATTGGCGCCAGCCTGGCTGGTGTTGGTAACTATGCAGAGCTGTTGCCCGTGCTAGAACAGCATCGGCCTGAGATCGATGAAGTGGTGATTGCTTTCGACCAGGACGAGAAGGAAGAGACGCGCGCGCGAGTGGCCCTGCACGCGCAGCATTTGGCCCAAGAACTGGCGACGCGCGGCTTCCCCGTGCTGAAAGCACGCTGGCGAGGTCCGAAGGGCTTAGATGACCTTTTGGTGGCCCGTGGCGCGTTTCGCTTAGAACCATTCCAACCGTTTGCCGCTCGCCCCGCGCTGGTCGATGCGCCCGAGAGAAAGCGGCCGCGTTTTGTGTCCGTGCAGATGCAGTTGGGTGAAGACCCGGTGGAGCGCAAGAAGATGAATCTGGACCAGGCGCGTGTCTGGATGGAACGCAGNCTCTTGGAAAAATTCCGAGAGGAAGATTTGGGCGACCAGGTCATTCTTTTGAAAGGTCGCCCCGGCGTTGGTAAGTCTTACTTGCTGACGACCCTGAACAACCAACTGGCTCCACGCCGATCTTTTCAAGGTAAGCGCTTCGTGAACATGACTCCTCGTCACGATTTTGCATCTGAAAAGGGGCGTCAGGATTGGAATATCGTGACCGGCCTGGAGTATCAGGCGCCGGGCGGTTCTATCACGACCACCGCCTGCCACCAGGTGGGGCCGGTGCGGCGCGCGCGCGAGCTGGGAATTCCCCGTCAGGAGATCTGCGACCGTTGCCCGCTGAGCAAAGCCTGCGCCGAGAATTTTGGGCGCAACCCAGAAATGCCCTATTACCTGGCGATGATCAACAGCCCGGAAAAGCGCTGGCAGATCAATCAGAACTTGCTGGGCGCCGGGCGTGAGATCTGGATGAACAAACTCGGCCTTTTGACGTTGGATGACGTGGAGCTGTGGCAGGTGCTGGTTCAGGAGCGTCATCTGGGCTGGGATGTTTTGAGACGGGCTTTGGACTGGTGCGAACGTGATGAAGAATATGCACCTCTGCAGCCGCTGCTGACTGTCTTATTTGAGGTCGGACAAAGCCTGGACGTCACGGATGCGGATGCGGAGTTGAACGAACGCGCCCTGGTCGAGAAACTGTTGGAAGTTTGCCAGAAGCGCGGGATGACTCTCGACGAAATTCTGTGTCAGGCGGCATCCGCAAAAGAACCTGCGCTCTTTGCGGAGGGGGCAGACCTAACCGAAGCTCGCTGGGGGATTCCGCCCCGTTTGAAAGAGCTGTTGCTGAGACATTTGGGGCGCGAGCTCCGCTGGTATCGCAAGAGCCCCATTGAGGGATGGAACCGCACGGTTTATTTGCACCGCAACGGTCTGACTTTGATGGAAGCCCAGCCGCTGGCCTCGCCCCAACTCAAAGGGGTGCCGATTGTGGTGGCCAGCGCCAGTATGACGGCTGAGCAGGTGGAAGACTTCTTTCCGGGTCGCCGGGTGACGGTGATCGAGCCGGAGCTGGAAGTGCCCAGTAACGTGCGGGTGGTTCAGTACATCGACAAAGGCTATGGAAAAACCAGTCTTTTGCAGTCTGAAGCGGATTTTGCGCGCGCGAAACGCGAGCTGGAGAGGATTCAGGGACTTTACCCGGGTCACAAGATAGGCTGTGTCACGCACAAGGCGGCTGCTGAACGCTTCCGCCCTTCGTTGCCTGGCATCGAGTTTTTGCACTTCTATGGGCAACGCGGCAGTAACGTCCTGAAGGATAGCCGAGCGTTGGCGGTGATGGGGACGCCGTGTCCCAATCCGGAAGGGTTGCTTCGCCAAGCGGAAGCTTTCTACGCGGAAGATCGCAAGCTGCAAAACTACAGCGTGCTGCGCAGCCATCTCATAAAAGTGGCGGGGGAGCAGCTAGATGTGCCCTACCGAGTGATGGGCGATCGACGGCTGAGCAGCTGGCTGGACGCCCGGCGCGAGCAAGAGCTGTTTCAGGCGGTGGGCCGTGCGCGTCTTTATGACACGGTGGACGGTCCTTATCAGGGTAAGCTTTTCGATTCTGAGGCGGCGGACGGGAAGAAGCTGGCCTGTACGATTCATGTCTTCACAAATGTGCCAGTTCCGGGGCTGGAGGTGGACGAGTATGTCTCGGCCATTGGTAAGGGTCTGAAAGAACGCAAGGCGGTGAACCTGACGCGGATTGCCCTGTTGGTGAAGGCGGTTTTGCTGCTGCGGTCTCGGAGTGAAAAGCTGACTCAGATTGGGCTGGCTCGAGCCTCGGGACTGTCGGTGAAGATGGTTCGGCGATTGTATTTGGCGGCGCTGGCTGAGATCGGGCGACGTGAGCAAGTGCAGCCAAAGGTGGCCACCGTGGAGCAGCCGCGGCCACCGGCGGAGCCCTTGGTGAAAACGACGGTTCCCTTGCTGGAAAGCAGGGTGGGGTTGCCGCCGCCGGCGGCAACTTACGCTAATATCTGAGGACATATGACCGCAGTGGGGACATGTGGACGTCCGCCGACCGGACACCATGTCAAAATCATGGCCGACCGGCGGTCATGGTCATGTCCGCGAGCGGGACACTCGAAGATTTTTCACGCTCTAGGCTAGAGCCTTTGGGTGATGGGAGAACATCCCCTGATGACGGTCATTAGCTTAGAAGAGTTTGCCGAGAAATGCGGTAAGTCGCCGCGCCAGGTGCGTCGCTACATTGCGGATGGCTTGATTCAAGCCGTCCGTGGGAAGCACGGATACGCCATTCCGCTAGAAGAATTGTCCAAACTGGGGACGTCCGATGGCCGCCCGGCGGACACAAGCATGGCCGGAGAGCGGACAGACCCCATGGCCGCGGAGCGGACAACGTCCGCGGACATGTCCACCACGGAGATGGCCTTGGCCGGCCTTAGGATGGCTCAGGAGCAGACCGCTTTGGTGTTGGATCAGCTGCGAGTTACGCAAGACTCGAGGGATCGTGCTGAGCGCCAGCTGGAGTTGGTGCGGGGGGAGTATCGCCAGGCGCAGTTGGCTCTGACGGAATCTGCAGAGAGCTTGAGCCAGCGCGAGGCGCTTTGGAGGCAATCAGAGGCCGAGCTCCGGCAGCACAATGAGCAGAAGATGGCTCTTTGGGAAGCGGAGAAGGCCGAGATGCTGAAAGACCTGGAGACTTCCCGGAAACGGGTGGACTGGTTAGAGAAGCGAGTGCCGCGCTGGGTTCGCGGGTTGTTTGGCGCGAAGTAATCCCTTAGCGTGCAAAAATTTCCGTTTCGTTCGTTTGGGCGCGATGGAACAGAAATCTGATATAGGACCCTGACAAACATAGCTGCGCGGAAGGGCAAGATCACCAAACCGTGCTTTGGCGATCTTTCTCGTGTCGGGCAAAACCCTATGGTTACGCCGTTATTCCCAAGGCTCCGCGGTGGCTGACCTGAAAAGATCAAATTTTCCGGCATCAGGGTGTGGCAAAATCACACTCTAAGAAAGATCGAATCACCGCTTTACCCTGAGACGCTCGGCCCAGTCCGCCGAATCCGGGCAAATCCAGCGAATCGCAGTCAAGACGGCTTCCTGATCTTTGACGAAGTCTCGCTGAAAGATCGGCTCGTGGTGGGCGATCCGATTGCGCAGGTCGCGAAAAGGCTTTAGAAAGTTATTTGCGTCGGCGTGAGACAGTCGTTTGGGAGCGCCGGGGAACACTTTGTAGAGCTTGAACGGAATCCACAGGGTCTGAGAATATTTGACCTCGGTCAGTTCCACCCAAAAGCCAAAGGACAGAGTGGCGATCACCTGACCATGGGACACGGTATAGCCCTTCTCGACAATCTTCGCCTTCGCGGCGGCCACCTTGTCGGCTAACCCGCCCTCGATAAGGCTTTTGGCGCCACTTTGAAAGTCGAACCAGCTGCATACGGGCTTCTTAGCAGCAAACGGAGCGGAAAGTTCTCTGTCAAAGGCGTTCCTGAGCAAGACTTCAAAAGTTTGGAGCTGCGCATAGAGAGCGGTGCTGCGCGCGGTATTTTCTTCGTAAAGCCTAAGCGCTTTGGCGGCATCGCCGGAAGCAGCTTTCATATACGGCGCCATTCTTTCCACCGACAGGCCTGCTATCACGGCCTGAACTGAGCTGGGTTTTGTGTAGTCGAACATTCCTCTTGCCTTTGGTTCTCGATGCTTTCTTGACCCCTATGACACTTGAAGCCTATAATGACTGAGTACACCCCGGGACCACCCCTGTTCTCGCTCCGAGAAATCGGAACGCTGATTAAGTGCCCGGGGTCTTGCTTTCCAAGAGCTTACCAGTTTCCACAGCTTCTGTTTTAACGTTCGCGGTTTGGCTGCCCAACTTTTTCCCTAAGCTGAGCAGACGTGCCAAACCGGGAACAAACCGCCCGACGGGGCGGCAATACCGGCTAACCGCCGGCCAGGCGCTCAACACCGGCCGCCAGCTGGGCCGGAGTGGTGTGGGTGTAGACCTGGGTGGAGCTGAGCCGCTGATGACCCAGCGCGACCTGCACGACCGGGAGAGGCGCGACGCCGGCCAGCCGAGACGCGAACGTATGGCGAAAGGTGTGAGGGGAACAGCGGACGTCAAGGTCAGCCCGCTCCCGGTAGCGCTGGATGAGGTCCCGCAGCGAGCGAGTGGGGAGCCGGCGGTGGCAGCGAGTGACCAGGAGCGGGGACTCGCCCGCCACAGCAAACCCCCGGGAGCGGTTGAAGTGCACCAGGTCGATGACGGCCTGGCGGGCAGCGGCGTTGAGCGGGACCTGGCGATGGCGGCCGCCCTTGCCGACCACCTCGACCCATTGGCGGGGGAAGCCGTCCCAGGTCATGACGTGGCCGACGTCTAGCGCCGTGAGCTCGTGCGAGCGCAGGCCCGTGTGGAGAGCGAGGGTGATGAGGGCCCGATCGCGCGCACCGAAGGGTTCGCGAGGGCGGATGACAGAGAGCAGGCGCTGCTCTTGAGAGGGAAGCAAAATACGCATAGTGGGTCTCCTGACGGTAAGGTAGCGACGGCGACGCGCACGGGGCAGGAGGCCTGCCCGTAGGGGCCGCTTATCGCAACCTCCTTCGCAGCAGGCCGGTCAAGGGGCGCGAAGCGGCGGAGCCGGGTTTTTCTCCCCCGGAACATAACGTTTAAGTCAGCGAAACTAATAGAAAAACCCGGCGGAGCGAACCCCTTGACCGGTCTGCTACCTTTGGTTGCGATAAGCGGCCCCAGGGCAGGCCGGGCCCCGTGCGCCCGCCGTCGCGCTACCTGGACGTCAGGAGACCCACTGCGGATTTTGCGACCGCGAAAGAGCAGCATGCTCGAGGTCATCCGTCCCGATGCGGGCCCGAGGTGCGCGCGTGGACCTCAGCACCCGAGAGCGACACACGGGCCGAGCCCGCACGAAGCGAGCGCGCTAGACGGCGGACACGGAAGACCGGGGACGGCTGAGCCCGCCGGGTCGAGGTGGGGAGGCAAGGCGGACGACAGCGACAGGAACCGCCAACGCCGCCCCGCCAGGCCGGGCTCGACCTAGTGCACGGAAACCGGGCCCGGGGGTTGCGGCGGCGGCGAGTTCCCCGCGACGGTCACGAGTGCCACCGCCGGCGACCCCGCGGGCTGCGGAACTCAGACAGCTCTGCCGGGGCGGGCCGACCTTGGCGCCGCTGTTCTCCCACACCTTCGCCAGGAGTTCGCGGTTCGGCGGCCGGCGAGCGCCGATTTCCGGTCGTGCGCAAGCGCTGGGCACCGCTGCTCGGCTCGACCAGGTCGACATCCACATCCACTCGGACCAGCTGGTGGTCGGCGTGCGCCTGGTCGGGGTTAGCCATGGCCGCTGCGGCAGAGCGGTGTTTCGCATTCCCCGGAATGGCTGTGCATGCGACGCGACGAAACCCTGAGGATGACGACCTACGGAAACATATTCCAACTTCTACTTGAGAGAGTCAGCGAAGACGCGGGCTGGGTGCTTCAAATCGTGCACAACACCCGTGGAGCCGGGCTGACGGAAGCGGAGCTGGTGGCAGAGCTCGACCAGGCCAGAGTTTCCGGCGTGCAGCGCCACCTCAAGAACCTGGAAGATCTCGGCCTGGTGGTGTGCGTCGAGTCGATTTGGAAGACGACCTGGACCGGCGCCGGCGTGAGCAACTGGCGAACCCAGCTACTTTCCGCCGAAGAAGGGCAGACGGTGGCCGAGCCGCGGGAAGGCGAGAATGGCCATCACCCGGGCCCGGAGTGCAATGAATTTAGGGCCGCTTTGTTCTCGCCTGGCTATTGCTGGTGCTGCCGACCTCGAAACAAGCACTCGAGTGAGGCGATCAAGGCAGCGGAGCGACTGCTGAAGCAAAGATGACTAAGGTTCTTTCTTGCGCCTGAGCTTTTGTTGATTCCGGCGAAGCCGGCCACCAGGCTCTCGCTCACAATGTTGATTTAGGGCACTCCGCTTTCGTGTACCTCCCCGCTTCCACCCGGCCTTCGACCGTTCACCACTGCGGGGCCGGGTGGGCACTCCGCTTTCAGCCAGCACCCAGCCCAAAAAAAGCTTTCAGCGGGCACCCAGTGTTTGTTTGGCTTGGGCCACGTTCATTTGCGGCAAAGGCGGGCCCAAGCCAGCACCCAGCTTTCAGCTGGGTGCTGGCCCATGTTGGAGCTTTGTTCCGGGCGAAGCCCGGCCTCCCAGCTATCGCCCATGTTCTTGCGCCTGAGCTTTTGTTTGTTCCGGCGAAGCCGGCCACCCAGCTCTCGTGTACGGGCAGCCGTCGAGTGCCAGGGTAACGTTCGTTGGCGGGAGAAACTCAAGGATGTGCACGCTCTGGTCAAGGTTCTGATCTTTGTTTTGCTGTCAAGCCAATTGATCGGCGCAAAGCCCCGGCCGACCCTACTTAGCCAAGATCAGATACGCTGGAAAGTGGCGATGCTCAGCATGGACGGCGAAAGCTATGTGCTTCGAGTAGCCGAGAACGTGGCACCGCTGATCAAGGCAAAGGTGCTGAACGATACTGTGGGGCTGGCGATACCATTTCAGCATGACGGCAATAAGAGCGAACTCGATGGCCTCAACCGCTTTGAAGACCTTTTCGTGAAGCAATGCTGCTCTGGGCAAGACCAGCGCTTGGTCGTTGTATTAACAGGCAAGTCTATGAGAGAGTTTGTGTTTCAGTCCAGGAACGGAGCTGTCTTAGTTCGCCAGATCAAAAATATGGCTGAATACGCTGGCGGGCACGAGCTCCAGACTTACGTCAAAGCAGACGCTACTTGGGATACGTGGCGAGCTTTCGGGGGCAAAAGCGCGAAGAAGTCCCATTGAGGACGCGCAGGGCCACGCCCGGTTTCATGTGAAACTGGAAATCCACTCTCCTTTTGTAGTCAGAAGTGTGTGCTGGGTCACATGGCTACGATTAGATGCGGTGGTAAGTTCCGTTCATCAAATCGAATCGAGGAACAAATCAGATGAACGGTCAGCCTACCCAGACGCGTGAGTATCACGTCGACGGGCCCGGTCGGCAGCAGTTCCACAAGAAGGTCACCTACGGCGACGGCCACGTGCCGACGCGGGAAGGGTTCGACCAGATGACTCAGGTCATCGAGGGGTGCTTGGATAAGATCCAACGCGGCCTCAAGCAGCTGGAGAAGGAAGTCTCCAACCCCGGCTCGCTCATCTTGGAGGAACTGCGCGAGACGATGACCGTGCTTCGGTCCACGACTCACTGCGATTTGCCCGGCTTCTCACCGCCGGAACAGTAAAAACGGCGCCAGCGCCAACCAGAATCCCTCGGAGCTCCTCCGGGGGATTTTTGATTTTCTGGGGCTTGTTCGTTCAGGCGTTCGGTCGAAGTCGAATCGGAGCCTTATGACAAAGGGATCGTAGCCGTTTTTTTTACAGCTATACCCACCCCTTATAAGTATCTCTAATAAGGGGTGGACTTTTTGGGTGATCAGAACAGACTTTAGCTCGGTGGGAAAAGGGTCGGATTCGACTTTTTTTTGAGTTTTCGATCTTTTGGCCCCCGGGCCCCGAAATGAAAGACGACCAGGTGGTGGCCTGGCCGTCTGAAGAGTGTCCGATTTTGATTTGATCTTTTAGGCGCTGGGTGGTGCTGGCGGCCAGCTGTCCCCCGGCGATCGATGGTGATACCAGGGCGGTGGCCCCAGAACAGGGGGAACCCAAAGGCCGGCGTTTTGCATGCTGGTCCGCATCATGTCGACTTCGGCCGCCAGGGCCAGCACATACTCGCGGGCGACCTGGTCCACTCCGCCAGCTGGGGGCGGAGGAGGCGGCGGTGGTGGTGGGGTCGGGGGAGTATCAGGTTGTCCCCCTTTCAAAAACTGCTCGAGCGCGGATTGGACGACCTGGCTGAACGTCAGCTGGTGGTCTTTGGCGTATTGGTCCGCGCGCTGCTGAAGCTCGTCGGACATGGAGACGGAGACTTTTCCTCGGGTTTCCTCGCTCACGGTTTCTCCTTACAGGTCGATTGCCTTTTGATACCAGGCGTCCACGGCCTTATCGACTCGGCTCATCATGGCCTTGTTGACGTGAATGCTGCGGCGTTGGCCGTTGATG
>PBTC01000006.1 GCA_002726935.1 Candidatus Saccharimonadota bacterium | reverse complement strand
CGTTTAACCGAGCAGTTTAACTTAGTGTTCGGCGGCAGCGAAATGTGTAAAGCCTTTAGTGAGCTTAACGATCCAATTGATCAGTTGAATCGCTTCATGGAGCAGCAAGAAATGCGTGATGCTGGTGATGACGAAGCGCAAATGCTGGACATCGATTTTGTTGAAGCACTCGAATACGGCATGCCACCAGCCTGTGGACTGGGCTTTAGCGAGCGCATTTTCTGGAGTCTCGAGGGTGTTTCAGCGCGCGAGGGGACACCGTTCCCTCAGATGAAGACTGATGTCGATGAAACGACGAAGTCTATCTACGAAAACATCCAATTCTAGCTGACGGCCGTAGGAACTTAACGATATTCTGGGTTTTCACTCTTTGCATTGGTCACATGCTGCCAGTCTGCGCCGGTATTGCCGACAGCGGGGAAGCCATCGTTATCTTTTAGCATTTTAGCGGCGTGCATAAGATTCCAACCCATAAAGGTAGCATTACGGTTAGTAAAGTCATTATCGAGCCCTGCTGGTGCTGGTAACTTTTCACCTTTCCATTCCGTGTCGCCGTAGCTTGGCCCTGGGCCCGCTTCACCGATCCAGCCGCAATCGGCCTGAGGCGGGATGGTATAGCCGATGTGCTGGAGCGCGTAAAGGATATCCATCGCACAGTGTTTGATGCCATCTTCGTTTCCGGTGATAACGCAGCCGCCAACCTTTCCGTAGTAGAGGTATTGGCCTTTTTCATTCGTGTCGCCGCTGTAGGCGTAGAGACGCTCGATGACCTGCGTTGCAATACTCGATTTAACGCCCAGCCAGATAGGGGTGCCAATGACAAGTATGTCGGCCTCCATGACTTTCTGCTGAATCATTGGGCAGTCATCGTCTAGCCCTTCATCAGCACCATCTTTTATCATGCCAAAGGCGATGCGATGGTCGAGGGCGTAGAGTTGCTCAACCTCGACTCCCTGCGCCGCCATGATCGATACTGTCTTATCTATCAAGAGCTGAGTGTGGGACTTACTTTTATCTTTCTTGATCGAGCAATTAATGAACAACGCCTTCAGTCCACGGAAGTTTGGTGCGTCATTATTCATGTCTCCTCTAATTCCGCACAGAGTGCACGGGTTGCTACTTCTATCATATAATAAAGAAAAGGAGAGCCTATGGCACGCAAGCAAACGATTACCGGACGAATCAACCAACTGGCACTCGATTTTCTTGAAAAACATCCCGAAGGTGTGCGCTGGTCGGAATTACTAAGGATGATTCAAGAAGCTGACCCGGCGCTTCACCCGAAGACAGTGAATGGCTGCGTTTGGAAACTGGTAGAAAACAATCCTGACACCGTCTACAAGCCGGAAAAGGGCCTCTTTCGCTTAAAGAAATACCGGTAGTTTATTTAGCGAGCAGCGATTTCATCTGCTTGGCGATGAGCTTTGTTGCGCCAACTGGATTGAGGCGATAGAGCCGATTCATCATGGTTGAATCTTTGCCGGTGAAAATTTGCGGCTTATTCTTTTCGATGCCTTTGACGATAATTTCAGCGGCATCGGTCGCCGACAACATGTTGTATTGCTGCCGAGAGTTGCTTGACGGCGTTTTTACGCCGGAATTTGCCGTAATGTTTGTATCCGTTGCACCCGGAAAGGCGACACTGACATGGACTGAAGTATCAAGCAGTTCGGCGTACAGGCCTTCTGTGAGAAGTTTTACCGCTGCCTTTGATGCCCCGTAAACACTTTGTCCCGGAACAGGCAAGAAGCCGCCCATACTTGAAACGTTGACAATGTAGCCTTCTGGGCGATCAAGCAAGTGGGGTAGGAAGCTCTTGATCATATAAAGCGTACCGTAAAAATTTACCTTCATTACCCGATCAATGTCCGCATAGGCTAGGTCGTTTACTTTGATGAAGGGCTGAATGATACCCGCACAGTTGATGATGCTATCAACTGGTGCAAAGTTCTTTTCGATTTGTTGAGGGAGGTTTTCGACCGCTGCCTTATCAGTGATATCGACCGCAAATGTTGCGAGTCGATCTGAGGCGTTGCGATGTTCTGAATGCAACTTTTGAAGGCCTTCTTCTTTCAGGTCCACTGCGGCGACGCTTGCTCCGCGCGAGAGAAGGCTTGAAACAAGCTGGCTTCCGATCCCTCCGCTGGCACCAGTCACGAGAAAAACTTTATTCTGTACGTTCATTGTGTATCCTTTGCGGTTATGTTTGTATTATAGCGTTTTTCAAAGTTTGTTATCATGGGTGTATGAAATTATCTCAATTACTGCTTGCCATTGGTGTCGTCATTATAGCTTTTTGGGTGCTTGGATTCTTGTTGAAGCTTGCCGGATGGCTGATTGAAATCGCGCTGATCGTCGGTGTGATTCTGGTCATCGTTGCTTTGGTGAATCGTTACTACGAGCAGCGTTCGCCCAAAGGAAAAAAGTAGAGTATCTCGTTCAGCCTAGCCTCAGCCCGCTCGACTATACTAACAAGGTTAAAGAAAGGGCAGCGTCAGATAAAGCATGTTCAACGATCCAGTTGTTTTTGTAGACATTGAAACGAATGGCGGCAATGGTGTGCACGGAAGAATCACCGAGATCGCCATGATTCGCGTTGAGGATGGAGAGATTACCGAAACCTACCAGACACTTATCAACCCCGGTGTGCCCGTGCCACCTTGGATTACTCGGTTGACCGGTATTACAAACGAAATGCTTCAGGACGCACCTTATTTTGATGAGGTTGCTGCCGATATCTATCGCCTGCTTGAAGGGGCTATCTTTGTCGCCCACAATGTCCGATTTGACTATTCGTTTGTGAAGCGCCAGCTGGAAGCTTTGGGGTATACGTTTACACCAAGGCTTTTTTGCACAGTCAGGCTTTCTCGGGCTCTGTATTCGGGTGCAAATGGGCACAGTCTTGAGAAAATAATTTTGCGTCACAACATCAAGACCGATGAGCGACACCGCGCTATGGCTGACGTTCGAGCGACGTATGATTTTGCTGTCATTGCCCTTGCAGAGCATGGCAAAGAGGCGTTCGAGGAGCAGGTGGCTGTTCAACTCCGGTCTCAGTCGCTGCCGCCAAATATAAGTAAAGCGACAGTGGATGCGCTTCCCAGATCTGCAGGAGTCTATGTCTTTGAGGACGCTGACGGTACGGCGCTGTATGTCGGGAAAAGCATTAATATCCAAGCTCGGGTGCGCTCTCACTTTACCAATGATACAAGGCAAGCCAGGGAAATGAAGCTGGCGCAAGCAAGTCATGCCGTCTCGTACATCCAAACAGATACAGAAATAGAAGCGCTACTGCTGGAATCGGCCAAAGTGAAAGAATTGCAGCCGGTGTATAACCGCCTGTTACGTCGTCGGACCAAGCAGACAGTCCTTATAAAAAATTATGACGAGCGGGGATATCTAATGATTTCTATGGAGAGCCGCGACCTGAATGAGACCACCGACCTTGAGTCCGTATACGGGGTCTATACCTCTCGGCAAAAAGCCAAGACGCGACTTGAGAATCTTTTAAATACCTTTCAGTTATGCCCGAGGTTATTGGGTCTCGAAACGGGTACGGGAAGATGTTTTCGATCTCAGCTCGGGCTATGTAAGGGAGCCTGCGCTGCTATAGAATCCGCCGAAATGTACAACCGACGAGTCGAGCTTGCCCTGCAGCACTCTAAAATAGAGGCGTGGCCATTCTCGGGAGAGTTAGCCGTGGCAATTAGCCCGACAAAGGCGCTGGTTATTGATCAGTGGATAATCAAGGGGTATGTCACAACTCTAGAGGATGGGACTATCTCGCTGGAGCGTTTGGTAAATGGTTTCGATGTTGATACCTATAAGATCTTGCGTCGTTACTTGCGGACAGTAGACCGGCAGCCGAGCGTTTTTGATGCCAGGATTGGTATACCACTACTGAACCCCCGTACGAGCGTTGCGTAAGTGTAAAGAAGAGAGGAGAAGGTCATGTCAAAATATGGGCCAAAGGCACAAGAAAAAGTAGAGAAGGCGGTCAAGGAGATGAAGGAGGGGAAGCTGAAGAGTGGTCAGAATGGCAAAAAGGTGACCAGTCAAAAGCAAGCTGTTGCCATTGGACTGAGCGAGGCGCGTAAAGCCGGCGCAAAAGTACCCAAAGAGAAAAAGTAGTCAGCCGCGTATTCGTACTACGATGCCCTATTTGGTATAATAGGGCAGGTATCTTTCATGTCTATAAAGAAAAAATTTATCTCTCCTCGCCGCAAATCAATCAAGCGCAAGCGACCGACCTGGCTGTCTAAAAAACTTGGTCCCGTCGGAGCATTCCTCGAGGCGCGCTGGCGCTGGTTCCAAGGTCTGAGTAAGCCCAAGAAGTTTGCACTCATCGGTGGGCCTATTCTTGCATTCTTAATACTCACGCCACTGATTACCTATGCCTACTTCGCGCGAGTGATTTCTGATCCCGAGCAGCTGCTCAACTACAACAACACCGGCATCGTTTTGATGGACCAGGACGGCGAGACATTCTATAGCTTTGGGACGGCCGACAGGGGCGAGCGTCTTTCACTCGATGAAATCTCTGATTACACCGAACAAGCCTTGATTTCAGCCGAAGATAAGAACTTCTATGACCATGGCGGCTTCTCGCTCATCAGTATCCTGGGAGCGCTGTTCGCAAACGTATCAAGCGGCGACTTTACGGCCTATGGCGGATCGACACTGACGCAACAACTCGCTAAGAATACAGTGCTCTACGACGACCAGACAATTATCCGTAAGTATCAAGAATTGGCTATTGCTGTGGCGATCGAACAGCAGTATTCAAAAGATGAGATTCTTGACCTCTATCTCAACTCAGTTTACTACGGAGAGGGAGCGTTCGGTATACAGGCGGCGGCCGAGACTTATTTTGGCAAATCTGCGGCCGATTTGACGCTCGCTGAAAGCGCAATGCTCATTGGCGTACTACCGGCACCGAGCGCGTATTCACCGATTAGCGGTAACCCTGACTATGCCAAGGAACGACAAGCCACGGTGCTATCGAGGATGGTGGACAACGGAGTTATCACTGAAGCGGAAGCAGACGCCGCAAAGGCTGAGGAGCTTGCGTATGCATCTACCGAAGATGGGCAGAACGGTGTCGCGCCGCACTTTGCAGAGATGGTGATTCAAGAGCTGTACGACAAGTACGGCGAAGATGAAGTGATTCGGTCTGGCTACAAGGTAAAGACGACGCTTGATCTTGATCTACAAGAAGCAGCCAATAATGCCGTCGATAGCCAAATCGCCTTTATCCAGGCCAATGGCGGCTCCAATGCCTCAGTCGTCGCTATCGATCCTCGCAACGGACAGCTAAAGGCGCTGGTCGGGAGCGCTGACTATAACAATGATGTGTTTGGAAAAGTGAACATGGCAACAACTTCGCGTCAGCCTGGCTCAAGTATCAAGCCACTCTATTACACCGAAGCCATGCAGCGCGGGATTATTACGCCGGCAACGATTATGGAAGACCAGCCAACTGACTTTGGCGGATACCAGCCACTGAACGCTGACCGCGGCTTCCGTGGAAATATCTCTGTGCGCAATGCGCTGTCGCAATCGCTGAATATACCATCAGTCGAGGTGATGCAGCGGCTCGGCGTCAGCTCTTCGGTTCAGGCAATGCAGCGCCTTGGGTTAAGTACGCTCGATAATGACGCAGATTATGGGCTGTCGCTGGCACTGGGAACGGCCGAGACGAAACTGACAGACATGACGAATGCTTATGCGGCTTTTGCAAATGGTGGCCAGCAATTTACGCCGGTCACGGTAACGGAGATCAAAGATAAGTTTAATAAGGAAGTGTTCAAGCTTGATGAACAGACCTCACGCGAAGTCATGGGCGAGGAGGCTAGCTTCCTTATCTCTGATATTCTCGACGACGAGTCGGCGCGTGCACCGATTTTTGGCGGCAGTCTTAACACGCCCGGTTATAACGTGGCGGTGAAGACGGGAACGACCGAAGAGGCGCGCGACGCGTGGACGATCGGCTACGCCAAGCAGCTCGCGGTTGGCGTCTGGGTTGGCAACAATGACAATACGCCGATGCTGAATGGTGGATCGTCAATGGCGGGGCCAATCTGGCGGTCAACTCTCTTGGCTGGATTGCAGGGTGAGCAAAATCAGCCATTTACGGCACCATCGGGTGTGCAGCGCTTGACGGTTTGTCGATCAAACGGCCTGCGAGCTGTGGGCGGCGGCACTGAAGGGACGTACCAAGAATACTTTATCCGTACGGCAATTCCATCGGGGACCTGCGAAGTGCCTGCCGAGCCAAAAGACAGCGATAAAGATGGCGTTATAGACGAAGATGATGAGTGTGCGAATACACCAGAGGGTACAGAGGTGGATGCAACAGGCTGTGAGGTAGAAGCAGAACCGATTGATAGTGATAACGATGGCGTTATAGACGAAGATGATGAGTGTGCGAATACACCGCGTGGTACAGAAGTTGACGAGACGGGCTGTGCCGTTACACTTCCGGAAGATGACGATAGCGGGACAACGCCACCCGCTTCGACGGGCGACGGAACCGGTGGTCCGTCTGCTAGGCAGTCCGTGGTTGAATCGGTGATCTGATAGCGATGCAAGAAAAGTTTCGACAGGCTGGTCGCTGGATGTACGCACACCTTGCGCTGGCGACTATTCTGAAATTGACACTCGGGACGTTCTTAATCTTATCTTTCTACGAACTGGCGGATGAGGTCCGAGACGGTGAGACGTTAGCTTTTGACGAAACGGTCCTGCGATGGTTCAACAATCTGTCCACGCCATGGCTGGACAGCTTTTTCTTAAACGTGACAGGCCTTGGTGGCGTGGCGTTTGTGGCGGCGACAGGTATTGCTCTGACGGCTTTTATGGCTGCACGGCGACGGTGGCGGGATATGTGGGTGGTGCTCATTGGTCTAGGCGGCGCTGCACTGCTAAACATCATCCTCAAGCTTTTATTTGAACGAGTTCGACCCGACCTATGGGAGCAACTAGTGGTCGAGACGAGCTTTTCGTTCCCAAGCGGTCATTCTATGGCGAGCGCTGCGCTTGCGGGAGTTATCATCTATTTCATCATCCGATCACGATTAAAGGTATGGCTAAAATCTTCATTGATTGCTGCGGCAGTTATCTATGTGGCGTTGGTTGGATTTTCGCGCCTCTATCTCGGTGTTCATTATCCGACGGATGTCGTTGGCGGATGGCTTGTGACTAGCTTGTGGCTCCTGGTGGCCATTCCGGTGATCGAAAAGATTTTTCGAAGCCGACGTTCAGCTTCCTGATATAATAGTAGTAACACGCATCACTTATTCTTACATACTGAAAGGTTTCTCACGTGCACCATAGTCTGTCTATTCGCAGCAAATTAATCATCATGCTCTCGGTTATGGCGAGTCTTTTTCTTGTTGCGCTCGACCAAACGATTGTGGCGACCGCCCTCGGGAGTATAGTTACCGACTTCAACGCCTATGATGCGCTGGGATGGGTCGTTACCGCGTACCTGCTCACGACAACGATCACCGTGCCGATCGCTGGAAAATTGTCTGATATGTTTGGCCGTCGGCTCCTACTTCTTATCGGAGTGGGCATCTTTGGCGTCAGCTCGTTAATGAGTGGGCTGAGTGCCGATATCACGCAGCTCGTTTTATGGCGGGCGATACAAGGCATCGGTGGAGGTATCATTACTGCAAATGCCTTTACGATTGTCGGAGACCTGTTTGCCGCTCGCGAGCGAGGGCGTTGGCAGGGGCTTATCGGGGCAGTTTTTGGCCTCAGCTCTCTTATCGGACCGCTGCTTGGTGGCTGGTTGACCGACGGACATGGAGTGTTTGGCGTGACAACTGACTGGCGCTGGACGTTCTATATCAATGTGCCAGTGGCAATCCTTGCCTTTATCCTCATCGCTATCTATTGTCCACGTCTTAAGAGTAGCCATAAGCGAAAAGTGGACTACTGGGGCGCTGCTTTCTTAACGGTGGCATTGGCGACGCTGATTCTATCAGTCGACAACACCGAGAATATCTTTGCCGGCTTCATGGAAGCGTCGGGAGTCAGCCTTCTGGGTCTTCGACTGGCAATGTGGTCAATTGTCGCGCTTGCTGTTTCGGCCTTCATCTATGCCGAGCACAGAGCAAAAGAGCCGATCATCCCACTCAGCTTCTTTAAGAACAGAAACTTCGTACTGCTTACGATCATCTCTATTTTGTTCGGTGGTGCGTTCATGGGCTCTATCCTCTTCCTGACACAGTTTAATCAGCAAGTGTTTGGTGCGACGCCGACTGAGTCTGGGCTCATGCTTTTACCGATGGTCGGTGGCATTATGACGAGCAGTATCCTGGCGGGGCAGGTTATTTCCCGCGTGGGAAGCTATCGCTGGTTCATTAGGATTGGCTTTGTCTTTGCAACGGCTGCAATGTTCATGATGACGTTTTTGCATCCAGACACCGGCTACCTTTATGAAGCGATTGTGATGACAATTCTTGGGCTGGGTATGGGTGTCGCGATGCCTGTGATCAATCTGGCGATTCAAAATGAATTTGCACAAAAAGATCTTGGCGTGGCCACCAGCTCAAACCAGCTGTTTCGAAGCCTCGGATCAACCATCGGTACTGCTGCGTTTACAGTACTTCTTACTTCTGGCATTGCTGCGCAAGCCGCTCAGCTCGACCAGACGGCTTATATCCAACGCCTTGCTTCGACCCCAATCGTCGAGCAAATTGGCGCAATCGACGACCCAAATACGCTGCTGACTATCAATACCTCTAGAGAGCGAGTGCTCGGGGAGGTGGATACTGCTGCCGCCAAACTACCAGAGCCTATGGCAGAGCAGCTACGCAGCGCAGTTGCTCAAGAGGAGCAGGAATATTCACGACAGCTGAAGGAAGCCTTTGCCGAAAGTGTCCGTCACATCTTTATCGTTTCAACTGTACTGATGGGAGTTGCAACAGTCCTTGTCTTTGCGGTGAGGGAGCGACCACTTCGNCAGTCTGANGCNGAAGCNGCCCCGGGCGTCGCGTAGTCGTAGTATTTATTACACTTTTTGAGGATTCTGCTTGTGCTGGGCAGAATCTTCACTTACTATAAAAGCAGGAGCGCTTTTAAGAGCGCAGTTCTTGACTGCTTTACGCAGGTTTGCTACTATTATTATTGTGTTTCACGCCAAAACTAATTTAAAGGTCGGAGTGCGTGAGGCTGTACATAGTACAAGGAGTGAACAAATCACATGCCTATAGCCATCGAATTTGTGCCTTCCAGGCGCAAAAAGATAGCAGTGGATGTGGTGCCCGCCGATTGGCGAATTTACATCGCTCACTAATAGACGATCCTCTCCCCTGTGGGATCTAGTGAGCAACTAAAACTCGAAAAAAATAAAACACCCCAAGGCACCGGGGTGTTTTTCTATTGGCAAGAATAGCTTTATTGCTGTTCTAGTTTTTCATCAAGCAGTGCTTCGATTGCTGTCAGGTCACCCTGCAGGATACCCGCTGACGCTTCGTCTGGTAGCCGTTCACCGTTGAGGAAGAAGCTAGGAGTAGAGTCGACGCCTTCTTTGCTACCGAGCGCTTGGTCGAAAGAGATCTTCTGGCTGACCGCACTACTGGCGAAGTCATTTTCAAACTGTGCGACATCGAGGTCAAGGTCCTCGGCGTAGCTGATGAATGTCGTCAGCCGGTCGCTGGTGTTCGCATTTTGCCACTCAGACTGGTTTTCAAAAATGACGTCGTGCATCTCCCAGTATTTTCCTTGTAGGCCGGCAGCTTCAGCTGCGGCTGCGGCAGCTCGAGCGTTCGGGTGAATACTCGTGAGGGGGAAGTTACGGAAGACAAACGAGATGCGGTCGCCGTACTCTTCAAGCAGTGTTTTGACGTATGGATGCGCGCTTCCACAGCCAGGACACTGAAAGTCACCATACTCCACCAAGATGACCGAGCTTTCGGTGTCATTATAGACGTGATCACCGATGTTACCGTTTTGCTCGCTTGGTCCGATGATAGCTGTCGCGTCAACGTTCGAAACATCTACCGAAGTACTGTTCATACGTGAGTAGACGATCAATCCTCCTAGTACTAATACAATGATGGCTGCAAATATAATCCAGCGAAATTTGTCCATTCAGTCATTTACCTCCGAAAAATTACTATACTCATTATAGCAGACAAAAAGCTTAAGCAAGGCTGGCAAGTAGCGTACAATAAAGGCAATATGGTGACATTCCTAATCATACTGACGTTGCTCCTCACGATTTGTCTTATCATCGTCGCCGGTGTTCGTATCGAGCCTCATATTATCAGTCGTTTTGAGCTAGGTCGCCGAGCCACCGGACGTGATAGCGCCGCAAAAAGAATTTTAGAGCGAGAAGAGCGTCTATCTGAACTGGTGACATTGCTTCGCATAAAGCAGTCACTATTGCTTGTACTGGTCGTCTTTTGTGCGATCGGCGCATTCGGTTGGCTGTGGGGTGCGCTGTATGCGCTGCTGGTATCACTGACCTTTGGTGCCGTTGCGCGGACGAGTCTTGCGCAAAAACTAAGCAGCGCGTTGTGGGAGCGCAGTGAACCACATGTCCTGCGCTGGCTGGATCGCTTGCGCCCCGTCTCGCGCACATTGCGCGTAGACGCCGTCATTGACGCTGAAATGTATCGCCGGTTCGACTCTAGGGAAGAACTGGGCAAACTAATTCAGCAGTCTAAGGACATTTTGTCGGCCAACGATCGGCTACTGTTAAGCCACGGTTTGCAGTTTGCACAAAAACACGTGGACGAGGTGATGACACCGCGCGCCGCCATTGATAGCATCAAAAAAGGCGAGTTTCTCGGTCCGTTAACCCTTAGCGAGCTACACGATTTGGGACATAGTCGGCTTCCAGTGACAGACGGCGACCTAGATCATATCGTGGGGATTTTGCACCTGCGAGATCTTCTGTCGCTCGATAACAAAAAGTCGGCGACGGCCGAGAAGGTCATGGAGCAGCGTGTCTTCTATATTCATCAGGAAGATACGCTCGAGCATGCGCTCGCCGCTTTCATCAGAACTCGACGCCATCTTTTTGTTGTTATTAATGGCAATCGAGAAACCGTCGGCCTTCTTTCGCTCGAAGATGTCGTTGAAGCCTTGTTGGGGCGAAAGATTATGGATGAGGACGACGTTCACGAAGATCTTCATGCCGTTGCCCGTCAGCGTGGCCAGCACAATAATCGGCCAGACGAGCACATCGACCTCTAGTTTTATAGGGGTCACGGTGGTATAGTAATCATCAATGACACGAGTATTAACGAACCAGCTGGCCAAACATGTCGGCGAAACAGTCACCATTCAAGGATGGCTGCATAAAAAGCGCCTTCTTGGAGGTCTTAACTTTATTACGCTGCGTGACCGCGCTGGCGTCGCTCAGACAAAAATCGACAACAAGGATGAAGTAGAAAAGCTTCGTGGTATGCAAATCGGCACGGTTCTCACCATGACTGGCGTGGTTGTTGCTGACGAGCGTGCGCCTGGCGGAGCCGAGCTTCACGACGTCACTCTTGAAGTAGTGGTACCCGTCCTAGACGAGTCACCCATCGAAATTGACAAGAAGCTTGACCATAAATCAGAAAATCTCGACACACTGTTCGAACACCGTGTCATCGGACTGCGAAACCTGCAAGAGACGGCGATTTTCCGCGTGCAGGCTGCGGTGAAAGAGGCGGTTCGACAGTATTTTCATGCCAATGATTTTACTGAATTTAATTCACCGAAATTACTACCAGCCGCAACAGAGGGTGGAGCAGAGGTCTTCACACTTGATTACTTTGGCAAAGAAGCGACACTTGCACAGAGCGGTCAATTCTATAAACAAATGATGGTCGGCGTGTTTGAGCGTGCCTATGAAATTAACCCGACGTACCGAGCTGAACCCTCGGCGACGACCCGTCATATGACTGAGTTTTTGCACATCGATGCAGAAATGGGCTTTGTTGACTTTCAGGAGCTTCTTTCGGTTGTTGGCGGACTGCTGAAGAGCGTTGCAGCCTCAGTGTGGGAGCAAAAGGCAAGCGAGCTAGAGAGCTTGCAGGCGAAGCCAGTAACATTGCCAGAGTCTATCCCACAGCTCACCCTCGAGAAGATCCACGAACTCTACTCAGAAGCGACCGGACAAGACACTCGCGGCGAAAAAGACCTTCGCCCCGACGAAGAGCGCTGGATCACCGAGTACGCTAAAGAAAATCTTGGCAGCGAGGCGGTATTCGTCACCGAGTGGCCTGCCAGTGAAATGAAGTTCTATCACCGCAAATCTGCTGAGAACCCTGAGTTTGCCGAACGGGCTGACCTAATTTTCCGCGGCGTCGAAATTGCGACCATCAGCATGCGAGAACATCGTTATGACGTGCTGGTAGAGCAGCTGCGAACGATTGCTGGTGGTGATCCTGAAGCAGATGGCTTCCGCTATTATCTGCAGGCATTTCGTTATGGTCTTCCGCCGCACGGTGGCTTTGGTATGGGGCTTGAACGACTGACGCAAAAAATCATTGGCCTTGCTAATGTGAAAGAAGCGGCCCTCTTCCCGCGAGATATCAATCGTTTGACTCCATAAGCGAGCATCTTGCTTACGTTTTTGCTCATTTGGGTATAAGATAAGGGGCATGAATCCCGAAACGCACGTACAACCTACCACCGACAGCGAGCCCATCGATGTTGTATCGGTTCGCGAGCAGCCGGTCGTCGCGACCGCCCCTGAGGCGAAGCCCCTAAAGCAGCTACCGCCACAAAAACACTATCTTATTGTTTTCTTCTTTAGCTTTATGTGGGGAACATTTGGCGTTGACCGCTTTTATCTCGGCAAGGTAGGGACGGGTCTTTTGAAGCTCATCTCATTCGGAGGCTTTGGTCTGTGGACGATCATTGATCTATTCGTTTTGATGGGTGGGGCCACTCGCGATCGATGGGATCGGCCTCTTCTTCAGCAAGAAGAGTATCGGAAGTTTTCTCACAAGGTGGTCACATGGTTCGCCGTCGTGATTGGAGTCGTCGTGCTGATCGGGGGGCTGCTGGTAATTGGCGGTCTTTACTTGGTAGTAAGCTCGTTCCTTGATGGCTCACTGCAAGGGGTGCCGGGGCTGCCGCAACTTGACGTCTTGCGCGGGCAGGACCCTACTGACCTACAGTCCCTCGGCCTCTAGCGAAGGCATATTGTCGAGCGACCGCCAGACGTACCAGCTAGCTACCGATTCGTAAGGGTGCCAGTGATTGCGAACTGCGATCATAGCCATCTCGTCGTGAGTGGGGGTCTCGCTAAGATTATAGAGCTTCTTGATGCCATTTTTAATTCCTAAATCACCGGTCGGCAGAACATCCAGTCTGCCCATGCAAAAAATCAAAAACATATGGACCGTCCAGACACCAACGCCCTTAACAGATGTAAGCTCGCTCGTGATCTCGTCGTTCGTCAGGGCGTCGAGGGTCGAAAATTCCACTGATCCATCTGTCACTTTGGCTGCAAGATCGCGAATGTAGCTGGCTTTTTGACGCGACAGCCCGACTGATCGATACTCTTCGATGTCTTTTGATAGAATGGCGGCTGGCTGAGGAAAGGTGCCACCGAAAAGTGCCAAAAACCGCTGGTTGATAGCGACCGCCGCCTTGACGCTCAGTTGCTGAGAGATGATACTTTCTACCAACTCTTGGTAGTAGTTTTCATGAGGGATGATCGTGGGCAGTCCGTATTGTTTGACAAGTGGCAGTAGAGCCGGATCTGCCGAAAGCTGTGACACGGCCTTCTGTAGCGTATCCCGCGAGGCGACGGGGCTCATTCTATCTCCAGACTCTCGCCGTTGAGGCGCTTATATGTCGTTGTCGCCTCTTCTGCGTAGTCTTGAATAAGCCGGTCGTAGATAGCCTTCCCGTCGGCGGAAAGCGTTGCGTCATGCGTCGGGAAGGTGAGTCGTGCACCGATTGCAATCATATAATCTATTGCTTCGCTTACTTTTAGCCACGGTGCACCGATGGGGAGTGCGAGGCAGTCGACCGATTTATCGGGTATAGTCAGGGCGTCACCGGGGTAAAAGAGTCGATCTTCAATAAGCACGCCGATGTTATGCGGCGTCTCGATGTCAGGGTAGATGGTTGCATGCGTGCTACCGTAAACATCGATGTCAAAGCCGCCAAGAGAGAAGCTGTCGCCGTGCGATGATGGCCGCGTGTCTAGGTGGGGAAATTCTCGTGTGATCTCGAGAGGCGCAATTAAAACTGCTGCGGGGTTATCTTCGAATAACTCACCAAGCTGCTCTTTGTCGAGGTGATCTGGATGGCTATGGGTGATGATGACCGCGACAACATTTTCTGGCGGAATGAAGTCGGTGGTAAGATTTCCTAGGTCGACGACAATGTACGCGCCATCTTTCTCGACCGTAAAGCAGGCATGTTCAAATTTTGTCAGTTTCACAGCTCCTCCTATTCGTTCACGAGCCACTGAGTATAGGCGGCTCGTGCTTTGATGATTTTTGGCGCAATGACGACAGCGCAGTAGCCTGCCTCGGGGTGCTTGTTGAAGTAATCTTGGTGCTCGTCCTCGGCTGTGTAAAAGGTGTCGAGCGGACTGATCTTAGTAACGATAGGATCGTCCCAGTGAGGCTGGGCGCGCTGCACTGCTTGCTCGAAGTCATTTTGCTGCCGATCGTCCGTATAAAACAGCGCCGATCGATACTGAGTGCCGATGTCTGCCCCCTGGCGGTTGAGGGTGGTTGGGTCGTGGATCAGGAAGAACAGGTCAAGAATAACCTCTTTTGGGACGATCGATTCGTCAAAGGTGACGGAAACAACCTCTGCATGGCCAGTCTCGCCGGTTGAGACCTGGAGGTAGGTGGGATGAAGCGTCTGGCCACCAGCGTAGCCGCTCACGACCGACTTGACGCCCTTCACGCGTCGATAGATCGCGTCAAGACACCAAAAACATCCTCCTGCCAAAATATATGTCGTCATACTTCTATTATACGCCGCTATAATGAAGAGGTGAATGAGCGTAATTTTCAAGAAACGGTTTGGGATGAAGGTCGAAGGCTATATCGTTCGATGCCGTGGCGAGATAACACCGAACCGTACTGGGTGATGGTGAGCGAGATAATGCTGCAGCAGACGCAGGTCGATCGGGTTATCCCGAAATTTCTACACTTCATGCAAAGATTTCCTACTGTTGAGGCACTTGCCTCCGCAAGCCTCGCAAACGTGCTCGAGGAGTGGAGTGGGCTAGGCTACAATCGACGAGCAAAATATCTTCACCAAGCCGCCCAGCAGCTGACGGAGATGTATGGCGGCACGATACCTAAAGATCGAGCACAGCTTGAAGCACTCCCTGGTATTGGCCCGAACACGGCCGGTGCAATACTGGCTTACAGCTTCAGCCTTCCAGCGGTATTTATCGAAACCAATATTCGTACCGTCTTCTTCCACCATTTCTTCCATGACGACCAAGTGGTCACTGACCGACAGATGAAGGAGCTGGCTGAGGAACTGGTTGACAAAGAGCATCCGCGAGAGTGGTACTGGGCGCTGATGGACTATGGCAGTTACCTAAAACGTCAAGGCCTTGGCAGACTAGATAAGAGTAAACACTACAAGAAGCAACCCCCGCTGAAGGGGAGTATTCGAGAGGTGCGGGGCATTATAATCAAAGAATTAACACGCGGCCCGAGCGATATGACAAGTCTTCTCTCTGCACTGCCTGATGATGAGCGCCGAGATAAGGCAATGAACGCGCTACTGGCTGAAGGCATGGTAGTCAGAGACGGTCAGACGATTTCATTAGCTGGTCGATGATATAATAAATAAAGATGAAATTACTGACCCGCTCTTTGGTTGTCTTGGCCCTTTCGGTGGTACTCTTGGGGGTCGCTAGTCTTCCTGTGATGGCTCAGAGCACGCTTAGTGAGCAGCAGCGGCAGCTTATCCGGGCTAACTGTCTGACGATTAAGAACAGCCTCAACCAGCTGAAAGCAACCGACGCGCTTCTTCGGGTGAATCGAGGCCAAGTATACGAAGCGATGAGCGGACGCTTGATGGATCGATTTAATAGTAGGCTGAACAGCAATCGGCTCGATGCCCAGGGCTTAACGGCAATCACCCAGTCTTACGACACACGATTGAATACGTTCCGAAGAGATTACGAAGACTATGCCCGCCAATTAGATGCTGCAATACGCATAGACTGCGAGTCTGACCCGGACGCATTTCACTTTGCCATCGATAATGCCCGTACGAAACGACAGCAATTGCATGAAGATGTCAAAATGCTCCATGCGCATATTGCAGATTATCGGGCAGGCGTAATTGATTTTCAAACAAACTTTGAACGTGTGGCAGGAGAAGAGTAGTGGACAAACAAATTGATTTGTCGGAGCTTTTGCAGCGCGATAGTCCGCCAGAAGGTTTTATTCTTCGACACCGCTTCGCATTTCTAATTGTCGGTACGCTTGTCATTTCCCTTATTCTTGTGATTGTCGCTATGGTTATTTATAACGTCAGTGGTGCAGCACAGCTTGACCTGAGTCGTCCCGGCTATCAGTCGGTCAGTAACCAGGTTGAACGAGGTGTTGATGTCGGCGACTTTAGTGCCTCTGGTCAGATGACGGCTGAAACTATCGAAGAGTTTATCGAGCTATACGATACAGAAGCGAAGAAGGCGACCGCAGTCGATGCTTTTAACGGTGACCCTCTCAATCCTGAGGTGCTTGAGTTTACTGAAGTTGCCCAGTAGCGCTCAGCTCATCTGCGAATAGGTCACTGAGCAGTTCGTGATCCCTGATGACTTGCGGGAATTCAGAGAACCGTCGGTGCATCCGCTCCCGTAAGGTGAGCTGACATTCGGACAAATGCTGCAGAGAGTGAACATTGTGGTCTTCGCGCAGCACTCGCTCTCCTTGTCCAAAAATATCTACGACAATTGGCAAGAGCTTGTCGACGGCTCTGACGAAACGAGCCTCTTTGCTGTCTTGCTGTTCATATGATTGCAAGAGCGAACGGGTGAGTGGTGGTAATTCACGCAGGAGCTCGTGAAGCACTTGCTTCTCTGCGGCTTCCTTGTCTTTGAGTGATGCGTCATCAATATTAAATGTCGAGACATCGCCAGTTTTTACCTCGATCAGGTCGTGGACTAGGGCGTATTGTGCAATGAGCGCGTGGTTCAGGCTGCTGGGGTACAGTCGATAGCTCAGTTCTGGTGCTACCAACCCAAGCATAAAGCTGTGCTCGGCGTCAGATTCTCTCTCACCGTCTTCGTAGCGGGGCACTCGCTCTACCCTAGCAAATTGCATGGCGAGTGCACCAAGTTGGAGGGCGACCGCCGCAGACGATGGCCGCGCCTCAGGCGACTCCTGCGTCTGTTCGATATAGTCAACTTTATTTATTAAAACTTCTGACATGATCTTTATACCCTCCTATCATTTGCTGTAATAACAGATGACTTTTTCACTATATAAACTTGTAGTTATCGGGTATAGTGAGTATAATTTGAGTCAAATATGATTGAGTCGACGACCGTGACGCACCACATTCAAAAGTCCATTTTAGAGATGCTGATGTATCGATCGACCGCTCGCTTTCGAGACCTTCGCCCGCCAAAGACTGACACGAATCTATTTACTTACCATTTACAGGCACTGATAAAAGCTGGTCTCGTAAAAAAATTACCGACGGGATACTCACTATCAACAAAAGGGTTGTCCTACGTTGATCGGGTCAGCACCGAGAACCGAATGATACGAATGCAGCCAAAGATCATATCTATGCTGCTGATTCAGAACAGTGATGGCGATGTTTTGCTGCAGCGTCGCACCAAACAGCCGTACATTGATTCTTGGACGCTGCCTTACGGTAAATTGCATATTGACGATGAGTCGGTCGAGGAGGCGGCACAGCGTGAGGCTTTCGAGAAGCTGGGCCTTGCTGACCAGTCACTGGCGCACGCGGGCATCTGCTACATACGAGTCAAGGCGGACGGCGAGATTCTTTCAACGACGACCGCGCACATCTTTACGTTCTTCAGGGATGATATACAGACTTCCGATACAGTGATGTGGGTCAGGCCCCACAAGCTACGGCACTATCGCTTGGCGCCCGCCGTTGAAGAGATCGTTGCTCGAGGCTTTTTTCGTGACCCGTTCTTTTTTGAAGAATACGAAGTTGAGTGGCAAGATACTACGCCGCTAAACGCTGACGAAGCCACTGATCAATAGTGCCAGCACCCATACAGAGCACGAGGGCGCCGGACTGTCGGGCTGCCTGTATCTTGCTCCAGAGTGCGTCGTCCAATTCTGCGGCTGTGACACTTTCTTTGTTGGACAGTCCACTGATGAGTTCTTGTGGTGTCAGAATGGTCTGCGAGGGGTCTTCGCGACTTAGGTAGGTTGGCAGCCAGTACGTGGCGTCGGCAAGGGCGAGGCAGTCCTGGTATTGGTCGCGTAGTTCGTGTTGACGGCGATTTTGGTGTGGTTGATAGACAAGGACAACTCGGTCGGATAGTTCACGTGCCATCTGTAGGGTTGCGGCGATTTCTTGGGGGTGGTGTCCGTAGTCGCTATAGAGGTTCTCGGCAAGCTTCTCGAAACGGCGATCCGTTCCGGGAAACTGCTCGATGGCTGTTACAGCGGCGGCAGAGTCTCCTGCCTGCAAGAACTCGATAGCTTTCAGGACAAGACTTGCGTTACGGCGGTTATGTGCTCCGGCAAGGTGTAGTGATGCCACCTCCGATTCTTTGAGCAGCCATTGTGTACCCGTTGGTAGAACGCCAACATAGTCGGCATCTTTTTGCCAAGCGATTGTTTGCGTTGACTGCGATACGAACTGTAGAAACGCCGCTTTGTAGTCAGCTTCTGTCGGAAAGCTATCAGGGTGATCGTAGTCGACGGAAGTGATAATGGCGACATCGGGAAAGAAGTGAAGAAAGTTGCGATCATACTCGTCGCATTCGTAAATAAAATACTGACTGGCTGGGTCGTAGTGACCGCTGGGACTGAATGAGAGTGTCGTGCCAACCGAATAGCTGACCGGGACTTCGAGTTGTTGCAGGGTCCATACCAGCATGCCGGTTGTCGTCGTTTTGCCGTGGGTGCCGGTCACCGCAATAAGTTTGAGGCCCTTCTCTTTAATCAAGTAGGCCAGAAGCTCGTCACGTTTTGCTACGCGGATGCCCAAAGACTGCGCGAGCACGAGTTCGGGGTGATCAGCAGGTAAGGCGGCGGTGTAGACAAACCAATCGATCGGCTGTTCTTGGTGAACCGCGCGAAGGAAGCTCCCGTCCTGCCCGATGGCAAAAGAAATATCCTTACGACGCAATTCATCCGTGACGAGCCCTTCTGTGAGGTCCGAGCCGATAATATCGTGGCCCATGTCGTGAGCAATTTCAGCGAGTGGTCCAATGCCAACGCCGCCAATGCCCGAAAAGTATATTCTCATATCTTTAGTATAGCACCGTTCTTCTCTTGTCCACCTCTCGCAACTGTGGTGTAATAGAGGAAATAGTGGGCACAATACAAACATGATTCAACGCTTTATTCACGGACTCCTGTTACGACGCCATTTCTGGCGTCATGCGACGTTTAGTGAAATTGCCGAGCTATATGCCTCGCGGCTGCTTCGCATGCTCGCAATTAATATTGCCGCTTCGTTTATGTCGATCTATCTCTATCAGCAGGGGTATAGCGTCGTCTTCATTGTGCTTTTTTGGGCCGCCTTTTTCTTGTTCAAGGCGCTGATATCGATTCCATCGGCTGCGGTGGCTGCATGGATTGGGCCTAAACACGCCATTCTGTTGTCGAATATATTGTTCATTCCTTCGATGGTTGCGTTTGCGCTCTTGCCGCAATACGGCGCCTGGCTGCTCATTGTCGTAGGGGTGTTTCAAGGGTTCTCATCGGCGATGTATGCCATCGCTTACAACATAGACTTTTCTAAGGTAAAAAGCGTCGACCATGCCGGTAAAGAGATTGCGTATATGAACATGATCGAGAAGCTGACAACTGGATTGAGCCCACTGGTTGGTGGTTTGCTCGCCTTTGTCGTGGGGCCTGAATTTGTGTTGGTAATTGCGGGAGCGCTATTTGCGGCGGCCGCGATTCCGCTGCTGCAAACTGCCGAGCCGGAAATGCCCCACCAACACCTAAAATTCAAAGGTTTTCCGTGGCGGCTTGTTCGGTCTATGGGCGTCGCACACTGGGCGGTCGGCTTTGACGTTTTTACGTCTGGCACGGCATGGTCGCTGTTTGTGGCCATATTTATTGTCGGTGTGTCTGCGACAAATGAAGTGTATCTCGTCAACGGTATCTTGATGTCGGTGGTTCTACTAGCCGCACTTATGTCGTCGTACGTTTACGGGCGACTGATTGATCGCAAGAAAGGGCATGAATTGATGAAGGTGGCCATTATTGCAAATGCCCTCAC
Organism: Candidatus Saccharimonadota bacterium; assembly: GCA_002726935.1. Taxonomy (GTDB): domain Bacteria; phylum Patescibacteriota; class Saccharimonadia; order Saccharimonadales; family Saccharimonadaceae; genus Microsaccharimonas. The sequence continues at coordinate 3,060 of PBTC01000006.1, read as the reverse complement.
ACATCTGTCTCGGCCGTTCGTGTCATCGCCAATTAATGTGGCCGGCTTGAATATTGTCAATGAAATGGCGACAACCGGCTACACGATGTCGTATCATCGGGCTGTTTTTGATAATGCCGATCTTTCGGGGGCAAGGGCAGTGTACATTGGTGTACTCGAAGCAATTGCCAATGTTGGCGCATCCGTTGCTGCGCTTCTCGGCGCTCTGCTCGTGTGGCAGCTAGGCGAGCAAACTGGCTTCGAGGCTTTGTTCGTCGCAACAGGGGTGGTAGTGCTGCTGGTGCTCACGGCTCGCTTCCCTCTGTTTCAACGCTAGTCTCATGCTACAATAAGGACAAGCAATAAGGGTGGGAACCACTTGAGGTATCGTGCGAGATAAAAAACGGATTCGAAGGAGCATCGAAGGGCTCCAGCGCATCAAGACATGGCAGCTGGTGATTCTTTTGATTTTGGCTTGTTTTCTCGCTGCTACCTTCCTCCGATTGAACAATATAGGAATGGTGGAGCGGCGCAATGCGGTGATTACTGCCGACGAGGCTGGTAACGACGACATCACGATACAGCGGTTGTATGATTTACAGCAGCATGTTGCCTCCCATATGAACACCGATCTTGGCAGGGGCGTGTACTTAGAGGGGAGCTATACTCGCGATATCGAAGCGTGGCAGTCCGAGCGCTACGGCGAGGCGAATCCGAACGGCAATATCTATAAGTTGGCGCAGGATGTTTGTGCGCCACAGTTCAACTATTATTCCGCCGCGTATTTGCAGTGCACCACTAGTGAACTAGAGAAATACCCGGCTGCCAACGAGTACGCGGACGATACCGGAAAGCCGCGCCTAGAGACCTATATTCACGACTTTGCATCACCAACTTGGTCGCCTGATTTTGCCGGTTGGTCAATCGTCCTGTGTGTCCTTTTGGCGCTGTGGATCGTTGTCCGGTTGGTGACCTTGGGCGTTCTTTCTCTGATGCTCCGCCGACATTATCGAGGTGCATAAGTGTTGACAGGGGCGCACCCCTAGATGTACGCTTACACTCGTATAGCACTAATAGGAGGTATAACATCTACCATGGCTTACAGTCACACTAACTCTAAAGGCGTTACTTATTACTTGCACAGCACCGAAGTTACTCTTCGTGGTGGCAAGCCACAAACTATCTACTTCTTCGCGAAGACCGAGAAGAACGCAAAGGGTACACCAGTAGAGCTGCCAGAAGACCGCATTGTCAAAGAAAACCCACGAAACGGTTTCTTGACTGTTTCAAAGAAAAAATAGTCCAAAATTGACTGCACCAAGAAAAAGCGCTTGCGCTTTGGAAAATTTGGCAATATACTAAAGCCAAACAAACAGGTGCCAAAATTGCCCCCACCCCAGGGGGCTTTTTTTGTGGGCAAATACCCATGGTACAATGGGGGTAACAGTACAGCTAAAGAGAATTTGAAGGGCATCACTCTCTTATGAAACAACACTCCGGTTTTACCATTGTCGAGCTACTTATCGTTATTGTTGTCATCGCTATTTTGGCGGCTATCACCATCGTGGCGTATAACGGCATTCAAAATCAGGCCTACGACACTACTGTCAAAAGTGACATGAGCAATAATGCCAAAAAACTTCAGGTATACCTGAGTCAGAATTCTACCTTTCCAAGTTCGCCAACGACCAGCCTTGGATTAAGGGCCAGTAAGGACGCCTACTTGCTCGATCGTAATAACTTCTACGTTTGCTTTAGCGCTGACGGTACCAAGTTTGCGTTGTCGGGAATTTCAAAGTCCGGCACTGCGTTTGCGATCAGTAGTGATACTGCTCTCCAGCAGGGCGGAGTCGGTGGAGGTGACGCCACTTGTGATTTGATCGGTGGCGGATCTTGGAGTGCTGGACGGGGATCTAGTAATGTTTGGGCGAGCTGGGCGGGCTAGGCGGTTGCTCCTGGGGTCGCACAACGGTACAATGTAACTAATGACAGATATCATTACGGTAAAAAAGCTCGTCAAACGCTACGGCGAAAAGACGACGGTCAACGGTGTGAGCTTTGCAGTGAAGGAGGGGGAGGTCTTTGGCATCCTTGGTCCTAACGGCGCAGGTAAAACCACCACGCTTGAAATGATTGAAGCACTTCGCCCGATAGATGGCGGTAGCGTGATGCTTGATGGCATCGACGTCAAGAAAGACCCGGCAAAGGTGAAGCGCATCATTGGTATTCAGCTGCAATCAACGGCCTTCTTTGACAAACTCACTCTGCGTGAGCAGCTCAAGATGTTTAACGCACTCTATAACTCAGACAGCGACCCAGATCAACTATTAGCAGAGGTCCAACTGACCGAGAAACAAAAGAGCTATGTTGAAAATCTATCTGGCGGGCAACGTCAGCGCTTTAGTATCGCTGCCGCGCTCGTCAACAAGCCGCGCGTCCTCTTCCTTGACGAGCCAACCACAGGGCTTGACCCGCAGGCTCGCCGCAATCTGTGGGACTTGATCAGCCAGATTAAGAAAAAAGGAATTACTGTCGTATTGACGACACACTACATGGACGAGGCGGAATTGCTCTGTGATCGTATCGCGATTATGGACAACGGCGAGATTATGACCATCGACACGCCAAAGAATCTGATTAAAGCACTCATCAAGCGTGGCTTTAAGAAGCCGCAGCATGTTGAGCAAGCAAATCTTGAAGATGTCTTTATTGACCTGACCGGAAAGGAATTGCGCGAATAATGAACAAGGCCTATTTTCGAGCTATATTTGCACTTTCCGCAGCCTACCTGCGACGATTCTTTCGCGATAAGGTGGGACTTTTCTTTACTTTTCTCTTCCCGCTGCTGTTTTTGTTCATCTTTGGTTACCTAAACAGCGGTAATCAGGACCTGAACTTTGACATTGCGCTGGTAAACCAGTCCGATTCAAGTTTTGCCGAGCAATTCGAGACACAGCTTCGCGACAACGAAGCCTTTACGGTCAGTGAAGACACCGAGACGCTCGACGCTGCGAAAGAAGCGATGGGGAAGGGTGAAGTCGATACGGTGATCGAACTACCTGCCGGCTTTGGTGAGTCAAA
>PBTC01000005.1 GCA_002726935.1 Candidatus Saccharimonadota bacterium | reverse complement strand
CTTCACCGCAAGGCAAAGCGTTTTGATAAAGGGTTATTCGCGACAAAAATCAAGAAAATAGTTGCCGATAGTTTGCTTAAATAGTAATTTTGTTATATAATAGAATTATAGGATTCTTTCACTCTCCGCCGACCGAAAGGTGCACGCATGAATCTGGACTCGCTCGTTGAGAGCATCTGTCTGACTCTCGTTGCTACCCAATCGATTTCGGTGGGGGTAGCGATTCTTTGTGGCTTCGCCATTGCACTGATCGCTCGCGGTCGCGCCAATATCCCGAAGTCGCTGAAACAAAGCTACACCAAGCTGATATGGATCCACCAGCTGCTGCTCGTCCTCTTCGTCGCGCTGCTGCTGCGTGGCTTCATCATCGAACCGCTCATCGAAGAAGTTCCTGTCACGCTACGCACTGCGGGCTTTGCGCTCGGCCTTTGGCTGGTCTCACGAGTCAACAACGGCTTCGACGACCGCATTGTCGCCAGCCTGGTGGCCGACGACTACGAGCAACGAGCCCTTCAGCAACGTGGCTAACCGCCCTCACGATGGACAACGCGAAAGCGCCTCCTCGCGGGGGCGCTTTCATTTTTCTGGCAATGGTTGTTTCTACTTAATAACCGCCAAGATCGTCTCGAGTCGCGCAGCCGTATCCTCCCACTCGGTCACCTCGAGGCTGTCGATACCAAACGCTTTAACCGGATAGTCGTTGCCGCCCTCTTGCAGCTTGTCGCCAAAGAAGAGGATTTCATCTTTACTGACGTCGATCGCGTCAATTAACTTTTGCATGCCGTAAGCTTTATCAATTCCCTCACGAGTCACATCGATCGAGGTTGATCCGCCAGCCCGAACCTCAAGACCAGGCAGTGACTTTGCGGCTAGGTCGCGGAGAGCAGCCTTCTTTGTACCCGTTGGATCCCAGGCGTACTTATCCTCTGGTGTCGCCTTTTGTCCCAGTGCCGAGAAAGTAATCTGGCTACCGCGATCTTCAATGATATCACCGGCAGGCTGCGCTTCCCATAACCCCAGTTCCTTTGCCGATGCCTCAAGAACATCTTGGATCGATTGCTTCTGTTCGTCAGTCAGGTCTTCGGCGTACTGCAGTTGCCATTCGCTCGCTAGCTCGTCGTAGCGATAGTAACGTGTGCCACAGGTCGGCATTAAATGCAGTCGGTTCAGTTTATGTGGCTCGACGTGCAACCGGTCGATCACCTGTGTCTTAAATTGCTCGAAACGACCACCTGAAATGATACAGACTTCGAATGATTCTAAAATCCGGCCGAGCACTTCAGACATACGATCACTAATCGGCGATTTGGTAACGGCAAGCGTATCATCTAGATCAAAAGCGAGTACCTTCTTCATACTACTGATCTTCCTTGATGCGTGTGACAGCATCTTTTACCTTCTGGCTCAGATCTTTTCGGGCAATCAGAATACCGTTCGGTGTATTGACCACGACAATGTTGTCCAGACCAATCACGACGACAGGCTTATCTTCTTCGTTGTGCAGGTAAACGTTTTCGACTTCATCTTCGTAGATGCGTCCGCCCTTCAAGAAGTTACCCTTTTCGTCAGAATCGTTCGCCTCGTGCAGGTCCTTGAATGATCCAATGTCCATCCAGTCGAAGGTTGCTGGCACCACCGCCAAGTTCTGAGAGCGTTCTGCAAGCGCGTAGTCGATAACCAGATCTTCAAAAGAAAGGTAGGTATCGTTATACTCCTGCGACAAGATATCTTGCACCGCAGTCAGCTTGTCGTAGCTTTGCTGCAAGTCAGGGGCAACCGCTCGAATTTCGGACAAGAAGGTGTTAACCGAGCCGACAAAATACCCACAGTTCCAGAGGTAGTTACCGGCATGCAAGTAGCTTTGAGCCGTCGTAAAGTCGGGCTTTTCCTTAAATGACTCGATGTTATACGCGTCCGTGTCGCCCAGCGCACCATCGCGCTCGATATAACCAAAACCAGTCGCCGGGAAGGTTGGCTCAATACCGATTAAGGTGACTTTGTTGTTAGCGTTCGAAGCTTCAGCAGCAATCTGCAGCGAACGAGCGTATCCTTCAACGTCACGGATGTTGTGGTCCGAGTGAACAAAAGCGATGGGCTCGTCGTGGTCATGTCGTCGACTAATGACGTCGAGCGCAAAGACAATACAGTTTCCTGTTCCGCGACGTCCCGGTTCGATAAGAAAGTGGTCGTCTGATAATTCTGGCAGTTGGTCTTTGACATGGTGAGCATGGCTAGCCTCGGTCACCACATAGACGGTGTCGCCCACTCGAGTTGCACGATCATACGCAGATTGGAGCAAGCTCCGGTCGCCTGTAAGCTTCAGTAAATGCTTTGGGTAGTCGCTGGTAGAGAGTGGCCACAGGCGCGTGCCAGACCCTCCGGCAATTATTACGGTAATCATATGTACGGCTTATTATAGCATTGTCAGAGCTGGGCATCCGAGAAGACTACTTCTCCTCAAGAAAAGTATACTTACCCACCCTAGCCTGTGAATAGTAAGGATTTTGCTGTGCACCTCTTATGAGGTCTGGATCATCAAGAACATATATCGAATCATCCGCTAGTTTCTCACCAGCAAAAAGCTTCTGCTTCAAATCTGCAACACGCTGATCAATTAAAGCCTGTGGCGAACGCGAAAAATATCCACTACTGAGCGTCAGGTTATACTTTAACGCAGCCTCATTTAAATCAAAATACTCCTGTGTATTCATAGAGCCTAGGTAGACTAGGTGTGACTTGTTACTGTCTTCTCTCGTCAGTTTACCCAGGTAGCTAATCACCTTCTTTTCATCGGCCGACTTCACTGACTGCGTACGTGAAGCTACGCCGGTTATCGAGCGGCCCGCAGGAGAGGTGCTAACATCCACAAACTGCACAAGAGTGAACAGTAAGATAAGGCTGATTAACAACTTTTGTCGACCCCGCAAGGCATAAGACATGTAGCAAAGTGACACAATGATAACGAGGAAATAAATAGGCCAAAATAGCCGAGCACTGGCTCTAAAAATACCCCAAGTTGCCTGGACTCTTTCGGGTAGCCATTCAAGGTCAGCCAACTCAAATCCATTAACTCGTATTACCGTTCCGACAGAAAGTACCACAAGAGCTACCAGAGTCATTCCCGTAAGGATAGTGACTATTGGCCGCCGTCTGACGGTACTCCATAATTTCCTATAGTCCTTTCTAACGATGAACAGTACTAGCGCACATACAACCGCCAGTACAGCTCCCGCTCCTACGAACATCATCGATTCTCCGCTAATACTCGATAAGCTAGGAAGTAGATTCGACCAAGATGAGCTACTGAATGGGGCTAATAGGTCAAGGTTGTACTCGTTAGGCGTCCCGAGAGCGCTATCGCCCTGTAGAGAGAATCCCCCGCTAACCCAAAAGGCAAGAAGTGCTGCTACTACCGGCACCAATAAGCCGACAAGAAATCGCCAAACCGACCGATAGGTTATCACCAAATAAACAAATAAAGCAGTCCCTACCATCGGCACATAATATGGATGAATCAAAATCGCCATAACACACAAAACAGCCCACAGTAACAGCTGAAGCCATAGACCTCGCGACTGGATAACCCTCCAGTATGCTATGAGTGTGAACGCTGCGAAGATAAGCCATACAGAGGCCAATGCGGTATGAATGAACATGCGAGCTACAAGAACAGGCGTTACCGTCAATAAAACGGCGCCAGCAAGAACAACAAGCGTACTGGTGGTGAAGCGACGCAATAGCGAGCCTGCAAATGCTGCGGTCAGCCCAAAGCTGATTGCACCCCATATACCTATGTACTGAAAGTTCTCCGGCAACATACCCGTGAAAAGCTTTAGCGGAATAGCCACTAGCGGTATCGAATCAGTGAAATTAATTGGCACGCCATATGGATAAGCAAGTGTCGTAATCTGTCCAACAGGGAACGACCATTCTGACCGCCTGTAAAATTCCCATCCAAGGTAATGTTGCTCTAGATCCTGACCATTCAGTATCCAGGCAACATTCTTGGGATTAATTGCGTCAAATCCGTAAAGCAGCACAAACAGTAAAACACCGAGAATGAAACAAGTAAAAAACACGCCCCAAAAACTTCGAAGATACTTCGAAATCCACTTAAGCGCTCTGCTTATTTTTTCTGTCACCATTCCACTATACTGTAGCACGTCCCGATGAGTCGTTGATCATGGGTTTTTCAGCAAAAAATAAGGTGTTTTATAGAGGTTATGCTATTGCTATACACCCACTTATTATGGTTTAATTATTACAGTGAAAAGCATCCACAACAAACACAAAAAGCAAAAGAAATACTGGCTGCTAGGTGCCCTTGTTGTACTCTTTTTACTGGCAGGACTCGTTAGCATTGCAATCGCAACCAACTCATGGCCCTTCGCTAAATCGAACAGTGGATCCGATAATCCTAGCCAGAGTATTAACTACGGACCTCCTACAGACGAGGAAATTGAAAGTAGCCAGGACGGAAAAAGAAACAGCACCAACGACAATAAAGCCGAAGAAACCGACGGTATTCGACAAGTGGGCGTTGAGGTCTCCTATGCTAAAAGAGTTGGTTCGAATCTAGAGATTCGTGCCTTTACGCCGGACGTAATTGAGAGCGACGGAACGTGCACCGCAACTGTCACAAATGGCAGCCAAGAGGTTACCGAAACATCCAAAGGGTTTGTTGATGCAAGCTCAACGATTTGTGAGCCAATCAACATACCGCTGTCCGCACTCAACTCGACCGGAGTCTGGACTGTTGTCGTTAGCTACGCCTCATCATCCAGTGCGGGAACTTCGACGGAAGTAGAGGCAGAGCTATGATTAAAACCATTACTCTTGCCCTTGTTGCCATTCTGGCCTCTTTGTTGATAGCAAACAACGTATCTGCAGCAAATAAAAATGACTTCAACCCTGGGCGAATCATAGATGACTACGTTTTCTACAACTCTGATGCGATGAGCACTCAACAGATCCAGACTTTTCTAGAAAGTAAGGTTCCCAACTGTGACTACAATGGGACGCAGCCCGCTAGCGACTGGGGCTACCCTAATATTACCCATGCACAGCTCGCTGAATATAAGAGGAACGGCTCAAATGGCTTTACTCGGGACACAGGCTTTCACGCACCGCCCTACAAGTGTCTCCGTGCCTACACTCAAGACACGCCACAGATGGAGGCAGCGAGCGGCCTTTGCCAAAGCGTACCAGCGGGAACAAACAAATCAGCCGCTCAAATCATTAAAGATATTTCCGTAGCCTGCGGTATCAATCCTCAGGTTTTAATTGTTCTTCTTGAAAAAGAACAGAGCCTTGTTACTGACAACTGGCCGTTAAACCGACAGCTAAACAGCGCCACAGGCTTCGCCTGTCCGGACACTGCACCTTGCGACACGTCCTATGGAGGCTTCTTTTATCAGGTGTACTACGCTGCGCGACAATTCAAAATATACCAAGCTTATCCAGATCGTTACAACTATATAGCTGGACGCACACAGGCGATACTATGGAGCCCGAATACAGCCTGTGGATCTGGGCAAGTTTTTATTGAAAATCAGGCAACTGCCGGACTGTACATCTACACGCCCTATCAGCCAAACGCGGCAGCACTAAATAACCTGTACGGAACAGGGGACGGCTGTAGCGCCTACGGAAACCGCAACTTTTGGCGTATATTTACAGACTGGTTTGGTAGTACTTATGCAGGGCAAGATCGCCAAGAGCTCTTCAGTAAAGGAACAAACACACTTTCTCGTGGTTCTCAGCTAAAATCAGGAGAGTTCCTTACCTCACCCAACGGAAGATACACTCTAATTATGCATCCATCTGGTCAACTTCTCATGTACAAATCGAAACAGTTGATCTGGCAGTCTGACAGCATAAATTGGACTCAACGTGGCGCTTACCTGTCCTTTCAAACCGATGGCAATGTCGTGCTATATAGAGACACTACGCCTCTATGGAGTACGGGATCGGACGGTAGCTCAGCAACAAGATTCAGCTTACAAAATGACGGTAATCTGGTCCTCTACGGTGATGCGAATCAGGTTCTATGGTCCTCCGGCACAATAAGTAACGATAGCCCGTTAGTATATAAAGGCTCTACTCTCAGCGCAGGCGAATCGCTTCGGCCAGGTGAGTATCTGCGGTCACCGGATTGGCGATACTTCCTTTTAATGCAGGGTGACGGTAACCTGGTTCTTTACACGGCAGGGCACACTCAATCTATATGGAATTCAGGATCTCACGGCAAAGGAGGTAATCGAGTTAGCCTTCAGTCAGATGGCAACCTCGTTATATACAACAGCTCTGGCGCAATCTGGGCATCGGGTACAGACGGACGGTCAGATTACGCCGGACTCAGTCTGCAATCAGACGGAAACCTTGTACTCTATAATACAACGGGTAATGCAATCTGGGCATCGGGCACGGACAGAAAAGGCGGTGAGTTTGTCAGCTTCCAATCAGACGGCAACCTTGTCCTCTATGGCGGGCAAAAGGCGCTGTGGGCAACAGGTACTGACCGCAAAGGCGGTACGTCTCTCTCCCTGCAATCCGATGGTAACTGGGTAATGTACGGTAGTTCTGGGGCCATCTGGGCAACGGGGACCGACAGGCGTCCTCAGTCATCTGTCGCATATGAATGCTCACTTACGAGCTCCCTCAGTATTGGATCAAGGCTCAATAAGGGGGACTCTATCTGCTCTCCGAACAACCTATTCAAACTGTCATTCCAATCAGACGGCAACCTTGTCCTGTACGCTCGCAAAACGTCTCCTAGTTGGGCATCGGGCACAGATGGAGTCTTTTTCCGCTCTGACTTAAATCTTTAAGCTAAGTGGCCAGACTACGAGTTCTTTCGAAACTTACGCTTCATAGCGTCATATAAAGAGTGTTTACGTATCAGATGCTCCACGTCGTGGTTTACTCGATCGAGTACCGCCTGCTTCAACTCGGCATTGGTGCGATTAATATGGCCCTCGACTCGCTCTAGGTTAATTAGTTCTTGCTCCGAATGATTCATAATATAACCAATACCAAATACTCCGTTTAAGATATCTCGCCTTAGGTAATCGTTCCTTAGCTTCATGATCGTTCGTTCTTGCTCTCGCACTCCTGCGTGAACGGAATTGCCTATATCTAGATCTTGAACGCGAGGTCGCTGATGATAGTACATGAGCGCAACATCAGAATCAACCTGCTCGACGTTTGACTTCAGCATTAAACGGATACCGAAGTCCCAATCCTCAGCAGTCAGTAGCGTCTCGTCATAGCCGCCCAGTTCTTCGTAAAGCTCCCTGGTGTACATGACTGCACCGTTTGAAAGATAGTTACGATGCGCCTGCTTGAAAAGGCTAACTTCGCCCGACCAGCTCTCTGGATGAGGTCGTCGCTCAAGTTCGACAAGCTCACCATTATCATTAACGTCTTCGATGACAATATCCATCGGGATAACAGAGGCCTTGGCGTCTCTGTCGTGCATAGTCTTCAGACCAAGCAAAAGCCTGTCTTTATGCCACGCGTCGTCGTCATCAAGGACGGTGATAAATTTGCTCTTTGATTTTCGTATAGCCTGATTAAGACCCCTCGAGAGCCCGACACTTTCCTTATTATGGATGACCTCTCGCCTTGCATCAGGATACCTTGCGAGCACTGCTTCAACTTCGGCTTTATCGCCACCATCGTTTAAGATAACGTGAACAAAATCACGTTCTGTTTGCGCCAATACACTTTTAATGCACCGTTCTAAGAAATGAGGCCGATTCTTTGTTCTCGTAATAATTGCGACCGCCGGAACAACTGATGATTTTGTCATATTCTTTACTCACTAAGTATTGTATATATACTCTCAGAGGTCTTATCCCAAGTAAAGGCTTCTGCATACCGCTTAGCAGCCTCAATCCGTTTCTTTCTTGATGTCAAAGGCTCGGATAGCAACCTCTCTGCCGCCGTCTTGATCCCCTGCCAGTCTTTAACATACAGAGCATGGTCACCGCCAACTTCGGTGAGGGACGAGTTTTTGTAGGTTATGACCGGTGTCTCAAGTAGAAACGCCTCTAGCACCGGAATGCCGAATCCCTCATACCGAGTAGGGTAAACGAAAGCCAGGGATTCGTGAAAAAGTCGCTGCTTTAGGGCGTCGTCGACATAACCCAGCGTCAGAATATCGTTCTTATATGAAGACTTCAAAACGGCGTCTCGCGTGACTTTGTTCGGGATACTTTCGGGGCGCTTAAAGTTTTCACCAACTAACACCAGCTGTATGTCGTGCCCCTCAGCCTTGAGGTTGTTGTAAGCCGAAACCAAATCATCGACTCGACGGCGTTCATCACCCGCGCCAACAAAGAGCAAGTATGGCTTGCTTGGGAGTCTGCCTGGCGCAGCCGTCGTGTCTGTTCTGCTAGGCTTTGTGTCAACGCCAAGATGCACGACCTGTACTTTCTTCTCAGGCACCGAAAGGAGTTTCTGCAAATCCCGTTTCGTACTCTCAGAAACCGACACGATTAGGCCTGCGTCGCGCAAGGAGCGAGCAAGGATACGCTTATATTTGTAGTTAGCAAAGAGCGTACGGAGCGTCGTACGGAGGGCTTTGTTCTTAAACGGTACCCACGCAGATTCAAAAAACTTATCCCAAAATACGTAAGGGATCAAGTCATGCTTCACTAGAATTGTTTTCGTATTCTTTGGAACACCGAAGGCGTAATCGTACTGCAAAAAGACGTCACTCTCACCGCTTCCCTTAACTGGACTTCCGTAAAGATACGAGAGATTGTGATATATTTTATCCCTTCGCGTACGGGTGGCGTCCGCTTCTGGCATCGGTCCCTGCTTAATAACCTGAAAAGTAAGGTCTTTGGGAATTATCAGCAAATCTTTTGGATCCTTGTCGTGATCATACTCATAAAATAAAACCTTATGTCCATCAGCTGACGCACGTTCAAGTATCCGGTTAGTTACTTGTTTTGCAACCTCCCCGATACCCCTGAACTTGTGCCCGGTCTGTAGTGCGCGAATATCAATACCGATTTTCATAACATTAATCCTCTTCGCCTTTAAAATACTCGAGAGGATACCCTGTTAGGGCAGCGGCTGTGATTTCAGCCGAAGGTCGCCAACTTAAAGACTCTAGGTGTGCTTTGATGCTCACATCCCATTGACTACGATCTTTTTCTGTCTCCCTCACCATATATTCGAGTTTCTTCTTTATATCCTTCACGCTAAAAGGGTCAACATACACTGCTGCGTCGCCGGCAGCCTCTGGCACTGAGGCAACCTTACTAGCAAGCACGGGAGTACCACAGGCATATGCTTCAAGCGGAGACATACCAAAGCCTTCGTAAATAGGCGTAAAGGCGAAAAATTGTGCACCGCTATAAAGCGCTGGCATGTCTTCATCCGATACAAACTGTTTTGGATTAATAATTCGGTATCCGTTTTCCTTTGCCTTCTGGATCTGCTCTTTGACTTCCTCATTGTTCCAGCCACCAGCTCCGACGATAACGAGCGGATATTTATCTGTGATTTCTCGAGGAAGCTGCACGTATGCTTCGACAAGTCGTCCATAATTCTTACGAGGCTCCACGTTACCAACTGAAAGGATGTAGTGGTCGCTGAAGATATCGTATTTCGCTTTTACTTTATGGATCTCTTCTGAGCTTCTACGATAAAAGTGGCGGCGGTCAACCGATGGGTGGGCAACAAAGATATTTTCTTCAGGGTAGTCATAGTATTTGATGATTTCGTCCTTACTAAACTGCGAAACCGCTATAACATTTTTAGCATTCTTTAGCGAGAAAGGGACGGTTCTTTCTAGGTAGTTTCGGTTTCCCACCTCAACACAATCCGGCACCGCTAGGTAAGTTACGTCGTGCACCACAACACTCGAGTCTGAAAACCACGTCGGCCAAGCCAAGAAAGAAGGAAACCAGTAGTGGCCCTTACCAAGCAGGAGATCAGAAGGAAACTTCCAGTGGTATTTCATAAATCCTCTCATTACTCGATTCGGAATAGGGCTGCGGATAATCTTCTTGTAGTGCTGAAAGTCATACTTTTCAAGACGGTTTGCCCATCCCCTAGGGGCAATAAGAGAATATGTCAACTTCCCTTCACCAGCAAGCTCGTCAAAAGCCTGTACGATACCTAAAGTATAATGACCCACTCCGCTAAAGTGGCTGTCAACTAGCGGGAAGGCGTCGACTTGAATGTGAGGGATTGTTGCATTAAAATTTTTCTTCATAGATATAAAAAGGCACCTTCCATCGTCAACACATTATACCAGATCATCCTCTAGGCCTCCGGATGAGCCTTTTGATGTTGCCCGCTAATAGCCGGATTGATCGTTTAACGGTTAAATGAGAGTCTAATTCTTCACGAACACTTCGCAACTCTTCATTGAGATCTGCTAAGCGTAATTTCATATCTTCGACACGGAGTGTCTGTGAATCGTTTTCCCTCCATAGACGCTCAACTAAACTCACCGCAAGCCCTTTGCTCTCGATAAGCTCAAGCTCACCTTTATCGACCCACTTTCCGCTCAGCAATTTAACATGCTTCATGGGAAACTCTCGATCAAAAATAGCTACGTCTCGCATAGTTAAGCTCCCCTTCTTTATCAACTGAACGATATAGTACTTGTAAAGAACATAACTCCTGTAGTACACCTCCTCCTCATACCTATCGCCATATAAGTCTAAGGCTTTTTTCGTGAAATCTTTGCAGATATTGAAGACCGACACAGTCTTGCCGTTGTACTTAGGAGAAAACGACTTTGAATTTGATAGCGAGTTAGGGTTAGCACGATATCTATATAGTCTACTATTAATTACTGCAGCCTTTCGAACATGAGCAAATGTATATATGGTTTCGAAATCATCTTCACCAACTGTATAATTAGACTTTTTCCAATCAAGCTTAACGAGAATCTTTCTACTAAAGAGCTTACAGTATGTAGTAGTTATAACATTGTTATGCTTCCAGTGGTCCCCCTGTAAAAGGTATGCCTTGATAATCTGATTTTGGGAATAAACTTTGGGAGATTCTAGTTCAGGATAAATAGTAAAGGGCTGTATTAGTAGGGGACTCCTTAGTGTTGAGTCATAGTGGGTATACCCACACATGGTAATATCGGCGCCTGTAGCGACTTGTGCGCGCAAGAGCTCCTCAACGTAGCCTGGCTCTACCCTGTCATCGCTATCAATAAATGTAACGAACTCACCCGTCGACAAAGAGAGGCCACTAGCGCGCGCCATATTCAAGCCTTCATTACTTGGCTTGTGAAGCACTTTTATTCGATCGTCTTGCCGACCGTAACGATCAGCTATGACACCCGAGTTGTCAGTAGCAGCATCAACAACAAGTATTACTTCAATGTTCTGATAATACTGAGAAAGGATACTGTCTACACACTCCTCAAGATACGCTTCTACATTGTATATAGGAACAATTATAGATACCTTTGGAGCTCTGTCACTTGATATATACTTAATCCAGTCTCTTTGTTTATCGTCAAGCCAGGACGCGCCAAAATAATGAATTGTATACGTATTTTTAGTAATTTCATCCTGCCTGGCCGAATTCCAATATCGAGGCTGAAAGTAACTCTTCGGGTACACTACGATGTCCGCTAGTTTCTGTAGCGAGTTGTCGGGCCGCATTCCAGCTTCAATTAGTATGGGCTGTAGGCGATTATTTATAGTCGTAAGGTTAATATCGCCTCTCTCGCTGAACAAGCTTTCTGACTTATAACGATCCAGTAAAGTTTTGATAATTCGGTGTCCTTTGCGGGCACCAAACACGCTCGGCGCAATAACGCCATCCTGTTCAAAACCTATAAACATACTGTTTGACAATAATGGATCAAACTTCTTTAAAACCCTAGTGTTAACATCGACGTATATGCCTCCATACTCATGAAGTTTCTCTAGCCGACAAACGTCTGATACAAACGCCCACTTTTCGTTTTCATAGGCTTCTTGGGTGTATTTGTATTTATTGACGTCAAAATTTGTTTCATCCCACTTCATAAACTTATAGTCAGGGCATATCTCGCGCCACTCATCGATATAACTCTTGGCTTCCTCCGACATCTCTTTGCCCCCAAACCAGCAATAGTGTATAACTTTCGGTATAGGCCCGACACTCACTATCGATTCTTCCCGTAGAGAATACGTCTCTTTATGTTTCCAAGAAGTAACCTAAAGGACCGTTTAATCGACATGAACGAAGCTATCTCAGAAGCAAGCCGTGCGTTCTCTCGCTCTAATACTTCCGACGTCATCTCTCTAGGGGCACTGGGTCCCAGACTTGGCCGTGGCTTTTTCCACGGCGGAACACCGTCTTTAAGAACCTCGCTGTTCCTGATGTGTTCTGCCTCTGCCCGACTAATCGCATCGAGTTCTTTCCTTGGGTTCAAAACGACACGCCAATATTGCCTCTTCTTCTCTATGGAAATGTCTGCGAACATAGCACTAAACAGACCAATTCTAAGCCTGCGTATATACCTTCTAAGGTATTTCCTGTACTTCTGCTCCTCACCTGCTTTGTAGATCTGCCTAGCAATGGCGGCGTTGTTCCAAAGCTTATGAAATGAGCGCGCGCGACTAATACGCGTGTTTCGAATTTTCGAGTGCCGACGTTGGTACTTATAGGCCAAGAAGCATGTCTCCCATCGAGGAATATCAGTTGACCGGGTAGCCGAGTTAGGGTTAAAGGTCTGATAATATAGTTGCCTTTTGCCAACCGCGACCGGGCCCGAATTCTGCAGAGCCATAATATTGAATGTCATGCCTTCAGCGGAAAGAAGCTCTGTCCTAAAGCGAAGTCCGTTCTCCTCAATAAAATCGCGTTTATATATCTTATTCCAAACAGGGAGCGGGTATGTCCATGCATAGATACCCTCTATCGCGCGCTCTGGGCTGTAGAGTTCGACCTTGTCGTCTAGTGCTCCTATATTTAACTCGTCAGAATACTCATTGTAGCTATTCAGTGACGCCGCGATATTTGTGTCATAATTCTTAATAAGTCCAAGCATATACGTTATAAATCCAGGTGCAATCAAATCATCAGAATCGACAAACACTACGTATGTACCCTTTGCGCGGTCAAGGCCGGCGTTCCGAGCGCTAGAGAGGCCACCGTTCTCTTTATGGACGACTTTGACTCTCTGGTCGCGTACAGCATACTCATCCGCAATCCTCCCTGAATGATCGGGGCTGCCGTCGTCAACAACGATAACTTCGATATTTAAATATTCCTGGTCCAATATAGAGTCTAGGCAATTGGCAATATAGCCCTCAACCTTGTAGGCGGGTACTATTACAGATACAAGCGGTTCATCCAGCTGAAGACTTTCTCCTAAGAAAGCTTTGGACTGCAGTCTTTCTCGCTCCAAGATGTGGTGAACCCTCTTGTAGTTTACCTTCTTCGTATAATCTTCAAGGAGGGGGCTGTCATATGAGATTATCCTAGACGCCAACTTTAGCGTACTTAAAAGACTTTCCACCCGGCTGTTTTGGGATATCGGATCTGATCGATGAAACCGCTCAAAAGTATAGAACGGTGTCGAGCATAAAATAGCAAAGATTGTACCATGAAATGAGTCGGTAAGCACAAGTGCTGCATCGTCTATAAGATTGAAAAACTCGGATGGCCCCACTCCATACTGTAGCTCACCGTATGCTTGGTCTCTCTCAAATACCGGCACAATCTTCACTGCAAGGCCGGTCATTCGACTAATCTCTTTAACGTGCTCCCATGAGTTCTGATTGTCACCGAGAAAATAGCAGAGAATATAAGATTTTGACTCCTGGGATGACTTCGGTATCACCTTTTGCCAGTCACTATATGTTAAGAGGAGTGTCGGGTCCACAACCCGGCTCGCCTCAAGATCGGTCATACTCTGAATTAACTCTCTGCCTGCATCCTCTCTTACCGATAGGGCTGAGAATTGGGATATTAACGCAGCAATCTTAGTCTCGATATCACTCCTGTGAATAGCAGCAACTCCAAAACTTGGCGCATAGCTAATCTTCCTTCTGTTGTCCTTAACATAGTCCAGGTAGTATCTAGGGTCGAACACTACAGGAGACCAAACCTGGTCAGAGCCTGCAACGAAATAATCGAAATGTGAATTCAGATTTTCAAAATCTTGATCATCTATACACTCTTTTGTGAGACTAAGTTTTTCTTTAATAAAACCTGTAAACTTTTGATCACGCTCATCGTCACGCACCCTAGGCAGGTCACTCCAGTCTGTAACTTTTTCGTCAGAATAACGCGTCCCGTGCGGAATATAATTAACAACCTCTGGCTCAAAGCCCAAGGACTTAATCGCGGCGCTCATAGCAGCAACCTGAAGCGCAGTTCCATAGTTATGATAATGAAACCAAGTGGCTATTGCCACTTTCGGCCTACTGCTCATTCCACTCCCCCTTCTCGAATAAGAGTGCATACGTCGTAGGCTTCATGGGGTCCGGGTAGTCGTTACGTCGCAATATAAACTTTGGTTTATCACTATCTGCGACGAAGGCCAAGACTTCATTTTGTTCGTCCCTAACGGCTACGCTCGCTGCTATGTTAGTGTTGTTGATAGACGAGAGCTTAATTTTCCAGGACCTTGAAACGTACTCCCTCTTAGTTAAAGAGCTTCCAGCAGTTACTAGCGGAACATTTCGATCTAGGTCGACCAAATCACATACGGGGTAGGTGCCTCGACTGCCCTGGTTCCTATAGGATACTCGAATTTCGATTATTTCATCTTGAGCAACCTTGTTTTGACTTATTAGTTGAACCTGTAGGTCTTTGATGGACATATCACCTTTGAGGTGTTTATGCGGTCCACTAGGTCTCGTCCCTAAGTTTTCTATGCTGTACCGATTTGATATATCTTCAGGGCTGCCTATGTCTAAGACTTTGCCTTTTTGAAGCATGAGCGCTTTATTACAGTACTTTCGAACAGCGTCCATACTGTGAGTGACTAGAATGACCGTCTTACCTTCCTGCTTTAATTGGTCAAAATAATCATTACACTTTCTTTGAAAAGCCTCGTCCCCCACAGCGAGAACCTCATCGAGCAGAAGGATGTCACCGTCCGCTTGAATGGCAATGGAAAAGGCCAAGCGGACTTGCATACCGCTCGAATAGTTTTTAAGTTTTTGATCCATAAACCTTTCGAGCTCGGCAAACTCCACAATATCCTGATATTTTGCCTCCGTCTCTTCACGCGAGAAACCTAAAAGTGCACCGTTAAGGAATACGTTCTCTCGACCGGTAAGTTCGGGGTTGAATCCGACACCAAGTTCAATAAATGGCACCAATTTGCCGTGGATGCTAACTTTCCCCTTATCGGGTGCATAAATCTGAGACATAACCTTCAAAAGAGTGCTCTTGCCGGAGCCGTTGCGTCCAACGATGCCGAAAAAATCTCCCTTTTCTATTTCGAAAGAAATATCCTTCAAAACCCTTTGGGTCTCGTACCCTTTCTGTTTCTTTCGCCAATTCACTATGGCGTTTTTAATGCTCCCTACTTTTTCGTGAGGTAAACGAAATGATTTAGAAACATTACTAACTTTAATGGCGATATCTTTTTTCATCTATAGGTTCTCCGCAAAGCTCGGCGATTTTAACTTAAAGTACCAAGCGCCAGCTATGAATGTAACAACAACAAGCGCTATAGGAATAATCGCAACCCAAATATTGCCACTGAGTCCATATAGCGTGGGGTTAACATCACTTACTAGGTGATGCCGAACATCCTGAATAGACTGGGCTACCGGATTGAGAAGCAGAACCTGACCTAGTGTCTGACTTCGTTCGAGCACCATAGCAATCGGATAAATTACTGCGGACGCGTAGAAGAGGCCTTGCATGATAATTTCCCAAATATAGTTAATGTCTCGCAGCTTCACGAACACTGCGCTCAATATGAACGAAAGCCCAAGTGCAAAAACAAACAATTCAACAATGTACGGCAACGCAAGCAGCGAACTCCAGTGAAGTTCAACTCCATTAAAGAAAAGGAAAACGGCAACAACCAACAAGTTAATGCCGAGGTTAATCAATGCAGAGACGCTTCCCGCGATTACAATCACATACTTCGGAAAATTAATCTTTCGGATCACATCACCCCTGTTTACGATAGAAGTAACGCCGTTATTCGTCACCTCAGAAAAGAAGTTCCACAGGACAATCCCTAGAAGCATGGCGACTGGCCAATGCGGCACGTCGCTGCCGATCCGCAGGAAGTAAACAAAGACGAAGTATAAAATAACAAACAAGAATAACGGACGTAGCAGCGACCACAGGTACCCCAACACTGACCCTTGGTAGCGCAGCTTGAACTCGGTAATCACCAATTCTCGAAGCAAAATCAGAGAATAGCGATACTTTTTATACAGGTTTTTATACATAAAAGTAATTTCTATTATACCAGATTATCGACGGTAGTCGTCCTCGAGGCGTACAATATCGTCCTCGTTTGATAGCTCGGAGGGATCGGTGTGCTGCCATATTTCCGCCACCAAGGTGTAGTGTTCTAGTGAGCCAACCAGGCGGTGGCGCTCACCTGTTTCAAATTGAACGACTTCGCCGGCTTGCGCTTGGTGTACCTCCGATTGTTCGTCAGTAGTGCTCTTAACGTAGCCACCCTGGTTCAAGAATTTCCAGCGCTCAGCGCGACGGTGGTGATACTGCCAGCTCAGGCGCTGCTCTGGGCTCACAAGAAGAAGCTTGGGGCTTAACTCGGCCTCATCATTACCAAGGCGCGCATCTGTCGGGTCTAACCCCTCAAAGAAGTCGGCCACGAATTGATCCCCATTGGTATTCTCGAATCGCAGAAATGCTCCCCATGGGCGCGTCGTATCAACCTCGGCGACAGTATAGCCGTTTTCCTCGGCAATAGTTCGAAGCTCTTCGACCAGTTCTTGTTTTGATCGATCATGACGCACATCAATAGTTTCTAGGTATTTCGGCAATCCAGACATGTTCCCTCCTGTATTTCACTATTATAACGTGAATCGCGGCTATAATAGATGAGCAATGAATTTGATTGAATACGAAGCGAAAGCTCTACTGTCCGCGGCAAGCATTCCCACACCAAAAGGGGTGCGTATCACAAAACGCCAGTCCGACGCACCGTTCCTGCCAGCGGTATTGAAATCTCAAGTACCCGTTGGTGGGCGCGGAAAAGCTGGCGGTATTATTGTCGCTAAAACAGAAGAAGAGTTTGCGGACGCACACGCAAAAATCTTCTCCCTCGCCATCAAAGACCACCTTCCAAAGTCTCTACTGGTTGAAGAATTACTCAGCATAAGTAAAGAATTCTACCTGAGCGCATTGGTCGATCGCGACTCAATGAGCATTATGATCCTCGCTAATCGGCATGGGGGCATCGAAGTTGAAGATAACCACGACTTCGAACACTGGACGATAAACGATCGGTCCGACGCCGACACAATCGGACAAGCTATCGCTGATTATTATCAGCTTCCCGACAAGACTTTTGTATTACAAGATATTATCGAACGACTCTTTGACTGCCTGGTAAAAAATGACGCTACTCTGGTAGAAATCAACCCGCTCATCCTCACTGACGACGGAAAATTAATCGCTGGTGATGCAAAGATGATCCTTGATGATGCCGCTTCTTTTCGACATGATTGGCAATTCGAAGCCACGGCGGCCGAAACTAACTTTGTCACCATCAACCAAGAAGGCAACGTGGCGACCATCGCTAACGGAGCGGGTCTCGCCATGGCAACCGTTGACGCCGCCTACGCTGCCGGCCTAACTCCAGCTAACTTCCTTGATATTGGCGGTGGCGCATCGACTGAAACCCTCCTTGCCGCCTTCGAGCGTATCGTAACGTATCCGAATGTTCAGGCCATTATCATCAACGTCTTTGCTGGCATCACCAAAGCAGATGAGGTAGCAAAAGCCATTGTTGCCGCCCGCGAACAAATCGACACCCTGCCGCCGCTCTTCATCCGTATCGCTGGTACTAATTATGAATTAGCCAAGAAAATTCTCGACGACGCCGGCGTTTCGTTGACACCGACGCTTGAAGACTGTTTATTCGCGGCGAAGGGGGCTTTAGATGCGTAACGTCTTCGAAGGCAAAAATGTACTCGTACAGGGTATCACCGGTGCTCATGGAAGCTTCCAAACAAAAGCCATGATCAAAGCTGGCACTCATATTGTTGCTGGCGTGACGCCAGGCAAAGCTGGCGAATCGGTTGAAGGTGTGCCTGTATATAATTCGATCGCCGATGCACAGACAAAAACTAGCATAGATATCTCGGTTATTTTTGTCCCCGCCAAGTTTGCCCGAGCCGCTATGCTCGAGGCCATTGCGGCCAAGATTCCCCTTATTGTTTGTATCACCGAAGGCATCCCGGTTCACGACATGCTCGCCGTGAAGAAGGCGCTCAATGGCTCATCCTCGACCTTACTGGGGCCAAATTCCCCTGGCGCTTTGTTGCCTGGTCGCAACAAGCTCGGGATTATCCCCGCTGCAATGTCGCTCCCCGGTAACGTTGCAATCGTCAGTCGATCGGGCACCCTCACCTACGAAACTATGGCCGGACTCAGCGCGAAGGGCATCGGACAAAAGTACGTCATCGGGATTGGCGGTGACATGATTCACGGCATCGGCTACAAGGAAAGCCTCGAGCTATTCGAAAAAGACCCTGAGGTCAGTCGAATTATCCTCATCGGCGAGATCGGTGGGCGCGAAGAATTAGACGCCGCCGATTACATTAAATCTTCTATTACAAAACCAGTCTTTGCCTATATCGCCGGTCACAGTGCGCCCGTCGGTGTCCAACTGGGTCACGCTGGCGCCATTCTGAGTTCGGGTGCTGAATCAGCCGAAGCAAAAACCAACTACCTCGCACAAGCGGGAGTCCGTACTGCCAATAGTATGACCGCCTTGATCGACGCAGCTTCAGAGCAGTAAGAATGGTATACTGAAAGCAATGAAAAAGATAAGTATTCTCATCCCTGCCTACAACGAAGAGGCAGTCCTTGATACTCTCTACACTCGGCTCGGCACCCTTGCGAACGAGCTAAAGAAATATGACTTTGAGTTCTTATTCGTCAACGACGGCAGCAGGGATAAAACTCTGAAAATTATTCGTGAATTTGCTGATATCGATACCCGTGTCTCGTACGTCAACCTTTCGCGTAACTTCGGTAAAGAAATTGCGATGATCGCTGGTCTTGATCACGTCACCGGAGACGCCACCGTCATTATTGATGCCGACCTTCAAGACCCGCCCGAACTCATTCCTGAAATGATTAAACACTGGGAAGACGGCTATGACGACGTCTTTGCGCGCCGCAATAGCCGAGAAGGCGAGACGTGGTTCAAGAAGTGGAGCTCGAAGACTTTCTATCAGATTTTAGAAAAGGTAAGTCACGTTCCTATCCAGAAAGACACTGGTGATTTCCGATTGCTTGATCGCCGCGCTGTCGACGCACTCCGTCAAATGCGTGAATCTCAGCGTTACACAAAAGGGATGTTCAGCTGGGTTGGTTTTCACAAAAAAGAGGTCACCTATGACCGCGACGCCCGTGCTGCTGGTGAAACCAAATGGAACTACCCTCGCCTCATTAATTTTGCCATCGACGGCATTACCTCATTCACGACCGCACCACTCCGCCTGTCTACCTACGTTGGGTTTGTCGTCTCGGTCATCGCCTTTATCTATTTACTCGTCATCATATTTCAGACTATTCTCTTCGGTAATGACATCGCCGGCTACCCATCAACGCTCGCCGTCATCCTCTTCCTTGGTGGTGTCCAGCTACTCTCGTTAGGTATTATCGGCGAATATATTGGCCGCATATTTAACGAGACAAAACAACGACCACTTTACTTTATAGAGGAGTACCACNATGGAGCTCATAAAAAAACACGTCGAAAAGATTAAATTTGCTATCGTCGGTGGCGCCAATACTGCNCTCGACTTCCTCATTCTCTTCTTGTTAACAGCTTTNGGTATGAATGCGATCGTGGCTAACTATTTTTCAACTGGTATTTCTTTCATATTCAGCTTTTTCGTCAATAAGTCATTCACCTTTCAGCACAAAGGCGGCAGCGTCGCCAAACAGTTTGCTCTTTTCATCATCATCACCATCATCGCCCTTTGGGTCATTCAGCCACTCATTATTGCCGGACTCCTTGCGGCACTGGAACCCTTGCAATGGGAAGCTGGCTTCGCACTCTTCTTCGCGAAGATTGTTGCTACCCTTGCCTCGTTAATCTGGAACTATATCTGGTATTCAAAGGTAGTTTTTAAGAAAGAGTTGAAGTAGATGGCCCATATCGCCATTGACGCCCGTATCATTAACTCGAGTACTGGTCGGTATGTTGAACGGCTGCTGCACTACCTTCAGACTATTGACGCCGACAACCACTACTCGGTGCTCGTTCGAAAAAAGGATCGAGACTACTGGCATCCCACTAACCCCAATTTCACTGTTCGTGTTGCCGATTTTGACAATTATTCACTGGATGAGCAAACCAAATTTAAACACCTGCTCGACGACTTACAACCAGATCTCGTTCACTTTTGTATGCCGCAACAGCCCGTTACTTACCAAGGCAAAACCGTCACTACTTTCCATGATTTAACGCTCATTAAGACATATAACTCAGACAAGAACTGGCTCATCTTTCATCTAAAGCAGTTAGTTGGTAAGTATGTCTTTCGGCGAGTCGCAAAACAAAGCGACCATATCATTGCCATCAGTCAACACACAAAGAATGAACTTCAGGCATTTGCCCCCGTTTCTGACGATAAGATTTCCGTCATTTATGAGGCAGGTGAAACAACCAGCGGAACAGAGCGTCTACTCGCTCTGCCGTTTCAAAAATTTCTTCTCTATGTCGGGCAACAATCGGACTACAAGAATATTCGCCGACTAGGTGACGCACACCAACAACTTCTTAAAGCGCATCCCAACCTTGGTCTTGTTCTTGCTGGCAAGAAGACCGCCGCATCAAAAAAGAATGAACAGTACTTTGAAAGTAAGCACTATAAAAATATTCACTTCACCGACTTCATTCCCGACGACCAATTGAATTGGCTCTACGCGCATGCTGAAGCGTATATCTTCCCGTCACTCATGGAAGGATTTGGCCTGCCTGGACTCGAGGCTATGGCACACAACCTGCCTGTTATTAGCAGTAACACGACCTGTCTGCCCGAGATCTACGGTGAAGCCGCCGCTTACTTTGACCCATTAAATGTAGCTGACATGACGACAACAATTGACGCAGTCGTTTCTCATGACGCCACAAAAAAGCGACTCGTCGCGGCCGGTCAATCGCAAATAAAAAAATACTCCTGGGAGAAAATGGCCCAGGAGACACTCACGGTATACGAAGCTGTACTTAAGAACTCGCCTGTGCAATCGTAATTGAACGGTCGCGACCCTCACCCTCAGAGAAAGTTCTGATATCTGAGTATTCAGTTGCCACTTGGTGAACAATGCGGCGGTCGGCTGCATTAAGATGAGCAACGTGTGACTCGCCAGTGCGACGCACTTCTTCAATCCACTCACGTGCTTGCTTTGCGAGTCGTTCCGCACGCTGCTTTTTGTAGTCCGCCACGTCAATATTCACGCGCCACAGGGCGGCATCTTTGTTGCGGAGTACTGTCGAGACGAGGTACTGGAGACTTCGCAGCGTCTCGGCATTCCTCCCAATTAAAATGCTGTTTGCGTCAGAAGAGGGAACTGAGAGCTCGATAATATCGTCAGAGGTACGTGCATCGACCGTGACATTCACTCCAAAGAAAGAGACGAGGTCCGATGCATACTGGCGGGCAAATTCGATCGATTGCTCTTTATTCATATACTCCTCCTTATCCCTTCCTTGGTGTACTGTTATCCTTCGCTTTGATGCGAGTCACCTTCCTGACGTCACCTTCACGGGCTTGCTTTGCTCGTGCTTTTGCTGTTGCCTTCTTGCCTTCTTGCTTCATTTTTTTGGCAGCTATCATATCCATTTCATCAGCGTCCTTCTTCAAAAGAAAGTACTGCTGAACCGATGCAAAAATGTTTGACGTTGCGTAGTAAAGGGCGAGTGCACCCGGCAAGCTTACCATAATCACAAACATCATGACGGGAAGAATCTTAATCATCTTACTCATCATGACCGCATTTAGTTCTGCCTGGTCGGGTTGTTTCCCATCAGCAGCCTCAGCCATGACGTCGCGGAACCGCTTGGTTGTGGTTTGTGGGGATGTCTGCTTGGAGATAATGTACTGAGTATAAGCAGCAACTCCTGCCAAGATAAACAGAAATACCATAGTGAAACCTTCAGAGTTGAGCGCAGATTTTGTCAGGTCGATAAAGCCGAGTAGGCTTTCGTTGAATTGATCAGGGTTTGTAATGATTGCGTTGATAGCTGGAATACCTTCGAGGAAGTTGTAGGTGAAAGCAGCGATCTGATCACGGTGGTTAGTAAAGATTTGGATCACCTGGAACAGGGCGATGAAAATTGGCAGCTGAATCAGCAGCATGAGGATGGAGCGAAACGGCTTTACCCCATACTTTTTATACAATTCAAGCATTTGCATTGCTTCAAGCTGTCGATTACCTTTGGCAGCCTTCTTGATCTTGACCAATTCCGGCTGTAGCTTTCGCATTGCTTTCACTTGATGTAGCTGTCGGACGACTAATGGCCATAGGGCAAACCGAATGATAATCGTAAAGATAATAATAGCGACACCAAAGTCGCCAATAACGCTGTAGAGTGCGATCAACAGGTTAAAAATAGGTTGAACAATCAGTGTTTCAAAAATATTCACTCAATCGGCCTCTCGAGGTATGTTTCAATATCTTTACAATTATAACAGTTCTAAGAGGCTTTAAACAGACCAGCCTTATCAAGCAATCCGTCAAGGGTTGCCTCGATTTCGGCATACGGCATTGTCCTCAGCTCGCTTGACGTCGCAATGATCACGATATCGTAAACATCATTAAGAGCGGGGAGGTGAACTCGCATGTATTCGTATAGCCGCCGGCGAATCCTATTTCGCCCAACAGCGCTTTTTAAGATTTTTTTACTCACCACTACAGAAACACGGGAATGCGAGCGATGAGTATTTTTCACCCACTTAACAGTCAGTGTCTGCGATCGTACCGCCTTGCCATTCGCATAGACGTAGCGCAAACTGTTGTGACCGTGAAATCGAAAAGGGGAAGGAATCATTATTTTTAGTATATATGAAAAACCGCCGAACGTGCGGCGGTCTTTTCTATACAGTCAAACGTGCGCGACCCTTAATGCGTCGTCGTTTCAGGACAGCGCGTCCTGCCTTTGACGATACACGAGCGCGAAAGCCGTGAGTTCGGGCACGGTGACGAGTGTGTGGTTGGTGAGTTCGTTTTGGCATATCTTGGTTATTTTACCTCAATCACCCCTATTCTTCAACCCTACCATTTGCTTTTTTGACAAATACGTGACTTCGTATATCAAACTTATCCCCCTTTTGTAACAAGTTATCCACATAATTAACAGAGGTAGAAAGAATATGTGCATAACTCACACCCCTATATCGCCTCACCTGTCCCCTGCTATTTCGTAACCCTTTTATGGTTGTGGAAAAGTGGCTGATTACCTTATAGTAAAGGGTACCGACAATTCAAATTAAGGGAGTATAAAAGCGGGTATGAGCGCGTTGTGGCAAAGTGTCTTAGGCGAAATTGAAGTCTCAGTTTCCGAAGGTATTTTCAACACGTGGTTTAAAAATACCGAGATCGTCAGTCAGACAAACGACGAAATCGTTATCGGTGTTGCTAATATTTTCGCAAAATCTCAATTTGAAACTCGTTATAACGACCTTGTCAGAGAAACGTTACAAAAAAATCACACCTCCCCTGCCCGTATCACATACACGGTTGTGACGAAGGGCAAGAAGACACGAATTAACCGCGAGACAACAGCGCCAGCGGTTAATGAATCCGCTGATTCATCTCGTTCAACAAGCTATCGGCCGACCACTTCCCCGCTAGCTGCTCGTGGAAATCTTAACCCACGTTACACCTTCGACAACTTTATCGTCGGTTCAAGTAACGACCTTGCTTACACAGCCAGCCAGGCTGTGGCTGCTCACCCAGGCGAAAAGTATAATCCGTTATACCTATATGGTGGTGTGGGGCTTGGTAAAACACACCTTATGCAGGCCGTCGGAAATGAAATCTTAAAACATAATCCTGATGCCCGCGTCCTTTACGTCAGTTCCGAGACATTTGTTAACGAATTCCTCGATCATATCCGTTTCAAAAAGAAGGGGTTCGCTGACAAGTATCGCAATATTGATGTCTTGATCGTTGACGACATGCAGTTTATCGCAAATAAGGAAAAAACCCAGGAAGAATTCTTCCACACGTTTAATTTCCTCCACCAAAACAATAAGCAGATCATCATGAGCAGCGACAAGCCGCCACGCAGTATCCCAACACTCACCGAGCGTCTTCGCAGTCGCTTTGAAATGGGGATGACGATTGACGTTCAAATGCCTGATTTCGAGACTCGCTGCGCCATCCTTAAGGCGAAGGCCGAGATATCCGGAGTTGAACTTAATAACGAAACGGTCGAATACCTCGCGACGAACATTAAAACAAATATTCGTGAACTTGAAGGAGCGCTCAACCAGCTACTTGCCTATGCTGAACTTCACGGTATCGAACCCGACATATCGACGGCTGAGGGTCTTCTTGGTAACGTCAGGCAGTCTCGCCCACAGCATCTTACGAGTAAGCAGATTATAGATAAGACCGCAAAACACTTCCAACTAGCCGTCGAGGAGATCCGTAGCCAAAAACGTGACAAACATATCGTCACCCCACGACAAATCGCCATGTACCTTCTAAGAAGTGAGCTTCATCTAAGTTTTCCGAAGATTGCCGGTGAATTAGGACGTAAAGATCATACGACTGCTATTCACTCTGTTGAAAAGATCGAAAAGGCCATCAAGCTAGACTTCGTTATCCGTGAACAGGTGGCCTCGATTAGGGAGAAGCTCTATGTATAATACTTGGGTAAAAAATGTGTACAACCTGCGAACACTGGCTAGTAAAAGCAGTGG
Source organism: Candidatus Saccharimonadota bacterium (assembly GCA_002726935.1). Taxonomy (GTDB): domain Bacteria; phylum Patescibacteriota; class Saccharimonadia; order Saccharimonadales; family Saccharimonadaceae; genus Microsaccharimonas. The sequence continues at coordinate 19,200 of PBTC01000005.1, read as the reverse complement.
GATTGTTTCCACACGCCCTCACCTTTTATGCGCAAACTCCCCGGTCTGTGTGTATAGAACCTGGTTTTTCCCAGCAGTTATCCTACAACTTTCTCCCCAATTGTACACACCAATTTTTCAGAAATTACATCTGTTATTGAGCCGCTTATACACAGTATCCACAGCGCCTACTATTACTGAAACGAAAGAAAAAAAGGAAAGGAACACATAATGGAGCTTACTGTCACACAAGAAAATTTTGCTCGAGCACTCAGTGCAGTCGGTCGAGTTGCAAGTAATAAGGCAGGTCTTCCTATCCTGAGCAATATATTACTTCGAACAGATGGAAACCGATTACTTGTTGCTGCAACAAATCTTGAGGTAGCAACCACACAGTACATCGGTGCAAAGATCGCAAAACCAGGCGCCATCACGGTACCAGCTCGTTTAATCTCTGAATTCGTCAGTAGCCTTCCGAAAGGAACAGTCGAATTAAAAGTAGTGAACGATAACATTCACTTAAAATCTGGTAACTACAGTTCAATTATCAATGGTGTCGTTGCAGACGACTTCCCAGAACTGCCGACTATAAGCGAAGACTCATCAATTAGTTACACGATTAATGTCGAAGACTTTAAGCAGGCAGTTTCGCAGACGATCATCACCACAAGTGCTGATAGTACACGACCGGTCTTAACTGGCGTTTATTGGCATTCGCATGAGGGCAATTTGTACCTAGCGGCGACGGATGGCTACCGCCTCTCGGAGCGTCGCTTGGTTGAGACGCAGAGCGACGTATCGGCAATCATCCCCACGACAACACTTCAAGAAGTACTTCGAAATATTTCAGAAAACGCAGATGCTGTCGACATCCTCTTCGATGAAACGCAGGTTCGATTTAGAATTAACGATGCCGAGATTATTAGTCGTTTAGTCGACGGTAATTTTCCTGATTATCGACAACTCATTCCAGCCTCATCTGATATTAGTGCCACGGTCAAAAAACCAGAGTTTGTGCGCGTCACAAAGATCGCAGGACTGTTCGCAAGAGAATCCGGTGGAAGCGTCGTTGTGACGGTTGATAGCGACAAGCAGACCGTCTCGCTGCACTCTATCGCTTCGGAGCTTGGAGAGAATACTTCAGAATTGACAGCCGAGGTATCGGGCGATGGTCAGGTGACGTTAAACTCTCGTTACCTTGCCGAAGCACTCTCAGTGATTGATGATGACACTCTATCATTTAGTTTTAGCGGCAAGCTTTCGCCGTGCATTCTGCGATCGACGAAAAAAGACACCAACTACTATCACATCATCATGCCGCTAAAGAGCTAGCATATGTCGATTGTCGCATCACTGCGTCTACAACATGTTCGCTCACACCAAGACTACGCCGTTACTTTTCATGACGGCGTGACGGTTATTACCGGACCAAACGGTAGCGGTAAGACGACCATCCTTGAAGCTATTTATATTGCTTTGCAAGGAACTTCTTTCAAGAGTGCGGACGCAGAGGTGCTGCGGGCAACTGGTCCTTGGTGGCGTATTGATCTTGTGACCGTGGACGGTGATAAGCGAGCGATCACTTATGATCCCGAACGAGTCACCAAGAAGAAACAGTTTCAGATTGACCAAAGGACGCTCGCTCGACTTGTGCCGAAGTACAAGCACCCCGTCGTTTTGTTTGAACCAGAAGACCTAAGACTACTCAACGGATCTCCTGCCCGACGCCGTCAGTTTATTGATCGCTTTATTAGCCAGTTAAACCCGTTGTATGCGACGGCACTGCGAAAGTACGAACGAGCTCTTAAACAACGCAACACGCTCCTGAAACGACCTTACATTGCGAATGATGAGCTATTTGCTTGGAACATTTCACTCGCCGAGCATGGCGCGTACATCATCGAACAACGCATTGCCTTCGTCGAAAAGATTAATTCCCAACTGACAGATGCTTATAATGACATTGCACAGTCAAGCGATGTCGTTTCAATGCACTACTCGCATACGTTTGTGGGCGATATAAAACAAAAACTGCTAGACGAACTGCATGCTCGCGCAGAGAGGGATAGATTATTGGGTAATACCAGCGTTGGGCCACATCGCCACGACGTCATCTTCCATCTAAATGAAGCGCCCGTTCTTTCGACTGCCTCTCGTGGCGAAACCAGAACGATTGTGCTTGCGCTGAAGTTCTTAGAGGTTGCGATTATCGAACAGCTGACAGGACTGAAGCCACTTATCCTTCTTGACGATGTCTTTTCAGAATTAGATGAGGCACGCCAACAGGCCCTTAGTCGCCGTACAAGAGAACATCAGATTATCATGACCAGCACCCACATAGTCGGATCGCAACGTGACTTTACTCACATTACGCTTGGTGACTAATGTTGATCTTGAGCAGAGATAAATAATTCTTCGTTAGTCGACTTGTCGTAGACTCGAACCAGAACGTCATTATAGCCGACATAAGAAAAGGTGGCTCGTTGGCGAGTCTCGTTATCGATGACAATATCACCAGTGATATCTACCTGACCAGTATCCGCTGCAACCGTTTGACTGAGTGTATTCGGGTCAAGGCTAATGCGTCGTGCATCCTCTAGGTCGTTTGTGGCGTAGTCTTGGATGGCTATTTTTGCAAACTCAATCTGCTGCAATGACATACCAAGGTCTGATAGTTTCGAGAACCCTAGAAGAAGCACCCCTTCTTCTACTAGTCCTTCCGGAGCCTTTCCTTCAGTTTCCACAATTTCTTCACCTGTTACGGGATCGTACGTGGTTGTCTGTTCGCCGGTGGCGCGGGGCTGATCAGAAGTGGGCTGATTAGCTTGGTTAATGATGGCGCCAATAATTGCCGCAATACAAATAAGCCCGAATGCAACTGCTGCGATGATAATTTTTGTCCGTGCGGTCATCTTCACCCCCCTATTTTGTTAAGAGCCATGAATACGAGCCAACCATATCAAGGATGAATTGCGGATCGTATTCTTTCTTACTGTTTTCAATGCCGGCAGTACCATTAGAGTCTCCGACTAACCACTTACCTTCCGCTGTTACGGCGCGGACAACAATAAAGTGGCCACCCTCGGTGAACGGCGCAGCGCCGCTTCCCGCCATGATAACCAGTCCGCCATCTCGTAGTCCCTGGTTGATCTTCGCAACATCTTTTCCGACGTAGGTCGATGATAATCCCCAGTGTTCACCGATCACTTCATGGACATTGTGAAGGCTGCCGCTAATACCGTTGTTATAGAGCGTCGAAGGATTATGGTTAGCACCGTAGTTTGCAGTGTCGAGCGGTGTGACTGTCTGGCCGGTAAGGTTGGTGATGATCATCGCCATAGCTGATGGACCACAACCAGCCGCCCCAATAGTGCTGGCGCCGTAAGCGGCATCATTCCACTGCGGGTCATTTTGGTTATAGACAGTAAAGCCGTCGACGAAGGCAGATGCCTTACCTGTTCCGGTACATGCTGTGCTACTCGATGTTGTGGTCGTTGATCCATCTGGGATCTTTTCTTTGAAGTCGTTGTATATTGCAATCGCATCACCACCACGGTTGCGACGTACCTCTTCTTCTGTGTCGGCCGATCCTTCGTAATCACGGTGGAAAACGTAAGCCGCATTTCCTGGTTCAGTTGATTGCTTTAAATTTTCGAGAGACCTTGCGTACGGGCCGCTTAATTCTTGCCACGTGTAATCAAGCTGCAATTGTAGGTCGATAATCGGTCGGTTCGTCGAGCGCGCTAGATCAACTAATGGCTTTTGTCGACTAGTGAACGTCCACTGCGCTAATCCAAATCCGACACCGTTAACTGGCGAGTAATTTGCATCTGCGATGGCACCACCCTGGATGATCGCCGGATTAAAGCCAGACTCTCGTTTGAAGTTACCGGCAATACCAGATGCCTGCACGAGCGTTAAGCCCTTTCCGACAAAGAAACGAAGGATCTTCTCGAGGTTATCGTTACCGACCAGTGTCTCGGTGCCCTCTCCTCCACCAACACGGCAAGCGTCAGGACTAAAGAATTGAATATCATTCAGGGATCGGAATGTCGCATCTGTGGCGATAACCTTTGCTGGCGACAAGCCTGCTGATGCCACCATCACGCTAAGAAATAGCCAGATTGAGGATTTTTTTAAGAATCGAGAGAGTTGTTTCATACGCTAGAATCCCTCCAGACCATTCTTCTTAAAGAAGTCTTGCGGATCGATTCGCTGCCCGGGGTTCCATCCACCAGTTCCGACAATATACGTACTTTCGTAGTAAGCTCTATCTTCCACCTCACTAATGTCAAGTTCGATATGAAGGTGGGTACCCACCGAGTCGCCCGAGTTACCCATCACCCCTAACTGTTGCCCTGCAGTAACCGTATCTCCTGTGTTAACCAAGATGTCGTTAGCGTACATGTGCCAGTAGGTACTAATTAGTCCATCGGCGTGCTTGATCTTGACGACGTTATTGCCACCGGCCTTATTCGCGTCAATAACGGTTCCGTCCATGATTGATTGGACGATACCGCCACCACCGACAAGGTCGAGACCCTGGTGGTAGCTCGAACAGTTACCGCATGGTGAAACACGTGGGCCAAATCCACTCGTGATCTTAAAGCCAGGGCCGACAGGAGGTACAAGTCCTTCGAGTCCTCCGACTGGTCCGGCTGCTTCTTGCTGCTCTTCGTCATCCATTGCATCGCTGATGGATTTATCAACTGTGTAGACGCGGAAGTTGCTTAGTGTGATTGCATCGACAGCCTCGGTCGTACCCATACAAGCTTTTCCGGTTTTCCAGTCATCTTGCTGCTCTTCTCCGGTTTCTCCCCAGCCGTCTTCACGGTTCACGCAGTATTGGAGGTAATTTTTATACTGCTCACTCGAAGCGGTGCCAGAATCGGTGATATGGTCACCGTTGAGCATGAAATCAAGGACGACCATCGGATCACGACCCTGATCGGCTTCGGTCAGCACGTAGCGAACATTACAAAAGACGTCTGCTTTGATTCCCAGATCCTCGTAGCCTTGATCTTCACAGCGATTAAATCGATCAGGGTTGTAGCTTGATTGTTGAGCGCTTGCAGTCGGCGACAGTGACGTGATTGAAGCGCCAAGTAGTCGAGGGATAAACGCAAGTGCCCCACTCGCACCGGACCCTGCTTGACTGAGGGGTACATTAACCGTGCGCGCGAGCGATCCAAGGAAAGAATACTCGTTCATGATATCGAACGGAGTTGCTTTTGCCTCGTAGCGGGCTTGTGCGATGTAATCGTTTTGAATCGATACTGTTTGGGTGAGGTACGGCTCTAACTCTGCTTCACTAGCTGGTTTTAGTCCTCGTGCCTGGGCGACACCGCCAAGTAAGGCTGACGATCCAGCGAAAACTGCATCACCAGAATCGACCCCCTTTGTACCAGGACCAACGACTTGCCCTGCCACTATATCAGCCAAGGCTGCCTCGAGGAATGGCAAAGCCATACTGACGGCAAGCGAGGCGCCGACCGAGAGAGCCGTTGTCACACCGGCACTTCCGATGGCAGCGATAACACCCACGACTAACCCCGCACCGCGCACAAACCAGCTCTGCACCGCACCACAGGTGCCGTTGATGTTTTCCCTTCCGCCTAACGTACTGGCGATATTGTCTGTGACAGACGAGAGCGTTCCCGTTAGTCCACCCCCGATCATGTATTGCTGTGATCTGGTTGTAAGGACGGGAGCATCATTGTAGGCGGCTACTGCATACCCTGGTGAGTCAAAGGCGTTCTTGCCATAGAACGGGTTTTTGCGCTCTTGCGCATTATCGGCGGCTTGGTCGACAGTCGATCCGCTCGTTGTGCTTAACTCGTCCGTTATATATTCTCGGGTATCGGTTGCCGTCAAGATATTGCCAAGGTACTCAACCTGTTCGGGTGTCGCCGTTCCGGCTTTAATTTCGTCAGCAGTGGTCAAGAAGACCATGGCGTACTGAGCGAGTTGAATGGATCGGATAGCTTTTGACGCAGCCGCGACGGCTCTCGCAGTGTTATAGACGGTACACGCGGAGTCTGCTGCTCCAAGGACCGACACACCTTTCACGGCACCACCAAGGACACTCCCTACGGCTTTTGTTCCTTCGGCTGCCTGGGTCACCTTTTCGTCAAAGTCCCCTACCTTCCCTTCGGCATCGGCGCGCAATCGATCAAATTCAGCTTGATTTCCGTCCGCATAGACACGCTCGCCATCTTCGTTCAGGATATAGTCCCCTCGCTCGGGGTCGTTAAGGACTGTGCCGCGACTACCATTAGCATTCTCGCCGGCAGTTGCGGTTCTCATTGAGTCGTCGAGCTCTTCAGGGGTGGTTCCAGTGATCTTGGTGGCTTTTGACGTTTTAAAACGATCGGTAAAAACCGTATTGGCAACACGGTCGCTAAGGCTAGCGTATAGAGGGTTAAATACCCTATTGAGGGATGCGCGGACTGCAGGGTTATTCCTGAGGTTGATAAGATCTTGAGGGTCGTTGATAACTGAACCGTTCGGCGCAGTCATCTGCGTAATGCGTTGGCGGCCAAATAACCCTTCCCTTAGGTTGCCATCCTCGATAGTAAAGCCAGCAGCACGGAATTTTTCGATCTGTCGGGAGGACATGGTCTGGAATTGACAGCGAATGCGAACACTATCGGTACAAACGCCACTTGAAATATCACCGAGCTTCGCTCGCCACATGGCATTCGATCGTATATCAACCGCCGCTAACTGGTCGTTGAGGTCGTTGAGCATTGTCTCTTTTAGCTGAACGATACCAAGCGCTGGTGTAAAGAAAACAGTCAGACCTAAAAGACCGCCACCAAGGGCTCCACCGATACCCAGTGCCGCGCCACGTCGTCGGAAGAAGCCCTTGCCCTTTACTTTTGATTTACCGCTACTAGTTGGATTGTAAAGACCGCCGCTGATGGGTGTATCGGCTGCCTCTTCAGCTTGCCGCGCTGCCTCGGTGCTGTTTTTTGGATCATTCGCAAAAGACTCAAGCTGATCAAGGCCACTTGAAACGTATCCCGACCCCATCTTTTCTTGATAGTTTTGTTCGTAGGGATTGTAGCGTTGATCCTGCTCTTCCGGTGTCTTTGGTGGCAGTGTTGGTGTTGGCGACGCCATATGCGTTTATTATACCTTAGCTTAGGGGCGAACTATTAGGGGTAGGATTTTGCCGTGTGGCTTGCGGATTGGTGGTAATCAGCTGCTGCTCTGTCGGGCTCGCTTGAATTTGAATGTGAACGTGGCTTTGCCCTGCAAAGAATAGCCCCTGTCCGATCGGAAAGTTTGCGAGTCGCTTCTTCTCTTCCTCGGTGAGCTTAAAGACATCCGACAGTACATCGACTGCACTCGAAGATTGCTTAAGAAGTAGCTGCATCGAGCTGTTTGCAACAATCGCTCGACCCATTTTGCTTCCCATGAAGTCTTCGACGTCCTGAGTAATGGTCGTGAGGCCTAGGTAATACTTACGGGCTCGTTTCGCGAGACTAAACAGGAAGTTGGCCGAGTCGTCGTACTTCATCAGCTGCCAGGCCTCGTCAACGATCAGCATACGCTTTTTCTGTACGGTACGAGTAATATTCCAGATGTGACTAAGGACAATATACATAGCGACAGGACGTAGCTCGTCCTCAAGGTCGCGAATGTTAAAGACGACCATTGGGTTGTTGATATCGATGTTTGATTGCTGGCTGAAGATGCCGGCAAACGTCCCTGTCGTGTATCGTCGCAGTCGTTGGGCAAGCTGTGGACCACTTCCACCCATATGGAGCAGCGTGTCGTAGAGGTCGTTAATCGTTGGCGGTGGTGAGTTGTGCGTCAGCGGGTCGCTGGTAATACCGGCTCGGGCATACGTGTCGATCAGCGCCTGGTCAAGATCGGCTTCTTCACTCGGGCTGAGTGCTGCAAGCGGCATGCCGTTAGCAGCGACCTGAGTTCCGCCAAGCATCAGGCGGAATAGTCCGTGCAGTGTTACTAGGTTCGCACGTAACGCATCTTCAGCTTCATCATTATCGATAACCCGGGGCAAATCGAACGGATTAATACGTGTATTCGACGTCAGGCTGAGCCGAATGTAACTACCGCCAACTGCTTCAGCTAGCTTTTGATACTCATTCTCTGGGTCGATAATCAGGATTTCGCTCCCCATCATCATGCTGCGGAGTGCTTCAAGCTTGACGGTGAATGACTTACCAGCACCGGACTTTGCGAAGACGACCATGTTGGCGTTTTCCAGTTTGAAGCGGTCGAAAATAACCAGACCATTGTTATGCATATTGATGCCGTAAAGAATGCCGGTATTATCAGTCAAATCTGCACTCGTGAACGGGAAGCTAGTACTGATTGCGCCAGTATTCATGTTGCGACGGATCTGTAGCTGGTCGCTCATCTGGGGTACTGTACTATTTAGTCCCTGCTCTTGTTGTGACGAGGCAACCTTACTGAACACCATTTGCTGACCGAACATCGTTTCAATCTTGTTTTGCACAAAGTTCAGCTCATCAAGGCTGTCTGCATACAAAGTGACGTAGAGTCCATAACGGAAGAAACGTTCAGCGCCGAGCTGCAACTGGTCTCGCAGTTCTTCGGCGTCGTTAATGGCTGCCTCGATAGCAGGATCACGAGTCTTCCCCTTCTCGTTATTGATAGACGCGCTCGCTTCAAGCTGTGTCACTTTTTTGCGCAAGTTATTAAGGACGACTTGGCTTTCGACGGGATAGATATACATGCTCACATCGAGTACTTCGTCGACGTTAATCAAGCCACTCAGCCAACCGGTATAGATACGACGAGGGTAGCCGTACACGTAAAGGGTGCGGCCATATTTTGTGCCGAGTCGGAAATAAGACGAATGAATCTCGATGCTACTTGGTGCAATCAAGTCACGGAGCGTCGATATACCCTTTAAGAACGCCTGCTGTACTTCGGCCTGTTCCTGTGCGCGCTGCTGTGCAGCAACGTCAACGGCGGCTTGTTTCTTTGCCATTATTGCTGTCCTCCTGTCTGTGGCTGCGGCCCGGCTGCCTTTTGCGTATAGATGCTGGTGACGTCATCAAAGTTGACGAGTGGCTGACGCACGGCTGTATCTGGGTTGTAGAAGTTGTAGTACAACTCTCCTAGCGATTTTGTATCAAGCTGGGCACTCTGCACACCAATCTGGAATAGACCCGCCTGCACGACGTCGACTCGACGACGGACCTCATCCTTGGCTTTTTGGTAAGTTGCCGTGTCGATGCGCGTCACCGTGTTTTTCGATTGACCGAATAGCTTCCCGAAGAAACCTTTGCCCTGCTCGACAAAGTTTGCTGCATCCCCTTGAGGGAAGAACGGAATGACAATATAGAATGACTTATCCATAATGTTTGCTTCTTGCGCGAGCGCATCAATAAAGCCAATATAGTCATCCATTAGGACGCCAAGTAGCATATTGTCCTGCGAACGACGCTTATCAATAAGCTGGGTAATGTATGGACCGATGTCGACCCTCTCAGAGCGAATCAAGATCTGTACAGGGAAGTTCAATGAGTTGAGGAAGTTTTGGTAGCTAAACTCTACCCCTTCGCGCTCACGCTCACTCATCAAGTCGAAGTTGATGGACTTACAGGCGATGACTGCACGGAATGTTCCGTCGACCATAATGACCATGTTGTCGCGAATTTCAGATAACTGGAGGGTACTTTGTGTCGAGTTAGGGTTCTTTGGCGTTGGGAGTGTCGTCGGTTGTGACGAACCAACCGCACCTTGCTGCTGTTGCGGAAACTGTGCGGGTGGTACAGGAATAGGCTGAGGAGCCGCCGGTTGCTGTGGCGGTGTCGGTTGAGTGTACTGAGAATTATTTGGTGGCATGCCGTGTAGTAACCCACTCCCCTTTAGTCGCGATTTATCGGAGTGATATGACCACCTCGTCGGTCAATTCATGCTCCTTCTTCTGCTCGATACGGTGTGCCTCTCTGGCGATCGTCTCGATTGACAAATCGGTATTGTTTGCAAGGTTCATTATATCAGCAGACACAGGGTTACTGCTAGTGGCTGGTTGCGGTTCGGCTGGCTCGGGCGGTGTTGGCGCTGCTGGCTCGGGTGTTGCCGCTTGCGGTTGAGCGGATTGAGGCGCTTGATACTGATGAGTTGGGTCATCTATCGGCTGGATGACGGTCTGTCGAATATCAGGATACGGATTGTATGAAAGCGTCGGCTCTGCGGGTTGTGGAACTGATTGCACCTGAGGTTGAGCTACGGCTTGAGCCGGCTGCGGCGCAGGCGTAGCAACGGGTTGCGGATGCAGCATATGGTCTCTCGCCTCCTGCTTTAGCTTAGCAGTGCGCTGCTCCATGAGGCGATCAAACGATCGAGCAACATCCGTGTTCGTGTCGAGGACGTCCTCGGTGTTCTGCGCCTCATAAAAAGCGTCTGTGTTCATCGGCGTGTTGCCCGGTGCGCCCACTCCTCGGATCGCCCAGCCACCAGTGTCGACAAGGTTCGCGAGATAAGTAAAACGCTGCTCAGCATCAGCTTCAGTTATATCTTTAGTGAGCTTTACTTCAACAGTTTTAGGGACGGTAATCTCGATAAGTGATTCAACTCCCTCGGGGTCCCAAAGGCGCTTGCGCGGTTTGATATAGAAAGAGACAATTGCCGCAAAGTATATTTCCATTGGCTGGTCTTTTCGTAGTGGGAGTGCCAGAATACCGAATAGCAGGATTATAGGCAGTGGAATAATGGCGAGTCCGATAAATATCTGTGACAAGCCCCACGCTGCTGCTCCGGCAAGCGCCACGATAATCAAATAGATGAACTGGCGAAAGCTAAACGGACCGATTAACTTGTCATCCGCCTCAACATCTTGGGGTACTTTATACTCCGCCATAATGGTTATAGTATAACAGCTATCTTACTCGAAACTCGGGATTGTCTGGTGTGATCAGAGGACTGGCAGGCTGGCCTTGGTTGCCTTGCAGCTCTTGCAGGACGGTTCGGTTTTTGCTGACCACTGCAGACAGCTCTGTATCGGTGAGGGCGGTGTTGGCGTTTTTCCGTAAGTTGAGGACCGTCTCTGCTGGCAGCTCTTCTGGCGTGCTATCTCGAAGAACCTTAGCGACTTCTCCTAATTCGTCCTTATCGGCAGATGCTAACTTGCTTGGAGAGTAGGCGTTGTTCTTGAGTGCCTCGATGATTGTTTTCTTGGCACTTCCCTGTCGGTGGTTTTCGCTACCAGTACGCATTTCTGCAATTGCTCCCTGTCCGTAATACGCGGGACGACCAGAGGACGACTGGAGACTATCCGCAAAGACTTGTCGTAATTTGTTACCTTCAGGCCCTTCCCATGTACGAGATTGATCCCAAAGGCTGTTCATGTGCTCGACGTCGTTGGACGCGACGACACTTTGAATAGCTGCGGCGCGAAGAGCGGTGCTGCGACCAGCATCCATTCCCTTTACTGTTCCCCCATTTGCTAGCTCTCGGAGCTCGGCCTTACTAAACTGGGCGTCTTTCACAACAACACTCGCTGCACTAATTTCGTCTGCCTCAAGTTTTGATTGAGCATTAATGGCGTTTGCGAGGACACGCTGTGTTGCTTCAGGGCTGGCGCTCGCACCACCAGCGGCTGCTTGGCGGAATCGGTCATTGTTCTGCATTTGGTCGGCGATGTATCCCGTATTCGCTCGGTTTTTCTCTGACTCATATGACTGAGCGACAGCACCTCGTCGTGCACGCCAACGCGTAAATGCACCGCGTCCCAGTTGACCTGCACCATTCAAAGCTCGCGCATCTCGTAGGTTTTGCCGTTTCTTTCTGTAGCCATCTCCTAGGTTGCGGAGTCTGTCGACTGGACCCTTTTCGGTGTTGTTGACGATACCAGCAAAGCGGTTCAATACACCGCCCGCCGCCTTCATGACAACCGGAGTAATCGCCAGCGGAAGAATGGAGATAAGTGCGCCCATGACCTGAATGGCGATCTTGTAATCCCCCGATGCCGACTGCATGACGATATCCGATGCAAGTGCTGAGGCACCAAAGATACCGGCGATGATTGGATACATAAGAAGCAAGGTCATGAACAACTTACGCCAACTGGTGAATAGTCCTTCGGTGTTCGGCAGTAAGTATGCGACGAATGCAAGTGGTGAGATGACGACAAGCAGAATGATTAATGCTTGGCGTAGCGTCAGCACCAAGAAGACTGTCACGATTGCAACCAACGCGGCAAGTAGAGCGGGAATGAGTGCCGAAAGGCCGACATAATATATACCAACAACGCCAACTGTACCCGCGAGTACGGCACCAACAACCCCTATCCAGCCCTCTCCTGTATCATCGATAGTGACTGCATTTGGACCGTTGGGGATCGAATCACCGATTGCTGCGAATATACCATTAACGCTTGTTCCGAAGATGTTTGACAGGTCGACGGCAAGCGCACATACCCAGTAAGATACGTTGACTAGAATGGCTGCAATCACCAAGCGTGGAAGCATTTTCTTCACGCCGTAATTCGACACACCGAAGCTTGTAAGTTGGGAGAAGATAATAATAAGGAATACGATAACGAAAGCGATGTTTGATATGTTGCGCATCACAATCCAGGCATCATAAACGCCAACGGTCGCTCCGCTTGTCAAGAATGGCTGAACTTCAAGTAGGCTGGCGACAAATGCGTAGGCACTATCGACAATATTTGCCATAAAGTTCATCACTGGACACACAATCCAACCAATGCCTTCGACCGCACAAGTCACGCGATCTTCGCTTGAGGTAGCAAATTCTTCGGACTGCTCGTCTGTTAAATTGATGACAGTTGAAGCAGACATGTTGGTGCGCTTTTCGAAGTTCGATGAACAGATACTCTCGTCGTCTCTCAGGCAGACTCGGTACGTACCAGGCTCTATGCCGTCAAACGTCGCATTAACGAAGCTATTTTGTTCGGGGGTAACACCTGTCTCGCCGAAGTCTTTCGACCCAGTGGTCTCGGTTGATACTGATTCAGATGTCGAGACGTTAAACAGTACAAGTGAGATCGGTCCGTATGTCGTAGGAGTTGGCGCAGATTTGACGTGGAAATTGACCGTAACATCTACTTTTTTGCCATCCTCGTTGTAGGAGTTTTCGAAACTACCAAAAGTGATGATTAGTGGCTTACCGCGCTCTTTTGTTCCTGACTTACAGTTTTGTGTATCAAATATACTAGTAGGACTGATACAAAAAGTCATCTTCGTGCCGGCTTCGACGCCAGCCCAGATGACGCTTGCGGTGGAATTGCTCGAGTTCCATTCTATGTTCTTGCGCTCGCTGCCCGAGCTACCTTCTTGTGTTTTTGTAATGGTCGCTGCGGGAGGATTGTCGACCGGAGAGTATACCTGTACAATGACTTCTTTTTGTCCTGCGGTCTCAGGACTGCTAGGGGCTTCGGTTGAGTCACCAGTGCTTCCACCGATAGAAATGTTTTTATTAAATTCTGTTTGAGAGCTTGCAAAATCTCTTGGACAACTCTGTACGTAGGTTTGCCCGCTGTTGCCTGCTCCCGCCAAACCGTTCAGGAATGCTGGCGTCGAGACACTAGCACTGGAACCCCCCGATGCGAGCACTTGAACTCCAAGCATACACGTATCGCCAGAAGTCCAGCCTACCTCAATTGATCCTACGTAAGAGTCTTTGCCGGCGGTCTGAACAGGTTGTTTTGCGAGGTTGTAGTTATTGCCGTTATATTTGACGGTGATTTTTGATCCGCTTGAAGCATAGCTGTAGGTTGCCGCCGCGTCGGCTTGCTGATTAAAGATGGCACCTGTGGCAAGCAGTAGCCCTGCGGCAAGCGCAAACATCACATAGGTACGAACGGTTCTAAAGAGCTTCATAATCTACCAACACCCACCCCGATTCTTCCGATTGAAGTATAAGTTTTATGCTCAAATCACTACTTGTCGCGTAGGTAAAGCTGACGGGTTTACTACCAGAGAAAACATCAATAGGCGAAAACGAGTAATCAACCGAAGTGGCTGGCTGTTCAATAGTGATGTCGTTAGAGGAGAACGCCGTGCTCCACATTATCCATGTATAGTATGTGCTTGAGTCATCAGTGATGGATGACGCAAGCAGATCGATCGATTCGTTTACATCCCCCGACTCTAGGTCGTTGACTATTTCCTGAGCGACTGCGCTAGCAGAATCTACCTGAGATTGTCGGACAAAAAGACTGGCGACAAAAACACATACGACGAGCAAAATAATACTGGCGATAATTGCCATAACGGCTAATTTTGAGAAACCCTCTACGCGTCGCGTTGTCATGAGCAAATTATACCATAAGCATAAAGACAGCCTCTCAATAGAAAGGCTGTCTTATGTGTGTGTTGGCTCGAGCTGATTATTTCATGCCAATACCGATAAGTCCGACATCTCCTGGGTCGAAGTCGCTTCGGTAGACGCTATACTCAACATCTTCAAGAACAGCAGTCGAGGTGGCGCTTTCACCGCTGGCGTCGAAAGTTTCAACGTTGACTGAAAGGTCAAACAGATTACTGAAGGCCGTTACCTCTCCCTCTTCATTGACCCTAATCAATTCGACGAAATCTCCACCCTTAAAGACTGTATTCTGGAGGGAGTTTGCGTCCTCGGCATCAGACGCAGGATTGATTGAGTAGTTTGACTCGCTACCGTATTGCTGTGTGATAGCAAGGAACTTATCGACAAGGGAGTTTGCGTTCTGGTTCTCGAAACCTGTGAACTTGACGAATTCATCGCGAATAACCGCAACCTGTTCTGGTGTCGGGTTTTTCGCTAGAAGATTGAGCAAGCGATCCATCACTGGTATCGACTCATTGAATTGGTTTACCGTTACCTCTGGTGTGGTGTTCGTGACCTCGACGTCAAGAGGGAGTCGCAAGATGGGAAACTCGAGTGGACTTGTTTCGCCAGTCTGAAAAGTTTCAAGGCTAAAGTCGTAGCCATCAATGTACTCGTCCCCGATAGTTAACGATCGGCCGCCGCTTTCCGTTTCGTAGTCCATCTCGGCATAGTAGGTTGCGAGGGGGTCGTTGTATCGGTCTGAGTAAGCGTCCAAGAAGTCTTTCGCCTCAGGTGGGGCGGCTGGTCCGTCGACAACTTCTGAGTTATCCCTGTCGTTAGGCTGCGGCGCGTCGGATGTATTGTTGTTTTCACCGGAGTTAACGATACCAAGAGTTGCTGGAACGGCAATAGCCACACCTGCGATCGCACCAACAACACCAAAGCCAATTTTCTTACCCCGACTCATACGACGACGTTCAGACTTCGACTCCTCTTCCTTGATTGGTTCAGGGCTGCTTGTTCCAGCAGACTGCTCTGGAGCGATAACGCGCTTGATGTGGGGGTTCTTAAATTGCTCGGACACTTTAGTTGTTCCTTTCGCGCTTGGCGATATTACTATTATCGGCTTGGGCTGTTTGAACAATACGTTTGTGGCGCTTGTTACCATTAATATATCACAAAATGTTAAAAAAGTAAATAGCTTATGCCATAAAACTTGCAAATATGCAGCCGAGGTCGTATCTTATTAATAGCTATGAAAATAAAACAAACAGTAAAAGTATTATTGGCAGCCGGATTACTAATGACCGGGCTAGTTTTTGTCGCCGCGCAACCGTCGTATGCGCAGGAAAGTTGTGGCGGTGTTGATACGGCAATCATTAGTTGTAGCGAAGATGGAACCGGTGATGACGTCGAAAACACTGGTCTGTGGGCTGTGCTAAAGATCGCGATTGGCATCATGACCGGTCTAGTTGGTGTTGCCGCACTTGGCGGCCTGGTCTACGGAGCAGTGCTCTACACGTCAGCAGGTCCAAATATGGAACAGGTCAAAAAAGCTCGCGGTATCTTCACAAACGTCGTGATCGGAGTGGTCGCGTATGGCCTGATGGTAGTCGGTCTTAACTTCTTGATTCCAGGAGGAGTATT
This sequence comes from Candidatus Saccharimonadota bacterium, assembly GCA_002726935.1. Lineage (GTDB taxonomy): Bacteria > Patescibacteriota > Saccharimonadia > Saccharimonadales > Saccharimonadaceae > Microsaccharimonas. Next base: position 3,294 of record PBTC01000005.1, on the reverse strand, counting down.
CGGATAATGAAAACAGCGAAATTTATTATGGCAGCCTTTCTGTTTGTCTTTGCGGTAGCGAGCCCAGTTATGGCTGCTATTACCCCTACTCCAGTTGCCGCTGCCTGTGAAGATCGACTGCTCGGGATTCCACCATGGTATCGAGGACTGACGACGGGAAGTGATTGCCGCATTCAGGGACCATCGAACAGTGATGGTATTGGTACGTTCATTACTAAGATTGCTCTGAATGTTATCGAGATTGTCATGGTGCTGATCGGATACATCGCAGCCTTCTTTATTCTGTACGGCGGTTTTATCTTTATCGCCAATAACGGCAGTTCAGATACGGTTGATAAAGCACGAAAAACGATCCTTAATGCGGTCATTGGCCTCGCTATTTCGCTGGGTGCGGTCGCTTTGGTAAATATAATTTTTGGGATTATTAGTTAATGAAGACTTTCCTTTTTCAGTTAGCACAAACCATTAGTCCTGACGAGGTTGGGCTAACAAATACAAGTGGTGACGATATTTTCACTGCAGCCCTTAATACCTTTTATTTCATCGCTGGAACGGTTGCGGTGATCGTGATCATTGTTGCTGGCATCACCTACGCTAGCTCTGGCGGCGACAGCTCAAAGGTCACGAAAGCAAAAAACCAGATCCTTTATTCTGTTATCGGACTGGTACTCGTCTTCTCTGCCTTTGCTATTACTAACTTTGTTATCGGGAGCTTTTAATATGAAACAGTTGAGAAAAATATTTGCAGCAGCAGTGCTGGTGACGGGGCTCGCTTTGCCTATCGGGCTGGCTCCGGCAAGCTTCGCGCAGGCACCTATCGAAGATGCGTGTAGCGACTCGGGTGCTGTATCGGCAATTTGTAACGATACGGACGCTGATATCCAGAGTGTCATCGGGATCATCGTTAACACACTTCTCTTTATTGTCGGGGTTATTTCGGTGATTATGATTATCATCGGCGGTATTCGCTATACGACATCTGGCGGTGACACTGGTGCGGTGACTTCTGCAAAGAATACTATCTTGTATGCGGTCATTGGCCTGATCGTCTCCTTTATCGCCTTCGCCGTCGTCAACTGGGTTATCGACCTCTTCTAGAGGCGGTAACGCTTAACAAACTGTCCATTATCTGCTATAACATAACAAGACAAACTAGAGATTCTACTTAGGAAAGGAATGAACTCAATGAAAAAGCTAACAAAGAGTGCAATCGGAACACTGATCGTCGGCTCATTTATCGCATTGGTAACTGTCGTCAGCCCTATTGCTCCAACAACCTACGCACAAAGCTGTGACGAGGGTATTTCTGGTGGTGCACAATCAGGTATTAACTGTGCACAAGGTGAAGGAACTCCGAACGAGCTGTTTGGTGGCGAAGGTTCTATCTTCACGACTGTTGTGAACATCCTCCTCTTCATCATCGGTGCCATCAGCGTGATCATGTTGATCATCGGTGGTATTCGCTACACTATCTCTGCTGGTGACAGCGGAAACGTGACCGCGGCAAAGAACACTATTCTTTACGCAATCATTGGTTTGGTTGTTGCCTTCTTGGCATACGCGGTCGTCAACTGGGTTCTTGGTGCAGTTGCGGCTGCCTAAGTAGAAACAGAATCTCTCGACACTACCCTGCTCGTATGAGCGGGGTAGTTTTTATTTAGGGGCAAGTATAGATTTAGGTATTAAAATAAGCTCCTAGGAAGGAGCTTATTTATGGGTCAGATTCGTGACTACTGAATCTGGATTTTCTTGGCTTGCTCTTGCTTGACCTTAGCGAAAGAAACAGTCAGAACGCCGTCCTTTAGGACTGCTTCAACTTCGTCTTCCTTCACGCTGACAGGCAGTGCGAGTGTGCGACTAAACTCTCCCCAGTAGCACTCTTGAATGTGCCAGTTGGTAGCGCTTGTGTCGTCACCACTACTCAGGGTGCCGCTGATTGTCAAAATACCATCACTGATACTGACATCTAGGTCTTCTTTATTGACACCAGCTGTGCGCGCCTTAACGACGAGCTTGTCATCAGTCTCGTAGACGTCGACAGCAAGCTGTCCTGGAAATTCCTCTTCACTATCATCCCAATTGTCTTCAGCCTGTGCTGGAGCGGTCGGTGCTGGAGATGAAAGGTCGTCGTCGCTCAGGAACGCGGCAGCCAGCTCATCCTCGATTAGTAGATCTTCGTTTTGCTTACGGGCCATGATATCCTCCACTTTCCTCTTGGCTCATTTGACAAATAGTCCTTCGTATTATACCGAGCACTTGCCTCATAATCAACCGACAATATATGCAAAACGTAAAAAACACAATGCTGGATGGACTGCTGAGCGTGCTTTTTCCGCACCTCTGTTGCTCTTGCGGGACGGAAGGTAGCTTGTTGTGTGGTAATTGTAAATCATACATCGATAGCGTCAGTGTAGGCGCATGTTTGGTGTGTGACAGTGTGTCGACGAGCCGGTTGTGTGACAAATGTTGGCAAGTCATCGATACGGTCTGGGTCGTCGGGGCGCGTAAAGGGGTCTTACAGCGGCTCATTGGTCTCTATAAATTTCAGTATGCTCGTTCGGCGGCTAATGCGTTGGCGTCGCTGTTGGCGGAAAGGCTACCTGAAGACCTGGCGGTGACCATTGTGCCGATACCGACCAGCCAGCCTAGTGTCCGTGCCCGAGGGTACGATCATATGCTGTTATGTGCTCGACGACTCGGTGCGGTAATCCGTCGGCCAGTCGCTCCCCTGCTTTCAAGAACATCGCATCATATCCAGCATCGGCTTGACCGACGACAGCGACAGGCTGCGATGCAGGGTGCTTTTTATGTTAACGGCTTAATTGATACGCAGGCGCACTATCTTGTTCTTGATGACATCATAACGACCGGTTCGACGGTTTTAGCGGCTGCTCGTGCGCTTCGACAGGCGGGTGCAAGACGAGTATCTGTGGTCGTCATCGCTAAGCAGCTCTCGACGATCGGCCCGACATCTGTTAAAATGGCAAAGTCCGAATGGAGAGGTGACCGAGTGGTTTAAGGTACTTGTCTTGAAAACAAGCGTGGGGAAACTCACCGCGAGTTCGAATCTCGCCCTCTCCGCCACGGATATCGTGCAGCTTCTTCTTTTATTGCTGGCTTCGCGCCTTGAACGGGTTCGATCAAGGGCTACAGAGGCAACAAAAGAAGCAGCTGCACTCATTGGTCAGGTTGCCCATTGCTAACTCTTCCGCTATAGTCATAACCAATATGGCGCGAAGGGCATCACGCACACCATCTTCAAACAAAGGCTTCACGATCGTTGAACTTCTCATC
>PBTC01000004.1 GCA_002726935.1 Candidatus Saccharimonadota bacterium | reverse complement strand
CGTCATACTCAACTAGTGTGCGGCCAATTTCGCTTGATCGAAGCGCATGATGGATGACGCCGTCGGTAATGATACCACTGCCGATGCCGGTGCTAATGGTGACGTAGAGGGCGAGCGCGGGAATTTCCTTCAATTGCCTTGCTTCGGCCAAGCCAGCGAGGTTTGCGTCATTTTCTATAAAGACTGGCGCGTCGCCGAGGACGCCCTTCAGCGCCGTCGCAGCATCAAAGTTGCGCCACTTGAGGTTGTTGCACCATACGGCAACGCCGTCTTTGATAATGCCCGGTAGCGCAACGACGACCGCGTCAACTGTCTGATTGCCAAAGAGCTTTTCTAGTTCTTGGCTTAACACCTGAACATATTCAGCTGTCGTAGGTGGTGTAGGAAACTTGCTGTGTTGGGTCACTCGACCGCTCTCACCAAAGCTTGCGATGAGTGTCTTTGTTCCTCCTGTATCTACCGCCACAATCATGTAGCTAGTGTAGCATGTTCCGGCCCGTGTCGCCGAGGTTCTATCGTCCATAGTGCTCAAGGTTGTAATATCTGTCAGGGGACTTCATACTAAAGGAAAGTAACGGGAGAAAAGCATGGCAAGGTTTGCGACGTGGCGACCAACTCGGGCGGGAATTATCTTTACAGTTGTGGTGTTGCTGCTTGCAGGAGCAGTCTTTGCTGGCGCCTGGTTCGTACAGCAGCGCGGCGAGCAGGTACGACAGCAGGAGGCAGCCGATATTGCGCAGCAGAATCTCGAAGAGGAATCCGAAACCCCAGTCATCGCACAGGAAGAGGCTGACGAAGCCGCACCGTCGAACGAAGGCGCGGCGCAGCAATCCTCGACCGACGAATCGGACGAGCAAGTGGCGGCAAACTCTCCTGAGGCCTTGCCTGCGACGGGTGGCGAAATCGTTCCGCTCGTGGCGGTATTCCTTGTGACGCTGACGGCGGCGGCCTATATTCTTTCGCGCCGGCAGTTGCAGGCGCGCCGCTAGTCAGCTCTCGGACTGGACGTATATCTGTTTATAGGGTAAAATGGAAGGTAATCGAGGAGGCGTTCCTATATTTAGTGCGCCCGCGAAATACATTTTAGGAAGGAGTCTGAAAAAGACTTATGGCAAAAGCCGCAACAACAATAACAATGGATGAACTGCTCGCGTTGGAAGACGCGAACGTTAAGCAGTTGGTACAAGGAGAGGTCATTAGTGGGACCGTCCTGTCTGTACGCAAGCACGAAGTGCTGATTGACCTTGGAGCACAAGGCGTCGGATTAGTACCACGTCGAGAGGTGGGATTCTCACGCTCTCTAAGCGAAGGAGACGAGGTTGTCGCCAGTATCGTTGATACTGAACTCGACAACGGCTACGCGCTCCTTAGCCTGCGAAAGGCTGCAAAGGACAAGGGCTGGGACGAGCTTGCTGGCAAGCTCGAAAGTGGAGAAATCATCGAAGTCAGCCCGTACGATGCAAACCGTGGTGGTTTGTTGGTAGAGTACGACGGCGTTCGTGGATTCTTGCCGGTATCACAGCTATCTGCTGAGCACTACCCACGCGTTGGTAGCAACGACAAGGACGAAATTCTTCAGCGCCTTAACGCACTGGTAAACCAGACCTTGAAGGTTCGCATCCTGGATGCTGACCGCAAGGCAAACAAGCTGATCTTCTCTGAAAAAGAAGCAGTGAAGGAAGGCCTGGCTGCTCGCTTTGAGAAGCTGAAGGTTGGTGACACCGTTTCTGGTGTAGCGACTGGTGTGGTTGACTACGGTATCTTCGTCAATGTCGAAGGTATTGAGGGGCTGGTGCACATCTCAGAAATTAGCTGGGAACGCGTTAACAATCCTGGTGACTACGTAAAGGTTGGTCAGTCAATCGACGCGAAGATCATTGCGATCGACAAGGACCGACTCAGTCTCAGCATCAAGCAGCTGAGCGAAGACCCTTGGATGAGCGAAGTTGACCAGTTCAAGGCTGGCGACACTGTCGAAGGAACGGTCACGCGCATTACACCGTTTGGTGCCTTCGTCCAAATCAGCCCTGCCGTCGAGGCCCTTGTGCACGTCAGCGAGCTTGGTGCTGGTGATGGCGCAGACCCTGAAAAGGTCTTCACGCTGAACGAGCGTAAAGAATTTGTCGTACTCGACATCGAAAAGGATAACCGAAAGATTTCTCTCGGTCTTCCTGGCAGCAAGTCTGCAAAAAAAGTTAAGTAGTAATACGACCGTGTCAAAACGGGGAGAGGAGCACTCATGGCAGAGAAAGTCTTATCGATTGCCGATTCAATTACCGTCGGTGAGCTGGCTGAGGTTCTCAATCTCCCCGTTACCACGCTGATTGGTGAGCTGTTTAAAAACGGTATCGCCGCTACTATCAACCAACGAATTGATTTTGAAACCGCCACTATCATCGTCGACGAGCTCGGCCTTGATGTTGAACTGCAGAAGAAAGAGTCGAACGCCACTGGTCCAGAGCGTCGAACTCGTGAAGTTTCCGACAAGGCGACCGAACGTCCGCCAATCGTCGCGGTCATGGGTCACGTCGACCACGGAAAAACGAGCCTGCTAGACGCTGTCCTTGGTCAAAAAGTGGTCGAAGGTGAAGCAGGTGGTATCACCCAGCACATTAGTGCCTACCAGACCGTTCGCAACGACCGGGCCATTACCTTATTGGATACCCCTGGTCACGAAGCTTTCGCCGCGCTGCGGCAGCACGGTGCTACACTGACCGACGTGGTGATTATCGTGGTCGCTGCCGACGACGGCGTGAAGCCGCAAACCGTGGAAGCAATTCGCTTTGCCCGTTCGGCGAATGCGAAGATTGTTGTTGCTATCAACAAGATCGACAAGGAGACCGCTAATCCGCAGCTCGTGAAGACGCAGCTGGCGAGCGAACACGGCCTTAACCCAGAAGAATGGGGCGGTGACGTCATTATGGTCGAGGTGAGCGCCAAGACTGGACAGGGTATCGACAAACTACTCGATATGGTGCTGCTTGTCGCTGACCTTGAAGAACTGAAAGCTGACACCGATGTGCCAGCCGAAGGCTTGGTTATTGAATCTCACATGGAAGTGGGTCGAGGAGCAGTCGTCGGTCTACTGGTCGAGCAGGGAGTCCTGCGCCCTGGTATGTTCTTGATCGCAGGCACCTCTTACGGAAAAGTCCGCACCTTACATGATTTTGCTGGTAAGGCTATCAAAGAGGCTGGTCCCTCAACCCCAGTGACCGTCACTGGCTTTAAGGAGCTGCCGCAGTTTGGTGACATCTTCGGAGTGGTGAAGAGCGAGAAAGAAGCGCGTGCTGCAACACTTGAAAACCGACTTGAACAAGAGCGTAATGCCGCCAGCACCAACGTCACCGGGGCTGACCTCTTGAAGCTGATGACACAGAAGCACGAGGCGGCTGACTTCAACGTCATCGTGAAGGCTGACGTTCAGGGATCATTGACCTCTGTTATTGATAGCCTACGACTGATCGAAACCAACGGCGAAGTATCGTTGCACGTGGTGAGTAGCGGTGTCGGTAACATCACCGAAAATGACATTCGCCTGGCAGCCGATGGTAAGACCGTTATTTATGGCTTCAACGTCGACCTGCCGCCAGCGGTGAAGAGTCTGGCCACTAGGGAACGTGCCGAGGTCCGTCTGTATCGAGTCATCTACGAGTTGCTTGACGACGCCCGCGACTCAATGACCAAGCTGCTTGCCCCTGAAGTCGTCGAAACCCAGATTGGAACGCTTGAAGTAAAGGGCGTTTTCCGAACCCTGAAGGACCAAGTGATTGCCGGTGGGCTGGTCAAGAGCGGGAAGATTACTGCCGGTTTGCAGGTCCGCGCCAAGCGGGGCGACGAGGTGCTCGGTGAAGCGGAAATCACCAGTGTTCAGCGCGAGAAAATTGAAGCTCGTGAAGTTTTTGAAGGTGACATGTGTGGCCTTAATCTGAAGACCGAGCGTAAACTCCAGCTTGAAGAAGGTGATATGCTCGAATTCTTTACCCGAGAAATCGTCCAGCGCCACCTATAGAACTGACTGCAAGGCGACAAATAAAAAAGCACTCCTTCGGGAGTGTTTTTGCGTACATGAAAAGTGTTGCGCCGCCGGGGCACCACGTTCCGTCGAGATGACGTACTAGTGGTGCCCCGGGCGGGGGCCTGTCAGGATCCGGAGGTGGCGAGCTCGAGGAGCTTGTCGGTGGCCTCGGTGGCCTCCTCCAGCTGCTCGGTCGTCAGGGACTTGCGTCCCATCCAGCCGCTGGCCTCGTTGAGCGCCGCCTTGACCTTCTCGGCCTCCGCCTTGACGGCGGCCTTCGGCACGACGTTGTCGGCAGTGGGCGCGGCGGCGGGGCGGTTGTCCAGCTGCTGCTGCAGCGACGTGTTGTCGCTGGTCAGCGTGGACACCTCTCCCTGCAGCCGACCGACCTCCGACGGCGTGCCGTTGTTGTCGACCTCGATGGCCTGCGGGTGGCTCGGGATGAGCACACGCTGGAGCAGGTTCTTCTGGCCGGACGACAGCTCGTCGCTCCGCAGCAGCGCCTGGAGCGCCACGTTCGGGGCGACGTGCCCGTTCGCCGAAAGGGTCTGCTGGAGCTGCTGGACGTCCATCTGGACGAGCAGCTCGGTCAGCGGCCCGGCGGCGTCGAGCGGCAGCTCGCCGTCCTGGAAGCGCAGCATCAGCTGACTGAAGGCGTCGAAGAGCGCGTCGAGCGACTCGTCCTTCTTCTCCTGCAGCTTGGTCTCGGCGGCAGCCGTGGACATCAGGCGGATCTCGCGGGTGGTGGGGGTAGCGGACATTTCGTGTTCTCCTTGGTTGGGGTTAGAAATGTCGGTACCCGAGTGGCACCGACACAAAGACTTATTTAATTATAGGCTTGTGCGGATACCACTGTCGTTGACAGGGTGGTCGTACGTTGGTACGACGCCACCGGGCCACTTGTTGACCAAGAGGCGTCGCACGAACAGTACTGATGTAAGGGGCGTGGAGCAGGGGTGCCTCAACTCCATAACGTTACGTATTATAGCACTAAATAATAAATATGTCAATGAGCGTAAGCACTATATTGACAAAATGTACATAATTTGCTATAAATAAGCTTATGGAAAGCCCAACGGTCGCCCCTGAACAAACTAACACGACGAATCGCCCCGAAACGGCGGCCGCCGATGTTGAGTTTTTGACGGGTGCACTTAGCTTTGAAGATCTTGAATCACTCCGAACAAGCCAGCGTGATGCTTTCTACGCTGCGATGGAGCAGGCACGCCAGAATGGCCTCTCTTCAGAAGATGCGATCGACCAGGCGAACAACGCCGCACGCCAGGTTAATCACGCGTGTCTTGATCAAATCCTTCAGTCAGATATCGGGAGCAATAACTCTGCAGCTGTCGAATCAATCCTTCAGAAATATTCATTTGTTCAGATGAGCGATGCCGATTGGTACGCTGCTCGTCGTGATGAGAACGGCGACGTAGTCACTCAGAGCGGTATTCAGCAGCTTGAAGCAGATGTCGCCACGCTCGCTGCCCAGTTGAATCCGGCCGAAGTCGAAGCGCCGGCAGCGTCCGAGGCATCGATTGAAGCGGTTGACCCCGCTATCGAAGCTGCTCGCGGACAGCTTGAAGGCTTGCGTGACCGCCTCTCGACGCTGAGCGCGAAACGACAGGGACGTCTTTTTGGTGAGGGCGGCGAGAAGTATCAAGAAGCCGACCAGGCCTATAAGGAGCAGATCCAAAAGTTGGGCCGGCTTGAACTTGCCACCGAGCTGGCGGACGAATCACTCAGCGAGACCGATAAGAATGCGCTGGTAATCGCCTTTTTGTTTGCCGAACAGCAAGAACTGCGTAAACAGACGACAGAAAAGCTCAAGGGAACTACTGTCGGTCGTTTTGTCGAATGGATGAACAAGGGTGGCGCATTGAAACGACTTGGTAAAGGCGTATTGATTGGTGCCGCTGCCGGTGCGCTTGGTGCTGGTATTGGTGCCGCTGCCGGTGTTGCCGGTGTGGCTGCACTGGGTGCTGGTATTGCGACCGGTGCAACGATGGCCACGCGGTTTGCCCGTGGNTTTGCCTCTGCTGACGCNCGCAAGGGTCGTGGNATGAAAGAGCTNGGCGACGANCACGCCGTTGAGGCTCGAGAAAATGCTGAAGTAGCAGAAAATGAAGACGCACTGGCTCGGTATGCTCGGTTCTTTGACGAGAAGTTTGAAGAAGATACGCGCAATGAGCAATCTAAGCGTCGCAAGTCTGTTGCGTGGGGACTCGGTGGCGTTGCACTGGGTGCTGGTATTGCCGGTACCGCCGCTGCGCTGATAGATACCGGTGTATTCGATGGCCATTCGGTTCGCAACGACCCTGTGTACGGCGGCTTGAATGCTGAGGCGCAGCCAGCTGATACAACTCCCGAGGGAGATGCTGGTGACAGTGACGGATCGGCTGAAGAGCCCCTCGATGATGGCGCGCAGGAGTCGGATGAGCTGCCTGCTAACACTGATCAGGACGCCCGCTGGGACGAACAGGATAACGCCGAATTGCTGCCTGATCCAAGCTTCGTGATCGAGAACGGAGAGGGTGGTATTCACTTCTTCCAGCGTATCGGTCTATCGGAAGCGCAGTGGTACAGCGTTGCTGGTGAGCTACTCAATCAATTCCCTGGTGATTTCTACGCCTACGGTAGTGATGTTCGCTTGAGTCACCCAGGACAACTGTCGCTTGAAGCGCAGGAATTTATTAAGGGGCGTTTTGGCCTGTAGGGGTCAGCTGCTACAATAAAAGGAAGTAAAGGGGAGTCAGATGTTTCAACTAGACGAACAATTCTTATCAGATATTGGACTTGGCGATCTGCCGGACGAGCAGAAGAAGCCGTTTTTGCAGCACGTATACGAGCAGCTTGAGTACAAAGTGGGAATTCGCTTGAGCGAGGGCTTGAGTGATGATCAGCTAGCAGAATTTGAAGAGATTATTGATCGCAAGCCCGAGACGGTGGACGCGTGGATTGCTGCGAATGCACCCGAATACCAATCGGACGAACTGCTACAGCGAATGGCGACTCAGGCTGGTGTCCCAGTTGACCACCCATCGCTCAAAGCTGAATTCGCTGCAACAAAGTGGCTCGAGGTAAACCGACCCGACTATAAGGATGTTGTCGCGAGTACGCTTGAAGAACTGAAACAAGAAATTATTCAGAACCGCGACGCTATTATTGCCGGTAACTAGGCGTGGTAGCCGTTTAGGAAGGCGGCGCCGTTCATGCGGCGTCCACTTGGCCCTACGAGCTCGTCGATGACAAGAAAGTGCCCGTCGCTACAGGTTACGTCGAGGATGCTGGTGCGCTCTGGACTACTGTGTGCAGCAGTAATGGTAACTAACTGACCCAGAAGGGTCAGTTTTGTTTTTGGATAGCTCAGATGGGCGCGCACCTTACGGGCGAGCTGTTCGGCGGTGTACATTCCAGGATCGGCGAGAGCATCTGATTTATGGAGAAGGCGACTGTAGCTGACGGGGCCGAGCTGATCGTGTGGCGTCAGTTCGCCGGATATGATGTGTGGGAGGTGTTGCATAAGCAGTGAACCGCCCAGGTCGGCGAGTGCTTCATATAGCTCTGGTTGGGTTTCATTCCCCGTTAAGGGGTAATCGGCCTGCGCGTATAAGGGACCCGCATCCATCTCCTTCACCAAAAGCATCAGTGAAACGCCGGTTTTCTCGTCGCCATTTGCGATGGCGGTTTCGATGGGGGTTGGCCCCCTATACGCAGGCAGCAGTGAGGGGTGGATGTTGATGATACCGGGTGTGAAAAGTTGAAGAATAGATTCGGGGATGAGGCGGCCGAAGCTGGACAGGACGCCGATGGTGTCGCCAAAGGCCTTGATCGGCTCGATAATTTCATCAAGTCGGGCTGGCTGCCAGACGGGAATGTCGTGTTGCAGTGCTAGGATCTTCACTTCTGGCGGCATCAGTTTGTGCCCTCGACCCCTAGGGGCATCAGGTTTGGTGACGACTGCACCGACGGGATAGCCTGCTTGAATCAGGTGGCGAAGGGCTGCTTCGCTGAAGCTATCAGTCCCAAAGAATATGATTGTCTTTGATGTGGGTGTCATAGTCGAGTGCCTCCAGCTCACCTTTATCGTCTAGTCGATAGAATGCTTTTGTGTCTTCCTTGATGTGGTCGACAAATAGAATACCTTTGGTGTGGTCAATTTCGTGCTGAATGACGCGTGCGAGGAAGCCCTCGGCTTTGAAACGCACTTCGTTGCCGTCGATGTCGAGGGCTTTGACGCGAATTTTTGTATGTCGAGGCACTTTCCCGTAGACGTCTTTGACGCTGAGGCAGCCCTCGTAGTCAGCCACGATGTGACCTTCGTATTTGACGATTTCAGGGTTGATGAGGGCGGTGAATTCGCGGGATGCCTTGTCGTCGAAGTCGCTTCGCACGATGACCACGCGCTCAAGGCGATCAATCTGTACGGCAGCTAAAGCGGCGCTGATTTCATGTGGGCGGGAGTCTTCCCAGTCAAGCGCGGCATCGGTCATGTCTTTAATGAGCGTCGCGGTTGTTTCGTCGGGGGCGCTGACACGCATCGAGGTTTCTCGCAGGTGCGGGTGGGGAAGGGTGATGATATCCTCTTTAGTCATTGCCGTCATTATACACGACTACAACAGAGGTGGCTAGAGTAAGCTAAGCGGATCGAGTTCGGATTGCCAATGGGTGGCCGGGACGTGTGTCAAAGCGGCGACTAGGTGGTCGCGTTTGGGGCTCTTTAGAATAAGCTGCCAGCGGTACGTGTCGTGCTGCCGCTCATAGAAAGAGGGTGTCGGGCCAAACAGTCGGACGTCGCTGTGAAGGTTGCTGCGCAGCGTCCGGGCGAGTTCTTGAGCGGCACGAATCGCGGCTCGCTCTGTTTTGTAGACGTTGGTGAGCTTGAGCAGATACGTGAAAGGTGGGAAGTGGCCGTGGCGACGTTGCTCGAGGGTGTGCTGGTAAAATCCTTCATAATCCTGAGAGACGCCGAATTGGATGGCAGGATGGGCTGGCTGGTAGGTCTGAACGATGACCGTAGTGGCGTGTTCATTACGACCGACACGTCCGATCACTTGGGCGAGTAGCTGAAACGTCCGTTCGCTTGCGGCGTAATCTGGAAGCGAGAGACCGCTATCTGCCTGGATGACGCCCACGGTACGCAGATTTGGAAGGTCGAGCCCTTTGGCGACGACTTGTGTGCCGATAGCGATATCAATGTCGCCGCGGTAGAGTGACCCATAGAGCTTGTCGATGGTCTGATCACTTTTTGTATCCGAGTCGAAACGGGCAACCTTTGCTTTAGGAAAGCGCTTTTGTAGCTCGCTCTCGATTAATTTTGTCCCGACTCCTTTATGGATAATATCTGCCGAACCACAGCTCGGGCAGTGCGTCGGCACTTTTTCATGGTGGTTGCAGACGTGACAGCTGAGTTGGAAGGTGTCTGCATGCAAGGTCAGGGGGATGAAGCAGCGAGGGCACTGCGCCGTCCAGCCGCACTGTTCGCAGAGCGTCGTCGCCGCGCTCCCGCGGCGATTATGAAAGATGAGGGTCTGGTGGCCGTTTGCAAGGTTTGTTTCGATGCTGGTGAGCAGCCGATCGGATAGGAAGCGGTGGTGCTTGAACTGCTCTCTTTTTGTCATGTTGACGACGTCGATACGCGGCGGCGTGGCATTATCGCGGGCTCGTTTATTGAGTACGACGATTTGATGGCCGCCCACTTCCGCGACGTAGCGGTCGGTGACGAGTGGTGTTGCTGATCCAAAAACAACCAAGGCATCGCAGAGCCTTCCCATGATGCTTGCTGCGCGAAGTGCTGAGTAGCGGGGGGCCTGCTCTTGTTTATAGCTCGGCTCGTGAGCCTCATCAATAAGGATGGCTCCCAGGTCAGGAACTGGCATGAAGAGGGCAGAGCGGGGGCCGATGACAACTTGTGGGGTCTTAGCCTCGAGCGCGGTCTGCCATGCCACGTGGCGTTGAGCTTCGGTCATCTGCGAATGCGTCAGGATAGCGTCGGGGAAGTCGTGGGCGAACTCGCTGACAATCTGGCTGGTCAGGCTGATCTCTGGAACCAGTACAATGACCGATTTTCCCGCGGCAATCATGCGTCGTGTCACCTCTTTGTATACTTCCGTCTTACCGGAGCCAGTGACGCCCTGCAAGAGAGTGGTGCGCTGTTTGGAACGCATGATCGTATCAACGGCAGCCTGCTGATCTTTGCTGAGTACAATATGTGTTCGATCTCGCTCTGAGGTGGCGGTTGTCTTGTGTGTCGCACGTCTCTTTTTGTCGATGCCACGGGGAAGAACGGTTTGCAGCACGGTGGCAAGGGGCGTGCGGTAGTAGTCGGCTAGCCAATCTGCAAGTTGCGTCATGGGCGTTGGCAGAGCGGTGGGGGTGATAATTTCTTCAATTGGTTTCGTCTGGAATGACGGCTCTGATACGGCCCGCATAACAACGCCTACGGCTGAAGAACGGCCGACAGGGATTCGGACGATATGACCGGGCTGAAGGGTTTGCTCGCTGCTATAGGTAAAAACGCTGGCACCAGCGCGGACAATTTTCGTAGGAGCTACCTCGTAATACTTCACGGTTCCATTATACGCTGTGATGACGGGGTTGTTCCTGCTAGAATAAGCATATGTATTTTGAGAGTCGGACGGATGCGGGCGCAAAGTTGGCGGCTCAGCTAGTGGAACGGTATCGCTACGAGACCTGTGCGGTGGTCGCCTTAAGCGACGGGGCCGTCTTAGTGGGCGAGCAAATTGCTGCAGCACTTCACAGTATTTTGACGATGTTGCTAGTGGAGGGGATCGAGGTACCGGGCGAGAGCCTGCGTTTTGGGAGCGTGTCGCAAAACGGGCATTTCACGTATAACAGTTCGTTTTCGCAGGGCGAGGTAGATGAGTATACGAGTGAATACCACGGCTACCTCGAGGAGCGTAAGCGAGAGGCGTTTCAAAAGATTAATCGGCTGCTTGGTGACGGCGGATTGATTGATAACGATATGCTGCGCGACCACACCATCATCCTTGTATCGGATGGCCTTGATTCGCCGACGGTTTTAGACGCAGCGGTTGAATTTCTCAAGCCGATTCGCATCACGCGATTAGTGGTGGTCGCCCCAGTTGCATCGGTCGAGGCGGTGGATGCGCTTCACGTCTTGGCCGACGAGTTGCACATACTAGACGTCAAGGAGAATTTCTTGGGCACTAACCACTATTATAACGATAATGCCATCCCGACTCACGAGGAAACAGTCGCGAAAATTAATCAGATCATCCTGAATTGGCGTTGACCCAACCGACCGAAAAATGTAGAATAAAAATCAACGACTATGAGCAGAATCTGAGGCAAGGGGAGACATGTTAGACGTTTTTATTACATCTCGAGTGCGACGAAAAATAGTGGTGGTGTACGCCAAGTACCCTGATTTCCGTACGCATGTTCGAGGCCTCGCCAAGCTCATCAAGGAAGATCCGGGCAACATCCAGCGCGAGCTGAAGCGACTCGAAAAGGTCGGCTTTTTGACCAGTGAGAAGCAGGGCAATACCAAAATCTACGCAACGAACAAACAGTTCCCTATCTTTAAAGAGCTCCAGAGTATCGTGATTAAGTCGCAACAGCATGCATCGCGGCCGAAGCGAACGGCCACCGATCGGGCATGAGTCTATTTGACGAAATCCTTGCGAAACGAGGTATTACGCCCGAAAACCGGGCGCTTTTTTTATCGCCTGACTATGCTCAACGACATGACCCCTTCTTATTGCCGGATATGCAAGCGGCAGTAGAGCGATTGGTGAGGGCGCGTCAGGAGCAGGAGCGAGTGACTATTTACGGTGACTATGACATCGATGGACTGACTGCAACCACCGTCCTGCTCGATGCCTTCAATAGCTTTGGTTTTGCCCATGTCGAAGCATTTATTCCAAATCGTTTTGTTGAGGGGTACGGGCTGACGATTGATGCGATCGAGCGAATTGCGGCCGATGGTGCACAGCTGATAGTGACAGTTGACTGCGGAAGTCTGAGCCATAAGGAAATTGCCAGAGCGGCCGAGCTGGGCGTCGACGTGATCGTTACCGATCACCATAATGTTGCTGAAACGCCGCCTCCGGCAGTGGCGACTATTAACCCAAAGCGCAAGGATCACCAGTATCCTTTTATTGATTTGGCTGGTGTCGGTGTTGCTTTTAAGTTAGTCCAAGCGCTGCAGACCAGGTTAGAAGGCCTGCCGGCTGGGCAAGAGAAATGGCTACTGGACTTGGTGGCTTTAGGGACAGTCTGTGATGTCGTGACGCTGGTTGACGAGAACCGAACGAATGTTTTTTGGGGATTGAAAGTGCTCGCAAAGACACGCCGACCAGGCCTCAAGGCATTAATGGCGGTAGCCGGGGTTCGTCCCGAGACGGTGAACGCGCGCAGTCTGGGCTTTGCCCTTGGTCCGCGGATGAATGCGGCCGGTCGGCTTGAGACAGCACAGTACGCCCTCGACATGTTGCGAGCGACTGATTCACTTGAGGCGCTTCGCCTTGCGCAGCAGCTGGACGAGCTAAATAAGGCTCGCAGGGCGGAGCAAGATGAGATTTTTAAAGCAGCTCAGCAGCAGGCACTTCGGTACGAGGATGACCCTGTTCTGGTCGTCAGTGCGCCCGGCTGGAATCACGGCATTGTCGGTATCGTGGCGGCGAAGCTTCTCGAGAAATATCGCAAGCCAACCTTTGTGCTAGAGGAGATGGGTGAAGAGGCGAAGGGCTCGGCCCGTAGTTATGGTGAGTTTAGCGCCGCAGATGCAATTCGTGCAGCGGATGACCTGATTATAAAAGGTGGAGGGCATAAGTTGGCGGCAGGGGTGACGTTAAAGACTGAGAATATCGATGCCTTTCGTCGGCGGGTGAATGAATTTTATAGGTCGCAGCAGCTAAAAGACCAGGCGTCGTTATTGCTGCCAGTCGAAGATGTCACCGCCCAGCTGGCGCAGCTCAGTGAGGATCTCGTGGCAGAGATAGCGCTGCTCGAGCCGTTTGGCAATGGCAATCCACAGCCTGTGTTGGCGTCGCGAAGTGTCGTCGTCGAGCGTGTACGACGTATGGGTGCTGATGGCCAGCATGTCAAGATATCGGTTGCGATCAATAAAGTCGCTGTTGATATGTTGGCATTCAACGCACCTGATCATTTCTTCGTGGAACCCGGTACAACGGTTGACGTCTGGTATCGCGTGGACGTCAATGAGTGGAATGGTAGGCGTTCGGTAGAGGGGCAGTTGCTCCATCTTGTGAATGTTTGAATTGACGTCAAGCTTGTGGTTAACTGGGATCAATGAAAGTGTGGGCACACAATAGACCGGGCTTTACCATTGTTGAACTACTGATCGTCATTGTGGTGATTGCTATTCTAGCGGCGATTACCATCGTGGCGTATAACGGCATTCAGCAACAAGCAAGTAACGCGGCGATTAATGATGCCGCCAGTAAGTCGCTACGGTTGATTCAGGCATATATCGCCAAAACAGGCCAATATCCTTACACGGTCGAGAACGACTTTGTCTGTATTACCACCGAAACTGACTGTCGCCGTAATAGTGCGCCGATGGGCGCCAACAGCACGTTTAACGCAGCGATGGCGACGGTCGGTTCTTTGCCACGTGTCGCGCCGATGGCAACGGATACTCGAGGGGGCGTGACCTACAGCTACCACTCTGCTCGGGTGGTGAATGGTACGTCGCAGCCGGCTATCCTCAGTTATTATATTAAAGGGGTGAACACGCGCTGTGGCTTACCGGCCCTGACGAGTGAAGGGACGAACTCAAGCACTAGCTCGGCTGGCTATACGGTGGGTGACATTGGCGGCAGCGGCGCAACGCAGTGTGTGGTGAGTATTCCTGGACCGGGGGCGCCCTGATGATGCGCCGCGGCTTTACTATCGTCGAGTTGTTGATCGTCATTGTAGTGATCGCTATTCTAGCGGCAATTACCATCGTGGCGTATAACGGGATTCAGAACCAGGCGAAGGTGGCGGCATTGACTAGTGAATTATCGCAGGCTGCTAAGGCGGTTGAGACATATAAAGCAAAGAATACGGCCGCTATGTATCCGACCGCATTAAGTCAGGTTGAGGGCCTGAATACTTCCGGGTACGACTACTTCTATAATCAGCGACAGAACACTTATTGTATCGAGCGAGCCAATGGAACACTTCGTTACTCGATGAACGCTGGCAGCTCGCCGCGCGAGGGTCGCTGTATGCTGAACGGTCTGGTGGCGTGGCTGCCTTTAAACGGATCCCTTGAAGAGGCGGTGGCGGGTGTTGGCGTCTCGCCGTCAGGGGCGGTGAGCGTGACCCAGGGGGCGAATGGCAAGCAAGATGGCGCCTATCAAATTGGAGCCAGCGGCATGCTGACATTAGCGACCGCTAATTTACCGAGCAGCCTTTCGAGCTTCTCTATTTCGGTATGGGCTCGTGGCGTCAGTGGCACTTCAGGTGACTATTCATATGTGGTATATCGCGGTGCCGGCTCGTCAATCGGGTCATCTATCTATTGGCTGGGTATCCTTCCGAATGGTAACTATTCACTGGCAGTAAACGGACAATATAATGCAGGTAACACGAATGTGGCTGGCAGTTCGACGACCTGGCGTCACCTTGTCTTAACCTACGACGGGTCGCGACAGTATATGTATGTCGACGGTACTTTGAGGGGTGAGGTTGCGATTGGTAGTATTTCTAACGCAACAACTTCGAACTCTTTGACGGTCGGAGCCGGCCCTGGCAACTACCGATCATTCAGCGGCACTGTCGACGACGTCAGGGTGTATAGTCGCGCCCTAAGCGCGACAGAAGTGACGAATACATACACAGAGGGGGCATTCTAATGCGTCGAGGCTTTACTATCGTTGAACTATTGATCGTTATTGTGGTGATCGCCATTCTCGCAGCTATTACCATTGTTGCGTACAACGGTATACAGAACCAGGCATACGACACTTCCGTGAAGAATGATCTCAAGAATGTGGGGTCGCGGACGACGGCGTATCTTTCGGCATACCAGACCCTGCCTGACCCGGCAACGCTGGTGAGCGATGGGGTGCGCGTGAATGGTTCAGCGTACGGCAATCACTATGTCAGCGGCGGACAGAACTATAACTTTGTGCGCTGTTTAGCGAGCGGTAATCAGTTCATGTTCGTGGCGGCAAGCCGTTCCGGGAAGGTGTTTACGTATCGTGACGGATCCGTCAGCGAAGGGGTTGGGCCGCTGCAGACTCACACCACGACATGCGCCAATAATGGCCTGTCGACGTCTGGAACATGGTTCTATAGTGGCGGGACATGGCTGAACGGACTTGGCGGCTAGGTCTTGCCAGGCTGCGTGACATCTGTTAAAATACATCACTGATATGGTACAAGTAACACGTAAAGACGAACGCGAAGCGAACGAGAACATTATCCGTCGCTTCAACCGCAAGGTACTGCAGAGCGGTGTTTTGGCGCAGGCGAAAGCCTCTATGCGCTTCAGTAAGCCGATCAGCAAGCCTGAACGACGCACAAAAGCAATCATCCGCAAGCAACGAAAGGCTGAAAAGCTCAACAAAGCTCGCCTGGGGATTCGCTAATTGTGGCCCTCAAGGGTCGCATCGATGACGACATTAAAGCCGCTCTTTTGAGCGGCGATCGTTTTGTTGCCGATACGCTCCGTGGCTTAAAGGCCGTTATTCTGAACGAGGAAGTCGCCAAGGGTGTCCGTGATACCGGTCTCGATGACGAAATTATTGAGCAGTTGATTGCTCGTGAGGTCAAGAAGCGGCACGAAAGTGCACAGACCTATGACGATGCAAATCGAACTGATCTTTCTGAGGCCGAGCGAGCAGAAGCTGATATCCTTTCGCGTTACTTGCCAGAGCAAGCCAGCGAGGCCGAGATTCAAGCCGCCGTACAGGATGCAATTCAGGCTCTCGGTGTGAGCGGGCCGGCTGCGATGGGCCAGGTGATCGGTGCGGTCAAAAAGAAGCTAGGTAATACGGCAGATGGCGCGACAGTCGCAAAGTTTGTCAAAGACGCGCTCGCCTAAGCTTTTGCTTTTCGGCTGCCTTTGTTACAATTGTCTCTAATGAAAGCGTGGGCAAGACAAACTGGGTTTACGATCGTCGAGCTCTTGATCGTCATCGTGGTCATCGCCATCTTGGCGGCCATTACCATTGTGGCGTATAACGGCATTCGCCAGCAGGCAGAGCGATCGGCACTGGATAGCGCCATTGCTCAGACCTACCGTCTAGTGGAGACTGAACGTTTGAAGAATAACGATCAGTATCCAGCCTCGCTGTCTAGCATAGGGGTTACTAATGGAGGTGTTACCTACGACTATAGAACGTACAATTATGGATTTTGTGTTGCGGGCACAAATACCGTCGGGACGTATCACGTGTCGACCGATAACCCGTCGCCAACGCTTGGCGGTTGTGGACAGGTAAAAGCTGAGTATTATAACAATACGAGCTTTTCGGGGCAGCCTGTCGCGACGACGTATATTGATCACATGACAAACAACTGGGGGACTGGCTCGCCGCTGACTGGTGTCGTGAATACAGACAGCTTTACTTCGCGCTTCACGTCCTACATAGTCCCGCCCGTTTCTGGAAGCTATACCTTTTATACCTTGAGTGATGATGCTGACCGACTCGTTATCAATGACGTCACCCTTATTAATAATCTAGACGGTTCAATCGGCGGGTGCTGTACGCTACGTACATACTCGCCAATTAATTTGACGGCTGGACAGGCTGTCCCCGTCCTGTTTGAGCATCGAGAGGGTGGCGGCGGTGCATATGCACAGCTCTACTGGACGCACCCAAGTCAGACGACCCGTGTCGCTGTGCCGACATCTGCTTTTGTCCGCCTGCCATAAAGACTTGCGCTAGCCATCTCGAGAAAAATTCATTATCATAGAAAGCGTATGATTATATTCTTTGGTCCAGCCGGTGCTGGAAAGAGTGTTCAAGGACAAATTTTAGCGGCACGGATGGGATGGCGTTGGTTAAGTGCAGGACAACTGCTGCGCGACACACATGACCCCGAGCTGGTACAGATTATGCATTCGGGCGGTATGGTATCGCATGAAGCGATTACTGGCATTATGAGCGATGCGATCAAGAAATCTGGTGATATTGATCAACTGATCCTAGACGGTTTTCCGCGCCTCTTGCCGCAGGCCGAGTGGTTGGTGAACTCGCAGACTGATCATGGGCGCCAAATCGGCCTCGTGGTGGTACTTGAAGTGCCGCGTGAAGAATTGCTGAAGCGTCTTGCAATCCGTGGGCGAGCAGATGATACGCCAGAAGCGATTGATCAACGTCTGAATATTTATCGACAGGAAATGTACCCAATTTTGAGCTACATGACCGAGCAACAGATTCCAGTGGTACACATTGACGGTGTGGGGACGGTTGGCCAAGTCCATGACCGAATCGTCGCGGAACTGACGTCGAGGTCACTGGCATGATTGGCCGAGAAAAAACTCCAGAAGAGATTCAAGCAATGCGCGACTGTGGCAAGATTCTTGCCACTATTTTTCGTGATCTGCGTCAACAAGTTCGAGCAGGGGTGACCGAACGCGAACTTGATGCCTGGGTTGCGCAAGAAATTGAGCGCCACGGTGCCGTCGCAACATACAAAACTTCAGAAGTCAATTTTCCTGGCTCAATCTGTATATCGGTGAACGAGCAGATCGTTCATAGTATTCCGACCGACAACGTCCTGCAGGACGGCGACGTGGTGAGTTTTGACCTAGTGATTGCCTATAAGGGCATGAAGACCGACAGTGCTTTTACGATGGTTGTGGGTGACAAGCCGAGCGGTGCGCAGAAACACTTGATTAACGCAACCGAACGGAGCCTGTACGCCGGTATTGATGCTATTAAGGGGCCAGTTCGCGTTGGTGACATTGGCGCTGCGATTGAAAAGGTCTTGAAAGAAGCAAAGTTGGGTATTGTCCGTGAATTAGTGGGGCACGGTGTTGGTCACGAGATGCATCAGCCGCCGGATATCCCTAACTATGGTCGTCGCGGCAAGGGGATTTTACTGACACCCGGCGATACGATTGCGATTGAGCCGATGGCAACCTTGGGCGGAGAGAAAGTGATTACTGAAGACGACGGCTGGACAATATCGACTCGAGACGGAAGCCTGTCGGCACACTTTGAGCACACGGTCCTGATCACGGAAGACGGTGCCGAAATTTTGACGACCCTGTAAAAGACTTGTCGAATCTTCGCCATAAGCGGTATACTGAAGGTCATGCAAGAGTCATCTCAGTACGCCGTTGGACTAGACATCGGCACCACTACCGTTAGGGCAGTTGTCGCTCATGTCGACAACGCGACGGGCGTCCCCACGATTGTTGGCGTGGGTCAAGCGCCGAACAGCGGCATGCGCAAGGGAGTTATCGTTAACTTGCAAGGGCCAGGACAAGCGATCGATAAAGCGCTTGGCGAGGCCGAGCGAATGAGCGGCTACCAGGTTCACGAAGCATCCCTGAGCGTGAACGGATCTCACATTCTGACCACACACGCCGATGGCATGGTGGCGGTTGGTGGGGTTGATCACGAAATTAACCACGACGACTTATCTCGAATTAAAGAAGTGGCGACACTCGGTAAAGTGCCAGCAAACCGCGATATTTTGGCGGTTATTCCTCATGCCTACAAGCTAGATGGCCAGGATAACATTAAGGATCCGGTCGGCATGACCGGAACGCGGCTCGAGATCGATGCGCATGTTGTTTCTGCGCTGACGCCGTACCTTGTCAATGTAGACAAGGCAGCTGAATCCGCCCAAGTTCACCCCAATACCGTCTTGCCGACGGCAATGGCGGCGGCGCGAGCCGTACTGACCGAGCAGCAATTAGAAAATGGTGTCGCAGTGATTGATTTTGGTGCGACGACAACCAGTGTTGCTGTCTACGAAGAAGGCGATTTGCAATACGTCGGCGTATTGCCAGTTGGAAGTCACAACATTACCAATGACCTAGCGATTGGATTAAAGACCGATCCCGAAGTGGCGGAGCGCATCAAGATTGAGCACGCTTCTGCCGTCGCTCGCCATGAGAGCGCAGGCGTCAGCGTCAAGCATGACGGTGAGATTCACAGTTTTACGACTACGGATATTGATGAAATTGTTGAAGCGCGCCTTGAAGAGATCTTTGAAGGTGTCCAGCGCGAGCTGAAAAAGGCGGGACGTGCCGGACGTCTGCCGAGCGGCGTGGTACTTGTCGGGGGTGGTGCGAAGCTCAAGCGACTGACCGACTATGCGAAAGAGACCCTAGGCCTAGCGGCTCGGATCGGTCATCCGACTGGGTTTGGCGGTGTCGCTGATGATATCGATAAGACGAGCTACGCCACGGCGATTGGCTTGATGCTGATTGATGCCGAGCAGTTTGAAGGCAAGCCACGAGGCGGCGGAAAGCTAAAGGCGCCATCGGCGAAGGACATGAAGGGAAAGGTCTCGAAGGTCTTCTCTTGGTTCAAGCCCTGAGTATCTCTCTTGTTCGCGCGCATAAAATGATATACTAGAGCAAAGAGTTAAGCATCCATAAGATCGAGGGAGACGGAGACAGGCATGCCGGAAGTTAAGCCAAGTGATATACAGACATTCGCAAGCATTAAGGTAGTGGGTGTCGGAGGTGCTGGTGGATCAGCCGTAAACCGTATGAAAGAGGCCGGGCTATCTGGCGTTGAGTTCATCGCGATGAACACTGACGCTCAGGCCTTGCATAACAGCAAAGCTGACGTCAAGATTCACCTTGGCCACTCAACGACCGCCGGACTTGGCGCAGGTGCCGATCCTACTGTGGGTGAGGCTGCCGCAACGGAGTCACGCGATGAGATTAAGGATGCACTGCAGGGTGCTGACATGGTCTTTGTGACCATTGGTGCTGGTGGTGGAACTGGTTCTGGCGCTGGGTATGTTGTTGCAGAGGTCGCTCGTGAGCTGGGCATTCTTGTCGTCGGTGTTGCAACTCGACCATTTAGTTTTGAGGGCGAGAAGCGCCGTCAGAACGCCGAGTGGGCGATTTCTCAGCTGCGTCGACACGTCGACACGCTGATCACCATCCCGAACGATCGTTTACTGCAGACAATTGACCGCCGTACACCGCTTCTTGAAACATTTAAGATCGCCGATGACGTCCTACGACAGGGTGTTCAAGGTATTTCCGAGCTAATTACGGAGCACGGTCTGATTAACCTCGACTTTGCNGACGTGAAGGCTATTATGAGCAACGCTGGCTCGGCGNTAATGGGTATNGGACGCGCNAACGGTGACAGNCGTGCCGCACANGCTGCNCAGCAGGCGATCGAGTCNCCACTTATCGAGGTATCGATNGACGGTGCGAAGGGTGTCCTCTTCAANGTCACTGGTGGCTATGACATGAGCATGAGCGAAATTCAGGAAGCTGCCGAAATTATTACGAGCGCAGTGTCTCCTGATGCGAACATCATCTTTGGTGCAACGCTCAAGCCTGAAATGGAAGACGAGCTGGTGATTACGGTGATCGCGACTGGCTTCGATTCAGCTTACTTCCAAGAGGAGGAAGCCGAAGAGGAGTCGACAACCGTCACGAACAACAGCAGCGTCAGCGACGAAGTTGTTAGCCACGTTGATATGTCGCTTGATCAGACAGAGTCAGCCGCAATCTTTAATGAAGAGCCGCAAGAAAACATCTGGTCGCAGCCAGCCGATCAGGACGACGAGTCTGACACACCGGCCTTTTTGCGCCGCCGAAAGAAGCGCTCAAAGAAAACAGAGGAGTAGTCGATGGGACACTTACGTATTGGTGATAGTCGCGTGATTGAGTCACGGGAAGTGAGTGACGGCGTCACGATCCGCCGCCGCCGCGAGGCACCCGATGGGAAGCGTTTTACGACCTACGAGCGTATCGAAAAGCCAAACCTCGCGGTCATTAAGAAGAATGGTGTCCGCGAACTCTTCGACCGCGAAAAACTGTCGATTGCAATCAAGCGATCTGTTGGTAAGTTCTTTAGCTCGGAAGTCGAAGTCGAAGAGATGATTGATGAAATCGAGGATGCGGTCTACGCCCTTGGCGAGAACGAAGTGACATCAAAGCAAATTGGTGACAAGGTGCTTGATGAGCTGGCGATTCGTAATGAAGTTGCCTACGTTCGCTTTGCGAGCGTGTATCAAGAATTCAAGACCCTCGACGACTTTGTTCAAATTCTTGAGCAACGTAAGCGCGCCAACGCCGAGAAGCGAGGGGAATAAGCTGTGAGGGTGGTTGTCTTGTCGAAAGATCAGACCGATTACGCTCGAGCCGTTACAGACTACCTGCGTGATTTTCAAAGGCAGACTGGTCGCGAGCTTGAAGTTATGGACCCAGAGTCGCCAGACGGCATTTCGTTTTGCCAAACGTACGACATTCTTGAATTTCCTACACTGGTCGCTTTGTCTGATGATGGAATATTGCAAAATCAATGGAGGGGGTTGCCGCTCCCGACGATAAGTGAGGTGAGTTACTATGCTTGATGCACTAAAGAAATTCTTGCTCAGAAGTAAGAAGAATGAAAAGTCTGACGCGCTCGTCTTCAGTTTGATGCTGGCTGCTGGCGCGGTCGCGCTTGCTGCTGCCTTTGTATTGACGCTGGAAAAGTTTCATTTATACGAAGAGCCTGACGCCGTGCTGTCGTGTAGCATCAACCTGGTTCTCAACTGCTCGACAGTCATGCAGACTTGGCAGTCAGAGGTGTTTGGTTTCCCAAATATGGTCATCGGTTTGATGGCGTATGCGGTTGTCGTAACGGTGGCGGTTGTTGGCTTGGCTGGCGCGAAACTGCCACGTTGGTTTTGGATCGCTGCCAACATTGGCTTCCTGCTAGGGACGATCTTTTCGTACTGGCTCTTTTTCCAGAGCGTCTACGCCATTCAGGTGTTGTGTCCGTGGTGCCTCTTGGTGACCGCATCAACAACAATTATCTTCTCGACGATGCTTCACTTTAACTTAAAGCACAATATATTCCAGTTTAAGCGAGCAGCGAACGAGCGTGTCCAGCGCTTCCTAGGGGGCGGATACCACCAGATGATCGTTCTCGGTTGGCTGGCGTTGATGGTCGCACTCGTCGTCCTGCAATTTGGCGAGGCATTGTTCGCGTAGTACAATAATCCGTAATGCAGTGGGCAAAAAGACAGACCGGCTTTACGATCGTCGAACTCTTGATTGTTATTGTGGTGATCGCCATCCTGGCAGCGATAACGATTGTTGCCTACAACGGTATTCGTCAGCAGGCAAACGATTCGACGGTTCAGAGTGATTTGAAGAACTTCGTGAAACTCGTCGAGCTCTACAATGTTAAGCGCGGCGGCTACCCGACATCTACCGCCGACTTGCAATGGATGGATCAGAATGTCGGCGCTATTGCCGTCGGTCGCGATTCATATGCCATATTGTTTTCGAACAGTGATGGCACCGATAGGAACTTCCAGTACTGCTACTCAACAGTAACATCGGGCTATCCTTTTGCGGTCGTTGCCCGCAGTAGTTCTGGGAGGGTATATTCCTACGGTGGCAATACGAACGGGGAGTACACTGGATCTATTGGTGGCAACTGGCAGTCAAACTGCACTGGCTTAGGTGTTCAGATGAGCAGCAATCAGACGACATTCTTGTACGCAAATGGCTGGGCAAGCTGGCTGTAGTCACTGCTATTACTATGGTATAATCATACCTACAAACGTTTGAGTGGCTATCACCCACGAGTTTTGGGAAGAACAGTGCCCAGTGCGCTTAGTAGAACCCAACGCGACCGCCGCGTGAGAGCAGTCAATGAAGTGCTGAAAAGGATATCCTTTCAGAAATCGGATGGTACCACCCGTCGTAACGGGTTCCGATGTCTGAAGGGTTTTTATTATTTTTAAATAGTGGCGCACCGAGCCAAGGAGAGCACAATGAAATTCCACGCCAATAGTCGTCGACGTGCCATCGAGTACGAAAAGGACCTTGTTCAGTATTGGAAAAAGAACAAGACGTTTGAGAAGTCTATTGAACAGCGTCCCGAAGACAACTCGTACGTTTTCTACGACGGCCCTCCGTTCATTACGGGTGTGCCACACCATGGTACGCTTCTTAGTTCGGTTGTCAAAGACGCTATTCCTCGTTATCAAACGATGAAAGGCAAGCGTGTCGAACGCGTCTGGGGATGGGATACGCACGGACTGCCAGCCGAGAATTTCGTCGAGAAGAAGCTGGGTATTCAAGACCGTCATGATATTGGCACCAAGGTAAGCCTGGAGGAATACATTACGACTGCCCGCGAAAGTATGATCGAGACGGGGAATTTGTGGGAGAGTACCATTGACCGCATCGGGCGCTGGGTTGACTTCCAAGGTGCCTATAAAACCATGGATAAAGACTACATGGAGAGCGTCTGGTGGGCGTTTAAGCAGCTCTACGAAAAAGGAAAGATCTACGAGGGTGAGCGTGTCTTGATGTATGACACCAAGTGGGCGACACCTTTGTCGAAGGCCGAGGTCACGATGGATGCCGGCGCTTATGTCGATGTGACCGATCCAAGCGTGTATGTGAAGTTTAACGTGGTTGATGAAGCGTATTCGCTGCTTGCCTGGACCACTACGCCATGGACACTTCCGGGTAACGTTGCATTGGCGGTCAATACCGATGTCACCTACGTCGAAGTCGTTATCGACGGCGAGCATCTCGTGCTGGCCGAGGAACTCTTGCCGAAGGTGCTCACCGATGAAAAGCATCAGCCGCTGGCGTACGAAATGGTGCGCTCGTTCGAAGGTAGTGAGCTGGTCGGCAAATCATACGAACCCCTGTTCGACGATCGTGGTGAAAATGCGCATCGCGTCTGGGCGGCTGACTACGTCACGACCGAATCGGGTACAGGAATTGTTCACCTTGCGCCCGCTTATGGTGAAGAGGATTTCGTTCTCGCGAAAGAGAAGGGGATTCCTGTCATTCACGTGCTGGACGAATACGGTATGTATACTGAGGGTCCCTGGGAAGGCCTCGAGGTTTGGGAGAACAACAAGCGTATTGCCAAAGAACTCAAAGAGCAGGGCGTTGTCTGGAAGATTGATTACATCCGTCACGAATACCCGCACAACCCACGCACTGGTCATCGCTTGATGTATCGAGCGCACCCGAGCTGGTTCATGGATATTGATGGCCAACGAACCGAAATGCTCGAGCAGAACACGGAAAATATCAACTGGTTCCCAGAGCATATCAAGCACGGTCGTTTTGAAAAAACGGTCGAGCAGGCACCTGATTGGAACCTGTCTCGCGATCGTTTTTGGGCGACTGCCATGCCAGTCTGGAAGGGTGTCGATGAAGACGGCGTCGAACACGTTAAGGTGGTCGGGAGTTATCAGGAACTGAAAGAGTTAAGCGGTGTCGAGCTCGAGGACTACCACCGCCCTTGGGTTGACGATATTACTTTCGACTTGGATGGCGTCCACTATACTCGCATTGATAAGGTGCTGGACTGTTGGTTTGAATCCGGTTCAATGCCCTTCGCTCAGTTCCACTATCCATTCGAGAATGTCGAGAAGTTTGAGGCAAATTTCCCCGGCGACTTCATCGTCGAGTATGTCGGTCAAGTACGGGCATGGTTTTACTACGTGCACGCAGTGAATGTCGGGCTATTTGGACACAATGCGTTTAAAAACGTTATCGTCACCGGTAACGTTGCCGGTAACGACGGCCGCAAGATGAGCAAGAGCCTCGGTAACTTTACTGATCCAAACGAGTTGATGGACAAGTACAGTGCCGACAGTCTGCGCTTCTTATTGCTGGCAAGTCCGCTTCTTTCCGGAGAAGACTTTGCCCTCCAGGACAAAGACGTTGGTGATGTTGCCCGTAAGCTATCGATGATTTGGAATATGTACGACTTCTTTACGATGTACGCCGACGTCGATGGCTGGGAGTTTGATGGTAACCTGAAAGACCCTTCTTCGTCTGTCAGTAATCCGCTCGACCAATGGATTATCAGCCGGGTTCATCAGCTGATTCAGGAAATCGAAACACACCTTGACAACTATGACGTTGCAAGTGCGGTCAAACCGATCTTACCGTTTATTGATGACGCGAGTAACTGGTTTGTTCGCCGTTCACGTCGTCGCTTCTGGAAGAGTGAAGACGATGGTGACAAAAAGGACGCCTATCAAACGCTTCACTATGTGCTCGTGCGCCTGGCTCAGGCGATCGCACCGTTCACTCCATTCCTTGCCGAAGAGCTGTATCAGAAATTGACGGGTGAGGAGAGCGTGCATCTGACAGACTGGCCTGAGGTTGGCCATGTCAATGAATTGGTACTGGAGCGTATGGCGCGAACGCGTGATGTGATCGAGCAGGGTCTTGGCCTGCGTATGTACAAAGACGAGCAGCAGGCGCAGATTAAGATTCGACAGCCGCTAGCATCATTAACGTACTGCGGCGAGAAGCTGGATGCGTTCTACGAGACGATCATTGCTGAAGAGGTGAATGTGAAAGCGGTCGTGCACGAAGTCGCGGGCGGTAGCTCGGTGGCGCTGGATAAGACGATCACTCCCGAGCTGCTACGAGAAGGTCAGTCCCGTGAAGTGATCCGCTTTGTTCAGTCAGCGCGCAAGAAAGCTGGCCTTAATGTCGACGACCGGATTTCACTCAGTCTGGTGACTGATGATGCGCAGCTGCGGGCGGCAATTGACGAGCACGCCGTCTCAATTGCTCATGAAACCTTGGCGGAAGCCGTTTCTGATGCAACCTATGCGCACACCGAAGCGGTGAAGATTGATGGTGTCGAGCTGACGCTGTCTCTCGAAAAGCAGTAGGCGAATAAAAAGAGCTCGGTGCAAATGACCGAGCTCTTTTTTAGTGGCGGCAGTTTTAGCTGCGCACCTCAACGCCACCAAGCGCGACAGTTCCCGTAATGATCAAAACAGGGGCGTTGTCATCTGCCTTCTGGCTGTGCGATTTACTTTCAACGCCACCGATAATAGGGAAGACTTGCGGCTGAATTTTCCATTCACGCGGGACTTTTACCTCAACGCCGCCGCACAGCGCGAAGACGTTCAGTGTGGCTTCTTTTTTGATATGGGCATCACGCAGGTCAATCACGACACCGCCAAAGACAGCGGTCGCCTTACCACCCTGATAATTCTTTGAGGTATTAATCGTTTCGCTGCCGCCGAAAATGGCCGAGACGTCGTCGGTATCTTGAATGCGTGTCGCTTTTGACGCCATTGTACGATTCATGAGTACCGACAGACCAATGGCAATGATGACGACCGGCCAGAAGAGTGCCCAGACATTGAAACTGACAACTTCGAGGCTGCGTAGCTGCAGCAAGGCGCCGCCCGCAATCAAGGCGAGTGCCCAGATAAACTGATGCCGATTCTTCAAGAGGAGTAGTAGTCCAGCCAGAATAACCGCCAGCGGCCACCATGTACGGGCCATCGCCCAGAAGGGGAAGACGCCGAGAGCATCAAGGAGTGCGCCAATACCGGCAAGAATAATCAATGATCCTGTGAGTATGCGTGCAAGTGATTGTGTGTTCATGTCTCCATCATACATTATTGACTTTTTATAACTTTTATGCTTAAATAAAAATATAACCAATTAAAACAAACAATGTCTATTTTTCCTTATCTACAATTACAGCCAGTTGACCCGCACGATGACGGGTCGGTTAGCGACCTTGACCAATACGAGGCTGACGAAACCATTGATTTGAATGATGATATCGACGAGGCTGCGCTAGATGCTTCGTGGGAAAAAGTGATTCACGATCTTCAGGAAGACCCTGATAAGCTGACCTTTCACGAAGAGTAGCTTATACTAAGAATCGACGTGAATATACTCAGCGACCAAGAATTTGGACAATTAATTAGCCGTGCTATGGACGAGCTGCCACAAGAGTACATCAAGGGCCTCGATAACGTTGCAGTCGTGTACGCCGATGAGCCCGACGAATATCAAAAAGATAAGTCCGGTCTTCGGTCCGGCGATCTTTTGCTTGGTCTGTACGAAGGAATTCCGCTGACCAGTCGCGGAGCTGGCTATACGTTTGTCTTGCCGGACAAGATTACTATTTTCAAGCTTGCTCTGCTTCATATCTCAGCGACGCCGGATGATCTATTCGAGAACGTCAAGCGTACGCTATGGCATGAGATTGCTCATTTCTACGGGCTTGACCATGATAGGATCGACTTTCTGGAAGGTCGATCAGGTCACCACCACGATTCTTAGATAGTGCTATAATAGAAGCGTAACGACTGACGGAGTGTGACAGGGGAGGAGCACTATCGTGACGACATATCGTGCGAGAGTATGGCGTATGCGTTGGCCGAGCATCTTTGGGGTGATGTCGGCACTACTGTTCAGTCTGTCTTTATCCGTCGCGGGAAGTGAACGGGCGGGGGCCCTTCCGCTATTAGACACAACGCGATGCCTCGTGCGGGTGGTGCTTCTCGCTGAATGTCAAAGGGCAGCGGTATCACCACTTCATCAGTCAGAGGCAACAACCGGCGAGTCGCCAACTGAGCAGCAGGCTCCATCAGCACCGCCGCAATCTTTGGGCGGGACGAGTAGTGACGCCACCGGCTCCACTGCGGCGCTTGTTGGCCCGGAGCCGCTATCGTTTGATGCCAGTAGTTTGCGGCCGATGGAGTTTTCGGCCAATCTCGTATCATGGCGGCAGCAAGTGGCGTCAAGCCAAGGGGCTTCTGTGGCGAATATTGCGCCAGTCAGTCTATCTGATGCCGCCGCGCTAGGGCTTAGCGAGACCGCCGAACCGCTTCGCCCGAGTGAGCATGGCTGGTTGATTTGGGGTGTCGCATGGTATTGGTGGGCCGGCCTTGTGACTGCCTCTATGGCAGGTGCCTGGGCTGTGCGGCACACGATACTGAAGCGACGCTTAAATGTTGCGGGGTCATCATGATGGTGCTAGGATGGAGTAAACACCGTGTGTGGAAGTGCGGTATAAACATGACGAACGAAGGTGGAGCGGTCGTCCATAAGGGAGATGCGAGATGAGAATTGTGCGACGTACACGATATCAACGAGTAACTAACTTTGCCTTCGCTTTTGTCTTGGCGATTAGTTCGATTGCGGCCGCAGGGCCGTTTGTTTTTAGTCAGCGAGCAAATGCGCTTGAGGGCGACACGACCGGACCAACCATTCAAATCAAAGGAGCCGCATGGGGCAACGCGCACACGCCGGCTTCTGTGGGGGTAGGGGACGTCTTTAG
Organism: Candidatus Saccharimonadota bacterium; assembly: GCA_002726935.1. Classification (GTDB taxonomy): domain Bacteria; phylum Patescibacteriota; class Saccharimonadia; order Saccharimonadales; family Saccharimonadaceae; genus Microsaccharimonas. Next base: position 21,834 of record PBTC01000004.1, on the reverse strand, counting down.
CCAGGCAAGCTTTAAGCTCCATGACTCGGGTATGTTGAGTGGGGTTACTATCAACGGAGTGCAGAAGAATATCTCTTCAAGTGCATGGTCGGACGTGAATGGTGTTGCAATCGGCAAGATGGGTGCTGTCTATGGCAAGAACGTCATTGCCGTCACTGATGTCGCAGGCAACGAATCGACGCTAGAATTTTACCTCGACAACTTGGGTCCAACGATTACACTCAAGGGTTCACCAGCGACTGTCGGAGGCGATCCATATAGTAAGGTTAGCTTTGCTCTATATGATGACTACAAGGTTAGTCGAGCAATGGTCAATGACAAAGAGTTTGATCTAACCGACAATAAGTGGAGCGACCTTAATGGCATTACCAGCTCTGCCATGGGTGGTAAAAATGGTTTGAACACTGTGACTGTTTGGGATGTTTTGGGTAACTCAACATCAACGCAGTTTACGATTGACGGTATCAAGCCTACTTACACTATCAAGAGCAGTTCTGTTGGGTCAGGTGGCGTTTACTCTGTGGTGAGTTTCAAGCTGCAAGACAACCACAAGATCGACAAAGTTGTCCTGAATGGGATTGAAAAGCAGCTAAGCGACAATAAATATAGTGACTTGGATGGTGTTAAGCCTGGTCGGTTTGGTGCACAAGAGGGCGCGAATACCCTTCAGATCTACGATGTTGCGGGTAATGTTACAGAAGTCAACTTTGAGCTTGACCAGACTGGCCCTCAAGTCACCGTGAAAGATTCACCAGACACCGTCGGACAGGGTCCGTACAGCAAGCTAAGCCTTAAATTGTTTGATCGCAACAAAGTTGCATGGGCGCAGGTGAATGATACGGTTATTGAACTGACGGACAACAACTGGAGCGACCTTAATAATATTGCACCAGGCGTGATGGGCGGACATCTTGGAGAGAATACTGTAATCGTATGGGATGCACTCGGTAATTCGAGTCAGCTGACCTTCAGTCTCGATAACGTCGCACCTGAGGTCGAAGTAACTACCGAGACCGACAGCGATGGCAATGTTGTCGTGACTCTGACTGCCAACGAGCCTATCCAATCTCTAGAGGGCTGGACTCAAGTCTCTCCAGCGCAGTTCCAGCGAGTGTATCAGGAGAGTACGACCGAAGAGATCACAGTTTTTGACCTTGCCGGCAATCAAGCAACCTTGCTCGTTCAAGTTGAACGTGAACCCGTCGATAACTCAGGTGGCGAGGGTACGGGGAATAATGGTGGTCAAACCGGTGGTAGCGGTGAAGAACTCGAAGGCGAAGACAATCCTGACGAAAACACTGTCGATAGCCCTGTTTCTGCTGCTAGCGTGGTGACGCCACTAATCACAAACCCTGGCTCGGCCGTTCTGGGTGTTGAATCTGAGACATCTGCGGTAAATGACGAAGATGATGCCGATGTTGAGGGCGCGAGCACGGTAAACAACCCAGCACAAGCAATCCAAGATGAAGCGGCAACTGGCTCGCTGTTTGGACTGGCGTGGTACTGGTGGCTGCTGATCCTTGCGGCGTTGGCTGCAATCATCGGAGCAATCGTAGCGGCTGCTCGTCGCCGATCTGGCGAAGCCTAAAACCGATTCCTAGTCTCAAACTATCCCTCGCTCGCTGTAGCGGGGGATTGTTTTTTGGAAAGTGGTATACTTGAGGTACTGTGACACACAAAAAACAAACAACTCGAAAGAAAGCGCAGCGTCAGGCGGTACTCCACCGACACGTCAAGCATGCGGTCGTGCCTCACAAAGATAATCAGTATCGACCGCACCTGATTCGTTGGCAAGGTGTAACGGTCGTACTGGCTCTTATTGTCGTGCTGCAACTCGTCTACGGCCTGGCTACGAATGGCGGGGTTTTGGGGCGCGTCTCGAATATTGATACGACGCAGTTGCTTGACGACACCAATAGCGCGCGAGTTGAGGCTGGACTGCCGGAGCTGCGAGAAAGTGACGCGTTGGGGCGTGCGGCTGTCCTGAAGGGCCAGGATATGATCGAGAATAATTATTGGGCGCATACCTCACCGACCGGTGTTACTCCTTGGAAGTGGCTCGGGGATGTCGGGTATGAATATGCGCAGGCGGGCGAGAATCTTGCCAAGAATTATCCAACGGCCGAAAGCACGGTTGATGCCTGGATGGCCTCTGAAACACACCGAGCAAATATTTTGAACAGCGCGTATAGCGAAGTCGGCTTTGCTGTTGTCGATGGCATACTCGATGGACGCGACGCAACGGTTGTCGTAGCGTACTACGGAGCGCCGCCATCAAGCGCTGTGGTTGCCGGGGAAGCAGAGGTGACACCTACGGTCTTTGCGGCACCGGTTGCTGAATCGGCCACCAGCCCGCTGGCGTACTTCGGAAGTGCGCTGCAGTCATTGTCGCCAGCGACGATCGGTGCACTGGGACTGCTCGTGATTTTGAGCGTTGTTGCCTTAGTCGCACACCACTATCGCCAGAAGCTCCCGGTGGCTTGGCGAAAGAGCTGGAAAGTACATCATGGCATGTACACATTTGTTGGTGCGCTCGGGTTGGCGGTGTTGCTCGTCTGGGCAACTGGCGGCGGCCAGCTGTAGCTTGTTCAAGCATCCGTCAGATGATAGGATGGAGTAAGCATTACCATAAAGAGCATGAAGGGCATCACGTCTCGATATGAATCATTCCACTCGCGGCTTTACGATTGTTGAACTTTTGATAGTCATTGTCGTGATCGCCATTTTGGCCTCGATTACGATCGTCGCCTATAATGGCATTCAAAATAGCGCACACGATGCTTCGGTGCAGAGTGACATCTCGAATTTCGCCAAAAAAATAGAAATTGAGCGTGTCCAATCAGCTGATGGGCAGTACCCCACTTCACTGACACCAGCGATGGGATTTGCCTTTGCGCAAGGATCGTACGACACGAGCGGCTTCAACCTCTACTACTGCTATAACCCAACCACGAACAAGCTGGCGTTTGGGGTTGCCTCTAAAACGGGGAACAGCTGGTCGTATACTACCGATGACGGGGTTCGTCCGTATACGGGGCGTATATACGGCTCGAACACTTGTGGCCTGATTGATTCAAGCTGGGGTGGCGCAGGCATCGTTAATCTTAATGGCTACACTACGGGTGGAGGCTGGGCATCATGGACCAACTAAGCGGTTCTAAAAGAGGCTTTACGATTGTCGAGCTTCTCATTGTGATTGTCGTAATAGCTATTCTTGCTGCAGTCACTATCGTGGCGTACAACGGTATTCAGAACCAAGCAAAAAATGCGCAAGTTGTCTCTGGTGTGAATGCCTATGTGAAGGGAGTGCTGTCGTATTACTCCCTCAAGAATACTGTGCCCATGTCTGGTGGCTCTATCCAGTGCTTTGACGGAACATCGTGCTGGAGTGGAATGGACGCAACCGCGACAGCAACGCTCCGCACTAATCTTCGAGAGGTGATGTCTGCGTTGCCGACCTTTCCCGCTAACCACGCCGTATTGGTGACCAGCGCTAGTACCAGCGACAGTGTCAACGGTGGAACGTATACTGGATGGTACGTGCTGTATCAGGTTGTTGGTACGAATACGTGCCCTGGCATTAGTGGTTTGCGGTATTTAAATGGTGGCAACACCAGCGATAACCTGCGAAATTGTCGAGCGGCACTGGAGCTGCCGTGATGAAGCGGGCGGGCTTTACGATTGTCGAATTGTTGATCGTCATCGTAGTGATCGCTATCTTGGCGGCTATTACTATTGTGGCCTACAACGGTATTCAGAATCAGGCCTACGACTCAACGGTGAAGGGCGACCTCCGTCAAACCTACGTGCGTGTCCAGAACTTTTATACGCAAAATAGCAGGCTACCGAATAGCTGGAACGAAATTAATCAGAACTTCGTTACGACGAGGAGTGCGTATGGCGGCGGCGGAAACTTCCTTATCTACTGTCGTACCGGGACGGACTTATTCGCCATTGTCGGTCGCAGCCGTAGCGGTAACGGATTTGCTTATTCATCGAACGGTGGGGCGATGAGTTTCTCGTCGTGGCCGGGTGACGGAAATGCCAACCTATGCCCGGCTGCAAATGTCCCCACGGGATCAGCTGGGTATGTCGGCACTTGGATTGGAGTGAATGGAGGATGGGAATCGTGGTACACGGTCGGGCAGTAGGGCGGCCATCCCACCCTTTACAATCGACCCCTTATCTGATACAATCAACAGCTGATTGTTAATAAATTATTTAAAGGATACTCAATGACAAAAGCAGTCGTTAAGATCGGTGGCAAACAATTTGTTGTCGCTGAAAAAGAGACCCTCCTGGTGGACCTCCTCCCGGAAGGAACAAAAGAGCTCACGCTTGACGCACTGTTGGTCATCGACGGTGAGAACATCACCGTTGGGACGCCAACTGTGAAGGACGTGAAGGTAAAAGCGAAGGTCGTCGAAGACCTCGTAAAGGGCGATAAGATTCGCGTCATCCGCTACAAGGCGAAAAAGCGTGTTCACAAAGAAAACGGACACCGCCAGAAGTACTCAAAGATCGAAATCTCTTCGATCAAGTAAGACGAAAAAATGCAGCAAAAGAGGCTCTCTGTAGGGAGTCTCTTTTTTGTGAAAGATTCCACGTCACAAGGCCCCGCGCTGTAACCGTCTATGCTATAATATGGAGCAATGAACAGAGGGGAAAGCTAGGCTATGGCGACGGTGATTGCTGTGACGAATCAGAAGGGTGGCGTCGGTAAAACGACGACCGCCATTAACCTTGCGTACTTCCTGGCCAAGGCCGGCAAAAAGACTCTACTGATCGACTTTGACCCACAGGGAAATGCTAGTAGTGGGCTAGGGATTGATAAGTCGACCCTTACTACTACTATGACCGAGGTGGTAATTGGTTCGGCACCGCTTGCTGCTGCCGTCGTGCCAACAGACCACAAGAACTTGTGGGTGGCGCCGACGACATCAGTGTTGGCGAACACGGAAGTTGAGCTGGCTCAGGCGGACAAGAAGTTTTCGCGCTTAAAGCAAGCGATCGACGTCGCTTCGGACGCTTACGACTACATTATTATTGATAGCCCCCCAAGTTTGAGCCTGCTGACCGTGAATGGGCTGATCGCGGCAAAGTACGTCCTGCTGCCTGTTCAGGCTGAATTCTACGCCTTGGAGGGCCTGGGACAGCTGCTCGAAACGATGAAGCTGGTCCGGAAGGCTATGAATACTGGCCTCGAGTTGCTGGGCGTATTGCCGACCATGCTCGACAGTCGTACGACACTGAGTACGCAGGTGCACGAAGAAATTAAGCGCCATTTCCCGGGAAAGGTCTTTGACGTGACGATTCCGCGTAATATTCGTTTGGCAGAGGCCCCGAGTCATGGGGTGCCGATTGGCGTCTATGACAAGTTCTCAAAGGGGTCGCGTGCGTACAAAGCATTGGCGAAAGAAGTCATAACACGAACAGAAGGGGGCGCGGCATGAGTGCAATGAAGAAGGGGCTTGGCCGAGGGTTCGAATCGTTGATTCCTACCGACTTGATTGACGCGGGCTTTGACCCGACCGCTCAGCAAGATGAGTTGATGAGTCAGCTTCGCAGTATTCCGCTCGAGAAAGTCGAAGCCGACCCAGAGCAGCCACGACGCCACTTTGATGAAGAGGCTATTGCCGAGCTGGCGCAGTCTGTGAGGGAGCACGGTGTCATCCAGCCGATCATTGTCGTACCAAAAGGTCAGGGCTATCAGATTGTTGCAGGTGAGCGACGTTTCCGAGCTGCTACGGCAGCGGGGCTCGAAAAGATTCCCGCGATTGTCCGTACGCTCACTGATCAAAACAAGCTCGAACTATCGCTGATCGAGAATCTACAGCGCCGTGACTTAAATGTGATCGAAACAGCGACTGCCTACGCAAAGCTGCGCGACCAGTTTAATTTAACCAACGAGCAAATTGGTGAGCGAGTTCATAAATCGGGTAGTGCGGTGAATAATACGATGCGTCTGTTGAAGCTACCGAAAGAGGTCCAGTACCTTGTGGCTGAAGGCGAACTGAGTGAAGGGCAAGTGCGGCCACTGATTTCATGGGACGCCGATTTTGTACTGAAACTTATTCCACGGATTGTTGCTGAAGAGTGGAGCGCCCGCAAGATTGAGCAGTATCTCGTGAATACAAAGCGACAGGGTATCGCGACGGCCGATCAGACCCCAGCAAAGACGGCCGATGCTGCGTTTGATGCCCGCATTACATCTCTGCAAAAGAAGCTGAAGACGCACGTCGCCATTCGACAGAACAGTAAGGGCGCAGGACGAATCGTGATTGACTTCAAGAATCAGGACGAACTTGAGCGCATCCAGGCACTTCTGGACCGCTAGAAGCCGCGAATTTGGTTGAAGGGGAATATCCGAACACCGACCGGACCAACGACATCGTAGAGGGGGATCGTGCCGAGACCGCTCCGTGAGTCAAAAGAGTGGTTGTCGACGCGGTTGTCCCCGACGACGAACAGCTCGCTATCTGGAACAACGGTGTTGACCGCCCCGGAAATGGGTGCGCGCGTTTCGTCTTCGAAGGTGCTGTCAGGGTCGAAGCCGTTGGGGTTGTCGTCGTTATAGACGGTAAACTGTCCATTTTCGAGCACCACTCGTTCACCCGGAAGGCCGATAACTCGTTTGACGATGAATTGTTCTTCGGTGTTTGCGGTATAGCGCGGGTTCTCGAAGACGATGACTTGCCCTCGCTCGGGAACGTATGCTTTGCCCTGTAGCTGCGCCCATGTGACAGGGAGGCGATTGACGAGAAGCCGATCGCCCGTATGCAGCGTTTCTTCCATGCTTGGACCGAGCACATTGAAGCTGCGGAAAACGAAGGCATTAATGAAGCTGGTGCCAATAATGACCAAGATGATAAAGACAATGATGTTCAGGGCATCCTTGAGGACAGGGTGACGTGTAAAAAAAGAGGCTTCCATATATACTTTCTGTCTTTAGTATAGCCTAGTTTGTCCTAAACGGTGCGTCGCATTTCGGCAAAGAATAAGCAGCATCAGGGCGCCAGCGTGCTATAATCAGACAAGTATTTATGAAGAAACAGAACCATTCTTCCGTTGACGGCTTTATCCCTCGTCGCCAAGGCGCTCAGCTTGGTGATCGACATGAAACCGAAGAGGCGACACCAATCGACCGTACTCTCCACACCTCTAATGACAGCGCGCGTCAGTTAGTAGGGGCGGCTCGACCTGGTCGTCAGATTGGGCGCAGCGATATTGACGCCTCGCTCCGAGATATCGATACCGAAACGCCCGACCAAGGAATAAAAAAGAAGTCTCGTCGACGCCAAAAAGGCCTCAAAAAGCCACGCAGTCGAGCGAAGAAAGTTGTGATGTGGGTGGCAATCGCCCTAGCGGCGATCATACTTGCGATAGGCAGCTTTCTGGTCTATCAATTTATCAAGAACGCGGGCAATGTCTTCCAGGGGAACATTCTGGATATCATTCAAAATCAGCCACTCAAGGAGGACGAGAACGGACGTAGTAACTTTGTCGTCTTTGGTACGGCAGAGGACGATGAAGGTGGGACGCACGGTGGTGCAAACCTGACCGACTCGATTATGGTCATTAGTGTCGATCAAGACAAGAAAGATGCCTACATGATCAGCTTGCCGCGAGACTTGTGGGTTGATTATCAAGAAACGTGTACGGTAGGCAATCAGGGTAAAATCAACGCGGTCTACTTCTGTGCATCGAATGACGGTGAAGATGAGGCGGCTGGTGCGGCAGCGCTTCAGGCGAAGGCTGGTGAAATTCTTGGGCTCGATATCCAATATTATGTCCACCTTAACTTTACCGCGGTCGTTGACGCGGTCGATGCAGTCGGCGGAGTCGATGTCACCATTGAGTCTAACCCAGAGGGCGTCGGTATCCTTGATCGTAACTTTGACTGGAAATGTAATTACCAGTGTTACTACGTTAATTACGAAGACGGCGAGACCGTCCACCTTGACGGTGAGCACGCCTTGGCGCTGGCTCGCGCTCGAAATGCCCAGGGCGGTTATGGTCTGGCGGGTGGTAATTTTGACCGAGAAAAGAACCAGCAGAAGATCATTGAAGCGCTACGCGAAAAAGCCTTGAGTGTTGGGACTTTAGCGAACCTTGGTGCTGTGACGAGCTTAATGGACGCCATGGGCGACAATCTGCGTACAAATATCGAAACCAAGGAAATCCGTACACTAATGAACTTGGCGTCTGATATTCCGTCAGAGAAAATCATCGGCCTGAGTTTGGTTGGTGACGAAGAGGAAGGCGATTTGGTCACAACGGGCATGTATCTGGGGCAGAGTATCGTGCAACCCGTTGCTGGACTGATGGTGTATGGAGATATTCAGGCGTATGTTCAGCGCAACATTAATGCGAACCCGGTGACCCGTGAAGAGCCGCACGTCTCAGTACTCAATGGTGGCAGGGCGGCTGGCGTCGCGCAAACTGAAGCTGACGTGCTGAGTGACGAAGGTTTTATCGTCGATGTTGTCGATAACGCGCCCGAGGGGACTTACGACTACGTCGAAATTTACCAACTTGATGAAAGCAAGACGGCGAGCGCCGAGAAGCTCGCGCAGCTATACGATGTCACAATCAAGAAGGGGACACCGCCAACCAGTGTCGTCGGTGAGACGGACTTCCTGATCATCCTTGGACCGCGCCAGTAGGCTATCGAATTCTCGCTCTGGCATGGTACAATAATCAATAGTTATGGAGTTACTTAAGTTTGTCCGCCGCCGTTCATTTTTGAGTGAATTGGTCTATACGGCGCTCAATATCGGACTCGCTCTGGCGATCGTGCTGACAGTGTATTACACCGAGTCAGTCACGCTTGGTATTGCGTTAGTACTCATTAGTAAGTGGCGTATTCTGGCGGTTCGTCCGCGCTATTGGTACGCCAATTTCTTGTCGAACCTCGTCGACATTATCGTCAGCGTCAGCGTGGTGATTTTGCTGTATACGATCACGCAGTCGCCAGTTGGGCTCAGCCAAGAGCTGACACTACTCGGTGTCGGAACATTGCTCTACATCTTCTGGCTGCTTGTCGTAAAGCCTCGCTCGAAACGATCATTTATGGTCGCTCAAGCTGGTGTCGCGACACTACTCGGTACCTGGGCGCTTTTCACGGTATCGTTTAGCTGGCCTGTTTCTTTGGTAGTGATTGCAATGTGGTTGATTGGCTATAGCGCTGCACGCCACGTCCTGTCGACGTATGACGAAGAAACGTATACGTTGTTCTTGTCGCTCGTCTGGGGACTGATTTTGGCTGAAATTGGCTGGGTGGCCTATCACTGGACGATTGCTTACTCGTTGCCGCTGACGACGAGCTTGCTGATTCCACAGGTGTCGATTATTGGCGTCCTTGTTGGTTTCTTGGCCTACAAGTGCTATGACTCGTTTTACCATCACCAAAAGATCCGCATGGCCGATGTTATTTTGCCATTGCTGTTTACGATCAGCAGCATTCTCGTTCTTGTGATTATTTTCAACCGCGTCGGAACGGCGATCTAAGCAATTTTTTCTAATAGCACGCCGTAACCATCCGTTTCAACATGTATCAGCTGTGATTTTTTCGCCTCGGCAATGATTTTTTCGTGTTGTTCAGGGTCGGCTTCCAGAATCATGTGGCCGCCGGCGCGGAGGTGGGTCCGTGACTGAATGAGCAGTTCATAAATGAGTGATAGCCCCCCTTGCCCAGCAAACAGGGCTTCGGCTGGCTCGTGGTCCGTTTCGGGCGATCGTTCCCACTCAACATCGACATACGGGAGGTTTGCGAGGATAATGTCGGCGGTAAATGGATAGCTCGCTAAGAGGTCGCTTTGTAGCGTGTGGCAGTCAGCCTTCAGCTGGGCTGCATTTTTCTTGGCAATCGCGAGCGCGTGACGGCTATTGTCAATCAGTGTCACATCAAGTTCATCTGGATGGAGCAGTTTTGCCGTGATGCCAAGAATACCGCTGCCTGTGCCGACATCAACCAGCCGCAGCGGTTCGCTGCGAAGGAGTGACTGATTTCGTGGAATGACCTTCTCTAATAATTCGATCAAGCTTTCTGATTCAGGGCGGGGGACGAGGGTAGCGCTGGTGACGATAAAGCGATTGCCGTAGAATTCTTTGTGCCCAATAATGTAGGCGACAGGCACGCGATCACGACGGAGGGCGAGGCGAGCATTGGCGATATCTTCTTGACGCTCTGTCAGTGGTGTTTCGGGGTGAGCGTGCAGCGCGGTGCGGCTGACGCGCAGCGTATGCGACAAAATCAGCTCGGCGTCCAGGCGTGCGGATGGAATCCCAGCAGCCGCTAGCTCGGCTGTTGCTCGGGTGAGCCAGTCATTAATTGCTGGCGTTGGCTGCGGCGAGCTCTCGTTCATACGCCTGAAGGTGCTCCACTAAATCTTCAATCTGCCCGTTCATGGCCGAAGGAATGTTGCTGCGACTGTAGCCAATGCGGTGGTCGGTAATGCGGTCTTGGGGGAAGTTGTAGGTGCGAATCTTTTCCGATCGATCACCAGAGCCAATCAGGCTACGGCGTTCAGCGGTGAGCTTGGCGTTCTCTTCGTCGATCTTTTGCTGCAGGAGCCGTGAACGGAGGACGCTCATGGCCTTTTCTTTATTTTTAATCTGGGACTTTTCATCCTGGTTGGTGACAACGAGTCCGGTTGGCAGGTGGGTAATGCGCACGGCGCTGTCGGTGGTGTTGACTGACTGGCCGCCATGACCACCGGCGCGGTAGACGTCGATCTTTAGGTCATTTTGGTTGATTTCAATATCAGTTTCCTCAGCCTCTGGCAGGACGGCAACGGTCACCGTTGAGGTGTGGATGCGGCCTTGTGATTCGGTGGCAGGGACACGCTGGACACGGTGAACGCCAGACTCAAATTTCATTTGTGAGTAGGGGGCGTCACCGCTGATTTTAAAGACCACTTCTTTGTAGCCGCCCGTATCATTCGCGCTCTCGCTCATTAATTCGGTGCGAAGGCCGTGCGACTCGCAGTAGCGCAGGTACATACGGTACAGCTCGGCGGCAAATAGGCTGGCCTCGTCACCACCAGCACCGGCACGAATTTCAACAATAACGTTCTTGTCGTCATTCGGATCTTTTGGCGCGAGCATAGCGAACAGCTCGTCTTCCAGCGCGGCAAGGGTGGTGGTGGCTTCTTCTACCTCTGCTTTCGCTAACTCGGCCAGTTCATCGCTGCCGCTGGCGAGTTCGCGAGCTTCAACCAGCTGCTTTTCGAGTGTTTCGCGTTGCTGGGCTTTTTCAATGATCGTCTGCAGCTCGATAAGACGCTTGTTCTTTTTCGAGAAGTCAGGGTCGGCGTAGGCGTCTGGGCGTGCAAGAAAAGTGTCGAGGTCTGCTTTCTCGGCGGTCAGTTCTGAGAGATTCAAGTTAATCTTTGGCACGCGCTGCTCCTTATTCTTCTGTTTATTGTAACAAAAAAGAACGCATCGCTTTTGGATACGTTCTTTCCCGAGGGTTAGCTAGCTTTCGCTAGACTTACGCGCCTTGTTGGCAGCGACTTTTTTCGCTTTGTTCGCGAGCTGTTGCTTGCGTGCGTCAGCGGCTGCAGCACGGTTCTTGAACCGGTCGACACGACCTTCGGTGTCGATGATCTTCTCTTCACCAGTAAAGAATGGGTGAGAGGCGCTTGAGATGTGGACTTTGACGAGTGGATACTCGTTGCCATCTTCCCACTTAATTGTTTCGGTGGTCTGCACGGTTGACTGCGTCAAAAAGGCAAAACCGGCCACATCGTCGCTAAATACGACGGGGCGATAGTCGGTTGGGTGTAGGTTGCTCTTCATAATCTGGACTATTGTAACCGATGTCGCCTCGGTTGTAAAGAGGGGTTGTCGTGCTCGCCGCATTAGTAGCGAGCGGACACCACTACTGCGTCAATCACATAGAACAAGACGCATGTCATGAGCGAGATGATCAAGCCAAGCAGAATGGTGGCTGGGAGCGCCTTGACCGGTTGCTTCACTTGGTTGCCGAGCATTCCGTAAGCAATACCGATACTCGCCAAGATGATCGGGACCATTACAAGAAAGGTGAGGCCTCGCTCGTAAATGTCGAAGCGAACAGTGATGCCGAAAAGAACATAGAAGAGCGTGTAGAGCATCATCGCAGCCAATGACCAGCGGGCTATGATTTTAGGCAGGTCTAAGGCTGGGGCTTGTTTTCTCATAGACCGTACCTTGCTATTGAAAGAATTGCCATAAGCCACCAGCCCGCGATGCTCACAGGAGGCACTGCAACGAGCATCACAAGAAGACTGTCTTTTATTGAAAGGCTTTTTGTGAGCCCGTAGGTCATGAGTGCACTAAAAATAGCGATTGGACTAATTATCACAATATAGTACACAAGGGTAAAGGGGTGTAGTTGGTAATAGAGGTCTTCTCTGAAATTCAGTGCAACGCCCACAGTTATCCAAGTGACTAGGCCGCCAAGTCCTATGCATAGGGCAACTGTCCGAGCACCTTTCCTGAAAGCTTGAGTCTGCCTTATCATGGGCTTATCTTAGCACAAGCTCTTTGCTCTTTTCTTCGAAGCTGCTGACTTGATACTCTGCTTATGTTAAAATGCAAGCAATGAGCGTGGGCACACAACGAAACCAGCATCAACGCCAAAAGGGCTTCACGATAGTCGAACTTCTGATCGTCATTGTCGTGATCGCTATCTTAGCTTCTATCACCATCGTGGCCTTTAACGGTGTGCAATCACAGGCTCGCGATTCAAAGATTCAAAATGATATTCGCAATCTAGAACAGGCGATTCGGCTGGCGCGCCTTAATAGTTCTTCTGTTGCGCTCCGCTATGTGACCAACTCAACAGCGACCGGCTCAGGCTGTTGGGGTAAGGCAACGGGCACTGATTTAGCCGCGCTTCCGCAGACGGACGGCTGTTGGGTTGCTTATAATAATGCGCTTGACCGAATCAGTAGTGCATCGGGTATGAACGTCAGGGGACTGATTGATCCTTGGGGGCGTCCGTATTATATTGACGAGAACGAGGGGGAGGGCGCAAATCCGCCGACGGCCTGTAACGCTGACGCCATCGGGTACTACGCGCAGCCATTCACGACCGGGCAGACGATGATTAGAGTACGCTCTATAGAGAGGATACAGCCGGCATGTACCTAAAAAGAGGCTTTACGATAGTCGAGCTATTGATCGTCATCGTCGTGATTGCTATCTTGGCGTCTATTACCATCGTGGCCTATAATGGTATTCAAGCGCAAGCACGCGACTCTCAGCGCAAGTCTGATTTGGCGCAAATCGCAAAGGCGATACAAATAAGAGCCGTAAAATATAATACGGTTATACGCTCGGGCGATACTTGCACTTCTAATACGACCGGGTTCTTTTCCCAGGCCGGCACGTCACTAACTGGCTCAACATACGGCGCGAAGTCTGCCGCGCAATGCCTGAAAGAAGAGGCGAATATTTCGGTCGCCTTTGTTGATCCGACCGGTGCAACGTCGTGTGTCAACGGATCACCTGATACGTGTTATGTCTACATTTTTCACTCGTGCAGCCAGGGTACTTTTATCTACGCACATCTAGAAACACAGCCAAATTCAACCACGGCAACCGACGCAACCTGCGATGGCACGTACGACACTAGCTGGGGTATGAATTATTACGTCAAGGCTCTGTAGGCCTCACCATTGACCACCTCTGTCAAAGGTGCTATAATAAAGAAGTAATACATTTAACGACACAACCCGCTCCACAACTCCTGATTTCTCAGGGGAGCAGGTGAGGAACAAGGAGTTTCTATCATGGCAGTATCTGTCGATATTAAACAGCTGCTTGAAGCCGGTCTCCACTTTGGACACAAGACTAGCCGATGGCACCCAAAAATGGCCCCTTACATTCACAGTAAGCGCCAAGACACCCACATTATTGACTTGACCAAGACGGTCGAAGGTCTTGAAAAGGCACTGCCTTTCTTGACGAAGACTGCCGAGGCTGGTAAGCCGATTTTGTTTGTCGCAACGAAGAAGCAGACGAAGGATGTCGTCAAGGCGACCGCTGAAGCTCTGGGTCAGCCATACATGACCGAGCGATGGCTAGGTGGAACACTGACAAACGTCGGTACCATCACGTCTCAGATCAAGAAGCTGAAGGACCTCGAGCGCCGTATGGCGACCGGTGACCTGGAAAAGCGTTACAACAAGCTGGAAGTCCAGCGTTTCCAAGAGGAAATTGACGAGCTGAACGCAAAGTACAGCGGAATCAAAGACCTCAACGGTAAGCCAGGTGCGCTCTTCCTGATCGACGTTATTGGCGACACTAACGCGATCAAGGAAGCGAAGACTCTTGGTGTGCCAGTGGTGGCAATGGTTGACACCAACGCCGACCCAAGCCAGGTTGACTACGTCATTCCAGCAAACGACGACGCGATTAAGGGCGTTCACTTGATTCTTGACTACGTTCGCCAAGCGATCGAAGCAGGGAAGGGTGTTTCTAAAGAAGACAAGAGTGGGGAGAAGTAATCAATGGCAATTTCAGTTGAAGACATTAAGAAGCTTAAAGAACTGACCGGTGTTGGCTTGACCGACGCAAAGGTCGCTCTCGTTGAAGCTGACGGCGACTTTGACAAGGCACTGGAAGCAATGCGCAAGAAGGGCCTGACGAAGGCCGAGAAGAAGGCTGACCGTGAAGCACGTGAAGGTGTGATCGACAGCTACGTCCACGGTGGTCGTATCGGTGTCCTCGTTGAGGTTAACTGTGAGACTGATTTCGTGGCTCGTACTGACGCGTTCAAGGAATTTGCTCACTACATTGCACTGCAGGTTGCCTCTATGGCTCCTGTGTACGTCAGTGAAGACGACATTCCAGCTGAAGAGCTGGAGCGTGTTCGCAGCGAAGCACAAGAGAGCGGTGCTGCTGACGGCAAGCCAGCTGACATCGCCGAGAAAATCATTGATGGACAGGTGAAGAAGTACTTTGCTGACAAGGTGCTGCTGAACCAACAATACATCATGGATGACTCGATGACTGTCGGTAACTTCCTGAAGGAAAACATTGGAAAGATGGGCGAGAACATCATCATCCGCCGATTCAAGCGTATCGAATTGGGCGTAAACGACTAGTTTGATGCGAAACCGAGAATCCCTGCTCATGACCTGAGCGGGGATTTTCTATCTCAGAGGAAACTGCACATGACCGAATCATCAATCGAAAAACATCGACTTATTGAAGCGAAGACACCTTCGGGTGTCTTAGACATAAAGTCATATATCGAAGCATTGCGATGGGCCGATCAACAAGCATCGACCGATGAAGCGTTCATTTTATGGCACGAGCTGGTGCAGCGCCGCAATATTGCGACGGAGCAGTTTGCAAATCTTCGGCAGCTGCAGGGTATTGATACGTCGTTGATCGACGATGCTGCTATTCGCGAACACCTTCGTATTGCGAGTGAACAGCTGGGGCGACAGTATGAGCAAGAAGTGAGTGAATCGTATGACTATATTCGCCAGACTGTATTGTCGCGGCAGGGCCTTTATGGGGCAATGACGGCTGATGCTGCTTTTGACCCCTTCGCTGACGTCACGGTGGAGTCGGAAGAGGGGCATGGTAGTCGCTACATATTCTTAGGGGCGTCTGGCGAGACGTATCGGCAGGGCATTGGGCTGCGTCTAGCGGTTGATACGACCAAGCTGGAACAACTGAGTGAATCTGAGGCAGTCCTTCGCTATCGAGAAGCTTTTGGGATATAATAAAAGCAAGTAAGAAAGAGGTACTCTCATGTTTGATGTAAAGCAGTATGAAGATCGGTTTGTGTTGGCTCTGGCTCACTTTGAAGATGAATTGAAGAAAGTTCGTACAGGACGAGCTCACGCCTCGATGCTCGACAGTGTCCAAGTGGAAGCTTACGGTGCGAAGATGCCGCTTAACCAAGTGGCGAACGTCACGACGCCCGAGCCACAGTTGCTGACGGTGACGCCGTTTGATCCGAGTAACTTGCAGGCAATCGTCTCGGCAATCCGTAGCGACCAGTCGCTCGGCTTGAACCCAAGTGATGATGGCCGCCTAGTACGTGTCCCTATCCCGCCGCTGACCGAAGAGCGTCGTCGCCAGATCGTGAAGCAGACATCGGAAAAGGTAGAGGATGCTCGCATTGGTCTGCGTAACATCCGTCAGGACGCCTTGAAGGAAGCGAAGCGACTGAAAGACGCCAAGGAGCTGTCGGAAGACGACCAGAAGCGCGCCGAAAAGCAGATTGACGAGTTGATGGCGCAGTATAACGCAAAGATCGACACAGCCTTCAAGGATAAAGAGAAGGAAATCCTGACACTCTAATGACCGAACAAGAAATGGTTGTCCCGCGACACGTCGGGTATATCGTCGACGGCAATCGTCGCTGGGCGAAAAAGCATGGACTGCCGACGTACGAAGGGCACCTTGCTGGCTATAACGCGTTAAAAGATGTCGCCTTCGCGACACTTGATGCCGGAGTCGAGTACATGAGTATTTATATCTTCTCGACTGAAAACTGGAATCGAAGTCAAGAAGAGATCGGCAATTTGATGAAGTTGGTCCTGCGTTTGTTTACGACTGACGCGAAGATTTTTGATGACTACAATATTCGCTTAAAGGTACTGGGCGAACGCGAGGGGCTTGATCCGAAGATCGTCAAAGCGATTTTGCAGCTGGAAGAGAAGACGAAGCATAATACCGCCGGCACACTGGCAATCTGTCTTAACTATGGTGGACAGCGCGAGATTGTTGATGCGGTTAAAAAAATTGTTCAGTCTGGGGCGAAGGCCGAAGAGATTGACGCAAACCTTATTGCCGAAAACCTGTATGGTGCAGAGGTGCCACCGGTTGATGTGATTGTTCGCACCAGTGGTGAAAAACGCCTCAGTAACTTTATGTTGTGGCGGGCCGCCTATAGCGAATTCATTTTTTTGAACAAACAATTTCCAGAAATGACAAAAGAAGATGTCACGGCTATAATTGAAGAGTATTCGCGTCGCCATCGACGCTTTGGAGGATAAATGTCGCTACTTATTGGTATCTTGATTGGGCTGATCGTTTTAGTTGTTTTAGTCGTGGTGCACGAACTTGGTCACGCTATTGCTGCGCGCCGTAACGGGGTGGTAGTTGAGGAATTTGGTATTGGCTTCCCGCCGAAAGCTTGGGGGAAGAAGCTGAAGAACGGCGTTGAGTTTACGCTGAACTGGCTGCCACTTGGCGGTTTCGTGAAGCTTCAGGGCGAACACGACGCGTCCCGAAAGAAGGGTGATTACGGTGCTGCATCATTCTGGCAGAAGACGAAGATTCTATTTGCCGGTGTTTTTGTGAACTGGGTGGTTGCCGTCTTGCTGTTAACCGTCTTAGCGTGGACAGGCTTGCCAAAGATCTTGCCAGATCAGTTCACCGTCCCATCTGATGCGACCATCACGACCTCACCCTTGGTCATTACGTCTCTTGTAGATGACAGCTATCCGGCCGCTGAAGCTGGCCTGCAGCCGCAGGATGAATTGCTGTCCCTCGACGGTCAACCGATAGAATCAGTTGCTGACTTTATTGAACGCACGCAGCAGGCGAGGGGAGAGACGGTTTCGTTGACCTATAGCCGCGATGGCGTCGAGGCTTCAACGAACGTCGAGCTACGCGACGCAGAGCAAACGGTTTTTGGCGCGTCACTGGGTCAGCAGGAAACGATCCGCTCTAGCTGGTCGGCGCCTATTGTTGGTGTCGGGACTACGATTCAGTTTACGGTGGTCACGCTTCAGGGATTAGGGGAGTTGGTCGCCAACTTCTTTGGGGGTCTTTTCATGCAACTCAGTCCTGACCAGCAAACACGTGAGCAGGGTGCGGCGAATGTGGATACTGCAGCCAATAGCGTTGCCGGGCCGGTGGGTATTTTGGGTGTGATTTTCCCCGCGGCAGGTGAGGCGGGGCTGACACAAGTCATATTTTTGACGGCAATCATTTCTCTCACGTTGGCGGTAATGAACATCTTACCAATTCCAGCGCTTGACGGCGGTCGCTGGTTTGTCACGGCGCTCTTTCGTCTCTTTAAGAAGCCGCTTCGCAAAGAGACTGAAGAGAAGATTCACGGTACTGGATTTATGGTATTGATGGCGTTGGTAATTGTCGTGACGGTAGCGGATGTCGGAAAATTCTTCTAGCACCGCTGATGTCCCGGCGTCGCGTCAGTCGTTGATGATGCGGTTGCTGCTGACTATCGGGCTGCCTATTTGGGTGTTTGTCGGTTTTGTGTCGGCGCAGCTGGCGGTGTCGTTGGTGTTGCGCTATCCAAACTCTTTTGGCGTCGACTGGGCGACCCTCGGTGAAGCCACCTACACGACAGTCTTTGGCGGGGTGTCGTATGTCTTGGCGCTGTTGGTGATTGTCGGATTGCCGTGGCTTGTCTTTCGTTTTCGTACAACAAAGAGTGATGTCGGTTTACAGCGCTGGCCAGCGTGGAGTGATATTGGCATCGCGCCAGCGGGATTCCTTGTCTATCTTGTTTTGACCGGTGTTTTGATAGCGCTCGCGCAGCAGTATCTGACGTTCATCGACTGGAATGAAGCACAGGATGTGGGTTACTCGCAGGTAGGTACTCAGTTTGAAGTCATCTTGGCGTTTTTGATGCTCGTGATCGTTGCGCCTATTGCGGAAGAAATTATTTTCAGGGGTTATTTGCTGGGCAAGTTGCGAAAGTACGCGCCGACATGGCTGGCAATATTGGTGACCAGCATCTTGTTTGGTGCTGTGCATGGGCAGCTCAACGTCGGCATCGACACCTTTGCTCTCAGTATTGTGATGTGTCTGGCGGTGGTCTTGACGAAAAGCTTATGGCCAGCCATCTTGATTCATATGATGAAGAACGGCCTTGCGTTCTACTTCCTCTTTATAAACCCGCTCGTTTAGCTTAGAATAGACAAGATAATTATGAGAGTTTCAGAAATTTTTACGAAAACCAGCAAGGATGCGCCAGCCGACGAGGTGGCGAAAAACGCTCAGCTGTTGATTCGAGCCGGCTACATTTATAAAGAGATGGCCGGAGTGTATGCCTATTTGCCGCTCGGGAAGCGCGTGCTCGACAAGATTATTCAGATTATTCGTGAAGAGATGAACGCAGTCGGGGGGAATGAAATTAGCTTGACGGCACTGCAGTCGAGCGAAGTCTGGCAGGCATCTGGGCGCTGGGATGAGTCGGTCATGGATGTATGGTTTAAGACCAAGCTTGCTAACGGCACTGATCTTGGCTTGGCGCCAACTCATGAAGAGCCGCTCACAAAACTCATGAAGGCGTATATCCGCAGTTATAAAGATTTGCCGGTGTATCCGTATCAATTCCAGATCAAGTTCCGCAACGAATTGCGATCGAAGAGCGGTCTGATGCGTGGCCGTGAATTCTGGATGAAGGACCTGTATAGCTTTAGTCGAACGCGAGAAGAGCACGACGCTTTTTACGAAAAGATTAGCCTGGCGTATGACCGCGTTTTTGAGCGACTGGGGCTAGGGGAAGGCACCTACAAGACTTTCGCGAGTGGTGGCAGCTTTGCAAAGTTTAGCCACGAATTCCAGACAGTCAGCCCGGTTGGCGAAGACACGATCTATGTCAGCCGCGAAAAGGGCATTGCTATTAACCAAGAAGTTTATAATGATGAAGTATTGGCAGAACTAGGGGTAACCCGTGATGAGCTGACGGAAGAGACTGCAGTTGAAGTGGGCAACATTTTTACACTCGGCACCCGCTTTAGCGAGCCGTTAGGGCTAACGTTCACTGATGAATCGGGACAAGCCCGTCCCGTGTTTATGGGAAGTTATGGCATTGGTCCAAGCCGACTGATGGGACTGATTGCAGAGCACTTCTCTGACGACAAGGGGCTAGCGTGGCCGCAAAACGTTGCGCCGTATAGCGTGTACCTTGTGCAGATCGGTACCGATGACGAGGCGACGGCGCGCGCTGAGGATCTCTACAAGACATTGTCCGACAAGGGTATCGAGGTGCTGTACGATGATCGCGATGAGCGTCCGGGCGCGAAGTTTGCTGATGCTGAGCTGCTGGGAATTCCTCACCGAGTGACGGTTAGTCCACGGTTGTCGGCTGATGGGGCATACGAGTATGTTGAGCGAACATCTGGTCAGCAAGAAATATTGACACTCGATCAGCTGCTTGCTAAACTAGCCTAAATAGAGAGAGATTCGCAGTGTCCTACGCTATATATGGTGTAGGACACATTTAAAAAAGTTTGAGAGAAAGAAAACTATGATGAAGAAACATTATCAGATTACCGCCGAAGGAAAGACAGAACTCGAACAAGAGTTGGTAGAACTAAAGGCACGTCGAGGTGAAGTGGCCGACAAGATTTCGGAAGCGCGTGACTTTGGCGATCTCAGCGAAAACGCAGAGTATGACGCTGCCCGTGAAGAGCAGGGGCTGCTTGAAACCCGCATTGCTGAGATCGAGGACATTCTCAATAATGCCGAGATTATCAAATCGAGCGGCAAAAAGACGGTTGGACTTGGGAGCCGCGTCGAGCTGAAGAACGGCTCGAAGACGACTACCTATACTGTGGTTGGTCCAGTTGAAGCTGACCCACTTGAGGGAAAGATCAGCAATGAATCACCGATTGGCATGGCATTGTTTGGCAAAAAGGTGGGAGATAGTGCGACCATCTCGACGCCTAAGGGTGATTTGACGTACGAAATCGTCGACTTGAAGTAGCGCCAGCCTTGTTATGCGAATTATCGTTTCATGCTACACTTGAGGAAACGATGTAACGGATGTAGGCGGGAGGGCACGAGTGAGGCGCATCACGACGATAAGACAAAAAGTTTTTTCTTATAATGGATTTACCATTGTTGAGTTGCTGATAGTTATCGTCGTTATTGCGATCCTCGCCGCGATCACGATAGTCGCGTATAACGGCATCCAAAACAGCGCTTACGATAGCTCGGTACAAGCCGACATTTCAAACTTCGCCAAGAAGGTAGAGCTTGAGGCGGCAAAGACATCTACGGGGAATTATCCATTTCCCTTAACGCAGGGTATGGGTATACGCGCTAGCCAAGGAGCGTATGAAGTAAGAAACAACTTGTATTATTGCGAAAACGGCACTTCTTTTGCGATTGGCGCCATCTCGAAATCTGGTCGAGGTTTTTCGTACGATTCAACTAATGGCGCTCGGACGTTTGCTAATGGATCAGCGAGCATTAATGGCGGCGCAGTCTGCTCGATGGCCGGTCGTGGTGTTTGGAGTACGACGTACGGGGACTACGGCCTAGATGGACCAACAGGGACGTGGAAGAGCTGGGCGAGAAACTAGGATCGTCGGTCGGTCTTATCTAAAGAGTGGTATAATCAATGCCAGCATGAGAGCACGTATACAGCGAAGTTGGGTATTAATCATTGCACTTGTCGTCGTTGCGTTGGCGGGCCTAGTATTACTGTTCGGGCGCCAATACCTTGGGTACGGTGGCCTAGCGTATGAATTAATTGCCTATGGCATCAGTGTTATTGCTCTGGTCTTGGCGGTGTTGTCGGTGCTGAACAGTGTACGGCAAGGCCGAATTATGCGCCGCATGGTACGAGACGTTCATCATGCAGTGGCCGAGCTAGAAGACGTCTCACAAACGAGCGCAAAGATTCAGCGGCAACTCGGTAAAGACTACCGGATGAATCAGGCGATCGCCGAAGTCTTAGCCGAGCACGGTGTCGGCGAGAACGAGAAAGTTCGCCAAAGGATCGCTCGCAAAGTGGCCCGTCGATTAAAAAAGCGATCAAAGTAGCTTGCATTCGTATAGTTAATTGCTATACTAAATATAGTAATTAATCTACGCAAGGGGAAGCATGACACAGAT
>PBTC01000003.1 GCA_002726935.1 Candidatus Saccharimonadota bacterium | reverse complement strand
GAACCACAGCAGCACGCAGCCGACGAGCAGCACCCAGGCTATGGGCACCGACCAATCGAACATGTCAATCCTCTCCGAATATTGCGGATCTCGCAATATCATTTTATTATTATACCATACTTATGGTCATTAATCAATCAAGTACAATAGTGCTATGAAGATAATCTTTGCGCAGGGCAATCCTGGCCTGAAGTACGAAACGACCCGCCACAACATCGGCGCCCTGCTGCTAGGCTTATACGCAAAAGAGCGTCAGGCTACTTGGAAAGATCAAGCGAAATTTCAAGCCCTCATCGCCGAGGTGCCGACAGCGACCGAAAAAACGCTATTGGTCTTTCCTCAGACATACTACAACGACACAGGTATCTGCGCCCGGCGACTGATTGATTTTTATAAAATCGATCCCCAACAAGACCTGCTCGTGCTTCATGATGATCTTGCGCTACCATTTGGCACACTCCGCACTCGAGCCAAGGGGAGTGACGCCGGAAACAATGGCATCAAGAGCCTCAACAGTCATCTCGGCGAGGCTTACCATCGACTCCGTATCGGCATTCAGACAGAACGGCCAGCAGGGCTTCGAGACGTCGACTATGTACTCGGACGCTTTCGCGACGAAGAGCTTGCTACCATCAAGAAGACACTCGCGCCGACAGTCTTTACAATCATCGACGACTTCATTGCCGGATCAATGGCGCTCACCAGTCAAACTTCTGAGCGCTAGTTAAGAAAAACCAAATAAAAAACGCGCATAGTAAGGGTGGGCATCACTATGCGCGCATTTTACCCTTTAACCCACCCGAGCGAGTTCGACGAAGCGGTTGCGACCGAAGACTAAATAATTGGTGCGCGCCTGGCTGCCACAAGGGCAACCACTACTGGATAGTCGTCAAATGAACTCTCTCCTAAACGGGCTCCTTTACCAAAGATAAAGGCGTTAAAGGGATTAGTATACATACAGGGCGGTCACTCCCGAAGGAGAAGCTTAGAAAGTGGAGGGTAATACTTTAGAAGCGCTCTGTATGTAACCTAACATTACGTTAGAAATAGGGGGTATAAGGTGCTTGGTTAACCTCGCAGATCAACCAATCATGTAGCATCTTAGCACGTATTTGACATTATGTCAATACTTTCTAAAACAAAATCTATGAAAAGCAATACCGAGTCACCAGAGAGCCATCCCTACCTAAGGTGTTTAGGTGCTATTGCTGAATTGTCAAAATCAGTTTATACAAGAGGGTCACTTCCAGAGCGACGTCAACTGACGGTTGCAGTGGTGGGGACACGAAGGCCCACAATCTATGGTACACGGGTTGCCTGTGAAATCGCTGAGTATCTAGCGCGTCATGGCGTGGTGGTCATCAGCGGCTTGGCCTACGGGATAGACCGAGCCGCCCACGAAGGAGCGCTGCAGGCCAGTGGACTAACCGTCGCGGTTCTTGCTCATGGTCTGGACTTTATCTACCCCCGTCATCACGAGGAGCTGGCAGCCAACATCATCGACAGGGGAGGGACCTTACTCAGCCCATATCCAGACGGAACCCCCGTTGCACGCTTTCGATTTCTTGAACGAAATCAGTGGGTTGCCGCACTTGCCGACGCAGTAGTGGTTGTCGAGGCCGAAGAGAGAAGCGGCACGCAAGCAACCGTTCGTTACGCGCTCGACTACGGAAAAGAAGTCTTCGCCGTCCCAGGCAACATAAGCACCCCGCAGGCGGCCGGGCCCAACCGGCTCATCAAAGAGGGGGCACACCCAGTGACCAAGCCGGCCGACATCCTCGCAGTACTCGCCCCAAAAAGAGCGACGCAGCAAATGCCCGAGTCGCTCCAAGCGTCCATGACACAGAACGAACGCGTAGTGATCGACGCCCTCCATCACGGCGCAAACTCGATAGACGAACTTGTTGCCGCAACGAAATTACCGGTTCACCACCTGCTTGCCGAGCTCACCACGCTAGAGATTCAAGGGTGGATAACAAAGGATTCGATAGGCAACTGGCATGCAGAACTATAGACTTTTTGTGATGTTTATGCTATAATATACTTAGCGTAGAGCTTCATCCACCATGAAGTTCCGCGAGAACTTCGACTACCGAAAGGAACCCCGATGCCGAGCATCGCCACCCCCAGCGCGGAGCAGCTGAGCGAACAGCTCACCAAGCTGTCCGAGTACGACCCCGACGCCTTCACCCAGGATGTATTCGGGGACACCATCAAGGAGCTGACCATCGCCCGTGCGGTCGCCAGTGCCACCGAGCAGGAAGAGATCCTGCGCGCGCTGGCTGCCAAGGAGTCGGGCGCCAGTGAGCAAGAGCTCGCCAAGCTCGGACTCGAACCGACGTGGTGCCTGCCGCTGATGGCGACCGACCTGTACGAGGAATGGCTGTTCGCCTTCTTCTACGGCAAGATCAGCCAGCAGAAGGGCTTCGGCGTCATCGACGTCATGCCCTACGACCAGGAAGGCACCCGCACCATGCAGGTCGCTCCGTCCGTCGATCGCGTCATCAACGCGACCAGCGAACGGGGACGTCAACGTCTCCATGTCATCCTGACGGACATCCTCGGCGCCCTGGAGATACTCCATCAGCCGTAGTCGAAGCGATCTACCCGTCCCCGAAAGGGGGCGGGTGCTTCATTTTTCGCCCCTTTACTTTACAAGCGAACATTCGACGTGTACACTCCAGCACTGTGCTACATAATAGAAAAGATAAGCACGATTCTATAAATTCGTTCTATACTTATATACATGTCTAAACATCTCGTTATCGTTGAGTCTCCTGCGAAGGCAAAGACCATAGAAAAGTACCTCGGCAAAGACTTCACGGTATTGTCGAGTATTGGTCATATCCGTTCGATTGCCAAAAAAACAAAGACAGGAACACCACCGATCGACGTCGAGAACGGCTTTGCCACCACCTACGAAGTTGACGCCGACAAGAAGAAGACGATAACCGAGCTAAAAAAAGCGGTCAAAGCAGCCGATGACGTCTGGCTTGCAACCGACGAAGACCGCGAAGGGGAAGCAATCGCTTGGCACCTTTGCGAAGTACTCGGACTCGATCCAAGCAAGACAAAGCGAATCGTTTTCCACGAGATTACTAAGTCTGCCATTGAGGCAGCCGTCAAACAGCCTCGCACCGTCGACATGCAACTCGTCCAAGCACAGCAAGCCCGCCAAATTCTCGACCGCTTAGTAGGGTTCGAGCTTTCTCCGGTCGTTTGGCAAAAGGTGCCTGGCGGAAAATCAGCCGGTCGCGTCCAATCACCAGCCGTCCGTCTCTTGGTCGAAAGAGAGCGAGAAATCGACTCCTTCGAATCAGCCGCCACCTTCCGTGTGACCGGTGAATTCCTACACGACGGCGCACTCGTTAAGGCTGAATTAAAGAACCGTTTCGAGACAAAAGAAGAGGCGACAGCATTCCTTGAAACGCTCAAGTCAGCCACCTTCACCGTCAGCGACATCACCACCAGTCCAGGGACGCGCAACCCCGGGGCACCATTCACCACCAGCACCCTCCAACAAGAGGCCAATAGCAAGCTCGGGTTCGGCGCACGAGCCACCATGGCCAGTGCTCAAAAGCTCTACCAGGCAGGTAAGATTACCTACATGCGTACCGACTCGGTCAACCTAAGCAAGCAGGCCATCGGCGCAGCCGCAAGCTACATCGAAAAAACCTACGGAAAAGAGTACTCTCAGATCCGCACCTACAAAACAAAATCAGCCAGCGCCCAAGAGGCCCACGAAGCAATTCGCCCTACCGACATGAGTGCCGAAAAGGCTAGCTCGAACGAGTACGACCAAAAGCTGTACGACCTGATTCGACGTCGAACCCTTGCCAGCCAGATGGCACCCGCAAAGCTCGAAAAGACGACCGCTACTATCACCGTCAGCACTGCAAAACATATTTTTGAGGCGAAAGGTGAGGTCATTGTTTTCGACGGGTTCTTGAAGGTTTACGGAGCAAGCAAGAAGGATCCCGACATTCTTCCCGCCATGACCGCCGGCGATCAGCTCGAGCGACAGCTTATCAGCGCTCGCCAGGTATTCGCTCGGCCACCAGCTCGCTATACCGAGGGAAGTCTCGTCAAGAAGCTGGAAGAGCTCGGCATTGGCCGTCCGTCAACGTACGCCACCATCATCAACACCATTCAAGAACGCGATTACGCCGTTAAGGGCGAGGGCGAGGGCACACCTCGACAAGTTGCTGTCATTAGCCTCGAGGGCGACGATGTCCGCGACGAAATCGTCGAAGAGAAGACCGGTTCAGACAAGGGCAAGCTTGTTCCTACCGCCATTGGTATGATGATCAGCGACTTCTTAACCGACCACTTTACGCAAATCGTTGACTATGGATTTACGGCCGACGTCGAACAGGACTTCGACAAGATTGCCACCGGCTCTTTAGCCCGTAACATCATGCTCGAAAAGTTTTATACACCGTTCCACGATCTCATCAAGCAATCCGGCGGTATTGACCGATCGAAAGTCGCCCAGGCCACTCCGGTCGGCACCGACCCAAAGTCAGGCAAGATGATTTATGCACGCTTCGGGCGATTCGGCCCAATGCTACAACTCGGCAGTACCGAATCAGAAGAGAAGCCACAATTTGCCCCTATGCCGGCGGGCGCACGTATCGAAACGGTGACGCTTGAGCAGGCTCTCAAAGCCTTCGAATTACCGCGTATTGTCGGAACAACAGAGGACGGTAAAGACATCAAGGCAAATATTGGCCGTTTCGGGCCATATATTCAAGTAGATAAACTGTTTGTCAGCATTAAGCCGCTCGACCCACACACTATCACTGAACAAGAAGCGCGCGACCTGTACGCAGAAAAACTCAAAACAGAAGCCGAGAAGAACATTGCAGACTTTGGGGACGGCACAAAAGTGCTGAATGGTCGCTATGGCCCCTACATCACCGACGGCAAAAAGAACGCCAAAATACCGAAGGACACCGACCCTAAAGCGATTACACACGAACAGGCCCTCGAGCTCCTCGCCGCAGCACCAGCCCCCAAACGCCGAGGGACGCGAGGGCGCGCTTCAAAAAAATAGCGAAAGCATGATACGCTAAACTATATGAAACGTCGGTGGGATGCGGGACTAACAGTTGTCGAATTGGTTGTTGCAATCGTCGTGGTCGGTATCCTTATAGTCATTGGGGTGTACAGCTACGGGCAAATTCAGCGCCAAGCAGCCGAAAAGGCTGTGATCAGTGACCTGCAGCAGGCAAGTGCCTTGATGCTACAGGGAAGCATTCGTGACAGAGGGACGTACCCCACGTCCATCCCGCAAGACATGAAACATACGGAGGGCGTCGAACTAGAGGTTGCGGAATCGGGCGTCAGGTCATATTACGAAGGCCTCAGTCCAGTACAAAACGGTGTACTCTTTGCCCAAATCTGCGAAGATCTGATCTCGGAAGGTGTTGGGCGGGGAGTCAACCAAGGCGGAGACAGTGAAGATTATATTTCAGGCTGTGGCAACTGGAACGACGATAGCATGCAAATCACTGGCTGGAACACGCAGCGCTACGACACGCCCGTGCACCGTGATACCCTCGAAAACTATGCGCAGTCCTTTACTACCAATGACGCATGGAACAAAGCGGCCCACGAAGCGACCGTCTCAACATTCTACGGCGAGCTCATCGAACGCTTCGAATCAAGCGGCGGAGAATTTCCGATTATTACTTTCTGGGATTACTGGGCCAATAGCGGCAACGGTGGGATTATGCGCGAAGAACTTCCGACAGCAATCGAGCGACCTTATTTCTGCATCGACGCCGTTCATACCCGCTACGATGATCTTCGGTGGTATATCACCAGCAGCCAAAAGGTCTATCAGGGAAGCTGCGAATCGGCATAACAGACCATATCTTGTGGATAACTAAATGCCTAGAACACTATTTACAGTGCCTGTCTATTTCGTGGTATAATGAATTAACTAGGATAAAAGTTTGACATTATATAAATAATCTTATATAATTGATTAAAAGATACCATTAGACTAACTCCTGAGGTGTGGCGGGAAGAAAGACAGAGATTCATGAGCGACCAAACTGACGTGAAGCAAACGATCGACCTTAAGGCGGGCGTTGCCGCCATTTTGGAACTTGTTGATCAAGAACGAGAGCGAGAGATCGTCACTCGACGATTCGGCCTCTACGATCGTCGCGAGACACTCGAGCAAATCGGTGAGCTGCTTGGCATTACCCGTGAGCGTGTCCGTCAGCTTGAAAAGGCGATTCTCGTTCGTCTTAAAATCGCTGCCGAAGAAGGCAAGACTGATACCGTTGCACAGCTCGAAAAGACATTTGTACGTACCCTGAGCGAGATGGGCCGAGCCGCTCGTATCCAGGACCTTGCAGATACTCTCTATGGACGAAAGACTGACCAGCAAGAGCGTTCTCACGTTGCCTTTATCGCCACTCTTGCACCAAACTTAACCGTTGTTGATGAAAACGACCACTACTATCAAGCAGTGGCCATTGCTGACTACGGGGACGAGAAGGCTATCAAAAAGCATGTCGACACTATCGTAAAGACCATCAAAGAGCACGGTGAGCCAATGACGCTCGACCAGCTACACGATGCCCTGAACTACGAGCACCCAGATCACGTCCGTGCACTCGCTAGCATCAGCAAGAACCTCGCACACCTCAAAGATAGCTGGGGACTGGCAAAATGGCCAACGGTTAACCCAAAGAATATTCGAGATAAAATCTACGTCATTTTGGCAGAGAACGGCAAGCCGCTTCATTTTTCAGACATCGCGAAAGCCATCAAGGCGAGTAGCTTCAAGCGTAAAGACGTCACGACCCAAGCCATCCACAACGAACTGATCAAGGACAAGCGCTTCGTGCTGATTGGTCGCGGCATCTATGCACTTGATAACTGGGGCTACAGCAAGGGGACAGTTGCTGACATCATCGCCAGCGTCCTACGAGACGCGAAAGAACCGCTGCACCGCGACGAGATCGTCAAGCGTGTCCTAAAGAGCCGTCAGGTCAAAGAAACTACCATCCTCCTCAACCTCCAGAGCAAACCGCAGTTTAAGCGGGTTGCAAAGGCGACCTACGCACTCGATCTTGCTTCTTAATGCAGGTCATTGCCAGATCGCTCCAGAGGTGAGAGAATAGCATTAACAATATGAGCATACTCGGCGATATTATCGGAATCTTACTGCAATGGTACGTCTGGCTACCCATTGTATTAGTGCTCGCGTTCTTGACTTGGCGCAACTGGAAAAAAGTTGAAGCAATGAGCGAGGTTGAAAGCGAGCTGCTTGTACTCGAGATCCCAAAAACAAATGACAAAAAAGAGCTCGCAGCTGAACAACTCTTCGCCAGCCTTCACGGTATTCTACGCGACAAATCAGAACTTCGCGCTAACAACGGCGTTCAAGAGCATCTTAGCTTTGAGATCGCATCAGTTAATGGTCAAATTCGCTTTTATGTCTGGGTTCCGAAGACGCTTCGTAGCTTTGTTGAAAGTCAGATCTATTCACAGTACCCAACCGTCCAAATTCGTCCCGCCGACGAGGACTACGTGGCCCATGAACGCCAACACAGCGTCATCCATACTGCTGAAATTACCGTGACGGACAAAGACGTTCTGCCGATTAAAACCTTCCAGAGTTTTGAAGTTGACCCATTGGCAGGCATTACTGGTACACTGGCAAAACTAGAGTCGACCGGTGAAGAAATCTGGATCCAAATGCTCGTCAAGCCGATCGCCGATGACTGGCACAAAAGCTCCGAGAGCTGGATCAAATCCGTCCGTAACGGCACTCCTTTTAGCTTTAGCGGCGACAAAGGCGCCCTGGGCTGGCTCGGCGGACTTTTTGCCGCTCTCTGGAAACCGCCAGAGCAGGGAAGTGGTGGCGCAGCAGCGCCAAAAGAGCTATCCGACCGCGACCGAACGCGTATCGCCGAAGCAGAGAAGAAGGCGACCAAACTTGGCTACCAAGTCAAGATCCGCCTCGCGTACCTCGGCGAAGACACCACCAGCGCTCGTCAACGCATGCAGGCAATCGTCGGAACCTTCAAGCAATACAACAGCACCAACCTGAATGGCTTCAAGGTAGCCTCGCCCAGTTTCAAAAAGGAAGATCTTGTCAAATACCGCCAACGTCAGTTTGGACTCGGTGGCTTTATTCTCAATATCGAAGAGTTGGCCAGTGTCTTCCACTTGCCACACACCAACGTCGAGACGCCAAACATCGTCTGGGCCTCATCAAAGACGGCCGAGCCGCCGGCGAAGCTCCCCATTATTACTGGTGATCCAGTTATCGACGAAAACATCAGCGCCTTTGGACTGACCAATTTCCGCGGCATCAACCACCAGTTCGGCATGTTGCGATCGGACCGCTCACGTCACGTGTACATTATCGGCCAAACCGGAGCCGGAAAGTCCGGTACGCTCGAGCTGTTTGCGCTGAGTGACATCTTCCACAACCAGGGCTACGCTATCATTGACCCGCACGGTGACTTCGCTGTGAATAACATGCGCTTTATTCCTGGCAGCCGTCTCGAAGACGTTGTCTACTTTAATCCGGCCGATACCGCGTATCCGCTAGGGTTTAACCCGCTCGAAGTCACCAACCCCAACCAGAAGAACAACATTAGCTCCGAAGTGATCGGGGTCTTGAAGCGTATGTTTGGTGAATCATGGGGGCCGCGATTGGAATATATCCTTCGTTATACCATCCTCGCACTGCTCGATCGTCCAGAGACAACGATGCTCGACATTACTCGCATGCTGACCGATAAGAAGTTCCGCAAAGAAACGCTCAGCTACTGTACTGACACTGTCGTCCTTCAGTTCTGGAATGTCGAGTTTGCAAGCTGGAACGACAAGTTCGTTTCCGAGGCGATCGCTCCCGTGCTCAACAAGGTCGGAGCCTTTACTGCGAACCCTGTCATCCGTAATATCATCGGTCAGCCAAAGTCTACCTTCAACATTCGAAAGATTATGGACGAAGGAAAAATATTGATCGTCAACCTTTCTAAGGGACTTATCGGCGAAGACAACGCCGCCATTCTTGGATCATTCTTAGTGACAAAGATTCAGCTTGCCGCCATGAGCCGCTCCGACATTCCGAATATTGCCGACCGGCGGCCATTCTATCTTTACGTCGACGAGTTCCAAAACTTTGCGACCGATTCATTTGCCACCATCCTATCCGAGGCTCGAAAGTACGGCCTTAATCTCACCGTTGCGAACCAATATATCTCGCAGATGACAGATACCGTCCGCGATGCCGTCTTTGGAAACGTCGGAACGATGATTTCATTCCGTGTATCTGCCGACGACGCGCCAATGCTCGCCAAGCAATTTGAACCGCAATTCGAGTCCCAAGACCTCCTGCAGATGCACAACCGGCACTTCATCATTAATATGGTCATCAACGGCGAAAAGGCTCCAGCCTTCAGCGCCACCACCCTGACGCTTCCCTCGGAGCAAATCGATAACACTGGCCGCATCATTGAAAACACTCGACGTCACTACAGTCGTAGCCGCTCTGATGTCGAGCAAGAGATCGACGCCGCCATTCGACCGCCAGCGAACCTTCAGCCAAAGCCAGCGCCAGCACCGCAGTCGCAAGCGCAAGCAAAGCAATGGCCAGTCGATGCCGGCGCTAAAGCAGTCGAGCATGCAGTCGCTTTAGAGCAGCCAATCTTCGAAACTCCGGCCGACCCAGACGCACCCGTCAAGAAAAAACGCAAACGCAGCCGATCCCGCAAGAAGAAGACAACGGAAAGCGCCGAAAGCTAAAAGATGACGGCGCGTAAACCCCTCGTTTCTGTTGTCGTCCCCGTCTATAATGCCTCTCGTTTTATCGCCGAGTGTGTCCAAAGTGTTATCGACCAAACGCTCAAAGAGTTCGAATTGATTCTGGTTGACGATGGATCGACCGATAAAAGTGGGGCAATCTGTGACGACTTTGCAGAAAATGATGCTCGTATTACCGTCATCCACCAACAGAACGGCGGACAGACCAGCGCACGCAAAGCTGGCGTCGCTAAGGCTCGCGCTGATTACATTATGCTGATCGATGCAGATGACTGGTTGGCAAAAAACGCCCTTGAGGTACTGCACGCAACCGCCATCAAAGAAAAAGCCGAAATCGTCACCTGCGATTCATACTTCCACTTCAAAAACTACAAGATTGTTGCAGCACAGCCGCTTCCAGCCGGCAGCTTTGACAAGCAAGGATTGATGAAAACGGTGTATCCAAGAATGCTCTATTCTGGCCGATTCTTCTATTTCGGTATTTACGCGGCAATGTGGAATAAATTATTTCGTGCCGACATCCTGAAGCCAAACCTTGCCGCAGTTGATAATAAAGTCAAAGTAGGGGAGGACGGATTGACCTCATATGGTGCCTTCTTAGACGCCGAACGAGTCAGCATCATTCACGACCGACTCTATCATTACCGTAATTACAATGATTCGATCACTCGCAGCTACGTCAGCGAGCAGTTCAAGAGCGCCCAGCTTCTCATCGCATCGCTCCGGGAACTCAGCAAGAAAAAGGGCGTCTACGACCTGACAACTCAGATAGACTACTATCTGATGTACAACGTTCGCTCAATTTTTGAAGAGGAATTTTTATACATTACCAAGCGCAGCCTTGGTCAGCGGCTCACGTATTTGAAGTCNGTCGCCAANGATNCAGAGGTNCGNCGNGTCGCCCAATCGCTCGACACTACCGGATTAAATCGCTGGAGTAGGCGATGTATCGAACTCCTTGCCGCTGGTCGGTTCTATCGACTCATTGTCGCCACCTTGAGCCATCTTGCTTTTCGCGAAGGCAAAGCATTCGTGCGTCGCATCCTCAAGCCACATCGCTCGTAGCCGCCCTTTGCCGAGGGTGGTCAGTAGGGTACAATAGAGCTAATGATCGGTCTAGGGCATCAACCGAACCACTCTCCTCGACGACGAGGTTTCACCATCGTGGAACTCTTGATCGTTATTGTTGTCATCGCCATCCTTGCCGCCATCACGATTGTGGCATTCAATGGTATTCAAAATCAGGCGCGGGATGCCGCAGCCGCTGCGGCTCTCAGCCAGGCCGGTAAGAGCCTCGAGGCCGAGAAGGTAAAAAGCGGCGCAGATACCTATCCGAGCAGCCTCACCGGCTTGGCCTTGCCTAGTGATTATACCTACAGCTACCAGCGATATGACACGAGTGCCGGCGCAGGACGGGGCTACTGCCTAACAGCGACAAAAAATGGCGTCAGCACGTTCACGACCTCTGCGGGTCAAATAACCGGCGCTGGATCCTGCGAGGGACTATTGGCATGGTGGCCAATGAACGGCAACGCCTTAGACAATAGCGGCTACGGCCACAATGGCGTCGTCAACGGCGCGACCCTGACGACAGGACAAAACGGCAAAAGCGAGAGCGCCTACTCCTTTGCAAACGGCAGCAGTCAACAGATCCAGTGCGGCAATGAAGCGTCGCTCCGACCATCATCGCAAATCACCATCAGCACGTGGATTTACCCGACTGCTTACTCAAGCAGTATCCATGGTATCGTCAACTACGGTGGGGGAGGGTACTGGCTCAACCTCAACACTGATGGCTCTCCAAGTTTTTATATTACCGACTCGAATGTTACGACATCCGAGATCATACCACTGAATCAGTGGACCCATCTTGTTGGCGTGTATGACGGTTCAACTAGAACTATTTACCGCAACGGAGAAGTGCTCGTCAGTAACGCAAAAACAGGCCCAATTAGTAATTATGCGGGCTTAACCTGTCAGATAGGAAGCGTCAAGGACGTCAGCGATCGTTACTTCAGGGGGTCTATTGATGACGTACGTATTTTCGATCGTGCCCTTCCTGCAGCAGAGATCCAAGCCCTTTACAAAGTGGGGGCACAATGAAAATGATCAGCGAGCTCTTTATTCCTGTCACAGACTGCAGTAAAATAAAGCCAATGATCGATTCAGGGCATCAGTCGAACACACTTCAAGCTACAAGGTCTGGTTTTACAATAGTTGAGCTGCTCATCGTGATTGTCGTGATTGCGATACTCGCAGCCATCACGATCGTAGCATACAACGGCATTCAAGAGCAG
This sequence comes from Candidatus Saccharimonadota bacterium, assembly GCA_002726935.1. GTDB lineage: Bacteria > Patescibacteriota > Saccharimonadia > Saccharimonadales > Saccharimonadaceae > Microsaccharimonas. Next base: position 37,109 of record PBTC01000003.1, on the reverse strand, counting down.
AGCCGTACTGCAAGAGCGCAATCAGACTTGCGCAACTTAACACAAGCCATTCAAGCAGCTCGCATCAACACGAACCGCACACTCGTTCAAATTACCGGCCAAACCGATGCGCGAAGCTCGAAATCCAATGCTGACGCCGCGATTGACAGCATCTCAGCAGCAAGTGGCATGAATCTTGCCGGAATCAAAAATGGAGATCCGTGGGGAAACTACTACCGCATTGATCCAAATGAAAAAGAACTATCCGCATCTGATTGTCGCGCAGACAGCATCCAAGTGCTCAACCGTACCAACTTAACGGTATCAATTCCTCTCTCGCAACCACCATGTATCTAACAGACAAAACTACTGTCAGGCGCACTCACGGCTTTACGATAGTTGAGCTGCTAATCGTCATCGTCGTGATCGCTATCTTAGCCGCTATCACGATCGTTGCCTATAACGGTATCCAGAATCAAGCACGAGTCGCCTCGCAGACCTCCGACCTCAACGGTGCGCTCAAACAGATCGAGCTATTCAAGGCACAAAAATCGAGCTACCCGACCAGTATCACCGACTGTCCGTCTCCGTCAGCCCAGAACATCTGTGCCAAGTCGAGTAATGGCAACACGCTTACCTATTACGCCGAACAAGCAACATCGGCTCCTTTTAGCTGCATCGAGTCAAGACGAACCGATGGCACCGCCTACAGCATCACAAACGGCGGCTCGCCGAAAGAAGGGGACTGCACTAACCGTTTCCCTTCTTGCTGGGCCCTCTATAGCAGTGGCCGCTCAACCGCCAGTGGCGTTCACACTATCACCTTACGACAGTCAGGAACAACAATTCCCGTTTACTGCGACATGACGACCTCGGGCGGGGGATGGACACTGGTGATAGCAAACCCCGTCAGCCCCACTTCTTGGAATGCAACGAATGTCCTGTCTATCAACGAAAGCAACCCCTCTACGACTAATCAATACTCCATCCTCAATCGAGCCGACGAAATAAAAACTAATCTTGGCGGCCAGCTACAGTACCGCCTTGATGCCGTTTCACTTGGCCGATGGGGAGGAGTCTGGACTGCGCCCTTTAGCAACACGTTTACCGGCACCTCCATCGTTGCCAACGTCAGCAATATCGAAAAGTATGACAGCTGGAACATCGGGGGAGGAGCGATTAAAGATACGATGCCATGGCTTAGCTCATCGCCACAGCTACTCTCTACCTGGACAGGCAACACCGGCGACTGGTGGGGAACAGTTGTCGCTGGAAGCGGAAGCTGGACGCCAGCCCCATGGATGAGCAGTCAGCAATCAAGCCCAGGAAGGATATGGTACTGGGTAAAATGACGTCCTCTCACCAGAGCCGTATGCCGACTTTCTAACGATCGGAGCAAACTATGCCGATTCAACCGGGGCTTTTACGGCCGGAGGTACGACCGTTGACGATGTTCGCGTCTTCTCGAGAGCGATTACGAGCAATGAAGTAGCAGAGCTCTACAAAGCAGGCGCACTGTAGGTATACATTGGACGAGCGGGGGAGTTATGTTCCTTGCGCTCTCTCGGCCACTTTCACTATGTGCAAAATTAAATAGAACAAATATGGAACATCTGCAATATGCCGATGAATCCTAAAGATTAATGCATAATGGCCGACAACAAAACTTCAAAAAGAATGATGATAGTAAAAAAGGGAAGCACGACGCATATAATGAAAGGTTCGGTGCGTAAAAAGAGTGAGCAGACAAACAATAGGAGAGATTACAGCTCAATGTCGACAGAGTGACTTAACGTCGCACAATATATCTTTTACGACATATAACTATTATACATAAGATGATTACATATACATGGCAATGAGGGGTAGTACAGTGCTAATACGACAGTTCGTGTACTTAGCCGTACTTCACGTCACCTTGCTAGAGATCCACACTTACTCAATATGGTCTTCTACGGCTCCAAGGTAGCATCATAGCCACACTTCGGTACGTAGACGTTTATAACAACGCTTGCTAGTTATCCACATCACAGCGCATGCGTCGGCCGCATCGTCAGTCGTCAGCACCCCTCTCCTCTCCCACTATTTGCTTTTTGACATTTTTATATTTATGTATGTTAATATAGTTTTTTTACAATTATACGTATGTAGAACAAATATAGAACATTGAGCAGGGGGCAAGAGGAGAGTGGGCTACCTATACACCGCCTTTCCTTCGACGCGAACATCAACGTATTCCGCGGCAATCGAGTTATCTCTCAGGTACCGCCAGGCTCGATCGGCATCCTCTACCTGCTCCTCCACTACTCTATCGACGGTCATCCGCACCAGCGGCGTCACTCCTTCGAAGCGAAGCTCAAGCTGACGCGTTGTGCCAGCTGGTAACGTAACCGACTCGATGGTGTATCCCCTCTCCCCTGCCTCGTGAACGGCCCGGCCAACAAAGCTCAGCAGCTTTGCTGAGGCGACCGCACTTCCCTGCTCTGGCGACACGCCGCTATCGTCAACAATCTGAACGCCTGGTGTATCAAAGTAGTTTTTTTCGAAAACAACGCCCTGGCTATCAACATAGTACTGGCGATTGTTAATCTGCCAGCCAGCGATAGGCTCACGAAAAGTCAGACTAAAGTGCGCATGAACAAAGTCGGTCACCTCGGCAATTTCAACTGCTTTAATCTCAGGTGCCTGACGAGTCATCGCCGCGAGCAAACCAGGCTCATTCAGCGCAAAGCGGAGCCGCTCCACCGGATGCTGAGCATAATATTCATTGATCACACCCACATAGGCGGCATCGTCAATCGAACGAGAGATTCCCGTCGATCCGCTCATCACACTGACTTGAGCCACGAGCTGCGTCAAAAGAAGCGCAAGGACGATAGCACTTGCCGCAATAGTCAGAAAGAGACCACCGACTTTACGGCGCTTGTCAGCCAGCACATGGAGTGCTTGACGGTGCGAGGCCTCATCGGTTGCAGAACGGCGAAAACTACTCAGCGTCTGATTGCGACGAAACTGAGCCGACTCGCTCATCGGCTGCTGGCTATTCTGCACCCGATCAAGGCGTTGACGAGGCACGTCAGGTTGCTGTTTCTTTCGCAATGGCGTCATGGTTACGCTTATTATACCTTACGTCGAGCAGTCTTCAGGATAAGCTGCGCCATATCCTTCGCCGCGTCAGGCTTGCTAAAAGCGTGGAAACGCCGCGCCATCGCCAGACTCTTGTCTGGGTGAGCAAGGACGTCGCGAATGGCCTCGAGGAGCACATCAGTAGACCGTTCCATCTCATCTTCGTTCACAATCTTCACTGCATCAGCGGCCTCGTAAACGGCAGCATTCTTCAGCTGGTGACCGCCGGTCAACTTCGCATTCGGAATCAGGATAGTCGGCTTCCTTAATGCCGCCAGCTCAAGAATTGTCGTTGCACCAGCCCTGGCGATCACCACATCGGCCGCAGCTAACAGAACGGGCATATCATTCACAAAAGAGTGCAGCTGAAATGACTCGCTATTCGCCGGCACGTGATCCCGCAGTTCTTCAAATTGCCCCGCCCCTGACACCAGAACAACTGATGTATCGTCCAGTAGCTTCGGGAGTAACTCCACAATGGCATCATTAATCCTAGTTGCGCCAAGGCCTCCACCGGTGACCGCGACGAGTGGCTTGTCCTGCGCAACACCGTACGCACGCTTCGCCTCGCGTTGCTCTGCGGCAGATACAGGCTGGAAACGCTGATCGATCGGAATGCCGACGTAGTGAGATCGCTGAATATCGTATGGGTAATGCTCGAGCGGTGCACCAGTCGCAATCGTCTGCGCCCAGCGGGAAAGAATTCTATTTGTCAGCCCAGGATGAGCGTCCGAATCATGAATCACCAAAGGTATGCGGAGTAATCGAGCGGCCACACCGACCGGCAAACAGACGTACCCACCTTTTGTAAAAATCACATCAGGACGCCACGCAACCAGCTTTGCAATGCTCTGTATAACCCCGACACCAACCAGGAAACCATCCCTGAGGTTACTGAAGACGAGCGATGGCCAAGTCAACTGTTGCCATACCGTAAGATGATGGTAGCGCCGTAGCTTACCAGCAACGATCGTATCAAGCCTGAGCCTCTCGTCGAAGCTCGAGACGATTGATCGCGCCTGAGGAGCGAACTTTCGGTCACACCAGAAACGGAGTTCGGCTCGCGGCTTTTCGACTCGCAGCTCTTTAAGCACTGCGACGACTGGCGTAACGTGTCCGCCCGACCCCCCGCCGACTGCGAGTATTCTCATGCTGTGTCTCCTCTCTTATTCTTGATGGATGAATCGTGTAACGCGATAGCTGGAACACCAGCCCTAGCGCCGCCGCAATAAAGATCATGCTGGTTCCACCGAAGCTGACGAGAGGTAGTGTGATGCCCGTCAGCGGAAAAATACCAATAATCGCGGCTATATTCAGAATAACATGGGCGCCAAACCAGCCGAACACACCAGCAGCGAGTAGCTTCAGCCGCACATCGACCAAACGATCGACGACCCTCAGCAGTCGCATCAGCAGCGCAACGAATAGCGCTACGAGTGAAATAAGACCGACAAAGCCAAAGATCTCGCCGATTACCGCAAAGATAGAGTCGTTAATGACCTCAGGCAGGTAACCCGTCGCCTGAACGCTGTTTCCGATGCCCACTCCAAATAGCCCACCGGTACCTATTGCGATTTTTGCGTGCTCAATATGGTATGCTCCCGCATCATCTATCGAAGTGTTATCTCCTTGCAGAAAGGTCATGATGCGATCCATACGGTGCGGCATCGTCACAATTGACAAGAGACCGAGCGTTAGCACGCCAGCCGCCATAATGGCCAGCCAACGACGATTGACACCAGCGACAAACAACATCGTCGCAATGATCGCAAGGAGCGCCGTTCCTGTTCCCAGGTCCCGTTGAATGATCACGATAATGAAAAGCGACACCCCGCTGATAATGAGTGTCGGCAGGATAGTTTTGTGCCAATCGTTGACCACCCCTTCTTTTGCCCGAGCACCAAGAAAGACAGCGAGGTACACCAGCAACCCGAACTTCAGCACCTCGGCCGGCTGAAAACTACCCAGAATTCCCAACTGGAACCAGCTCGTTGCACCGTTCACTTCGTTGGCAAAAGGTAGGTTCGCCCAACCTGAAATCGCCAGGATCGCACATAACACCAACCCAGCAATTAATAGCCATGAAGAACGCTTGACCATAATCGTATACGGAATCAGCGCCAGGGCCGCAAAGGCGACACCAGACAAAATAATGCTGACGACCTGCTTGATAAAGAAGTAGCTCTCGGAGTAGTTGCCCCCCACGGCCATGTTCAAGACGTTGGCGCGTTGTGGCCCAATGGCGTACATGATCACCAAGCCAAGCAGCATCAGGATAGCCGTGTATAGAGCGATTTGATAATCAGGGCGATGCTGACGCACCACTTCCCCACCCGATCGCTCTTTTGGCCACCCTCGTTCGCGCATGCTAGACGTTGCCCCCAGCAAGCGCCAACATAACTCCAACAAACGAAGCAACGGCCGCAATGACCCAGAAACGCATTGTCACCTTGGTCTCGGGCCAGCCGATGGCCTCTAGGTGGTGGTGAATCGGAGCAGAAATAAAGACTTTCTTTTTAAAGAACTTTTTGCTGGTGATCTGAATCAAGCTTGACCCTGCCTCGATGACAAACAGAACACCGATTACTGGAAGCAGCAAGAATGTATTGGTCAGCATCGCCACTACACCAAGCGATGCGCCAAGTGCAAACGATCCAACATCCCCCATAAAGAAACGGGCGGGATAAATATTAAACCATAAGTAACTCAGCAATGCGCCGACTACCGTGAAACAAAAGCCTGCAATCATTGGGTTGCCTTGCAGCAGTGCAATGATACCAAAGCCACCAAAAGCGATTGCCGCTAAACCACCAGCCAAGCCATCAAGGCCGTCGCTAATATTCACCGCATTACCCGTCGCGACCACGGCAAACGCAAACAGTGGAATGATCAACCAGCCCAGTGCGATATCGCCCACGAATGGAACGCGCAGTGAGTCTACGCCCAGAAGAACATGGAACCACCAGCCAAGACCAAGACCAAGACCGGCGATCATCAAGAACTTCAAGCTCGAGCGTAGCCCGGCAACTCCCTTGCCTGCTCCGCGAATATTAATGATGTCGTCAAGCAAACCAACAATTGCACCCCCCGCCAAGGCAGCCAGCGGCAGCCATGTCTCGCGACGATCAAGATTGAAGAACAGGGTAATAATCACAATCGCCAAGACAAAAACTGTACCGGCCATGGTCGGAATGTTTCGCTTGAACTTGTTTGCATGCAACTTCGTGAAGACTTTTAACAGTTCGCCCGTCGTGCTCTCGGTGCGCTGTCGCTTCCAAAACTTAAAGCGGTACGCCAAAAAGGTATAAATAGGCGTCATAAACATAGCGAGCAAGAAAGCCCCTACGCTCAACAAGAAGACTCGAGTCAACTCATTACTTAAAATGTCTAGCGTCATGTCTTCTATCCTAACTCTTCGGCCGAAGCTTTAAATAATCAATCATCCAGTTGGAAATGTCGGTAAAGATCGGCATTGCATCGGTCGAGCCACCATAGGCCTTCCCCTCTGCCGATACTTGCACTATTATGACATACTCTGGTCGATCGGAACCGCCAAATCCAAGGTAGCTTCCGATCGTATCCGTCTCGCTGTAGCCGGTCGATGTCGGCACCTGCGAGGTTCCTGTCTTTCCTCCCGTCAGATAGCCGGCCTTGTCGATCCCAGGAAAACCAGTTTGTCGAGCCGTCCGCAGCATCTCAACCACTTCGGCAGATGTCGAATCAGAAATCACGTCATCTTGCAGTACTTTTGCCGCTTCGGCTTTCATACCGTCATCTGTCATGTAGCCGTTAATGACTGTCGGTTGGTAATACGTGCCGCCATTGACCAATGCACTAAATCCGCTCGCCATCTGTACCATCGTCACGTCCATACCTTGGCCGAATGACATGTTCGAGTATCGCACCGCATTTCCACCCTCTTCATCCGGTGAAATGATACGGCCACTGGCTTCATTCGCCAGCTGAATGCCCGTTGCTTGACCCAAGCGGAACCGATCATGGTAGTATTCATACATCGTCTGACGAGCACCCTGCGTGATATTCTGCCCATCACCAAGCCGCTGAGCGAGCGTGACGAATCCAGTATTCAGCGACCACTGCATGGCAGTCTGGAACGTAATCGTGCCAGTAACCCCCTTATAGGCATTGGAAATGGTCCGGTCGGCAACCTGGATATAGTCTGTGTTATTAAACGTGTCATTAGCGTGCGCAACGTTCTTGTCGGCCGCCGTCGCCATCATAAAGGACTTGATGACCGATCCCGCTTCGTAGGGCTTTGAGATCGTGTTGTTATTAAACAAAGCAACGTCCGATACCTTATTAAATTCTGCCGGGTTATAGGTCGGGTAGTTGGCCATCGCCATGACCCTGCCTGTATTCGGGTCCATCACCACAGCGCTGACATCGGTTGCACCGGTCTTCTCGGCACCCTCGGCAAGGGCTTGCTCGACCTTTGCTTGAACGTTACGATCGATCGATAGGACGGGGCTTTTACCATCTTGCGGCTCGACTCGTATGTTGTCCTTTCCAATCGTCAGAGGAACATCACGTACATCGGTCACCGCTTGAAGCAGGCCATCAGTCCCGCTCAGTTCGTCATTCATATACCCCTCAAGGCCGTAGACTCCTTGGCCCTCAGCATTCACAAACCCCAGAACCTGCCCAGCCAGCTGACCCTCGGGATATACCCGCTGCGACACGGCCTGGAAACCAATACCGTAAAAGTTTTTTTCTTTAATCTTATCGCGCTGAACAGTGGTTAACTTCGTCGCCAGTACTTCATAGCGCGTGTCTTTATCAAGTAAGTCCTCAAAACCAGTTCGAACGTTTCCGCCAGCCACCTCACGAAGTGTTTTTACAATCTCGTCTTTCTCAGAGATAGTTGCTGGATCGGCGAAAACAGTATAGACCGTCTGGTTCATCACCAACCGAATAGGGTCTTCACCGTTCATCGCATAGATCTCACCGCGACTCGCTGGGATGATGAAACGCTTCTCCTGTTCGGCGCGAGCCGCCTCGACGTAGTGGTTATGCTGGATTATTTGCAAGTAAAAAAGCCGGCCAATGAAAATAGCCGCGATAAGCAATACCGCAGCTGCGAGGATTCGTGTCCGACTTCCCTTTTGCAATTCCAGTTTCATAATGTATAGGTGATTATTCGACGTACTCGGTGCTGACCGGAGTGGTCATTTCGCGCGCAACGTTGCTGTTCTTCAGCGTGTCTAGTGCCGTCAGTCGTGCCTTCTCAATCTCTAGATCGGCCTTCTCTTCGTTTAATTGAGAGATCTGCTCGTCGATTTGCTGCGCCTCATAGCCATAGCCAGAGGTGCGTGTCGCCTGTGTTAAGTATATCAGGCCAAGAACGGTAATCATAAGTGCAATCAAAATAGTATGTGCAACCGGTCCGAGCTTGATAGCCGATACGAAACGCGTCGTGTTCTGGTTACGAGACCAGTTTTGCTGACGCCTCGAGTAGTAGGTGTTTTGTTGATATGACATTTTTGTGGTGGTGTTTGTGTTGTTTTTTGGTGCCTCTCTCCCCTCAGGCGCACCCCGTCGAGGAGAGAGACGTTTGTATGTGGATTACTTAACGCGTACGGCCACGATTTGTGGTTGGTCTGCGTATTGTACGTTGATGTGGATTGGCATTTTTTGCCCCTTCCATTTTTTGTTTTATTTTTTCACAGCGACTCGTAGCTTTGCACTACGTGAACGCGGATTGTGAACATCTTCGGTGGCTCCGTCCAGAGGCTTTTTGGTCAATGGCTGTAGTTCGGCCTCATAGCCTGCAGCGACTTGTTCTTTGAAGAATCGCTTCACGAGTCGATCCTCTAGGCTATGGAAGCTGATGACCCCTACTCTCCCCCCAGACTTCAATAGTCTCGGCAGGAGTGGGAGCAGTTTTTCAACTTGCCCTAGCTCGTCGTTGACGGCAATACGGAGTGCTTGAAAGGTACGCGTGGCCGGATGAATTCTTCCTTTTCGGCCGCGGAGGGTCTGCGCAATCAGTTCGGCAAGTTCCCCTGTTTCATGGAATGGTCGCGCTGCCACGATCGCTTCGGCAATTGCTTTGGCTCTTGAATAAGGCTCTTCGCCGTATTCATAGATGATCTTGGTCAGCTCCACTGCCGATGATTTGTTCACGATGTCAGCCGCTGAAACAGTCTGACGTCGATCCATTCTCATATCTAGTGGACCATTCTCTGTAAAGGAAAACCCTCTTTCGCCCTGATCGAGCTGTGGTGATGACACCCCCAAATCAATCAGGATCAAGCTAAACTGCGCGCCTTCTTCTACCAGCTGCCGGGCGGCACTCAAGAAGTCGGTATGCAAAAGCCGAGCGCCCTGCTCTGCCAAGTGTGACAAATGCGAAATTGCATAATCATCTCGGTCGACCAGTGTGCTCNCCTCGTAATTTCCCGTTGCTTGCAAAAATGCTGACGCATGCCCACCGTAACCAGCAGTCANGTCGAGATAATTCTCGCCNTTCTGNGGCGCCAGTGTGCGGAGCGTTGCATCGAGCAAGACAGGAACATGATGTGGTGGATGTTCGTTACTCATCCCGTCTATTATACCGTATTGGTATATCGACAGGACTCGAGATATGCAAGCATATCCCGATTCAGTTTCTCAAAATAATCGGAAAACATATGAAGATGTTTTCGTTTCTTTATTCGAAACTTCTCGAGATCACCTAACTGATAGTGAGGCTGTTTGTTTTTCGCAGATGTGTTTGTTTTTGTAAAAGTCGAGTAAGCAAGCAAACGGGGGTTGTTAGGAAACAACTCATACCCAGCTCGCCTACCCTGTTGAGAGACTTATGTGAGGTGGAGTTTTGGGAGGTGTGTTTTTGAGGAAGGTACGCCGACTTGTTTAAAGTGTCATCGGAATCCACGCCTCACTACCAGATAGTTGATCTCGAGAGTAATTCTCTTTACGATGTCTATTTGTTAAAGGGCTGACGTAATAACCTACTATTCTGGAATCATCAACCGCCAATACTTTCCTGCGCGCACTGCAACGATATCTCGCTCAATGCCAGCAAAGTCTAGTAAATGCTGTTCGATGGTCACCCTTCCTTGCTTTTCGTCCAGTTCAGCCTCGGTCTTGCCGCGACGAAACTGTACGTTCAGGTCAGCAGTCTTTTCATCGAGGATGTTATCCCCGCTACTCAGCGCCGCCTCGACGTCCCCTTCCCATACCGATTTTGGGTATAGGTGAAGGTATTGCCCAAAGCCTCGTGTCAGCACAACCCCTGAGACAAATTCCGCACGGACCTCAACTGGAATCGTCAATCGACGCTTGTCATCCAGTCTCCGTTCAAAATAGTCTACTTGTGCCACACTGTTCCTCGGGTGATCGTCCCTGGGTTAGTTGGTTATTTTTTAATGTATGATGTTTGTCTTAGTGGACTGTTTTGTCCGTTCCACTGGCTTCACTATACTACCCACAATTACCCACTACAACCCCCAATTTTGACATTTTCTGTATACCTGTTCATTTATCCACAGAACTGTGAATAACTCCCCCGCCCTCCTAGAGGTCACACAAAAATACCACGCCGGTAAAAAGCGTGGTATTTTTCATGACAACTTAGCCAGACTAGTTGAACAGAAGTTGCGCAACTTGGCTATCGTATCGACTCGTCACCTGCAGCACCAACCAAGTGATGAAGACCGTCAGGTTGATGAGCAGCGAAACAATCAGAATCGCCAGCGTCACATCGCGTGACAGAACGAGTGTCGTATTGTCGATCGCCAGAAACGACGCTCGACCCTTCGTGGCCTTTTTTGTCGTTCGCTTAACTGCTTTTTGTTTTGGATTGTTTTTCATAAGTTCACATTAGCATAAAGCTTGTGATTTGTCAATTGGCCGCGACACACTACTGCTCGGACTCTCCATACACCTCCACTACCAATCGAGCCGCTCTATCGGCATCATGTCGAATCAACGACCGAACGGCAGGGAATGTCTCGCTGGTGTGTGATCGCGCTATGTCACCCAACAAAGACGCCCCGATGGCTGTATAGTGACGGCTCGCAAGGACCGCCTCATCAATCTGCGTCATATAGGCATTTTCTTCCTCGTAGCGGCGAAGCATCTCTACTGGTGGCACTTCATCGTTGTAGAGTACGTAGTCGAGCACTTCTCCACCGGCAAAGCGCTCAATTTCGCTCGCATGGTCGCTGACCGTAAAGCCGTCAGTTTGGCCATGTTTTGTCACCAGATTAGCAACGTACATAACGGTGGCGTTCGTGCGGCGCAGCGCCTCGCCGACGCCATCAATCACCAGAAGTGGCCCGAGCGAGGTATATAGATCGCCTGGCGCAATGACCACCACGTCGGCTTGTTCGATAGCGGCAATGGCTGCTGGGTTAACAGCGGCGGCAGGCGTAAGGCTCAGTCGAGCTCGGCGTGGGTCGTGTTGAAAGTATTCGGCGTCGATCACCCGCTCGCCGCGTAGAACCACGCTCGTGTCCTCCCAAGCCATCTGCAGCCTGACATTATCAAGTGTTGCTGGGATGACCGTCCCGCGTACTCGTAAGATTTCCGATGCCGTTTCTACCGCCTCGGAAAAGTCTCCGGTCACCTTCTCTAGTGCCGTCAGCAAAATATTGCCGAATGAATGACCGCGTAGCGTTCCCTCGTCGAATCGATAGTTAAAGAGGTCTCGTACCTTCGGTGATTCGCTCAGGGCGACCAGGCACTGTCGGACATCGCCGGGTGGCAATGTCCCCAACTCGTCACGCAATACACCAGTGCTGCCACCATCGTCGGCCATGCTGACGATAGCCGCCAGCTGAGAGGTCTGATTTCGCAATCCGCTGAGCATCGTAAAGCTGCCCGTTCCGCCCCCGATAACGGCGATCTTTATCTCTGCTTTATCAAAGGGGTCTTTCATCAGGCACCTCGGAGCTTCTTGATGACTCGTCCAAACCAGGCGGCACTCGGTCGCAAGGTTCGCTCGCCCGTCTTATAGTCAACAGCTACTAGTCCAAAACGCGGCCACTTACCAAAAGCCCATTCAAAGTTATCCATTAGGCTCCAGTGAAGATAGCCGATTACGTCGACACCGTCGCCCATGGCGCGCTGAATTGCCACAATAGTCGCCTTAATCCACTCCTGTCGCAGCTCGTCTCGGTCATCCGCCACGCCGTTCTCGGTGATCAAAATCGGCTTCTGATATTTTTGGTGCCAGCGCTGCAAGACGTATTCGATATCCTCGGGGCTTATCATCCAATCAAGATCGCTATAGGCAGCATTCTCGGGGTTGTGGATGCGATAGCCAAAGACCCGCTGCGACATGTAGTAATTAAGTCCCAAAAAGTCAGACTGTCGCTTAATACTCGCCAAATGATAATCATCTTGTAGCCACTGCATAAATGACGCACTGACGCGGCTCAACCAGGCGGTATCGCCCGGANAAAAATAAACNGAATTCTTCGCTATACCAATCTTNAGGCGACTNTTCGCCTGTTTCAGCACGCGATACGTCCGTTTATGNGCNCTCANCTGGTTNCGTATGGTNCGCCAGGCCTTCCACCAANTTCGCTCGGCNGGCGGCCATTCTTGCATCAGGTAACTTTCAAAGCTGTATACCTCTGGCTCATTGATTGTCACGATGTACTTGACGCCCTTACCCAGCTCGGCCACAGCCCTCTCGGCGAATTGCACAAAATACTTAATATTCGATCGACGCTCAAAGCCACCCTTGTCGGCGAACCAGACCGGCAACGTGAAATGACACAGCGTCATAATTGGTTCGATACCGCGCCTCTTTAACTCAGCAATGTAGTCCTTGTAGTGAGCAATCGCTTCGGCGTTCCACGCACCTTCGGTTGGCTGAATGCGCGACCATTCGATGCTGAACCGAAAGGCGTTCATGTGCATCTTTTCAAGAAAATCGAAGTCCTCCTTGTAGCGGTCATAGTGATTCGCCAGCTTACCAGAGACGTAGTTATTCGGCTGCTTTGCCTCTTGTTTCACGCGGTCCCAACTAGAGAAATCTTGGTAATGGTATTCGGCGCGAGCGGCCCGCACTTTCGCGTTCTCAAGCTCCCAGATGCTCCACTGGTTATGGGTTTTACCCTCGACTTGATGAGCAGCGGTTGCGGCACCCCATAGAAAGCGTTTCGGAAAAGAAGGTTGCTTCGTCATCTCTTTATTGTACTACGTCCTCACCGAAGTGTTTCTGCAGGCGTATCTTGATTGAGCCTTCATGGCGGCCTAAAATCCCACTCAGTTCTTCGAGCGAGCGACCGTTTTGAAACTCTTGTTTTAGCAGTGCATCGTGTGCCGCTTCCCACGGCTTGTATGCATTGGGGTGCGTTTCTCGCATCTTTTCAATCTTCTGGGCCCAGCCCGACGCTTTCTTCGGCGGTGGTGTAGTTTTTCGTTTTTCTGCGTTAGCCGCTAAATGCGCCAAGCGCTTCGCGTCAGCGGCAGCTTTTGCACGCAGCAATGCGTCGATGCCCTGCGCATCATCACTCACCCTTAATGCCATCTGATTAATACCGGCAAGGTACAAATTATCTAGATTCTTTACGCGGCTGAGTGCGACGTACCCCATCCCCTCGACAAACGCCTTACGAAGGTCTATGCGAGCAGCGTCCAGCGTCATACCCTGTGATTTGTGAACGGTTATCGCCCATGCTAGCCGGAGTGGAATCTGAGTAATACTGGCGCGCTTTTTATCTCCATCGCGTAGCTCCCACGTATCTGGAACCATGGTCACCTCTTTGCCGTTCTTAAAGGCAACAATCGGATACTCCGTATGCGGCTCAAAGTCGACGACAACTCCTTGACTCCCATTCACGTACTTTCGCTCAAGGCTATTCTTCACCGCCATCACCAGCGCACCTTTTTTGAGCTTTAAAGCAGGGGGCGCCAGCACCGAACGCTGCAGTGACTGGATGTACATATCACCACCCGTGGTCGTCTGTTCGTAGCGAATCTCATCGCCCTCTAACTGGCGAAGTTTGGCCTCGTTCAACGTGTCGACGTCTATATTAACGGTGTGAAGCTCGGTTAATTGCTCAAGGTCATCCGGGAATACTTCCGTGCGAGCAAGCAAGGTTTCGGCATGATGACGACGTACGTCCCCCGCCCGCAACGCATTCAGGATGTCGAGCAGTGTTTCGTCGTCTTGGCGATGCTGTTCTTGTAGATAGCAGATGACTGGATCAAGCTCTTGCCATACCTGCGAATTGACGACAAAACCACCTGCGCGAGCCTCGCCGCGGTTAATGGGTGGCAATTGGAAGAAATCACCACTCATGATCAACTGGATACCGCCGAATGGCTCATCGGTTTTGCGCACCAAACGGCAGACTTCATCCACCATATCAAGGCGATAGTCGTGCAACATGCTGATCTCATCAATAATCAATACGTCGGTCTTCTCGATTATCTCTCGCCGCGCTTTCGACATGTGATCGGCAAATCCCTGCGGCACAAAGTCTTGCACGCCTATGCCCGCCCAACTGTGGATAGTGGTGCCCCCGAGGTGCGTTGCCGCTAGGCCAGTTGTTGCGGTCACCGAGACGTGACGCCCCTCCGCCTTGGCTAATTTGATAAATTGGTTGAGCACGTACGTCTTCCCCGCCCCTGCTGGACCGGTCAATAGCACGCTCTCACCCGAGAGCATAATCTCTAGTGCTAACCCCTGATTCATTCCTACTATTATAGCGCACTAGCCGCGTGGCGGCTCGCCCTCTGGCTCGTCAAGCAATTTCTTACTCTTAATCTCGTAGCGTCGGCCAGTAATCTCGCTCGTGATATAGTCCTCGTTGATCAAGTTCACGAACATATCCAGGTCGTTACCATCCATAATAATGATCGCTCCGGCGTCGTCGGTCATCAGCTCTAACTGCATCTGATCGGCGTACTCCAGTGCTTGCTCTTGAGTGACTGCGCCAATTTCCATTTTCTGTAGCTTGGTGACAATTTTCTTGCGCTCACGAACGACTGTCTGCAAATCCAGGCCGTCAGGAAAACTGAGCTTAAACTGCTTTTCAATCTCGGCGACTTTCTGATCAGCCAGTAGCTGCTTCTTAAACTCGTAATTAAATAGTCGTTCAAATTTNGACTGGTTAAAGATAAANATGTCCTTATCGACAATCAGCACCTGNCTNTCGGCNGGNACNTTCCAGCCAAAATCTGACTGAAANGCCTCAAACTTTCCATTNCGNAACTCCCAAGATGTCGCNCCTTGNATAACNTTNCCCATGCTCACCTGCTTGATGACGNAAAACGNCTTCGGTGAGTCCTTGTGNGTAAANCGCGCCACGACNCCCTTNACGCGTTTAAACTCGTGTTCCTGTTCNGAGAACTCAACGATGTCGGAACGTTGATGCTCGATAATGTGAATCAGGCTGTCGGCGTGGCGNANNTTTTCAAGGTCAGTCCGCAGTAGCACGTTGTCTTCTTTTTCACTCAATTCGTAGTCACGCACCGCCAGGCCAGTACCGGCGCCCAGCTCAACTTGGCTCATCATATCCAGCAAGAACAGCGGCTTCAGCTGAGCGTCGAGCTCGTTGGCCACTGTTGTAGCATAGGGCGTAAAGTTGCGGTTGAACAAAAAGAACTCAACCTGTAATTCATTTTTTCGGGCGTCAGTCAGATTGGCCCATTGAAAAATATCTGTTGTTTCGCGCGCGTCAGGCGCGGCAGTCTCGGTCGGCTGTGGGGTTTGGTCCATGTATTTTTCTCCTTAAGCAACCTCATTTGAGGGCTGCACAATAGGCATCAGTATAGATGCTTGAAAGCATAAGGGTCAACGGTAAGATTCACAACTATCATCGGATTGATGTGGCTACTCTTACGAAAGGCTGTTCGTCGGCGCTGATGTTTCGATACCCCTGACACGCTTCATCGTATCAAGAAGGCCCCGTAGCTGCTGAAAGTCGTACGGCGTCATCTCTCGTACGTCCAAGCCCGTGCCGTTCATAACGTCGGTCGCCTCGAGCGTCCCCACGATAGAATGCCCAGCGTACTCTTCGAGATAATAATGATTTAAGAACGGATGGCCGTTTCCGCCGTAGACAAACTCACGCAGGGTAATGCGGGTCATGGCTCGGAGCGGTCGGTAGCCTCGTCGGGCAGTTGCGCTATCAAGATACTCTTCGCGCGCAATCTCATATTCCGTTCGGACAGGGAGTCTTTGCAGCGATAGTTGCTCCAACTCACCGTCACGAAAAAGCAACACTTCGTCGGCTTCACTCGTCCCTAGCTCGTCAACCGCACACTCAAACTCTCTGTAGACGACCCCGTCGTCGTAAGAATAACGCCGCGTCGCATCAGCACTCGCACCATCCGCAATTAAGATATCTTCAACCGCTTCATCAATGGGATGATAATACGGTGTCGACAGGCGGATATCGTAGTCGGATCGATTCTCTATTCGGCCGTTAATCGGATGGTTCAGTCGCTCACTCATGTACCGACTATACGCCGTACGGTTTCGATCTGTCACCCCTAGTTGTGAATAATGCTACAGGTAGCCGTTGAGTCGCTCGAGTCTTGCCCTGTTTGCCCACTCGTCGGCAAGCTCATTCCCGGCGTCACCTTCATGGCCACGCACCCACGTCAGCGTTGCCTTTGACTGCCCATAGACAGCATAGGCCTCTTGAACTAAGTCGAGGTTCTTAATCTCGCCGCCTTTTTTCTTCCAATCTTTCGCAGCCCAACCCGGCGCCCACTTTGTAATGACGTTAATCCAAAATTCACTATCGGTATAAATGACGCATTCGCTACCGGCAGCGTCTTTCATGGCAGCAATCAGCGCGCTTCCTTCCATGCGAATATTGGTTGACTGAAGGTCGTGGCCAACGATCAAAGGTTGCATATCTCTAATCACCGCGAAACCACCAGGACCGGGGTTAGGGCTGCAGCTTCCGTCAGTGTAGTACACCGCCACTACTCGGTGACCTCAATGCCATTCCAAAATGCGACGTAATTCGCAAAGTCTTTGCCGACTCTCTCGGTGGCTCCGTCTTTAGGCTGAGGATAGTACCACGCGCCGAACTCGTTCACTTCGTTGTTAACGGTGACGTCGTAGTAGTGCGCCTCACCCTTCCACACGCAGAAAGTCTGGTGATCACTTTCTGAGAAAAACTCCCAGTGTAAATATTTTGGTGGGAAATACCAGTTTCCCTCAATACGAATAAGTGCTTCTTTTGGCGCTTCGGCCAGTACTTCATTGTTCCAGACTGCTTTCATAGGCTCTATTATACGCGATTATCGCGATACTTACGGTCGAGACTAGAGCGACAACACATCATCGACCGACAAGCGGCGTTGCTCGGTGGTGTCCCGGTCCCGCACAGTCACCGTGCCGTCTTCAAGCGTCTGGAAGTCAACGACAACACAGTACGGTGTTCCGATCTCATCCTGACGGCGGTACCGCTTTCCGATGTTACCGTTGTCATCCCACATCACCGCTCCATGAGCTTTTTTGAAACGCTCATAAATCTCTCGTGCCCGCTCGACAAGCTCGGGCTTATTACGTACCAATGGCGAAATAGCGACTTTCACTGGCGCCAAATGCGCTGGAAGCTTCAGAACGACGCGAGATTCACCGTTTATCTCATCTTCTGTATAGGCCG
The DNA here is from genome assembly GCA_002726935.1 of Candidatus Saccharimonadota bacterium. GTDB lineage: Bacteria > Patescibacteriota > Saccharimonadia > Saccharimonadales > Saccharimonadaceae > Microsaccharimonas. The sequence goes on along the minus strand of PBTC01000003.1, from coordinate 19,398 downwards.
ATGAAAGAACAGCCATGACCGCTCGCTCGACACCAAAGGATGGCTCGATCACATGGGGAACAAATTTTGTGTTCGTTCCTTTTATGGTGTAATCCATGCTCTTGCCGCTCTTGTTCTGAATGTTCATCAGGTCAAAATCGGTACGGTAGGCAAGACCAAGTAACTCTTCTCGGCCAATCGGAAAGTCAAACTCAAAATCAATCGTTCGCTTGCTGTAGTGTGCCCTGTCATTCTCGGGAACTTCTAGCTCATGCACCGCCTCGTCGGCCAAGCCGAGTGCCTGCGTCCAGCGCCAGACCTGCTGTCGCCAATGCTCAAATGACTCTTCCCAATGTGATGGATCAACAAAGTACTCAATCTCCATCTGCTCGAACTCTCGTGAGCGGAAAATAAAGTCGCGCGGGCTGATCTCGTTGCGAAACGCCTTACCCTGCTGCGCAACACCAAACGGAAGATTCGGATAAAAGCTGTCGACAATGTTCTTGTAATTGGTAAAGATACCCTGAGCCGTCTCGGGCCGCAGATAGCTAATGCTGTCATCATTCGCGACCGGACCTACTGTCGTCTTGAACATCATGTTAAAGGTCCGTACTTCGGACAATTCATTGCCGTTTGGACTCTTGATGCCGCGCTCTTTGATAACTCGTGACATGTCGTCGAGCGAAAGGCCGTCGACCTCAACACCAGCATCTTTCAGCAAGTGGTCGGCACGGAAGCGCTGTTTGGTCTCGAGATCTTCGACGAGCGGATCGGTGAAAGTGTCGACGTGACCACTCGCCTGCCAAACCTTCTGGTTCATCAAGATCGCCGCATCGACGCCGTACATATCGTCACGCTCTTCGACAAACATTCGCCACCATAGCTGCATAATGTTACGCTTGAGCGTCACTCCAAGAGGGCCGTAGTCCCAGGTACCACTTAATCCGCCGTAAATATCTGAACCTGGATAGATAAAGCCCCGTCGCTTCGCTAAGCTGACGATGGCCTCCATTTTGTTTTCTTGTGTACTCATAACTGGTGCGTATTATAGCACAGCACCCTAGTCGAGCGCTGCGTGCTCGCGTGCGACCGACAAGCAACCCCCAAGGACCGCCTGTAGCCCACCAACCTGCGCCAATACCTTCAGCGAGCGCGTCGAAAGCAACCGCAGCAGCTTAATGTGTGCACCACTGATCTCGCCAGCACCATACAAAACCAGCCCTTGCTCGGTACTGTCATATCGATACTGCTCTTCTGGTCGGAGTGGCTGACCCTGCACATCAACCTCTGTATTCAGCGCATGGCCGAGCAAGCTCGCATAACGAATATAAAACCAGGCTTGCGTTAATTCGAGAATGATCGTGCGATTGTCGAGCGCCATCAATATCTCCGAGAGCAAATCATACCATTCCGGTTCATCGATCGTCTCACTCGCTCGTGCCACCAGTCTCACGGCCTCGTACCCAAACTGCAGACGGTCGTAGTCTTCAATAATGTGATGGTAAAAGCGTACTAATCGGGCAGACGTCAACACACCTAGCTCGCCTCGCCCCTCCCCGATCACAACATCGCTAATCGCGAATAACTCGATTCCCCCGGCCAGCTTGCTCTTCTCTTTACGAACGCCTCGAGCCATCACGCCACGTCTGCCGTCAGGTGTTAACAGCTGTAAGATGCGGTCAGCCTCGCCGTAATTTGTTCGCCGCAGGACAATCGCTCGCGTTCGTGTTGTTTTCACAGAACGCTCCTGACTGCGGTCACCAAGTCGTCAAGCTGCATGGTCGTTTTATCAACCAGTCGCTTCACGCCATACGGCCGCAAGTCATCGATCGAAAACTGACTCGCCAAGTTGCTGCACAGAATGACCGGGATGTGCCGCGAATCACCATGAGACTGCAGCTCGTTAAGAAGAGCAACCGCAGTCGTGCCTGTCAACAACATATCCAACACGATAACGTCAGGTAACCTGTCGTCGATCTGCTCAATCGCAGACTGAGCGTGCGGCGCATATCGTACCTCAAAACCAGCCGACTGCAACATCTCTGCTTCGACCTCAGCCAGCCAAGCATCATCTTCGACAAGTAGCACCTTCACACTCATAATAAGCTCAGTTGCTGCGAAGCCTGCAGCTCTACATAAAAAGTCGCACCGTCGCGATGTTTTGTCACCCCGATGCGTCCGTTCATCGCCTCGGCAAACTGTCCAGCCAAATAAAGGCCCAGTCCACTGCTTTGCGGACGCGAGGCAACCGATAAAGGCCCGGCCGCTATGCGGTCCTTCAGCGCTCGCCACATATCCGCAGATAATGCGGGGCCATAATCACGCACGCCAATACGAATCATGCCACTCTGTTTGAGGGCGGAAATCTGCATATGAACTACGGTTCCAGGTTCTGTATAATGCAGCGCGTTGTCAGAGAAATTTGCCAAAATTCGGCGCAACAAATCCCTATTGCCAACCAGTAGTAAGGGGTGGCTACGCCTATTGACCGCCAGTTGGCGACCGTGTGCTTCAAACAGGGGTGTCAGCTCGTGCACGATGTCTCGGCATATTTGCTCAGGATTGAGTGGCTCAAGTTCAAACAGCGCATCCTCAAGGCGGGCGGCTTTGGTCACATCAGTAGTCAGACGTAATGCCCGTTCGCTAGTAAGCGTAATGCGAGAGACTAAACGGCGCTGCGCGTCTGTTAAATCAGCGCTTTCGAGAAGCAAGGAGAGCTGCCGCACAAGCGACAGTGGCGCCTTCAACTCGTGCGCAGCCGCCACTAGCGGCGTTACTTGCTGCTGCACCTCTCCACTTCCCTTCATGCCTCTAGTTTACAACGGAAACAGGCCAACACAAAAGACAAGCGAAATGCATCACTGCAAGAATTGGCTACTTGTTAAAGGAGACTGACCCAATAATGGCATCAAAATCTTCGCCAAAGGTGTCGGCATCAGTTCGCAGCGTCACGACCTTGTCGCGGATCGGAAAGACAACGGCCGATCCTCTAATATCTCGCGTGAAGAGACCATCAAGGCGAACGCCTGCTTGACCATCAAATTCGACTGGCGATGAACGCAGGTCACCCGTGCGAACTTTTGACTGGTAGCGATCAACCACGTCCTCATACTTTCGAGTTTCAATGGTTACTCGTAGCGCCATTTGGGTATCGCTTGAAACTGGAGGCACAGATACAGGATTGAGGTAAGCAGTAAATTCGCCACCATCACTGGCGTCATCCTCGACATAGACGCTCCACGTCTTCGGGTAGTCAAACATCAAACGCCCGTATTCGTCGGGTCCGACAAACTCACGATTCGGTTTCTTCTCTTCTTGCTCGAAATACGCCGCGTCCTTATCGGCCTGTTCCTTCACTGCCTCGGCGACGGCAATGGACACCTTGCTGTCGACGTTATCTTTTTGGTCAAAATAATTCATCAGCGCCCAGACGAGGAAGCCCGCTGCGATAATCGTCGTCACACTGAGAACGATCGTCATGATCAGCCAGATGTTCGCTGCACCAGTTTGAGAGTTTCGGTTCATACCCCGCATTATACCGTAAGCATATTTGACTGGCTAGGGTGGAATTCGTACAGCAGGTAGGCATCGAGCGTGGCGATAGGCGCCATCGCCGGCAAGGGGCTGCCAAGACACAACAACGCAATGGGACGCTCTAAACGCGTCGCCTCGGACCGCAACCGCTTTATCAAGCGAACACTATCACGCTTCACCGAAAAGGCATAGACCATCGTTACATCGGCAGGCAGCGGCTGCATCCAAAAGTTGGCCAAGTGGACCTTCACCCGCTCATCCGAGCGTGATAGCCAACGAGCAATCAACCACAGGATGGGATTAATTTCATAGCCAATGGCACGACCACCGCGTCGGCTCACCTCGCGGAGCACGACCCCATCACCAGCTCCTATATCAACCACGACGGATTGCGAATCGACAGGATAGAGACGGGTCAACGCCCGGCGAAGATACCGCCGCTGACTTGGCACATACGGTGCGCCAAACAGTACAGCTGCCGCAAACAGTGCAATCACTGCTACCAGCAGCCAAACAATAAACATCACCCAGCCTCTTTGTCGAATCGGCGCTTGACGACTTTGATGTCGTTCTTTAAGGCACTCAAGTCTTTCTCGATTTCTTCGGCCAGCTTTTCCGCCTGTTGATAGCGGTCGACCGCCTCTTCTAACTTAAAGGCTGCGCCCTGAAACCAACCGACTAGTTCAGATAACTCACTCAGTTTTTCTTGAACAGTTTTATTTTTCTCTGACATCTCGTACCTCCGCTGTTACCTGCTTATCAATGGTTTCTAATTCAATTATATTTCCGACTCCCACTTCACCACGAAGCAGTGCATAACCCCGTCGCAATACATTGTCGGGATTCACTTGAGCGATCGCCACTCTCAGCACCCCTAGCCGCTCGAAGGTATCGCCCAGGCGCTCTTCGATGCGACGAAAGATCGCTTCAAGCTGTTCACGCACTTGGCGAGCGTGCTGATCAATCGACTGCGACAGCAGATGACCGGCACTTCGCACTTGAAGACGCGCATGCCGAATCACCTCTCGCTTATCTGGCACCAATGTCTCGGCTGCATGAGTGGGGGTCGCCGCACGAACATCCGCCACCATATCCGCCAGTGTATGGTCGACTTCGTGACCGACGCCAACCAGAGTCGGTACGCGACTCTCGGCAACTGCACGTGCTAGCAACTCGTCATTAAAGGTTGCCAGGTCTTCTGCACTCCCGCCCCCTCTAATAACGACCAGGACCTCTGGTAACTCTTCTAGTCCGTTAAAGTAGTGGATCGCCCGAATAATCTGATCGGCTGCTGGATCACCCTGTACCTGCGTATGCGCGACCTCTAAAGACAAGCCGCCCCACCGCTCGTTGACGATTCTTGTAAAGTCCGCGTAGGCAGCCGATTCTGTACTGGTAATAACTGCCACTCGGGCTGGCACTCGCGGCAACTCGCGCTTACGTTCCGGCGAAAAGAGCCCTTCAGCCTCCAACTTTGCCTTCAGTAATTCAAAGCCTTTTTTAATAGAACCTTCACCGACCGGCTTCACACTTCGAACACTCAGCGTGAAGCTGCCCCATTTTGGATTGACGCGCGGCTGCGCAACCACCACCACCTTCATGCCGTCTTCGAGCGGGGTCCTCATTTGATAGATGCCAGCAAAACAATTCACTATCGCACCAGCATCCTTGAGCTTGAAGCTCACCCACTTTCCCTGGCTGACTCGGTATTCCGCGACCTCGCCGACAACAGCAACGCTCGGGTACGCATACTCGAGCGTTTGGTTCGTCAGGGCGACGAAATCACTGACTGAGAGGAGGACGTCGTCCATACTTATTGATCGTTAGTTGATAGAACACATAACCAAAACCGACCGTCAGTACAATCAGGGATATACGCGCGATCAGCGTTCCAGCGATAGCCATCTCGGCCGGCACGCCACTTGAAGCAAGGAAGGCAATCATGATCGCCTCGTACACCCCTGCCCCGCCTGGAGTCACAGAAATTGCGCTAGCGATTGACGAAATACCAAATGCAACAAACAAAGTCGCAGGATTGAGCGGATACCCTAGAGCCCAGAAAGCAATCCACAGTAACGCCACATCAAGTAGGTTCGCGATCGTTGCCCAAATAAACGGCCACGACAAAATTCTCTTTTCGCGGCGTATCGCGACAAAGTCACCGTGCAGGTCATCAAAGAAGTCCAGCAAAACTGATGATGAAAGCACATCCCTTTTACGTCCACGGGTAACCCACGCGACAAATCGATTACACAACCTCGTTAACCAACTTGAGAATGCCTGCATTCGTCGCTGGCTACCAATAACGTAGACAAGGCCAATCGTTGCCCCTAGCGCAAGGATCGCGAGGATAAAGCTCAGTAAAATGACCGTTCGATTAATCTGGTGGTCGACAATTAGTGCAACGACGGCAACCAGCAGAAGTAACAGGAAGCTCATGAACGTTAAAGCAAACCGAATAATCTGCGCCATCGTCGAGCGTCCAGGTTTCACACCGTACTTCGAGAGTACCCAGCCGAAGTAAGAAAAGCCCGCTGCTCCGCCACTTGGCAAAATGTGATTGACGAAGTTCAATTCCAGCGCAGTTCGAGCCATTCGCCATGGCGACATTTCACGCAGCTCGCCTTTTGCGCGCAGGTAAGAAAACATTATCTCTCCCGTCACGTAGTAGCTAAGGAATTGCACTGGAATCAACAAAGCTAAAATCCAAAGATTAATACTATCGAGCAGTCCTATCGCTTTCCGGATTTCTGGCCAGGCGCCAACAACGACGGCAGCCAATAGTAACAGCGTGACGATCGTCAACCACCCACGGAATGAGATTTTTCGCATACCCCTTTATTGTATACCATCAGGTATAATAGCGACATATGCACATCGCCCTTCTTGGTCGCCAGCCCGAACTGTCTATCGCTGAACTCGAGCGCCTTTTCGGCGACGTCTCATGGTGCTCTCCCCAAACTGCCCTGATCGATACGTCACGCCCTCTTGATATTCAACAGCTAGGTGGAGTACAGAAGCTCGGGCGCGTCATCCTGCGTCTTCCAAAAAAAGATTGGCGCACGACATCGATGAAGCTCGTACAGCATTACCAGAAACAGCTCGCAGGTGCCGACCAAAAAGTGACTCTTGGTCTGAGCGCCTATGGCTTCCCTGTGTCGGCTCGTGACGTACAAAAAACCGGCTTAATCCTCAAAGCAAAGCTAAAGCAGACTGGCGTCAGTCTTCGTCTTGTACCAAATCAAGAGGCGGCTCTTTCAACCGCTACATCACATCACAACAAGCTTGGTCTGGTGCCCCACAAAATTGAACTTTTAGTTATCTTCGGCACAAAAGAGGTCATCGTCGCCGAAAGCACGGGAGCACAAAACATTACCGCGCTCGCCCAAAGAGACCAAGGTAGGCCAAAGCGTGATGCGTTTGTTGGTATGTTGCCACCGAAGCTTGCGCTGTTGATGATCAACTTGGCAGGTGCGCTGCCAGAGAACACTGTGGTGCTTGACCCATTCTGCGGCACCGGCGTCGTCCTTCAGGAAGCATTGCTCCGTGGCTACAGCGCGTACGGTACGGATTTGTCTGAAAAGATGGTTGCTTATAGTAACGACAATCTCGCATGGCTAGACAGCAAACATGCAAAGCTCCCGACATGGCGCGTTCATGCAGGCGATGCAACAGACACGACATGGCAACCCGGTATCGGCGCTGTCGTTGCCGAGACGTACCTCGGCCAGCCCTTCAGCGCGCCGCCATCGCCAGCAAAGCTGAAGGAAGTACGTGGCAACTGCAACCACATTATCAGTCAGTTTCTTCGCAACCTACGGCCTCAGATCTCCGATACTACACCTGTTGTCATTGCTGTACCCGCATGGCGCGACAAGAGTGGCAATTTCACCCATCTTCCACTCGTCACTTCGCTGGCGAAACTGGGCTATCGACGGCTACCGCTAAAGACAGTCGCTTCTGATCCACTTCTCTACTTCCGCCCCGATCAAGTGGTAGCACGTGAAATCCTGATCCTCGAGCCGATAGCCTCTGCGGCAAACTAAACAAACGGCATAGCAGCTATGCAAACGGCTATGACGACGAGGCAGATAATATCTTGCCGAGTTACCGTCGGGCAAGCTTCGACCTCGAGAATGATTTTTTTCATAGGTTGTCGACGCGCGCTCGATCGACGCACTTGATGTGATTCTTGCATGCCTGATGCCTCCTTCGTGCTTAGTAGCCTACTGGCGGACACACAAAACCCGCCACTAGGTGAGCCTTTCGGCCCCATGAAAGTTTCCAATCATGACGCGTAAACGAACCTGAACGACGGGATCAGTATTGTTTACGCGTTTTTCTTCCGTACCTCACGGCGAGTGAAGGGTTAGGAATAATTCCAAATTGTTCGTGAAGTGCCATAAACCGGCGCCTTACACACCACTATGGTATCGCTCGCGTCTTAAATCATCGTAAACTTATTCACGATCTTTGCACCAGGAGCCTCTTGACGATCCCTCTCTTTTCCAGTACAATGTAACGGATTGATAAGTCCTCGGACTTTAGGAGAATAAGTAATATATGTCACACGTCAAAGCAGGTGGTTCAAGTAAGAACATCCACAACAACGCCGGCGCACGCCTCGGCGTGAAGCGCTTTGGTGGCCAGACTGTCAGCACCGGCGAAGTGCTTGTGCGTCAGACTGGAAGCACCAAGGTAGCTGGCCCTGGAACCTTCATGAGCCGCGACTTCACTATCCACGCAGCCCAAGACGGCGTCGTCTCTTTCCAGAAGGTTAAGAAGACTCGTTTCACCGGCAAGACAGCACCTCGAACACAAGTCAGCGTTCAATAAATAGGTCTGCTCTACAAAAAACACCCCCTTACCAACAAGGGGGTGTTTTTCTATAACTGGCTCGTCAAGCGATACGGACTTACTGGGCAGATTGCTGCAACACCTGTCGGGTGCGACCAATAAACTCCTCGAGTTTGCTCGCTACTGTCAGCTCCGAGCGCTGCTCGGCGAGTTCTCGCAACTCGACAATTGTCGCCCTAATCTCATCTTCGTCAATTCGCCCTGAGTAAGACTCCTGAATGACCATATCAATCCGAGCGGCTTGCTTGCGAAGCGCAAGATGGACACCCTGGCCCTTCTCTTGCAGTGCGGGCATCTGCTGACTCAGCTCGCTACACTCCTGCTGCAAAGCGCTGAGCGCACCCGAAATTTCGCTTGTTCGATCTGCCTCTATGCTAGCACTGTCCTCCTGACCCTCAAGCATCTGCTCACGCACCTGTCGATACGCTGCTTGCTTCACGCGGAGTTGATACGATGCATCCTCGACTGTTTCGTTCAAACGTCCTAGTCCGCGGGTGATCTCAAGGTATGCGTCAGCCGACAGTGCAGCACTTGCACCCATAAACGGATAGAGTTCTTGTTCGGCAATGTTGCGCAGTGAAGTCCGCGCCATTTCGATCGTATAATTACCATTATCGATATTCGAGAGTAGCTTCTGCAGCGAGTCGGCGCTCTGTTCCATGTACGCAAGCGATTGGACGCGAGCATCAATCTCATGAGCTTGATTTTCGATAGCACTCAGCGATGCTCTCGCCTCATCTTGCATGGTCTCGACTACCAACTCGACTTGGCGGTCATACTCTCGCTTGACGCCTTCTAGAGCCGCGTCAGAAGATTCACCGTCTTCGGCCACCTCCTCGGTCTGTGGTGCTTCAACAGCAGCTTCTTCGAGAACACTTTCTTCTACTTCAGGAAGTGGTTCTTCGATACCAGCTGCTTCCACCGCTTCTTCACCTATTTCTTCAATAACCTCTTCAGGGATTGGTTCGTGCTCGGACACCTCAATGGATGTCTGAACCTCGGGAGAGACGCCGCGATCCCATTGTTCAGCAGTCAGCCCAGGGCGGTCCAAGGCGAGTTCTTCAGCCAACGCAGCCTGGGCCTCGTCAGTCAGTCCTGCCTCTGCAATAGGCTTTGCAGCGATGACCTTTTCGTTGCCGTTTTCGTCTTTCTCAACCTGGTAGGCCCAGCGACGACCGTTTTCGTCAACATATGATGAGAGCCGCATCGTCTCGATACGACGGACGGTCTCACCTTCTTTCTGACTGCGACGAATTAAAACCGTCTGGTCTTCTCCAGTCGGCTTCACTGTCTCGATGATGTTTGCGCCGTTAACGGGGGTGAATTTTTCGCTCATTTTTGTGTGTCTTGTTTAATAATTTAATTATAGCATAAGTTTTATGTTAACGCAAACAGCAAGACGGCTTTAGCTAGCGGTGTCAAGAAGGCCGAGATGATGCTTCACGCGCTCGATCACGTCACCAATCACTACCTGAGATTTGACGAGATAGTCGTCGACACCCAGCTGTTCGGCGCGGTCTTTATCCTTTGGCTGGCTGAGCGCGGTCAGCATGATGACCTTTGTTCCGGCAGTTTCTGGTGTATTGCGCAGGATATCAAGCACGTCAAAGCCGCTAATCTTTGGCATCATCGCATCAAGCAAGATGAGCTCGGGACGAAACGCTACCGCCGCCGCAAGCGCCTCTTCGCCGTTGTAGACGACCTTCGTTTCAAAGCCTTCAATTTCGAGCCGAGACTTGTACACTGCCGCCAATGCTTCGTCGTCTTCTACTAGCAAGATTTTTTTCTTTGTGTCCATAGTGCCCTCATTGTACTACAGTGTCAGTTTTTAACACAAGCTCGTTGCGCAACTGTTACCGCCGTAACCTTTCTGTCGCCGCTTCGCGCTGTGGATCGCGACCTGCATTGACGTCATCGAACGTCCGCTCTACTGATACATCAGGCTCGATGCCTGTCTCTGAGATGTTTTTTCCTTTCGGCGTATACCACCGTGCAATCGTTACCTTCAACTGTGCGCCATCAGGTAGATTAATAAGCTGCTGTACGCTCCCCTTTCCAAAAGTCGTGTCGCCGATTAGGGTCGCTGCTCCATATTCCTGCAGCGCACCGGCAACGATTTCGCTAGCACTTGCACTGGTGCTGTCAACCAACACCATCGTCGGGACACCGTTGAGAATAGGGCTGGATGACGAATAGAGTTCGTCTACTACTCGATCACCAGATCGTTCAGTAACCACGACTTTGCGATCAAGCCAGATTCCTGCCACCTCTTGAGCTGCCGTCAGGTAGCCGCCTCCATTGCCGCGCAGATCAACGACGACGCCACGGACATTTTGATCGGCAAAGCTGCGTGCCGCTTGCCTGGCAAGGCTGGCTGTCTGCTGATCGAAGCGGCTAATCGTCAAATAGCCGATACCATCTTCGACCGAGCTATACACGCTCGGGCTGGTAATCTCGGCACGAGTAATCGTAAAGTCCTTCTCTTCATCGCCACGTAGCACTGACAACTTAACGGTTGTTCCAATCTCCCCCCGCACTCGAGAGACCACATCGTCAAGCGACCACTCGAGCGCCGATTCATCGTTGACGGCAGTGATAATGTCTCCTGCCAGCAGCCCAGCCTCTGCGCCGGGATTACCTGGAAGCGTACGAACGACGGTCACGACATCATTGCGCGTACCAAGCTCGACACCAATACCACCACCGATATTGCCGCTGAGATCATCACTAAACTGCTCTGCCTCGGGTGCGCTGAAATACTGCGTATAGTCATCCCCCGCAGCCTCCACCAAGCCACGGCTGGCACCTTCTATAAGAGCTGCGTCGTCAAGCTTGCCGTCATAGTGTGTCTTTAATGCCTGATACGTTGACTGTACGCTCGAAAGATCGAGTGTCCCTGTATGTGCCTTGATGCCGATCAAAGGGCCGATAAACCCAACGATTTGCGAGTTGAATGTGCCCACCGCATAGCCAAGCCCTAGCGTAAGTATAAATGCGATAATGACTGCAGCCGTGGGGATACGCTGCGTCCGCGTGCGTCGTTTTTCTGACATGTCTGTTCCCTATGTTTAGTCGAATGCTCTTCTTCTAGTATAGCAAAAAGCGCCCTTTCGGACGCTGTTTTGCTTGTGCTTTATCGGCTAGAAGTAGATGTAGTAGTCGTATGCACCTGGTGAAACGTTGTACATTTCGCTGTAGTGACCCCAGCCAGATCCGCCAGCATTGTAGTAGTTATATTGACTGATGTTGATGGTGCCGTTGCTGTTAATACTCTCTACCCAGACAGTGTGACCATACGTACCCGACATGATAACACCGACAGATTGGGCGCGCGGAACGGTACTGACAGTGATACCAGCTGCTCGGGCGTTACCAGGCCACTGATTCGCATTTCCGCGACCACCCCAGTACGGCATGTAACCGTTTTTCTGGTGAACCTTCCATGCTGTGTAGCTGACACACTGACGAGAGTACATTCCCCATGGGTCAACCAGCGGATTGTAGTAGTTTGAGTTTGCAAGGTATGCTGGGTAGCCGCCCTTGTTCGGGTCACCGGCGCTGACCTGGCCAGCACCACCACCAGCTGCAGCAAGAGCTCGTTCGATCGCAGCCTGCTGCTCTCGTTGCAGTTGTTCTTTTTGTGCAGTTGACTCAGAAGACAGACGTCGGTAGTTCTCTTCACTTCCCTGAGTTTTGCTAAGAAGGTCGCGCTGCTCAGCCTCTTTTGCCGCTAACTGGTTTCGCTGATTCTCTTGATCACGAAGGACGTTCTCGACATCAACTTTCTGCTTCTCAAGCTCTGCCTTCAGCTCTTTAATCTCGGCAATTGTGTCAGTTAATTGGTCACGACTGACCGATCGATATTCTTGTTTGTTGATAAAGTCGCCAATGCTCTGGCTGCTTGCGAGCATTTCAATTGTCGAAACGTTGTCGTCGACGTATAGATCAGCAATGATTGTCCCTAACGCGTCCTTGTTGTCGGCAATCTTCTGCTCGTTTGCCTCAATATCAGCAGTTAACTGGTTGAACTTTGCCTGGCTGATGTCGACCTGTGCTTGAATCGTCGCCTTCTCGTTGTTCAAGCGGCTGACTTCCCTAGAGAGGCTATCTGCCTGTTCGGCAAGCTCGGCAGCTTCTGCGTCGTAGCGTGCGATGTCCTGTTCGAGTGCCTTGATTCGGGCATCGTAGTCATCTGCCTGCGCCTGACCACCAAACTGAATAGGCACAGCAAGGGCCATCACGATGATGGCAACAGCGATAAACGCACGCTGAGTAAAGGAGGTTGAAGCTGGTGTGGTGGAACGCAGTTTCATTCTGCATCTCACTGTAGCATAAGCATGATGCCTCGTCAAGCACTTACCCGCCTTACAGACGGAGGTACCGGCGCGTAGCAAGCAGTGATGAAACAACACCGATAATCGCACCGATAACAATCATCGCTAAGACGATAAATCCGGCATAGAACGTCATGAAATCAATCGTCGGCTGCACATTAATCTCGAAGGCCGCTAACGTCGGAGCTGCACCGTATAGCAGCCCATAGCCAAGCGCTGATGCCACAATGGCTGCAAAGAATCCATAAACAATGGCCTCTACCAAGAATGGACCACGGATGAATGACCGCTCGGCTCCAATTAATTTCATCATTTGAATTTCTTCGCGGCGGTTGAAGATAGCCATGCGGATCGTGTTAAAGATAATAAGCATCGAGACGACAACGAACACAATACTCAGGCCAATACCGACCTGCTGAGCGAAGTTAACGGTTCGACCGATGTTTTCGATCGTTTGCCGTCGCTCACCGGCGAATGATGGCTCGCGCTGCTTATTGTCTTGCACTAACTCACTGGTGTCGGTGTACTCTTTAAGCTCGGTCGTGTCGTTGATGTCTTCGACGACAATGTCAAAGGTCCCTGGGAATTTGTTGTCGGATTCGGTGACCGCTTCAAGCACTTCGACGTTATCGCGCTGGTCTTGGACGAATTGCTCTCTTGCTTCTGCCGGAGTTGTATAGTTAACGGAAACGACAGAATCCAGAGCCTCTAGCTCGCGCTGGATGGTTGCGACGTCTTCTTCATCGGTATCGGTATCAACATAGATCGCCATCGTGACGTTGTCTCGAAAGACAGCTAACGTGTCGACAAGAACCTGGCGTGAAACGACGCTAGTGAAAATAATGAACAAGGTGATGGTCATGACGGCGGTCGCCGCGACCGTCAACCAGGCGTTACGGCTAAAGTTATTGACACCATAGCGACACATGCGAATAAACGTCACCCATTGGCGGCGGTGGCGCTTTTGCTGCGCGAATGCTTTTGCGTCTAACTTACGTTTTCCTTTTGCCATTACTGCCTATAGCTCCCCTGCGCCTGATCACCCGTCACTTTACCGCCCTCGATGGTAATCACTCGGCGCTGCAATTTATTCACAATCTCAACATTGTGCGTGGTCAGCAAGACGGTCGTGCCGTATTTATTAATCTTTTCGAGCAGCCGAACGATATCCCAGCTGTGCTTTGGGTCGAGATTTCCGGTTGGCTCGTCGGCAATCAGGATCTTTGGTTGACGTACCACCGCGCGGGCAATCGCCACGCGTTGTCGCTCTCCACCCGACAACTGGTGCGGGAACTGCTTTTCCTTACCGGCCAGTCCGACCAGGTCGATCACTTTCGGAACGGTATTTTTAATTTCTCGGTTGGTCATACCAGCGATCTCAAGCGCGAAGGCGATATTCTCGAAGACTGTCCGCTGGGGTAACAGTTTGAAGTCCTGAAAGACGACCCCAATTTTACGTCGGAGCATCGGGATCTGACTATCACGCAGCGTGTCGTAGTCGATACCGCCCACCACAATCTTACCGCTGGTCGGCTTTTCTTCACGAGTGAGCAGTTTGAGCAACGTCGACTTACCCGCACCAGACGTTCCGACAATAATGACGAATTCGCGGGGCTCAATAAAGAGACTCAGGCGATTGATTGCCGGAGTACTATTTTTTCCGTATGTTTTTGTTACCCTATCTAACAGAATCATTACTGTTCATAGTATAGCATAACCGGGACATATCAAGAGGCATGGAAACGCAGAAATTGAGCTCCGAGAGGGTCACGCGTGGATAGCGTGACCCTCTCGGGAAGAACTCAGGCGGTGCTGACCGCCGGCTCGGAGACCGAGGCCTCCAGCTTGTCAGCCAGGCGAATAGGGTCGGCGCGTCGGCGCTTCATCAGCATCCGAACCGCCGGGCTGCCCGACCGCAGGGCCGCGATCGTGAGGTCGAAGACCGACACGGACTTCAGTGGCTGATCCTGCAACCGCTCGGCCGCCAGCTGGTACATCTTCTTGCCGTACACGGTGTAGAGCATGATGACCGGCGTCCCGTCGACCCGCGCATGGGCGTAGAAGCTGGCGAGGCTGTCGAAGGAGTGCCGCGGCTGCAGCCCTCCCTCGTCGATCAGGAGCTTGCCCACCGAGGGCATGCCCGAGTTCGGCCAGTCGGCCAGCGCGACCAGGTAGTGCGCCGGGTCGACGAATGGCAGCTGCATGCGCAGCGCCGCACCGTCGGCCAGACTGCGCAGTTGTCGAGACAGGCCGGACATCCGGCTGTCATCCATATACAGATCCGATCCAGCGCTCATGAGCGCTCCCTTCCAGTGAGTTCTTTTTGGTGGAATACCCTTCGTATCCCATGTCTCTCGATATATCAAGGTGCAATATTAAAAAATATTATATCACAATAAGATAAATTATTCAATAGAGGGCGCTTCGAGATAGGCCTCCATAAAGCCATCAAGGTCACCGTCAAGCACCGACTGCGCGTTGTTCGTCTCGTGCTTTGTTCGCGTATCTTTTACAAGAGTATACGGATGCAGGACGTAGTTCCGGATTTGACCCCCCCAGTTAGCCGACTCGCCTGCCTGTAGCTCGGCGATAGAATGGGCATGCTGCTCCATTTGCAGCTGCGCCAACTTAGACCTCAAGATTTTCATCGCCGTCTCTTTGTTCTGAAGCTGTGAGCGTTCGTTCTGAATCGCCACCATAATGCCTGTAGGAATATGCGTAATACGAACGGCGCTATCGGTTGTATTGACGGATTGGCCACCGTGTCCGCCGGCTCGATAGACATCGATCTTCAAATCCTTATCATCGACCACCACCTCGTCTGGCGCATCGATCTGCGGCAAGACTTCGACGAGCGCGAAGCTTGTCTGGCGAAGATTATCACTATTAAAAGGACTCAGGCGCACGAGTCGGTGAACCCCATGCTCGCTACGTAATTTACCGTAAGCGTACGCACCGCTCACTTCGATGACCACCGATTTCACACCAGCCTCTTCTCCGGCCGAGCGTTCAATCACCGTCGTCGACATGTCAGCTCGTTCCGCCCATCGCAGATACATACGCTCTAGCATCTCGGTCCAGTCCTGGGCGTCAGTCCCACCAGCTCCAGCGCTCAACCGCAAAATGGCGTTATGGTCGTCGTATGCACCGTCGAAAAGCAGCTCCTTACGAAGCACCGCGTACTCTTTTTCGAGAGCGATAATTTGCCCTTCAAATTCGCCCAGAAGGCTATCGTCGTCGAGATCCATCAGTTCGATAAGGTCATCCGCCTGAGCCTGCAGCGTCAACCATGGATCAACCATGCTTTTGAGCGCCGCCAGCTGCTTGCTTTGCGCTTGGGCGAACGTCGGGTTATGCCAGATTTCTGGCTGCGCAAGCTGAGATTCAAGATCTTGAATCTGGGCCTGCTTGTCCTCGATGTGGAGTCGCTCGAGAGCGGCATGAATCTGCGGACGCAACTCGTTGATGCGTTTTAGGAGTGGCTGCATATGCCCCTATTGTACCAACTTACAGGAGAACTGTCGCCCACTCCTGTGACGGATAGGTCATCTCTGGGTCAAACGACGACTCGGGCACGTCAAAGGTAACCGCACCGTAGCCGCCACGTTGCCGTGCTTTTGCATAGGCATAGCGCAGCTCATCAATCTCTCCGACGCACTCAAACGGCTTCATGACGCCGTTGACACCCAACAGTCCCATGAACGTCTGCTGTAACAATGGTTTCTCAAATAAGTCCTGTCCACCGAAAATGTCGATCAGTTCGCTCGCCTCAACGAATGGCGCAAATAACAGATAAGAGTTTGCGCATTTTGGACACTCACCGCACCACCGCAACTGGCTGTTGTCGCTCCCCTGTTGATAGTTTGCTCGGTTACAAGAACTAAAAGCATGCCCATAGTCATGCCAAGCGTGCTCGACAAAAAGCGCAGCCACCTTTAGCTCGCTCCACTGACGCAGTGGCGAACCGATAAGAAGATCGGGCGAAATATATCGCGCAACATAGTCGGCGAACAATTGCTCGGCTTGCCATGTTTTTGACCATTGGTGCGTCACAGCCAAGTCGTCAATTATGGCGTGCGGCTCCTCGCCTTCGTGCGCAATCGAGACAAGTACCTGCTTCTTCTGCAGCAGGATCGCCTGAACAAGAGCAAGGCTTTGAACAATATAGGTGACGGGGACATGGCCGTTTAAAGCACCGTCAGACAGAGCCTGCTGTAGCGCTGGGTGGTCAATCATCCGCGTCGCGGTCACCAGCTCGGCCTTGAGGGTATCAAGCACGCTTGGATGCGTCGACGACGACGTGACATACCACGGCGTAAAGTCGAGACCCTTTGCCTGCAACATGGTGGCAACAAGCAGTGAATCTTTGCCGCCACTTTGCAGCGCTAAGATACCGGCCCCATCATACGAGACCGCGGGCTGCGCCACGACCTGCGACGAAAACTGCGCCAAGTCCTCTCGACGCAAGTTATTTTCGTACGCGAACTGACTCAACCCTTCGCCGTAGACTTGGGAAAGAAAAAGCGCCTGCCAATCATCAGGCTGAGACCGCAAAAACACCACGTTATTTGTCGGGAAAGTTTTAAAGTAAGATGTCCCGATAACAAAGAACGCCAGCTGCAAGGCGCGGTCAAGAGCATCTTCGTTGTAGGCTTCAGCCATCTGATGAAACTGGACGCGCTCGGTAAACGATCGTCCATCATCAAAGCCGTAGGTAAACGAAGCATTTCCGGTCGCCCTATCAAACTGATAATCTTTAAAAATGAAACTGCTCACAATGCATTCACCACTTCCCTAAACTGGTCGCCCCGATCATAAAAGTCGCGGAACATGTCAAAGCTGGCGCAGCCTGGGCTCAGCAGAACGATATCGCCCGCAGTAGCCTGTCGGCGCGCATCCTCGACGACGGCCGTCATAGTTTTAGCATCCGAAACAGTGACCGTATGAGGCACCTGATGCGCCGCGAAGAAATCGCGCAATGCATGCCTGACCTCACCGATCAATACAATTTCCTTAATATTTGTTCTGTCGCGCAAACAGCTTGCGAGCTCAGAAAAGTCCGCCCCTTTATCAATGCCGCCAATCACGACTATCTCTGGCTGCTGGAAGGCGCGTATTGCCGCCACTGTGGCCGCTGGTGCCGAAGAGAAGCTATCGTTGTAGTACAGCACCCCTTCGTGTTCTCGGACAAATTCAATGCGATGTGGGAGCCCCTCAAAAGACCCGATCCCTTTGGCGAGCACATCGTCGCCAACGCCTAACTCGCGGGCGGCGGTCATGGCCGCACAGGCATTTTCAATGTTGTGTAATCCCGGAACCTGCATAATATCAGTCGGGCAAATCGTCCGATCGCCCACGCGGAAGTAGCCATCCGATGCGTACACCCCGCCCTCATCGGCAACGGCGTAACGCTTCGTCACCCCCTTGTCGGTAAGAGCAGCAATATCCCGCGCGTAATGATTCGTTGGATGATAGATACAAACGTCTCCGTCCTGCTGGAAACGTCGAATACCGCCTTTCGCAGCGACATAATCCTCCATATCGACATGGACGTTAAGGTGATCAGGTTCGATACCTAATACGACGGACACTTTCGGCGATCGCTGAATATCCCATAGCTGAAAACTAGATAATTCAAAAACGACAATATCATCCGGGCTAATCGTATCGAGTAACTCGATAGCCGGTACGCCAATATTGCCCACTAGGTGCACGACTCTTCCATCAGCGCGCAGTATCGCCGCTATCATGCTCGAGGTCGTCCCCTTCCCCTTTGTCCCAGTGACGCCAATGATTGGTGCAGGACAGTTGGCGAAGAATTCATTTGTTCCCGACCAAATAGAACCGTCGGTCGTAATTTTGTGCGGCGCCAGTCCGGCCGTGCGAATCACCATGTCAAACCCCTGCAAGCGAGAGAATGCACCTTCGCCAGTGATAGAGGCGACACCGTCAGGAAGTTCAATCGACTCGGCGGGGCGTTCGTCAACGATTGTCATCTGCGCGTCAGGATAATGCCGCCTCCAATAGGTGTAGTTTGCCTTGCCTTCCAAGCCGTAGCCCGCAATTGCGATCTTCATACCGCTTATTCTACTCTATCGAAGATGCTGGTCAAACGTTCGCTAAGGTCAATGAGCTCTTCGCGATCGCCGTTACTGACCGCAGCGAGCACCCAAGTGTTGGCGTCGATGAAGCTTTTGGCTGTCGAGATAATCTTGTCCCTCGAAACCTTGCGAATACTATCTGGGACTTTTGAGTAGTCATATATGTAGTCATCAGCAAAGTAACGGTGCGTATAAAAACCTGCGATTTGCGAGACAGTCTGGGCACCCATCTGGTATCGACCAAGCGTAAAGGATTTGGCCGCTTCAATTTCTTCATCCGTGATCTTACCGTCAAGCACTGCCTTCAGCTCTCGGGCAATAATATCGAAAAGTTGCGGAGCAGTTTCATGGTTCACCTGCCCAGATAGATCCCAGGCGCTATCGTAAAACCCACATCCTGTATATGAACCAACGCTATAGGCAAGACCTTTCGCACGGGCTTTTCCGAAGATTCGAGAGTGTGTCGTTCCCGTCAAAATATGATTGAGCGTCTGCATAGCGTCAAGCTCTTCGTTGTCGAGCTTGCGGGGCAAACTAAGCGTGAAACCAAACGTTAAGTTAGTCGCGTCTTTTCGGCGGATCACCGTCGGAGC
>PBTC01000002.1 GCA_002726935.1 Candidatus Saccharimonadota bacterium | reverse complement strand
CATGGTGGCAAAAATCGGTCGCTCTAGTTTGAGCGCCTCGTAAAGGTTGAGGTAATTTGGCATGCTCGCCAAGAATTCTTGTCCACGAATGACATGGCTAATCTGCATCTCGGCGTCATCGACGATGTGAGCAAAGTTATAGGTAGGATAGCCGTCAGATTTCATCAAGATGAAGTCGTCAATGACTTCTGGGCCGGTCGAGAGGTCACCCATCACTTCATCGTGCCATTCGTATGGCTTCGGGTCAGACTTAAAGCGGAGAGGCGTTGAGCCGTCCCAGGCTGGTGGGTTTTCCGGTCGGTGATCACGGTACAAAAATGCCTTCTTTTGCTCGCGCGCGGCTTGACGGAATTCCTCGAGTTCTTCGACTGAGTACGGATCGGCGTATGCTCGACCGGCATCGATCAGTCGCTGCGCCCATTCACGGTAGATATCAAGTCGTTGGCTTTGAATGTATGGACCGTGCGGACCGCCAATATCCGGCCCTTCATCATGGGTGACGCCGAGGGCATTGAGGCTTACGAGGATGTGCTCGGCGGAGCCTGCGACCTCCCTTTTCTGATCAGTGTCTTCCAGCCGAAGAATAAATTGGCCGTGTTGCTGACGCGCAATCAACCAGGCGAAGAGTGCAGTGCGGACGCCGCCGACATGCATAAATCCGGTGGGACTAGGGGCAAAACGAGTTCTGACAGGTGTTGACATGCTCTTTAGTATACCAGATGAGCCGATATCTAGCGGGCGCCGTTTTGGTAGAGCGTTGAAATTTCGTCGTTGCTGAGTGCACGGTGGTAAACGCGGGCATCATCTAGGACGCCGTTTGCTCCGCGCTCATCATTGGCCTGTGCCCTTCCGAGTCGGATTTCTTCGTCGTAGGCAGCAAAAGTGATCGAGGGGCAGTTTGTGCCGCTGGCTATGAGATTCCCATCAAAGAAGATTCGTCTGACGTTATTGCTGAACGTCACCGCAAAATGGTGCCAATTTGTGTCTGCGGGTCCGAACGCCTGGTTGCCTATCGTGCATCCGTTCACATTCGTAAACATGTTAAATTCACCATTCTGCTGGGCGATGTGCCACTCTTGTTGACCTCCCCAGCCGTCTCCATTGGCTGACCCTGCGTACATGATCATGCCGGTATCCGAGACGTCGTTCGATTTGTACCAAATGCTCGCCGTCATTGTCGATGCGAGTAGCGGCCCTTGAGCAACGATCATTCCGCCGTTATTGACTGCGTAGCCGCCTTGTTGTTGCCCGCCTTGACCCTCTGTTAGCGTTGCGCTGGTAGCACTGCCGTTTCGATTGTAGCCACTCCAGTCCTCGGTGTTACCGTTGAGTGGCCACCACCCCGCCAGCTGATCCGGTGAAACGCAGCGTCCTTGCTTAGGCGTTGTCGCTTTATGCACCACGAAATAGGACAGGTCATCCTCTGAGGCCTCAAGACAATAGATATTGCTGGAGCTATTGTAGTAATAGTCGAGCGATCCGCTCGTAATGCCTGCATTCGACAGACTAGAAGGATACGTTAGGTTATTGGCACTCGTGACCCTAGCGCTTGCGAGTTTTTTTGCGGCCTGTGATAGTTCAGCCTGCAGCGCGCTTGACTGTGCACTCTGTCTAATGCCGTTGTAGGCGACAATAGTAATCGCCGCAAGTATTGCTATGACGACAATAACAATGAGCAACTCAACAATGGTAAACGCTTGTGTATGCCTTGTTGTGACTTGCTCGCTTGCCGCCATCGCTTAAAGACTTGTGGCGATTCGCCTCATTTGTTCATTAGAAAGCGGTGCGTCACTTGTGATGACATACAAGATACCGCCGTTCACCCAGGCTGCGTTCTGATCATAAAGATAAATGCGCAGGCCCTGCTCTTGGTCGATGGTGTAGTTATCCCCCGCCTCTTTTTTGACGACGTTCTCTAATACTGCCGATGAATCCCACGTACTGCTGCTTTGCGTAATGGTGTATTGGTGGTCGCTGGAGTGGGATGCGAATGTGAGAGCGACCTCCCCGTTACTGAAAGTGACTGGTTGCTGCAGGCCGTAGCCACTCGGAATATATTTTGGATACGTCGCGTCGACACCCGACTGCGACGAAGCGAACGCGACCGATAAGGATGGTAAGTTGATGTAGGTGACCGCCGCTGCGCCCATCAGGACAAGAAGGAAGGCCAAGAAAACAATCTTGCGGCGCGTCCATCCTTTATGCTGCTTTGTTTTCGATTCCTTCTTCTTTTTCGTTGCCCGCTTGCTGTCTGGGGCCAGTGCTTTCGCGATTGCCGCGTCTTTAATCTGCTTTGGCGTCGCTGCAACGGACTTGGTAGGTGTTGACTTTGCAGCGGCTCGTTTCACGATTGGGTGGTCCTTTGCCGGCGCATCCTTCACGACGGGTGCGGGATCAGGCTGTGTGGTGACAGGGTGTGGTGCAAAACGCTTGACGGCACTGCTGCGAGCAATGTCCATGTGCTTACCGGGTTGTGGCCGTTTGGGAAGACCTGGCTTTTTCGTCGACCGTCGGTGCAGGGTTTGTGAGCGCTGCGGTGCTGAGTGGATCGCAGCGGCCGGCGTGTGGGGTCGTCCGGTCGCTTTCTTTGTGGTAGTTTTTGGCGCCTTCTCCTCGATCGGCAGACCAGTGGCGGCGTCATAGAGCCGATTGTTAATTCGAACTGTTTTGTTATCGGGCATAGTGTTTGTCAAATCCTCGCAGTAACTGACATGGTTTTTCCCACGCGTTAGTCTCTATACTAAAAGCATTATTCCGCTTATGCAACCCTTGGTTAAAAAATGTATGCAACTTGCTATAATACAGGAAGACTATGTATCGCAAACCTTCCAAGAAACAGTTGCTTATTCAACGAACAATAATTTTTGCCATTATGGTGCTGTCAGTGACGGTAATCGTCGCAGGGACGGTCCTCTTCATTCTTGGCTATCGAATTGATGGGACAAACGGTCGCTTTGAACAGGGGGCGTTGGTGCAATTCGATTCACAGCCAAATGGTGCGACCGTCTCGATAGACGGCATATCAACTGGCTCGCAGACTGCCTCGAAGCGTTCAGTCCTCGCTGGTGAGCACGCTTTTCTTATAACAAAAGACGGCTACCGCCCGTGGGAGCGAACCATCTCTGTCGAGGCAGGAACACTGACCTGGCTTGACTATGTCCGCTTGGTGCCAACAACCCTCGATAAGAAGACGGTGCGCTCATACGAGGAGGTGTCAGACGTCGAAGCAGCCCCTGATCGACAAACCATTATCGTTCAGCGCCGTGATGATCGGCCGGAATTCGATCTGGTTGATATTCGTTCTCAAGAGGTTCGATCGACAAACGTTCGGCTTCCAGACGACGTGTTAACGCAGGCCGACGATGTGCAGCATCGCTATGAGTTGGATGAGTGGGATGCGAGCGGTCGCTATATCCTTGTGCGACATTTTTATGGCGATTCAAGTGAATGGGTTGTTTTTGATACCGAGAATGTTTCTGAAAGTGTCAATGTCACGCGCCTGCTCAGTATCGGGCTGAGCGACCTGCAATTTGCGAGCACAAATGGCAATGTCCTCTACGGCTTAAGTGACGGCGTAGTGCGCAAGCTTGACCTTCGCAACGCAACTATTTCGGCAGGCCTCGCAAGCCAGGTCGAATCATTCGACATGTACGAAACGTCAATATTTACCTATATCGGCCGCGATGCGTCCAATCGCGATATTCGCGTTGCCGGACTGTATCGAGATGGCGATCGGTCACCGCACATTATAATGAGCACCGAGGACGAAGCTGTTCCCTTAAGGATCGACACCGCTCGTTACTACGGTGATGACTATATCGTCGTTTCTGAAGGCCTGGAAGTAACGGTACTGGGAGGTAGCTATCCGGCTTCCGGACAGTCGACGGCAAGCACTTTAGACGAGGTGACCACCTTTACCCTTTCTTCACAGCCCGAGCAGCTCAACTTTAGTCCAGACGGAGACTATATTCTTGCTCGTTCGGGTCTCTCGGTGGTGACGTACGAGATTGAGCATGACCGCCTGAATCGTGCTGAAGTTGAGACGAGTGAGTCGAAGTCGCGATCGTTGCAGTGGCTTGATGCAGCACACCTCTCGGCGACATACGATGGACACTTATCGATGCGAGACTTCGACGGAACAAATGTGCATGTCATCATGCCGATTGTGAACGGTTTTGACGCAACGCTCAGCCAAAATGGTCGCTACATTTACGGTGTTAATAAGACTGACGACACCTATCGCCTCGAGCGTGTCACGATGATACTTGAATAGCCTTGGATCTCTTTTTTGGTCTAGGCGCCGAAGAGGCGTTCTAGAAGTGTCGGCGAGTTACCGGGGATATTGGTAGTGTCGGCTTCTGTGGTCTCCGACTGTGGTGCCGCTGCTGCTTGTGTCGGATCGGGGCTGACTTGCTCTGCGGTTACAAGAAAGCGGTTGAGGGCTGTTCCGATGGGTGTACAGGTAATGAGCGTCATGACGGGCTTGTCTGTCGGGTAAATCAGCTTGTTGACGTCAGTTGGGCGGACCGTCTCGGTCCGAGTCACCACGTAGGTGTAACGTTTGCCTTCATAGTTGGCGTAGATAGTGTCACCAACGGTCAGCTTCTCAAGTTGTACAAAGATGAACTTGTAGTCGCCTGTGTCGAATATATCATTGCTACTGTGCCCTGCTAGGGCGGTGTTACCAATTTCTCCTGGGTGGCTGTTTGCTCCAGGAATCGCAAAGTGCGCAACGCCTTTTTCCATCGCGGCCATTTGCGATTCGTGGTCGTAGCCGATGTCGTATGATACAGGCACGTCAACATTGATCTTTGGAATAATCAAGCGCGGCTCGGGACCGACTGCGACGGATGCGGTCGGGTCGAGGACGATGTTCTGTTGGTCGAGTGTTCCAGGTGAAATGTAGGCCTGTACGTATGCAATGAAAAGGCGGTTATACTGCAAGAAGCTAAAGACAAGCACTACCACGAGCGCGGCAAAGATGGGTACAAAATGCTTACTTCGTCGTATCTTTGAGGCGGATGACGTTACCTTGCCAAGTAGCTTTTGGCGCAACTCATAGAGCGCCTCGTCTTTTGAGACTGTCTCCGGGGCACTCGTCGTCTCTTCAACGGTATGTGTGAAATATTGTGGCTGCTCTGTCTTTTCTTCGTCTTTGTGTTTTTTGGCATGGTTGCTGTAATACTGTTCGTAATACTGCTGGTAATATTGCTGCCAAGCGGTGTGGTAGGCTTTCCATTGCTCGGCCTGAGGGAGCGGATGAGGGTTATGATTGCGGTGGTACGGGCTTTCCGCCTCGAGCGATTGTTGCGGCGTTTGATCGGTGGCGACGGAGGCAACGGACTGGTCGCCGTATAGCGAGTCGATTTTGTGTCGCAGTACCTGTGTCGCTGCAGCCTGCTGAGCAATACGCTCTTCGGCGGTGTGTTGGGGGTGATGCGACGGCGAGCTGCCAGCCTGGGGCTGGTTTGGCAGGTCTCCACCGGGACTGCGTGTATCGGGTTTCATATCTTTATTCCTATTGTAATCTATTGTACAATACATTGGTACTTCGAGCTGCAGCTCGAAACGCTCTTGATGCCGATGGCTGGGCGAGTGGCGGAATTGGTAGACGCGCTAGACTCAAAATCTGGTTCTCGCAAGAGAGTGAGGGTTCAAGTCCCTCCTCGCCCACCAATCGGTTGAAGAGATAGCAAAGACGAGGCCTTCGCCTCGTTTTTTGTTGCGTTGGATATCTCTAGCGTGTGGCAAGTGAAGTGGCGATCGCTTCTAGAGGCTTATTCGGGCTCCAAAGCCAATAAGCTGCGGCACGAGTAGCCACACTGCCGCGCCAGATTGCCATCGGAGAGTCCCAGGGCGTGGTAACCACTTCCCCATTGCGGGCGATGATGAACGTCTCCTTATGAAGGACGGCAATGATGGAAGGATACGTAATCGTAAATTTGTGGAGCGCTTCAATAAGATTGGTTAACTGCATACTGAACGTCAGTACTTTTGGATAGTAAACCGACTGAAAAAGTTTTTGTAGCTGCGCAAACGAGATGACCAAAAGTGTCTCGGGTCGTTCCAGTAGCACTGCCGAGGCGTTCTTTAGTAGATCGACTGCATCACGTGTCACGACCAGCTGTCCCGTGTATTGTCTGACAAAATCTTCGTACAGAATAGCCGTCTCGCTGCTGCGGCCGGCGTCACCGATGAGCAGCACCGATTGGGCCCAGGTTCCTAAGGCGCATATGTCTGATAGTGCTTCTCGGGTCAGGCTTCCAGAAGGGTTGGTGGGGCCATAGAGACTGTCAGTGATGGTGCTGGGAATCGTTTTGCGGAGAACGTCGGGCAACAGCACTCGTGTTTCTCCGACGCCAGCCGAAGTGGCGACCTGATAGGCCTCGGCGACACCGGCAAAACCGAGCTTATTTCCGCCAACGATAGCTAACCTTCCTGCAAGTGAGCGCTGCTCGGGCTTGCTCCATTCAATATCGGGATAGAGCGGCGTGCCGGGGGTCTGTCGATGCCAGTAAGGGAAGTCCATGCCTTTATTGTACGCTACTGACCCGATCGATGGCTTGTCTTGCGACATCCTCCATCTCGGACAGGAGCCCGAGGGCGTGTGACGTACTGAGTGTTGGAAATGTTCGCTGATGAGCAAGACGAGCAATATCTGCCGCTGATCGGTCCAAGCTGCCAGGCTCGTTGCTGAGTTGTATTGCGGATAGCCATTGCTGGTCGAGGTTCATGCGAGCAAAGGCAAGCGAAGACAGGCCTTCTTGCAGCCGCGGCAGGATGTCTGGCTGCCGCAAGCGACTATCGAATCGTTCAGGGTTGGAAAGCCCGAGCCGGTCGGCATACGTCTGCCCATCCATAGCGGTGTAGGCTATTCGGCAATCATAGAACCCTGCGTCACTCAGCTGGAGTAGCGTGTCGGTGGCAATTGCGCCGATTGTTACGGGTGGCTTAACGCCGTCAAGAAAGGTGCCGTAGACGTGGCCGTTTGGGTGCACGAAGTAGTTGATCAGCGATTCATCCTTCACGGCATCGTAGAATTCTTTCAAGGGAACATCGGTTCGGTAGTCTGTCCCATCGCGCGGCGACCGTGGCCGGGTAGTGCTTGATTCGTAGGGATGGATGTCTGGGTCTAGGGCGATGACTCGCCTCATAAGGGTGGACTTGCCGGCTGCCGTTGGCCCGACAATGCCCAGCAGAGTGATATCGCCAAGATATCGAGCGTGCTTCCTGCGGTCAATGGCGTAATGAGGTTGGTGGCGTTCTAGATAGGCGCGTCTATCACTATCGGAAGGGTCTTCTGCTACGTTCTCCATGAATACTCCTTATTCCCCCACTCACCACCAGTAAGTGAGCAAATTATAAGAAACTCGATGTCGGTCGTCAAGCGTCAATTTCAATGCTAACGGGACAGTGGTCTGATCCCATGACATCTGGGTGAATGTGTGCACCTCGAACTATGTCCTTGAGGCGATTGCTGGCGACCCAGTAATCGATACGCCATCCGACATTACGGGCCCTGGCATTGGCCCAGTGCGTCCACCACGTGTAGGCGTCTTTTTGATCAGGGTGCAGGGTGCGGAATGTGTCGAACAGACCGGCTGCAATGAATTGGTCGAAGCCTTCGCGCTCTTCATTGGTGAAACCATGTTTGCCTACGTTCTGCTTTGGGTTCGCGAGGTCGATTTCTTGATGCGCAACGTTTAGGTCTCCGCAGAAAAGAACAGGCTTTGACTGCTCGAGCTGCTGGATGTGTTCAAGGAACGCTGGGTCCCATTGTTTGTGGCGGAGTTCGAGTCGCGACAGATCGCCCTTGGAGTTTGGCGTATAGACGGTGACTACCCAGAACTTTTCAAATTCCGCCGATATGACACGACCCTCTTTTGTCGGATCGCCGTAGCTATCACCTGCTAGGTTATACTTTTCGGCGATGGCGTCAGCAAAGCCGTTGAGTACTTGGATCGGCTTCATTTTCGAGAAGATAGCCGTTCCGCTGTAGCCGGCCTTATCGGCGCTGTTCCAGTACTCGTGATAGTCGGGCAAATCAATGTCTGCTTGACCTTGTTTCGCCTTTGTTTCTTGTAGACAAAGAATGTCTGGCTGGTGGTCTTTGATGAATTGCTGGAAAGTTCCCTTGTTGATAACGGCGCGAATGCCGTTGACGTTCCATGAGTAAAGTTTCATAGGTTCTATTATACGCGAGATCGCAGGATGCGGCTGGTATCTCGCTCTTGGTCGCGCCGCTTGATGGTCTGCCGCTTATCGTAGCGCTTCTTTCCTTTACCGAGCGCAATCACCAGTTTAATGTGTCGTCCACGAGTTAATAGGCGAAGTGGCACGATTGTCAGGCCGGTTTGCTTTTCGCGGTCCATCGCTTCAATCTGCTTTCGGTGGGCCAAGAGCTTTCGAGGCGATGTGTCGACTGTTGTTGATTGTCCGGTTTTTTCATTGAGCGTCAGGCTGAAGCTTGCGTTATTGAGCCATAGTTCGCCGTTCCGAATCGTGACGAAGGACCCTTTCAGCTGCACTCGACCATCACGCGCGGCACGCACTTCGGGGCCTGTTAGCACAACTCCGACGGTCAGCTCATCCTCGAGCTGGTAGTCGAAGGAGGCTCGTCGGTTGACGATTGCCGAGGACTGCGTTTGTTTTTTTCTTGGCTTGGCCATAATTGCCTATTGTAACAGATTAGACTAGTGTTTCGATGGCGTGGAGGAGCTCCCGAGCAGATGCTTGCCACGTAAAGGTCGCCATGTGTGAGCTGCCGCGTTGAATCACCTCTTCTCGTGTTGCAGTATCATCGAGGCGTTTAATGGCACTGGCGATATCCTGTGGCCGCCGAGGATCAAAGTAGACCGCGCCACCGGCGGCAACTTCATGAAAAATCGGAATGTCGCTGACGGCAACGGGGACGCCCATGGCGAGCGCTTCGGCTATCGGCAGTCCATAGCCTTCGTCAAAACTGGCAGTCGCTAGCAGCGCGTTGTCGGCCAGAAGAGCTTCGTATTCGTCGTCGCTAACGCCGCCGTAAAAGCGGATATCTGCGTTTTTGGGGATCAGCGCCTGCAGCTCTCGCCGCCGTTCGGGGCTAATGCGACTCAGTAGGTGGAGTGTCTTGCCCGGTAGCCATTGCATGGCAGCAATCAGCGCCTCGACATTCTTGTAAGGCATGAACGACCCCATATAAACGATATTCTTGATGATGGGGCTATCGTGTGTGACTTTGTGGCTATGGAACCGCTGTGGTGCGTTGGGAACAACGATAATTGGGCGTTTGGTCAGCTTGGCGGCTTCAAATTCTCGTTTCGAGGTATGGCTGACAGTTGCGACGAGGTCGGCGCTATTGAGCGCGATACGCTGAGGGCCGTACGTCAGATGGTATAGCAGCCAGCCGGCCCGGATCGGTGCAGGTAGATTGCGTGGCGGCGTGCGGTGTCGATAGTAGATCATGTCATGAGAAGTCAGGATCAGTTTGTATTTTCGACCAGCAGCTCCCATAGTCTGCATGGGCGAGACGACGACGTCAGGCTCGTATTTGTTGAGGATGCGAGCGGTAAAGGGTTCTTTGGGCGAGGTCGGCTCGTGAATTTCGATGTAATCAGCGCCTTTTGGCAGAAAGTTCCGCTGCCCAGGATTGCAGATAATAAAAGTTACTTTTGTCAGCTTGGCGAGTGCGTTGCCTAGCTCGGTCGTGTACCGACTGATGCCATCGTGAAAATCAGTCCGAATGTAGCGAGCATCAAAGAAGAGTTTCATAGGGGTATTGTACCATGCCGCCCTCTTATCCATTGGCGGTCTATGGTACAATGGCGGCATATGAAAATACTCATTGCGTCGGACCTTCATTATCCGACCATTAACGGCGTCGCGACATTTTCGCGCAATCTCGCACGAGGCCTCGCGGCTCGCGGGCACGAAGTGCTGGTGATTGCGCCAAGTCAGACCGGAAAGCGCTGTAAGGAAGTTGACGGCAATCATGTGATTGTTCGAACCGCCTCTGTTCCCTTCCCTTTTTATCAAAACTTTCGTATTTCGTTGAATCCAGCGCGCGAAGTGAAGAAGATTATTGAGGATTTCGATCCCGATGTCATTCACATTCAAATGTTGATGTGGATTGGCCAGGCTGCGATGCGCTACGGCAACAAGTACGGTATCCCTATCGTCAGCACAAATCATGCCATGCCTGAAAATTTGATGGACAACTTAAAGCTACTGGCGCCCGTTTCGCGGCCGATTAACTATATTTTGACGGCCTACGGTGCACGCTTTCACTCAAAATCAGATTTTATTACTATGCCAACGCAGGCCGCTATCGATATGTTTAACGCCGGCGATAAAATTGTCGTACCGATGGCACCAGTCTCTAATGGTATTGACCTGGAGCGCTTCACCCCCGGGAAAGCGGAAGACGGTCTATATGAGCGCTATGGCTTACCCCGTCATGCACCGATTGTTAGCTATATTGGACGGCTTGATGCAGAAAAGCACTTGCCGGTCTTGGTGCGGGCATTCCTTCGTGTGCAATCGACGCACCCCGAGGCTCACCTTTTAGTCGTCGGAGACGGAACCGACGCGGCTCACTTGAAGTCGTTGGTGCATGAATTTGGTCTTCAGCACTCAGTCACCTTTACTGGTCGGGTCAGTGACGAGGACCTTGTCCAGTTGCACAAGGTTGGCACTGTGTTTTGTATGCCGTCACCAGCAGAGCTGCAGAGCATCGCAACCCTCGAAGCGATGGCGAGCGGACAGCCGGTTGTCGCGGTTGACGCAGGCGCTTTAAAAGAGCTTTGTCAGCACCGGCGTAATGGCTTTTTGTGTCAACAGGATGATGATGAGCAAATCGCCGACGGGTTGAGTCGCGTGATTGACGATTCGGCACTGCGAGCAGAGTTTGCCAAAGAAAGCTTGGCGATCGCAAAGACACACGATATACGAACGACACTTGAACGTTTCGAGTCAATCTATACGTCTTTGATAAACGATTGAATAGCCTGCGCTACCTGATCAGGCGTCTCGTAGTGCGTTAAGTGGCCGACGTTGGGAATGACAACCATTGAGGCATGAGAAAAGAGCGCGAGGAGCTCTTTTTGTTTTTCGATTGGAGTAATGTCGTCCTTTTCGCCGGCAATGAGCAGTGTCGGCGTACTGATCTTTGGTGCAACGTCACGCACGCTATGACTAATAGAAGTAAGAAATCCTTGATACACGGAGTCGGCAGAGTGGAACTGGCTGAAATAACGATGGTGTTGATCATGAATGTAGCGTCGCAGTGCCTTGTCCCTGGTTTTAGCCATGACGCTACTCATGACTTGTACGCTGGCTCGGCTGGACAGCCACGCTTTGCCTGCCCTCGCCGGTAGGCGCTTCCCTACCCAATAATAACCAACCGCAAGCTTACTCAGTATGCCGCGCGGTCCTTCAAGCGCGGGCGCGCCAATCGGATTGATGAGGACGAGTCGATCGATCATCTGGGGGTGTGCTGCAGCAAAGGCGGCTGCCACAATACTGCCAAAAGAATGGCCGATCAAGACAGTCTTCTCTCCCCTGTGTGCAGTGATGTATCCGTGCAGCCACGCCACATAATTCTCTAGATTGTAAAGCTCGCTACTTGGGCCATCGCCAAATCCCGGAAGGTCTGGAACGAATGCATCGTGGCCAGAAAAATGCGCCGCAATGAGGGATAGTCCGTGGTGCGTGCCGCGGAAGCCGTGAATAAAAATGAGCGTCGGTGATGTGTTCATACTCCACCATTATAAAGTATTGTGTTATACGCTACAGGTAGCGTGTTTTTGTTGCCTTACGACCGTAGGAACGCTATAGTAACTGACAGTATGACAGAGGGTACTCGACATCACGGGGAGTTAATTGATTTTGGCCCAAAAAGCCTAGAGCTCGTTCCATTTCACGCCGTGAATGAGTTGCCGCAGGTGCGGCGTCAGTACGACGAGGCCGCTATTGCGGAGTTAGCCGAGGCTATTATGGCCGGCAGGGACACGGATGGCCTTACCTCTGAAGCCTTTGAGCTGGCAAATCCTATTCTTGCGGGTCGCCACACGCGTGATTCCGCGAGGCGCTATATTGACGAGCACGGCGATTACTTTAAGATACCAACCAAAGAAAGGGTCGACCCTCAGGACCTGACCCCGCTCGATGATGATACCGCTATCATTTTGATTGCCGGCCACCGTCGTCGCCGCGCAGTTGGACATCTTTTAGAGAGGCATAATATCCCGCCTGTCACGGCCCGTATAGCCGCGAATGTTCGCGAGGATATCGAGTTCGGCCAAGCGATGGGCCTACAGCTACGTGAGAACGTCTACGATCGGCCTTCTCCGCAGGACGAGGCGCGAGCGATTGACCTGTCGTATCGCTACTTGAGCGAGAAAACTGGCGTGGTGCCGAGCATCCGACGCTTGGCGGGNCAGCTNGGCTTTAGCGAGACGAAAGTGCGTGACGCACTTGCCTTNGCATCGCTCCCCGAGTCGATTCAGCAGATGACGCACGAAAAAGTGCTTCCCTACTCNATNGTCCGCCAGNTGAAGCCGTTNTATGATGCCTATCTTGCTTTATACCCAAGCGAATCAATNGCNGAACGGCATCGGCGAGCTGAAAAAGAATTGCAGACGTTCTGCAACGTCATGNTGACNCGCACGCTNTCAGGAAATGTTGACGCGAAGCGTAGTCAGCTCATCGCTAACGCCGTAAAAGAGGCGCAAGGAAAGGCGCAGTANCAACAAGAGGAGCTTTTCTTTTACGAAGAAGCGGAGCTCGACTTTCGCCACAAAAACAGCGGAAGAGTGCTTGCGCAGACAGCCCTTTCGGTCCTGCGGTATCGTTTACAGATGGACGAGGTTTCTGAATCGGAATTTGATGAATTAGCTGCCCTTGTCGATGCAGCGCAGCGGCGACGAACCGAGCGAACTATCCCAGAGATGGATCTGGGTCTGAGTCAAGCTTCTTAGTTTCTCTGAGAGCGCGACTGAGTTTTGCGATGATAGTACGAGTCTTTGTCTGTGTTGGTTGCGGCGCTAGCTCTGACGTGCTGACCAAGTAGAGTGATGCGACTGTATGGATTGCCGCCTGGACATTGGGGTCGTGTTGGTCCACGTGCAGGAGCGTAAGAATCTCGGGAAACAACGCATCCCTCTCAAGTAAGCTGAGATCTTCTGCCGAGATACGCTCGAGCAGGGTGTCGTAGCGCACTTGCCAGGCATTTGTCGGGTCGGCGCTGATGCGATGCTGGCTGACTGCTTGGCGCAACATTTCACCCTGAATCGCTGGGTGTGACAAATAAGAGAGGATTGTTGCGGCAAACTCTTCCTCGCGCAGGTTGGCGATGTCGATTTGTTCTGATTCAGAGCTTCGCCTTAAAAACTCATTGATATCAATGACGGGAGTAAGCGGTCCGAGCGGTGGTCGTTCCATTTGCACTAGTATAGCAAAAGCCGCCCGATAAAGGAGCGGCTTCTGTTTTTCGCGTTCTGATTGTTATTTTGTTTCTGTCGGCTGAATACCGTGTGATTTGATGGCATCTTGTAGTCGTGGGCGGTCAAACCCAAGAATTAGATCTCCTGCAACATCGGTGACCGGTACGCCGCGGAAGTCGCCGTTGATTTTTTCCATCAGCTCGTCGTGGGCTGCTTGGTCGGCCTCGATGTCCTTGGCGACGTAAGGAATACCAAGCTTGTCCAGCCACTGCATTTCAGTGTGGCAAAAGGCGCACCAACTGGTGCGGTAGATAGTAATTTGTGGTGTGGCAGTGCTCATAGCGTCCCTCTCCTTATTTACTATACATTGTACAGTATTTTGCTGCTGCTGTCTATGCTTGCTGCTATGGTACACCACGGCTAGCGTGTCGCCAAGAAGGTCTGGCTATATAGACGGTACTTCAGTATAATGTGGACTGTATGTCAGCATCGACACAAGAGTCAAAGCAAAAGACTAGCTCCTCGGAGCCATCGATGCGGCCACCCTCAGGGGCAGCAGTCATCATCATGACAGCACTCGACACCACATGGCGCGCATTCGCACCAGTGATTGGCGGAACCTTTGTTGGTATGTGGCTCGACAGTATCTTTGATATCTCGCCAGTTGGTTTGTTGATTTGTCTACCACTCGGACTTGTCCTGAGTATTGTCCTCATCGCCCGCCAACTGATTAACGTAAGGAAACATTAAATTCATGTATTTTGCCGCCATTGAGTTGCATATTTCGATTGCCGCCGAGCCGGTGTTTACTGTCTTTGGCTTTCCAGTGACGAACGCGTTGCTGACTGGTATTCTGGGGACGATCATTGTCGTTTCGCTCCTTGGAGTGGTCGCTTGGGCGGTCAAGACGGGTCGCTATAATCGATTCGTTGGACTGGTGCAGTGGGTGTTTGAGGGGCTACTCAAGCAAATCAATGACATTATTCCCGATAAGACGCTGGCGCGTCGCATCACCCCGCTGGCTGTCACTATCTTCTTCTTCGTTTTGATTAACTACTGGCTCAGTATCTTGCCTGGTGTTGATTCGATCCGCGTCGATGGCGTGCCGCTAATCCGAAGCCTAACGGCCGATCTGAACTTCACATTGGCACTCGCTATTGTAACCGTGGTGACGGTGCAAATTTATGCATTCCGCTACCTCGGTGTATATGGGAATGCACACCGATACTTCCGCAACCCGCTGAAGGATCCGATCGGCGCTTTTGAAGGCTTGCTAGAACTTGTCGGTGAATTCTCGCGCGGAATTGCGCTCAGCCTTCGTCTGTTCGGAAACGCTTTTGCCGGTGAAGTCCTGTTGGTCATCATTGCGTTTTTGACTGGCTACCTAGCGGCCGTGACGCTGCCATTCTTTATGGTGTTCGAGCTGTTCATCGGCTTTATCCAGGCATACGTTTTCTTTGTCCTGACACTGATCTTTACTGCCCTTGCCGTTTCACACCATGAACCCGATTCGAATCATTCCCCTGCCGCTCACCCTAAAAAGGCCGCTCTGCGGGGTAAATGATATAGTAAGAAAGAAGAAATAAAGGAGAGAATAATAATATGGACGCATTAGCATTTGGATTGACGTTTGGACTGCCTGCTATCGGTGCAGCTTTCGCCGTTGGACTGATTGGTGCTGCCGCGCTGAACGCGTTTGGTCGCAACCCTGAGAAGTTGAGTGATATCCGAACACTGATGATTACCGCGATTGTCTTCGCAGACTCACTCGCCATCATCGGTATTATCGTGGCAATTATCGCCCGCTTTATTTAGTACTGAAGGTATCACGAAGGAATGAATAACTTGCACTACCTAGCTGCCGAGACCACCGCCGACGCGGGTCTGTTTGGTGCGCTCGGTATCGACTGGCGCCTTTTGGTGCTGCAGCTCGTCGCGTTTCTGCTACTGGTGTTCTTGCTTGGCAAGTTTGTCTATCCATGGCTGATGAAGCAGGTCGACGAGCGTCAAGCCAACATCGAGGCTGCCCAGAAAGCAGCCACCGAGGCGCAAAAGGCAGCTGCAGATAATCGTGAAAAAGTTGCCGAATTGCTTGACGCTGCGCGTAAAGAGGCGGCTGATATTGTCGCTACAGCTAAGTTAGAAGCCGAAGAGATGCACCGGTCAAGCGAAGCGAAGGCTAAGAAGACTGCTGAGCGCATCGTCAATGACGCGCACGAGCAGATCGACAAGGACGTCGCGGCTGCTCAAAAAGCGTTGCACAATGAGACAATCGAGCTCGTTGCCTTAGCGACCGAGAAAATTGTGGGCGCCGAGTTGAGCTCTAAAGTTGATAATCAGCGTATCGCAAAAACCTTGCAGGAGATTCGTTAGTGGCACGTCGCCTGTCTCGCCGATCACTCGCCCGCTACGTCGTGAACGGTTTACTGAATGACGATCGCTCGGTGTTGTCTCGCCTGGCAGCTTATCTGACAGAAACCCGTCGCACCAAGGAAGCCTCACTGATCATTCGAGATGTCGAATTGCTGTTGGCTGAACAGGGCACGCTCATCGGGACGGTGACGACAGCTCACCCGCTGAGCGATGGAACGTTGCAAGCCCTTGAGTCATCGCTGCGTGCCGCGATGAAGGCTGAAAAAGTGATGTTGGCGCGAGAAATCGATCCAGGTCTCATTGCCGGGTATAGGGTATCTCTCCCCGGTAGAGAATTGGATGACAGCGTGAAGCACCATGTGACGACATTAAGAACCCGATTGAAGAAAGTATAGAAGGAAGAAGTATGAGTGAAGTATCAATGACAGAATTATCCAAAGAATTGCGACACGCGATTACTGCCCTTGAGACGTCGGGTGACATTCAAGAAGTGGGAGTCGTTGTACGCGTTGGTGATGGTGTGGCCTGGGTCCATGGTTTGCGCAAGGCTGGCTACAGCGAAGTGCTCGAGATCGAAACAGAGGACGGTGTTGTCGAAGCATTTGCACTCAACTTGCTTGAAGACGAAATCGGCGCCGTTCTTCTGGGTGAAGATGCAGCAGTCAAGGCTGGACAATCAGTAAAGCTTAAGGGCACGATCCTCGATGTGCCGGTTGGTCCAGAACTGCTCGGCCGCGTCGTTGACCCCCTTGGTCGCCCGCTGGACGGTGGCTCGGCTATTAAAACGAAGCAGCGCGGTATCGTCGAGCGCGAAGCCGCTGGTGTGATGGATCGAAAATCGGTTCACGAACCACTCATGACCGGTATTATGTCGATTGACGCGATGTTCCCAATTGGTCGCGGACAGCGTGAGCTGATCATCGGTGACCGTCAGACAGGAAAGACCGCAATTGCTATCGACACGATGATTAACCAAGCCAAGCAAAACACTGGCGTTGTAAACGTTTACGTGGCGATCGGCCAGAAGCTTTCAAAGATCGCTCGTCTCATCGACCGCTTGAAGCAAGAGGGAGTCATGGATCAGACGATTATCGTTGCGACCAGTCCCTCTGACCCGGCTTCCCTGCTCTACCTGGCGCCGTATGCCGCTACGGCAATGGGTGAATACTTCCGCGATAACGCGCAACACGCGCTGATGATTTACGACGACCTAACAAAGCACGCAGTCGCCTATCGCCAGATGTCCTTGCTGCTCCGTCGCCCGCCAGGACGTGAAGCGTATCCGGGTGATGTGTTTTATCTACACTCTCGCTTGCTCGAGCGTTCTGCGAAACTGAGCGACGAGCTTGGTGCTGGTTCTTTGACCGCATTGCCTATCATTGAAACGCAGGCCGGTGACATCTCCGCCTACATTCCCACAAACGTCATTTCTATTACAGACGGCCAGATCTTCCTCGAGACCGACCTGTTCAACCAAGGAATTCGCCCAGCGATTTCAGCCGGTTTGTCGGTCTCTCGTGTGGGTGGCGCTGCGCAAACTCCTGCAGTGAAGTCTGTCAGCGGAAACTTGAAGCTCGGCCTGAGCCAATTCCGAGAATTGGCGAGCTTTGCTCAGTTTGGAAGCGACCTGGACGAGGCCACTAAGAAGCAAATCGAGCGCGGACAGCGTCTGACGGAACTTCTGAAGCAGCCTCAGTACCAACCGCTGAGTGTGTGGAAGCAAACGGCCAGCATTATGGCGGTTACAAACGGATACTTTGACTCAGTACCAGCCGAGGCCATTAAGGACGCACAAGCGGCCCTGTTGACCAAGCTATGGGCTGATAGCGAGAAGCAGATGAAAGAGTTGGATGCCGGAGCGAAGCCTTCGGAAGACATTCAGAAGCTGATCGAGAAGACAGCAAAGGCTGCGGCAAAAGGATTTGAGGACTAAGCATGCCATCGACGCAAGCATTAAAATCACGTATACGCTCGGTAAAAAATACCAAGCAGATTACGAAGGCGATGGAGTTGGTCGCCGCGAGTAAGATGCGTCGTGCGCAAGAAGCAACAAAAGCCTCTGCGCCGTATACGCTTGCGGCGCGCCAGATGCTGACGACGTTGTCTCGGCGACTGTCCGTGCAAGAACATCCACTGTTCGTGAAACGACCAGTCAAGACTCGTTTAATGATCGTGATCGCGTCTGATAAAGGACTGGCTGGGGCGTATAACCACAACATCATTAAGCTGTACGCAAAGCAGTTGCATGACGATGATAAAGCTGGCATTAAAAATACCACTATTACCATCGGTCGACGCGCCTCACAGTTTGTCGCGCGATTAAAAGATACTGAAGTGCTCGGAGCGTACGAAGATTTGCCCGATCGCCCCGGTGGCCGCGAGCTACACGCTATTCTTGATAGCGCGAAGTCACTCTTTGAGGACGGGACGGTTGATGCGGTCGACGTGCTCTACACGGATTTCATCAGTAGTATCAACCAAGAAGCAAAAATGATTCG
>PBTC01000001.1 GCA_002726935.1 Candidatus Saccharimonadota bacterium | reverse complement strand
GGGTCGATCACGTTACCCACCGACTTACTCATCTTCGCGCCACCCGTCACGACATGACCGTGCACCAACAACTTCTTCGGCAACGCAAGCCCCAGCCCCAATAGCATCGGCGGCCAAATACCGGCGTGGAATCGCAAGATATCTTTTCCGATGACCTGCACATCTGCTGGCCAGTACTCTTGCCAGCCGTTTTGATCAGGGTAGCCAAGGACCGTAATGTAGTTCGCCAAAGCATCAAGCCATACATACATGACCTGGTCGTCATCACCGGGTACTGGCACGCCCCAGCTCAGGCTTTTTCGAGGCCTCGAGATACTGACGTCTTGGATGCCGTCTTTGATCAACTCCAGGAATTCATTCTTTCGATACTCTGGGACGATTTGCATTTCACCCGTATCCAGTGCCTCACGAACTCTGTCGGTAAAGGCGCTGGTGCGAAGATAGTAGTTCTCTTCCTTCAAATGTTCAAACGGCTTCTGGTGATCAGGACAAATCCCACCCAGCTCTTGCACTTCTTTATCCGTAAAGAACGCTTCGTGGCCAACACAGTACCAGCCCTCATAACTGCCTTTGTAAATGTATGGCTGCAGTTTTTGCCAGATGTACTGCACCGACGCAACGTGGTGAGCATCAGTCGTTCGGACAAAGTCAGTGTAGCCTGCCCCAATCTTCTCGATAAAGCTCTTAAAGCCCTGGTGGTTACGGTCGGCGTATGCCTGTGGTGTGATACCTTCTTCTGCGGCTTTTTGGGCGATTTTGTTGCCGTGCTCGTCTGTTCCGGCTTGAAAACGGACAGCGTGACCCTGCTGCTTTTGGTATCGAGCCCAGATGTCAGCCAGCAAGTAATCGATTGCGTGACCGATGTGCGGCGCGCCATTGACGTACGGAATGGCAGTAGTAACGTATAATTTCTTTTCCATTGCGTCTCATTGTATCAGATGAGGGGCTACTGAGCACCTTGGGCAAAAAGCCGCTGCACTTCAGCAGGTGAAAGTGCATAGTTATAAATGCGGGCGTCATCCAAGTCGCCGCCAAAACTATAGCCATTTGACCAGCCGCCTTTGCCGATTGAAACGTTATAGCTCGAAGCACCCAGCGTGCTCGTCGGAGGCGTTTGGGTTGTTACTTGCGCACCATTGTAATACATCCTTGAGGTCGTCCCGTCAAACGTCAGGACAATGTGCTGCCAGTCATTGAGCTGCATGCCGGAGTACGTCATCGAAGACTGGGAGGTCGTTCCCCACCACAAGCGACTCGTCACGCCGTACGGTGATGTCTTTGAATACTGAATCTGAAAGCCGTTATAGGTAGAGCAGCAATCGCGCGTATTTGAGATAAGTGTCGCGTATCCATGAGGAGACAGGCCGGTCGGCTTTGCCCAAATAGAGACCGTCAGCGTGTCGTAAGGGAAATTATAGCCAGTATTAATCGACTGCACTGACGTATTGCTAAAGTTATAGGCGGTGTTTGATCGACCGTCTTGGCCTGTCGTTGGCATCGCGCCACTCACCGTCCCGTGTCGATTCTGTCCACTCGAGTCGGCTGGATTACCGTTCAACTTATACCACCCCTGAATGGTGCCGCCCGTGCCGCCAGCAGCAAGCGATGCATCCATCAATAAGCATGCCTGCTCGCTCGATCCCTTTGTGAAGGCATCTTCGATCGACCGCTTATTCGCACGCTCGCTATAGCCTCGAATACAAAATTCATCGTTATTAACCACGACATCAATTGTATTGCCTTCACTTGGTGAGAACCGATAATCGACATCCTCACCTTCGGCCGAATACCACGCTTTTGCGCTCCCGGCGTTCTGTAGCGCATAGTTCGTCACGATACCAGCTAGAGCGTCGAGGTCGGACTGTATTGCTCGATCGGCCGCATCTCTTTGTATATTGCCGTAGGTCACATAGGTAATTGCGGCCAGAATGCCGACAATAACGATCACGACTGTCAGCTCGACAACTGTAAAACCTTTGAGAGAGCGTCGTACACGGCTAGACATAATTGCTGTCAGTGTAGCACACTGCTTATGCTTCAACAATCGTCGCAAGGCGTCGCCACTGCTCCATCGAAAGCGCTTCGGCACGCACATCAGGGCTAATGTTCGCCTGCTCGAGCAACAAAGCAGCCTGCTCCTTGGACACCCCCAGACCGCCAGCCAAACTACTACGCAGTTTTTTGCGCTTGGCCGAAAATCCAGCCTTGACCACCCTAAAGAAACTTCGCTGCTGCGACTCTGGGACCAGTGGCTCTGGACGTGTTCGTAGCACCACTACTTGACTATCAACCTTCGGCGGAGGCGTAAAGAACGCTGCCGGCACCACTTGGTCTAGATCAACTTCAGCATACAGCTGCGCACTGACAGCCAAAATGCTCATATCACCCGGATGAGCAGCGACCCGCTCGGCCACCTCTTTCTGTACCAGCAATACGATAGTTCGAGGTCGATTCGCACTCGTCAACAAGTACTGAATAATTTTTGACGTAATGTAGTACGGCACATTCGCAACAACGACATAGTCCTTCGGAAGCGACGCTAGATCATATTGCAAGATATCCTGATTGACCACTGTCAAGTTCTTACCGGGGAACTGACCGGGAAGTTTTAGCGCCAATTCGTTGTCTAGCTCAACTGCAACGACCCTCTCGGCCCGTCGCAGCAGCTCACTCGTTAATGTCCCAAGGCCAGGTCCAATCTCCAGCACCGTATCGCCAGGCTGTATATCCGCAGCGTCGGCGATATCCGACAGGATAGAGCGATCAGTCAGCCAGTGTTGTCCTAATGATTTCTTCGGTCCAGCCATAGTTAGTACCAGTGGTTCCGTTGCCAGAAAGTGTATGCGCCCTCCCAGCCACCGTAACGCCCAGTCACATAACCGTGCATCCAGTTGAGTGAGTTGACCGGGTCAAGTGGATTACCTGGCACCTTTGAGCATGGTAGGGCCTGTGCCAAACCACAGGCTCCCGAGCTGGCATTCATCGCATTCGGATTCCACCCACTTTCTCGCGTGACCATGAAGTCAGCATAGCCCCAGCTCTCTTCGGGAATATTTGACGCAGCTAGCCATTCCGACTTTGTTCCTCCACCGGTGTACGGCAAGTAGTTCGGCTTCGTTCCAATAACCTCTACCTGCTTCGTGGCTTGCTTCGTGACAAGGCTGGCGATTTCGGTGCGAGAGATTTCATCTCCGTCGCGAATTTCAATCTCATAGGTCACCTTCCGAGAACCCTCGACACCCGCAGCCTGCACTTCTTTGTAACCTACCGGGCGATCAGCGTCTCGAATCTGCTCGACTTCAAAGGCGACCTTCTCCTCGACGGTTATCGTCTGCTTTCCTTCACGCCATACTTTCACCGTCATCCCCTCTTCGATTTTGGTCGATGGGGACGGACTGACACGGTCATTCTGCCCAAGGCTAATGCCCTTTTCCTTCAACATGTCACCAACGGTTTCGCCCTGTGTACGTGCCTCGCTCGTGCTTCCGTATAGGTCAAATGTAAAAGGCACCGCTCGATCAATCGTGATGTGTAGACCGGCACCCGAATTCACAAAATCGCTCGATCGCGTCATGGTGGCGATATCTTCGTCATGCAAGTCAATGTCGACGTCGCGCACAATCTGGTCTGCCGTCTGATAAGCTGTCATCACCTTTTGACGCACTGGTCCATCAATCACCGTCACGGGACGTGCACGGTAAATGTTCACTTTGTACTCAGAAGCGATCATTTTCTCGTTTATCGCCGGCTCGACGACATCCTTTTCTTCAAGTGCGACTCCAGCGTCAGTTAAAGCGTCGCCAATCGTTTCGCCAGTGCTGAGCAGCACTTTCTCTTCGCCACGGTCGTAGATAGTGATGAGGCGTCCTTCACCCTCGAGTGCGCCAGTCTTTTGGGTAAACTGAAGAAACAGCAATACCGCGACGACACTTATCGCAATCGCGATAAAGACGCCGCTCATCGTGGTGGATCGACGAATAGCCAGCTTCATCTGTAGAGAATTATACCCTTACTCGCATTTCGCCTTATTATACCAAATGCGCCACCGACGCGCTACGCTAACGCTTTTCGAGGCGAGCAAATTCAGCGTTTAGCTTCTTGGTTTTCCCAGAAATAAAGGCGACCGTCACCGCCATGCCATCCACGTCGATAATTTCACCATCACCGAAGACAGCCGATCGTACCATGTCGCCCACTTCGAAACCAAGCTCGTCACTGTAAAACGGCTCATCCTGCGTTGCGTCCTGCCGAGCACCGAAGAAATTTGGAGCAGCTTCCGTCGTTGCCACCTGGTCACCCATGTCAGTTATGAAACGAGAAGACGGGTTATAGCTTCGTTGACCAAACTGCAAGCGACTATAGGCATAGCTCACATGGAGTTCCTCGCGAGCCCTAGTCATGCCGACGTAGCAAAGACGACGCTCTTCCTCTAACTCGGTGGGAGATTCAAAAACTCGGGAATGAGGCATAATCCCCTCCTCCATACCAACCATAAAGACGACCGGAAACTCGAGGCCTTTTGCAGCGTGCAACGTCATCAGCGTCACCTTCTGCCCACTATTTGCCGTATCGGCAGACGACATCAATGCCACCTCTTCAAGAAAATCAGCCAGCGACGCGAAGCTTTGTGCATCCGAAAGGAGTGATCCGATGTTTTCTTCTCGGTCTTCGGCCTGCGGCGACCCATCCTGTAGAAATGCTCTGTAGCCAGTGTCACCCAGTACTGCTTCAATCATCTCCACCGGGGTCAACGTTTCAAGACCCTCATGAAGGCGGCGAAGCACAGCGCCGAGTGCGCCCATCGCTTGACGCGCTTTGCCGGTGACGACACCAGCTTCACCCACTCGCTCAAGTGCGGTGATGATATCAAGCCCTTGGTTTGATTGCCAGTTTAAGAATTTCTCCATACTGGTTGCGCCAATACCCCGAGTGGGCACATTGGCTACGCGAGTAAAGCTCATGCGATCGTTGGGCTGGTAGATAAGCCGCAGGTAGGCGACCACGTCTTTGATTTCTTTGCGATCATAGAATCGCACTCCACCTACCAGCTGGTACGGAATGCGGAGCTGCAAGAAGACTCGCTCGAGCGTGTAGCTAAGGGAGTTAGTCCGATACAGCACAGCAAAATCGGTGTACTGCCGTGCGCCGATTGAAACCTGAGAGACGATCCGCTCGCCAACTAAGCGA
This sequence comes from Candidatus Saccharimonadota bacterium, assembly GCA_002726935.1. Taxonomy (GTDB): domain Bacteria; phylum Patescibacteriota; class Saccharimonadia; order Saccharimonadales; family Saccharimonadaceae; genus Microsaccharimonas. The sequence goes on along the minus strand of PBTC01000001.1, from coordinate 33,898 downwards.
GCCTCTTCATTTTCGTCATAAACACCATGTACCTGAACAGGCGACCCCTTCCCGGCTGCCGTCCAGAGGGCCTTATCTGTCCGCTGGGTATTTTTTTCGATGACACTATGCGCCGCCTCAAGAATATGACCAGTACTGCGATAGTTTTGCTCCAGCTTGACGATTTTTGCACCCGGGAAATCACGTTCAAAATTAAGAATATTCGTGAAATCGGCGCCTCGCCAGCTATAAATTGACTGCCAGTCATCACCAACCACACAAATGTTCTTCTGATCATTCACCAACAACTTCACTAGATGATACTGCGCAGCATTCGTGTCCTGATACTCATCGATCAGGATGTGCGAGAAATGAGAGCGCCACTTACTCCGTATCTCTGGTACGTCACGCAGTAAACGCACACCGTCAAGCAACAAGTCGTCAAAGTCTAGCGCTCCAGCTTCTTTGCGAAGTGCCTCGTACTGTGCGTAGATGGCGGCGACGTTCTTTTGGAAAGGGTAATTTGCTTGAGCAGAAAATTCATCAGGACCCTGCATCTGATTTTTAGCATTTGAAATCATGCTGCTGATTTGAGACGGTTTCATCTCTCGATCAGTCAAGGAAAGTTGCTTCATCACCTGCTTAATTAACGATTGTCGATCGTCTTCATCGTAGATGACAAAGTTGCGCTGCACACCAATGGCTACACCATCCATGCGGAGCAAACGAACACAAATGCTGTGGAACGTCCCCATCCATGGCATAAATTCACGCCGATCGCCCTGTTCGCCTACCAAACGAGCAAGTCGTTCGCGCATTTCGCGGGCGGCTTTATTCGTAAAAGTAACTGCTAATATATGGCTCGGCCAGACACCCTCATTCGTCAATAAATGCGCGATGCGGTGTGTCAGCGTTTTTGTCTTTCCACTTCCAGCGCCTGCCAAAATCAAAAGTGGCCCAGTCGTCGACTGGACCGCGTCTGCTTGCGCAGGGTTCAAACCCTCAAGAACATCCATTAGCTCTATTATAGACACATTCAGAGGTGATGACTAGCTAAAGTTGCGGCAACACAAAGAAATACAACGCCGCTCCAAGGCCGCCACCGATGAGAATTAAGCCAACAATCCAGATCACTACCCATAGCCCAGAGCTTTTCTTCTGGGGATGAGCAAGCGGCTGGTGGTAGGACTCCGTATCATAAATTGCGCCGTTTTGCTGGTCGTCGGCCGGAGCCTTTTCTTTGTATTGCTGGGGGATAGAGACTGATGCCATTGGTGCTTTCGCATCTGATACCGAGACAGATGGTTTGGGTTGAGCTGGCGATTCTTCTGGCTCCACCGGCGATGGCGCTGCGGTATCGGGCGATGTGTCAGCCGTCTCGTTTGCACCAATCAGCGCCTCTTCCGAGACTTCAAGGTCCGAGACGCTCACCGCTCCTGCGTCCGCTTCGGGCGATACCTGCACCGCATCATCTTTTACTAAGGGTTCACTGGCAGTTTCGGCTGNCGGCACAGGGGCGTCCTCTTCATTCAAAGCGGCCGTTAAATCCAAAGGAGGCAATGATTTTTTTTCGTCTTGATAGCCTCCCAGAGGTCGNTTCTCAACTTTTGCNCCAGACAGGAANGGCGAATCAAGTGGNTGCGTCTTCGTTTCGTCATCGTCAGCTGNGNNCGAACNGGNCGTCTCGTCTTTTTGGGTCATTTCAAGCGGGTCNGGCCAGTCAAGAGAAGCAGGGGNNGAGCTTGCCTTCTGCTCAACAGGCTGCTCTTTTGGCGGTTGCGCTGGTGCCGCGCTGCGCATGTCAGAAGACGGATGAACGACGTCCATGAAACGACCGCTTCGTCGAGTAGCAAGTGATGCAGTCGGCGACGTCGTTGCAGGTGAAGGGTGAACGGCACGAGCATCGACACCTTGACGAGGCTCTGATCGGGGCGTTCCCATCACCGAACTCACTGCCCTATCAAGTTCGTCAAAATCAATATCCTGCATAGCCCACTCCTGTTATTTCTTCTTCACACTCTGATATGCTTTTTCGACAATACCCGCAAAGGCGCTGGCATCAAGACTCGCACCACCGATCAAGAGTCCATCGATTTCTGAAAGAGCCAAATAATCTGCCGCACTGTGCTCGGTAACACTTCCGCCGTACAAAATAGTGACACTAGAAGCCGCTCGTGACCCATAAAGGTGCTTCAAGTGGTGGCGGATAGCTCGTGCAGCTGCGATCACGTCGTTTGGAACGGCGTTATTGCCCGTTCCGATCGCCCACACTGGTTCGTACGCAATAATAACGTCCTCAAGCTCTTCGCTCGTCACATTCGCTAAACCACCTATCAGCTGGTCATACAGCGCATCGCTCGTCTCGCCCATTGTTCGCTCACTTGCCGTCTCACCGATACAAAGGATAGGCTTAATGCCGTTGCGTAATGCGGCCTGGACTTTCGCACGCGTGTCCTTATCGGTTTCATGAAAAACATGTCGTCGCTCAGAGTGGCCTACCAGTCCGTACTGAACAATTCCGCGCAGCTGCGTTGCGGATACTTCGCCAGTAAATGCACCATGGTCGCGCCAGTAGAAGTTCTGCGCTGCCAGCTTGAACTGTCGGTAATTAACCTGAACACTCAGCGTTTGCAGCGCCAGAATAGTCGGCGCCAACACGACTTCAACATCACGATGTGACTTCACCTGATCAGCTAGCTTATGGACATACAAACTTGCCTCATGAACGCCAAGGTTCATTTTCCAGTTACCGATAATGAGCTTCTTGTCTCGTGCCATTAGATACCGCTTATACTTATCGCTGTTAAGTGTAGCTTATTTACGAGCATCGAGCAATCTCTCTATTCCAGGCAGTTTCTCGCCAGACATTAACTCAAGACTCGCACCGCCACCGGTCGAAACATGTGTAAAGCTCTCGCCAGTGCCCCCGTCCCATTTCAAGACGAAGTCAGCGGTGTCGCCACCTCCGATAATGGATGTTGTTTGGGGCTGCGTCGCGAGCGCCAATGCAAGGCGAGCAGAGCCGTGCGCGAAGGCGGGCAGCTCGGCGTATCCCAGCGTCCCGTTCCAGACAACTGTTTGGGCGGAGGCAACGGTCTCGACGACTGTATCGATTGACTGATCACCAATGTCGAGCGCTTTATCGCCAGTGGCTACTGCGTCGGCCATAACAACACGACGCGGAGCCGTTTCGCTAATCACGTCGGCAACCGCAAGGTCTGAGGGCAAGATGATGAACTCATCGACGGCGTCCTGTCCTACCTTTTTAGCAGCCGCTGCATAGATTCGTTCCAGCACCGGCTGCTGGTCTGATTCAACAAGACTCGCCCCCATACCGTAACCCTTGTAGGCCAAAAAAGTGTTTGCCATAGCACCACCAATCACAATCTTGTCTGCAACATCAACAAAGCGTTCAATAACCGTAATCTTATCGCTGACCTTTGCGCCACCAAGCACAGCAACCAATGGGCGACGAGGGTGCTCCATCGCTTCTGTAATAGTCTGGTACTCTTTTTCCAATAAAAGTCCGGCAACCCCTGGTATAAAACGGGTGATTGCATCTGTGCTCGCGTGCGCACGGTGCACGACCCCAAATCCATCTTGCACAAAATAACGTGCCTGCGTTGCGGCGGCAATTTCATGCGCGAAGTCGGCATCATTTGCCTCTTCTTCCCGATAGTAGCGCAGGTTTTCGAGTAATGTCACAGAGCCGGCTCGTGCCTTCTTGACGGCCTGTACAACTTGGTCGCCTTTTACATCACCCACGAAAGCGACCGGCTGACCCAGTAATTCCGCTAAACGATTCGCTACCGGCTCGAGGCTTAAAGATGCATCGCGGCCATCGGGGCGACCTAGGTGGCTCATGATCACTACTTTACAGTGTCGATCCAAAAGATACCGAAGAGTTGGCAAACTTGCACGAATCCTCAGATCATCGCTAATTTCGCCCTTTTTATTCAAAGGGACGTTATAATCAGCGCGAACCAGCACGGTCTTGTGCTCGATCGGGACATCTTCGATGGTTAGTTTGAAGAAACTCAACGCTTGACCCACCCTATTACGTTTATGCTTACTGCTATTCTAGCACGCGCACTTTAATCGTGTCAGTAGTGCCGACAATACCTGGTTGCTGGCCGCTGACGATAATCACTGTCGTTGGCTCACCACCAAACAGTCCTTCGCTCTTGAGTTCTTTTGCAAGGTCAAAGCCGGCCTCTGGACTATCTGGGCGAACATAGCTACGGTTGGCATAGCTGAGGCCAAGTTGCTGCGCAGCCTGTATGTCGCTCGTCACGCTGATAATCGGAAGGTTAGGTCGATGTGCAGCAATTGTTGCAGCAGTTGAACCTGACTTCGTTTCAGCAATAATGGCGGTCGCCTTCAACTGTTCAGCGAGCTTTACGGCGGCGGTACTAATTGCGTCCAGCTTTGGACTCTTCATAAGCATGTAGTCATTGACTGGTGCAACTGGTGCGTGATCTTGCGTATAAAGGATGACTCGCTTCATCGCCGCAACAGTCTCGAGTGGATAGTCTCCGTTGGCCGTCTCGTCGGACAGCATGACCGTGTCGGCACCCTGGATGACGGCGTTCGCTACGTCACTCACTTCGGCGCGCGTTGGCTCTGGTGCATCAACCATGCTCGCCATCATCTGAGTTGCCACGATGCTCAATTTTCCGTGCTTGCGGCATAGTGCGATCAAACGACGTTGAACGATTGGTACAATTTCCGCACCCGCTTCAACCGCCAAGTCACCTCGGGCTACCATGATACCATCGGTAGCCTTCACGATCTCTTCGAGGACGTCGTCCTTAACCGCAGCTTTCGTTTCAATCTTGGCAATAATCTGAGCACGTGATCCACCAGAAACAAGAATTTGGCGTAAATTATGAATATCTTCTGGACTTTGTACAAAACTGAGCGCCACGTAGTCAATGTCTTGTTTCAGGCCATATTCAATGTCTCGGTGATCTTTCGGGGTCAGGATGTCACCACCGAAGTCGGTATCTGGCAAATTAATACCCTTTTTACTCATGAGCATGCCGTCGTTTTCGACACGAAGTTTGATGGCCGTGTCTGACGGAATCTCGACAACAGTCGTACGGATCTTACCGTCGAAGATATAGACCGGCTCACCTACTTTCACCTTATCAGCAAGATTGTACTGGACGGGAAGCGTGAGACCGTCGTGTTCGGCTGCATGGTCCAAAATAATCTCGTCGCCCTTTTTCACAGGGGTGTTCTCGTTCAGTGCACCCAAGCGGATCTTCGGACCTTGCAGGTCCTGAAGGATTGCAACCGGCTTGCCAACCTTTTGGCTCGCTTCCCGAATCCAACGAATTTGATCATCGCGTTCAGCATAATCACCGTGGCTGAAGTTTAGTCGGAAGCCATTTGTTCCGGCAAGAATCAACTGCTCGATAGTCTCGAGGTTGCTCGTGTTTGGACCCAAGGTTGCCAGAATCTTTGTACGCTTAAAAATCATTCCCATAGCTATGTATTGCCCTTCTTGCAGATTTTATGTTAGTGGTTTTGATAACTTCACTCGAGTAGCTTGGTGACCTCACGGAGAATCGAACTCCGATTGCCAGGATGAAAACCTGGTGTCCTAACCGTTAGACGATGAGGCCATCAAACCACTGAGTTAAGCGGCGCGTCCCTGCGGACACTGGAAGATTATAACAAAAATTCCCCCTGTTGACCAGAGGGATGGGAGCAAATCCAAAAAGTGTGAGTGCCCGGATGGGGCGAGCGGGTGCGCACGCATGCGCTCCTCATTGCTCGCCCCACCCAGGACTAGATGAAGGATCACCTCCTCGTCAGCGTCGACGGCCTTCCCGCAGGAAGACGATGTCGACAGTGCCTACAGGGGGCCGCGGCGACGTGGGCGGCGGCGACGCGTGGGAGAAGACCACGCTGTCGTTCGCTGTCCGCATCATGCGCCGACCATGGCGGGTCGAGGCATGAAGTGGTCGCGCTGATCCTTCGGCTTCGGCATGAAAGGTCGGAACTTCCCGACCTCCACCGCAGCGTGCGACGCGTATCCGCGCCGATCGTTGTCGCCGATCACCAGCACCAGCTTCTTCTGCTTCACCGCTCGATCGAGCAGCGGCTTGAAGTCGCCAGCCGTTCCCGGATGCCGGCTGGCCATGCAGGCCGCCAGCTCGCTGGTGTTGGTTGCGGGGTAGAACTTGGTGTCGTTGTCCAGCATCTTCTGGACCACGACTTCAGGCTTGTGAGCCATTTTTCACCCTTCTTCTCTTCACTGCTCGCAGCAACGTTCTCCCACCCATTTAGGAGACGCCTGCCACCGCTGCTGCCCTCGCGAGCACACAATGAATAGTCTCCGTTATACTCTTTTACAGATGGCTTGTCAAATACTTTCTTATATTGTGTAATATTAACAGATAAGACCGCTACATCTAGCGTGCTTTTCTCTTTCTGAAGCTTCTGAGCCACTACATGCGGGGGGCGTCTCAGAAAAAGCTTGTGCTTTTATATATTATATGTGATAGCATATTGACTTTTTGCAACTTTTATGATACATTTAGGTCATCATTCACAGGTGAGGTGTGAGGCCCATCGGAGTGAGGAGGTCGTTAACAAGTCAGATCATTACAGTGCATGTCCTGAATGTGTTTCTTACATTTACGCACTGTCTGCAAAAGATATACCTGTCATGCTCTTCTCGGAAGCAGCGCGCCAGTTTACCCGTGCGGTAGATTGACGCGCTGCTCCCGAACCCCGGGGACGCAGCTGCGGCGACGCATAGTAATATGCGCACACCGCGCACCTACCGTCTCAGGGGAGAAAGAGAGTATACAGATGGCTACTGCCACCGCTACCACCACCGCGAAGAAGAACAAGTTCTCCGCGGGCGTGACCCGTCGGACCATCGGCACGCTCCTCGTCATCCCGACTCTGATCGGCATGACCTGGATCGCCGCCTGGAACCCGGACTTCAACCGCCAGCTCGACAGCGTCGGCGGCCCTCTGATCATCCTGCTCGTCGCGGTCGCGGTGGGCATCATGATCCTGGCCGCCGTCCAGTCGAAGCGCTGGCCGCAGTGGCTGCGTACCGTCCTCGCGATCGCCGGCATGGTGATCGCGGGCATCGTCGCCGTGTCGATGTACGTCGCCGTTCAGGCGGGTGCAAACCTCGGCGCGATGATCCTGCTGATCATCGTGGCTGTCGCGCTGATCGTGGTGACCTGGCTCATCACGGCGTTCGACATCTTCGGCTGGATCGCCGGCAAGACGGATCGCTGATCCACCCACCGGGCACCCTTCTCTCCCCCGCATTCCGCAAAGAGAGAAACGAGCGCACAAGCAAGGGAGGAATCCATGCGTTCACTTACCAAGACTGGAGGAGTCGCCCTTGCGGTGCTCCTCGGTCTGGCCGCGCTGACGGCGTGCAGTCCCCAGGGAACTGGGGCGCTCGACGCCAGCACCGTCTCATGTGAGCAGGTGGTTTCCGAACTGGAGACCGCCACTGCCTCGCTCAAGGAGTCGAAGGAGTCCCTCGAGGACGCCCAGAACACTCCGGCCTCGATGACCATCGAAGATGAAGTCGAGACCGCCCAGGCGAACGTCACCGCTCTCGAAGAGCGCTCCCAGGAGTGCTCGGAAGGGAACGACGACTCCGCAGAGTCCGCATCCACCGACGACAGCTGCGAGGCTGCCTACACTCAGGTCGCGAGCAACAACGAGAACAACCGAGTCATCGGGGACTTCTCGGTTCGCTACGCCAAGGTCACGGCCGAGGCGGACAACCTGAGCGACGGACAGCGTACCGTCCTGCTGGAGGAATCCGGTAAGGACGCGTTCGTTCTCTCGGTCTGGACCCACGCCTTCGGCCTCTACGAGGATCCGAAGAAGTGGGAAGAGCTGGTCGACGGCGACTGCCTCTCTTCGGAGGGCATCAAGCTGCACAACCAGCTCGAAGGCGTGCTGTCGGCGTCCGGAACGACGTTCGAGGAGGCGGAAGCCCCCGCGAACGGCTTCAACTCCGGCGTCCACGACGGTGTGTACGGCGTTGCCTCCGATCAGGGGGTCAATGGTGACCGCAAGGCCATCAAGGTAACCCTGAAGGACGGGACCGTCGTCTACATCATGGTGCGTTGCGGTAACCCGGTCTTCCCCGGCAAGCCTGGCTTGCCCGAGGTTCCGACCGACAACCCGCCGAAGCCGACGCCGCCGCCCGTCGTCGACTGCCCGCCTGGGCAGGTTCGCAACGAGAACGGCGTCTGCGTGACCCCGAAGTCCACCAACCCCAACGACTACCGTCGCCCCGGTGATGGTGGCAAGGGTCAGGATGTCGGCACCGGCACCAAGCCGGTCGTTCCGCCGGTCACTACCCCGCCCGAGACGACTCCCCCCAAGGTGGAGACGTCTAAGCCCGGTGGTGGTGGCGTGGTCGACACTCCGACGAAGCCTCCGGGCTCCGAGACGGGTGTCACCGCCCCTGGCGCTACCGCTCCTCCGAAAACGCCGTCCGCGCCGCCGCCCAACGAGGGCAGCGACGACCCCGGTACGGTCGAAGAGGAAGAGGTGGAACAGCCCAGCTGGTAACCATCTGAGTGGGCGCGCCGCCATCAACCGCGGCGCGCCCACTCCCCGATCTTTTGTATATTGTCCAAGGAGTCCTGTTCCTGCAGCGTGATTTAGTTCACCTCAGTCGAGCTCGACTCCTTGTGAGTCACTTCGACTCGGACATGCACTTGTTGTAATGATCTGATTTGTTGACCGTTAACAACTCGGCACTTTGTTTTCACATGGTTCACTATGTATATTTTTAATTTGATCCTGACTGCGAGACGGATCAAGACAAGGAGAAGAGTCATGAGTAAGATCACTTCACTCATCAGTCGTGCTCCGAAGCGTTTCAGTGCTATCGTCGCTATGGTTGCAGCTGCAATCATCGTGCCTGCCGCTCTGTTCGCTTGGGGTCCAAGCCGACAAACGTTCACTACTGCACAGCCTGCAGACTACATCACGTTTAACTCAATCGTGGACAACCCTGCCCACGGTGATGAGCGAAACTTCGTCCAGGTTCGTGAAGCCAGCGCTTCTAACGAAACCTACGCTGACGAAATCAGCCTATCGGCTGGTAAAGAGTACGTCATTTACATGTACTACCACAACAACGCAGCAAGTAACCTAAACCTTACGGCGACAGGTACTTACGCAAAGGCAGAAATTCCAGCTGTTGTGCCAAACGGCAGCACCGGAACGAAGGCCGTCGGATACGTTGGCGCCTCAAACGCCAAGCCAACCCAAGTATGGGATGACATTAGCTTCAAGAACAGCACCGGTGGCGACATCGCTCTGCGTTACGTTCCTGGATCAGCAACCATCCACAACTTCGGTGCAACCGACGGTGCGACCCTGTCTGACAACATCGTCACGTCAGGTGCAACCCTCGGCTACAACGCTTTGGACGGTAAAGTTCCTGGTTGTAACGAATACGCCGGCTACGTCACCTTCCGCGTGAAGGCCGACCAGCCTAACTTCACTATCGACAAGCAAGTTCGTCTTGCTGGTACAAGTGACTGGAAGAACAAGGTGAGCGCCAAGAACGGCGACACCGTTGACTACCAGATTCAGTACAAGAACACCGGTACTACTCAGCAGAACAACGTTGTGATCAAGGACACCCTGCCTGCAGGCCTTGACTACATCAAGGGTTCTACCTACCTAGTAAACGGCTCAAACCCTAGCCCAAAGAACGTCAGTGACAACATCGTCACCAGCGGCGGAATCAACGTTGGTAACTATGCGCCAAACGCAAACGTTTACCTGAAGTTCAGCGCAAAGGTTAACACGAAGGACCTCGAGTGTGGCACAAAGACGTTGAAGAACGTTGCTGCCGCCCACACGAACAACGGTTCAAAGAGCGATGACGCAGACGTCACCGTTGACAAGAAGTGTGAACCTAAGAAGATTACTGTCTGTGAACTTGCAACCAAGAAGATCGTGACGATCAACGAAAGCGAGTTTAACACTGACAAGTATTCAAAGAACCTTGACGATTGTAAGGAACCAGGCAAGATTGTTGTCTGTGAGATTGCTACCAAGCAAATCGTTACCATCAAGGAATCTGACTTCAACAGCGACAAGTATTCAAAGAATCTTGAAGACTGTGAAGAGACGCCTGTTGTTCCACCAGAACTTCCAGTAACTGGTGTGACTGAAAACATTGTTGCCGTTATTGGACTTGGTGCCCTCATCGCTGCCATCGCTTACTACGTGGCAAGCCGACGCGCCCTTGTCTAATCAGAGTCTGACCGCTCACCATCATAGTGATTCTGAAGCGATTCAGACGAACACAACCCCTGTCATTTGGCAGGGGTTGTTTGTTATACTATGTATATTATGGCAAATAAGGCTAAGAAGAAACGAAATAAACCATACCGTGGAGCCGATGCAGCGACGGCTCGTCCAACCGTCACGCGTATCTCTGCCGCCAACCGATCGAAGATTGGCCAGTGGTGGTTTGACCACAAGAAAGTCGCCAAACCCCTCATTATTGCAGCGATCGTCATCTTGGCCGTCGTATGGCTGATCATCGAACTGATCCGTGTCGCGAGCGGCGTCTACGCCTAGGCTATCGGCAGACGAAATCCGAACGTACTGCCCTTCCCTTCTACTGATTCAAAGATAATCTCACCGCCGTGGGCGTCGATCACCTTCTTTGCAAGGAAGAGGCCGACACCTGTTCCGTCCGGTCGTTGCTGTCGAGCATTGGTTGCTCGGAAGAACTTATTAAACAGATGTGACTGCTGAGCTTTTGGCACGCCGATACCCTTGTCCATAACCCTAAACTCAATAGTATCGCCCACCTTTTTCAGAGATACTTTAATCGCCGTCTTCTCTTTTGAATAATAGAGCGCATTATCAGAGAAGTTCATCACAACCTGCTGGATCTTATTCTCATCAATCGTTAACTTGGGCAACGACTTTGGCGGCTTATAGGAAAACTTCAACCCTCTCGCCGCTGCACTGGGCTCAAGACTCTCGAGCTCGTGCTTGACTAAGCGCGCAAGGTCAACCGGTCGCCGATCGATGACAAACTTACCGGTCTGCAAACGCGAGACGTTCAAAAAGTCACTAATCAGCCGGACCATTCTTTCACTACTAATGAAAGCTTCACGTAGCAAATGCTTCTGTTCGTTGCTGACAGGACCCACGTCACCTTCCATCAACATTGAGATGTAGCCCTTGATACTCGTCAAAGGCGTCCGCAACTGGTGACTTGCCATGCTGATAAACTCATCCTTGGCCTCATCAAGGCGTTGCAGCTGAGCATTACTCGCGCGCAATTCTTTGGTCGCTCTCTCGATCCGCTGCTCGAGGTTGGCATTAAGGTCTCGAATCTCTTGAACGGAGAGGGCATTCTGTACGGCAATCACCAACTCGTCGTCAATCGCACGAAGGACTCGCTTATCACGGTATGAATACCCCCCACTTCGATGCTCTCCCAGCATAAAATAGCCGAGAATATCACCCGACCGCTCCAGCGGCAGCAAGACTTCAATTCTATGACTCATCAATAGACGCTTGATAGCGTGGTCGGTAATGTCCTGTGTCACCATTAGTTCGTAATCATGCTTAATCGCGTATACCGTCAGCGCCTGCGCATCCGCAGATGGCAGCTTTCGATAGTGTCGCGTCCCCGCGGTGATGTGATGGGTTTCATCTTGATAAATGAAGAAGCCCGCATGCTCTGCCTTCAGCGCCTGTGCGACGTAATCCGAAACTTTTTCAAGCAGATAGCGAAGACTGCTGGTCGTGCCAAGGATCTGGTTCAACCCCGCAAAGAATGCTTCGCTGGTATATTGATCGCGATAAAATAGACGATTTGTGACGTGGTCAAAGAACCGTTTGATCGGCTGAAAAATGAACGCCAGCAGTAGCGCCAAGCTCACATTCACCAATAATTCGGCCGGCGAGTCCAGCGATGTCAAGAACAAGCGCGATACCAAAAAGGCCAAAACGCCGTAGACAAGCGCAAGAGTCGTCAACGAGAGGGCGTACGCGATGCCTCGTACCACGTAAATTTTAAAGTTCATTAAACCGCTTCGCATCACGCTCAACATGAACCCGATCGCAAAAATATCAACGGTAAGGATACCGAGCACGGCATACTGCTGCGATCCACTCACGACCGGTAAGACGACATTGGCAATCAGTCCGTAGACAATCGCCGCAAGCACAGTGTAAAACACCGTCTTCACCGCCGCGCTCCGAGTGGGGTGACGCAATGAGAAGCGGTACGATATGACCGTGTAAGCAATCACCGCCGCTAAGCTCATAATAAGTCCTACGACGTACACCACGTAGCCCAGTCCTCGAACCAATCCAGCAGGAGTTTCAACAAAAATTGCCCCCGTACTAATACTAAAAGCCTGCAAAAGAATACCGAGCGTCAGGATGATCAGCGGGACAAGCTGCAGGTACGCACCACCTTTTGAAAGATGCCAGCGATGATGTTCGTTCAGCTGATGCATAAACAAGAAAAAGGCGAGCGTCGCCAGACCCGGCCAAACAAATACAAAATGATTCCAAAACAATACGTTCGTCTGAGTAACATTCGACACATACACAAACGTTTGCCAGAGAGCGAGACTGACAATTGTCAGCACCAGTGAGAGTCGGATCTTCATCGGCACCCTGGCGGCAAATAGCGTCAGCAAACACACCACTGCCGTGATCGTATTTGTCAGAATGAGCAGCCCAAGCTCGATAAGCATAAGCACAGTATACCTCGGCTAGCTACCGGCGGCTAGACTTCAAGTGTACTTCGGCGCAGCCCTTGGTCAAGCGCGAGGTCTTTTTTGACACCGCGGACCGCCGCAAGACCGGCGACGCCAATAATCCCAGCGACAATCCCGTTTACCCACACGGGATACTGCTCGCCTTCCGCCCAAAAATATACGTACGGTGCAGCAAAACTTCCGGCCGCGACTGCGCCTCCCAGCACTTTTCGAGCTGGCTTTTTTGCCGTCGCAACCTCTATCAATCCCCAAGTATACGGAAAAGCCGTTCCAACATCGATCCCCCAAAAGACCCATGGATTGCCCTGAAACTCCTCGATACTCGCGAGTGGCACAGCTCGTGCCGCCGCATACGCTGTAATGCCGGTATACGCCAATGCCTTGTGATGCTTCTTCAGGCGCTGCATGACGTTTGGGCTCCCATACGGAATCTCGTGTTCATCGAGCGTCTCTCGTAGCGCTGGCGTCAACGCACCTCCCTTCACCCCCGGCAACACACGCTGTAAATATTCTCGCTTCATAGCACCGAGCGGACCATCATCATCCAGCGCTGAACGGACGACCTCTTGCGGATTCAATGCGACCGGCATCGTCACCGATCCCATATAATCTCGCTCGTCGCCAATTTGCCTGACCTGCTCATCACCAAGAAGGATGCGCAAATGACGCACCAAACGTGGGTGGGTATTCATCACCCAAAGCCGATGTCCCGCATCCAGCGAATGACGTAAGATTTGCGAATATATGAGTCGCGTCGCATCAAGGTCAGTCACCGGCTTCCCGCTATCGCCCTCTCTTGGCAAGCTGGCCAGTGCCGATACTTCAATTACCTGAGACGGACTAATCGCCGACAGTCGTTCAACACCGGCAACCTCGCGGATAATCTCTGGATCGACAGAAAAATGCTGTAGCGTCGGAAGCGAAAGAACACCACCAGCCTTCCTATCTGCTTTGATATAGCGACACGCCGTTTCGCGTCGCTCGTTGCTGGCGTACAGATACACCGATCGATCGACATACTGATCGCGGTAGATACCGTCAGCATCAAGCTGCTCGGAATCTATAAATCCTTCACGTAGATAGATAGCCGTGTTCAGTGCTTGAGCACAGCTCGTCACTTCGGGCAGTTCTTTTGAGGTTGTGACCGTCGTTTGATAAGAGCGTTCGGGCGAAGCGGGCACATCAGAATAAGACGGGAGGTTCTCCATAGTGCCCATCATATCACCTTCTGCGCCGACGACGATTCTGTTATACTTGAGCTAACCATGACCAAAATCGCCATTATCGAAGATGACCCCGTAATTAGCCAGATGTACCGAATGAAATTCGAGACGGACGGCTTTGATGTTCAGCTTGCCAACAACGGCGAGCGTGGCGTTGCGCTTGTCAAAGAATTCAGCCCAGACATCATCTTGATGGATCTTCAAATGCCAGAAATGGACGGCGCCACGGCGCTTGGCCTTATTCGCAAGCAACCATGGGGCAAGGATACGCCAGTGATCGTCCTAACCAACCTCGGTGAAGAGGAAGCACCAAAAGGCATCCGCTCACTCGGCATTCACAGCTATATCGTCAAAGCAGAACTGACCCCTCGCCAAGTCGTACAACGGGTCAAAGAAGCGCTCGATCTCGCCTAGTCGCTCTGTTGGTCGGCCACTTTTCGAGCCGAAGTAATCACATTGTCGAACAACGCAGCAACTGTCAGCGGCCCGACGCCGCCCTTTTCTGGCGTCATGACAAGATCAGTTCGCTCACGAACGCTCGGCGCCACGTCACCAACGACCTTGCCATTTTCAGTTGCCGTCCCTGCATCTACCACCACCGCCCCGGGCTGTAGCATATGTTCAGTCACGAGTCCCGGTTGGCCTGTTGCCGAGATAACTATTTGCGCACCTCGGATTGCCGCCTTTAAATCATCGACGGTGTCATCATAGACCGAGACATCATGGCCTGCCGTACGCCACAGCGCAGCCAGTGGAGCACCGACCAAGCGGCCATTGCCGATAATGGCGATTTCTCGCCCACGCAGCGTCACGTTATAGCCTGCCAGTAGCCAATCGATGGCTGTTGCAGTGGCCGAGACATAGTCCGCCTTCGGACCTAGCCCATCGACATCCTTCGACGGAATGATTGCCGCCACCACTTCATCGGTCATGTCGGGTTGCTCAATCGGTAGCTGGACGATGACGCCGTGAACCGATTCATCAGCATTGAGCTGCTGAATGGTCGAGATTAGCTGATCATGCGACACCGTATAGACGTCGACATCCACCTGAATATCAGTACCGTAGGCTTGTTTTGAGCGCACATATACGTCAGAGACAGCGTTCTCGCCCGACTGAATAATCGCCAGCTTTGGAAACACGTTCCAAGCTTGTCGCAGCGCGCGCACCTGCTTTGCCTGTCGTTCTTTGATGTAATCGGCCAACTCTCGACCGTCGAGTATTTTCATTCGTTTTATTATACCAAACTTGGCCACTCACCCACGACAGTCGTGGCTTCAAAGCGACAAGCTCATTCCAAATTAAAAACCGCCCAAATGGACGGTTCTTAATTTGGAGGGTCAAAAGATAAATTTTTGAAACCCCAGATCACCGATAATTTATACCAAGACTTAGAGCTATTATACACCCGAATGGTAGACCTAGGTGTTGAGGCGCGTGATGGTGAGGTTTATCTAGAAGATTTGGACGGTCGAAATGCCTAGTCTTTTTGACCAAAACACCTTTTACCCTGCATTGTTTAGAGATTTACACCAAACTAAGCGTGAAGTGATTATCGAGAGTCCGTTTATAACTAGTCGGCGAAATCAGTTGATGCATATATTGGCCAAACTACGTCGTCGTGGCGTGTCGGTGGTTATTAACACTCGCGACCCTAATGAACATGATGTCGATTATCGTCGGCAAGCACTTGAAGTCGTTGGCAATATGCAGGACTTAGGGATTCAAGTGCTATACACAGCTGGCCATCACCGTAAGCTCGTCATTATTGACCGTAAGATGTTTATGAGGGTAGCCTGAATGTTTTATCGTTTAGCGACAGTTGTGAGATAATGAGAAGAGTAGTATCATCGGTGGAAGCCGAAGAACTGATGAGATTTATAGATATAACGAAATATGTCCGATAGTAATGATTTCAAAGATTTGAATCTAGCTGGTAGCGAAGAAGCTATTCAGGCTGCTTTGGGCTATTTGAAACAAAAATATCCAAACGAGGCTGACCGCGAGCATGCGATTAGTTTACTCCAGCACATGGAAGCTGTCTCCAAAGGAATCGCCAAAAAAGATTCCGGCCCACAATGGACTCAAGAAGATGATGAATTAATTAAGACTATTTTGCCGATTATAAACAGGTAGTGGTTAAAACGGTAAAACGTCAGATCATTTTACACCAAGAGCTTTAATAATTTTCTCTAGTGTCTTAAGGGATGGCACGACTTCACCGCGTTCAATTTTTGCATAGTGATTAACAGTCGTGCCGGCACTTTTAGCAACTTCGGCCTGTGTGAAACTTTTGGTTCTCCGAGCCGAACTTAGATTCCGGCCAATTGAGCTAGATAAATTACTCATTGAATTTATTTTATCAAATTTCCCAACCAGTTATAATAGGTAGGTAATCGTGTATTGTGTGGCCCTATCGTCTAGTGGTTAGGACCTGCGACTCTTAATCGTATGACACAAGTTCAAATCTCGTTGGGGTCACACAGTACAAGATTCTTTCGACACTCCTTATTCGGTTTCATCATCATTGGGCGTAGTAATCTCAGTACGCACCGCCTCGAGCTCACCATTTAGATCGCTTATATAACTATTAGCAACCTCTTTCAGCAAGGCATTGTCATACGATTGGTCTACATCTAAAGTGAGTTCTATGGAGCTGGCTTCGACAAGAAGTATTAGATCACAGAACATGGACTTGATGGCGTCCTGATTGTCCTCAGACTTCAGGTCTAGCTTATGGACTTTTCCGTCTCCTAGGTTAAACTCAAGTATATCTATACCGTTATCTACGTAGAGCATCACTGTAATAGTCTGTTTATTATCGTCCTGGTCATATATCTCTCCTCTGTCATAGAAGGCATCTTTACCACCCTCTAGAATTTTCGTATTTGTATCTGTCACGCTCCCACTATACTGAACACACCTCTCGGATAACTCACTAGCCAAAGAGTTAGATATTAGGTAACATTGTGGTGAATAATGCCACAGGGAGTTTTGTAGATATGGCGAAGGCATTTGACCCACAACTAAAACAAGAGATCATCGACACTGTAAATCATGACCCAAGAAGCCAATGCCTGGACACAAGACTTCACCTACCTGCGCACTCGCTCCGGTATGTACTATGGCGCTCGTGATGAATCTCAGCACCCGTGAGGTGCTGAGCTGGAAGCTCGGTACCACCCACAGCAGCAGCCTCACTCACATCGCTCTCATCCAGGCACTGCGCACTCATCCCAGTCCGGCAATTCTTCACAGCGACCGCGGCTCGGAATACCTGAGCGAACGCCACCAGGCCACCTGTACTCGATTTGGCATTACCCTCAGTGCCAGCAAACCAGGCAAACCGTGGCAGAACGGCTACATGGAACGCTGCGTTAAAAGCATAAAAGAAGAACTGGGCCCGTTGGCCCAGTTCCAAACAATTAATGAGTTATACATTGGCATGACAAACGCCATTGCTTACTACAACACGCAGCGCATCCACACGGCGCTCAAGATGCCACCGCGCGATTACGTCAAGAATCTCCGCAACCCACGAAAGCTTCCGAGGATGGTGTTCGGAAAAAGGGGAGTTTGACACTACTATACTAGCTGATACAATACTTTAGTATGAATAATGATTCACTCACCCTCATTGACGCAACTGTAATGTTCAGTTATTTTCTTATCTTGGTGTGGATTTATTTTCTTGCTAGGAAGCAGAAGAGCAAGGCACTTACCGTCGCATGGATAGCGACGGGTATTGCTATTGCGAGTGTCCAGCTTATTTTTGGGGTGAACTGGATTTCGTTAGTCGCGTTGCTTTTGCTAGTGTTTCTGGCACTTTCGAAAAACGGGTATATTAAGGGCGGCAGTACTAGTTTTAGCATTATTGTGGGGGCTACTATTGTCGTCTTAACGATTGGTGGAATTGTCGTAAGTGGTATTTCACTTAACTGGGATTTAAACGCCAAAATCTACACAGTGCGTTCGCTAACGGGTGGAAGCGGGTTTATACCTTTTTATGCTTATATCATTTATCGTGGCGTCTATGGAGCGCTAGGAATCTTGCTACTGTACTTTGCTATCGCGCCCTATGCGGCAGCAAAGTTTGCAAAGCCCCAGCCAATCATTCGTAGGGATAGTATTAGCGACGATGAAGTGCAGGCTAATCAGGAAGAGCTGAGTAAGTTTCGTCGATGATGTTTTGGCGAAACTCAAGGCCTTAGATTTTAATCCTCTATTCCACTCCCAACTGCACCACCCGCGCGTCAGCGGAGTAGTAGTGATGCTAGCCACTACTACAGCTAGAAACTAAAACATCTCTGCACGTTCGGTAGACTAGTAGTTGCAACACAACTAACTACCAAAAGAAGACAGAGATGTATACTCATCTTAGCAAACAACAACGTATTGAGTTCGGTGCCTTGCCCCGGGCTGGAATCAGTTTACGGGCAGTAGCCCTCTTGCTGGGACTGAATCACAGTACACTCAGCCGTGAACTGCGGCGCTACCCAAGTACGCGTCCAAACGCCGTGGGCCAGAACAAGTTGCTGGTTGGCTCAAGCGGTACAGGCAAAGCCTGTACGTCTGTGCTCAGACTATTTACGAATGGATCTACAAAAGCAAACGAGAACTACTGCCATTCTTGCACTGCCGCAAGGGATATATCCAACCGCCCAGCGGTGGTTGAGTCCCGGACTCGCTACGGTGACTGGGAGGGCGATACCGTACATGGTAAAGACCGCAGTGGGTACATTGCAACATTCGTAGAGCGAAGGAGTGGTTACCTAGTAGCTCGCCTTATTTCCAAGCAGGAGTTTGGCTCAGCTGGCTTCGCCAGCGCTGCCAAATACTGCTTGGCAAGCTTGCCAGCCAAACACAAAAGGACGCTCCCCCGTGCAGGACGAAGCACAAGAAGGTCCTGACAGCAACGCGTTGCTGTCAAACCAGCTGTCAGTTGTGGAAAACTCCCTTTCCCGCAATGAAACTGAAGCCAACGAAAACCGCCGTCTCCCAGAGGTGGAGACGGCGGAATTCCTTGGAGGGTCAGGTGGGACTTGAACCCACGACATTCTGCTTAAGAGGCAGACGCTCTAACCAGCTGAGCTACTGACCCACTCTCTTATTATACCACATAACTGCGTACAAATCAATATGGTACACCCGGCAAGATTCGAACTTGCGACACCTGGTTCCGAAGACCAGTGCTCTAATCCACTGAGCTACGGGTGCGCGTTTTGCACGAAGTACAGGGGTCATTGTAGCATAAAACTTCGCATAGGGCTATAATGATGCACAAAGATTATGGAAATACACACAAACATCCCTTTAAAAAACTACACAACGATGCGACTGGGCGGGCCAGCTCGCTTTATGGTCGATGTTCATACCTCGGACGAGCTAAAGGCCGTGGTCGCCAACGCAAGGTCAAAGAACATTCCCCTATTTGTTCTTGGTGGCGGCAGCAATGTCATCGCCCGCGACGAAGGCTATAACGGCCTTATCATCCGTATGCGCATCCCTGGCTTTGAGGTGGTGAGCGACGATGCGAGCTCTACAACTCTTAAGATCGGTGGTGGCGAGGATTGGGACGCAACCGTCAAGCGCACAGTCGACCTGCGGCTATCAGGGATAGAAGCAATGTCCGCCATTCCCGGCACCGTGGGTGCATCACCAGTCCAAAATATTGGGGCGTACGGGCAGGAGATAGCCGACACACTACAGTCCCTTGAGGCACTTGACGTCACCACTGGACAAATTGTGACGCTCAGTAATCAAGACTGTGGCTTCTCGTATCGGCACAGCATTTTTCGTGGTGACGCAAAAGGCCGCTACATCATCATTAATATCACACTCAAGCTCTGGAAGAGTCTCCCCCAGCCGCCATTTTACGACAGCCTGCAGAGCTACTTTGATACACACAACATCAGCATCTTTACCCACCAAATTGTCAGAGATAGCGTCATTGCGATCCGAGCTGAAAAACTGCCAGACCCACGCGATGTCGCCAATACCGGTTCATTCTTCAAGAACGCGATTGTCGACAACTGGCGACTCGATGAACTACGACAACAGCACCCCGATATTAAAACGTACGACATGGGTGACGGTACCTTCAAAGTACCGAGCGGCTGGCTCATCGAAAAAGTAGGCGCCAAGGGGCGGCTGTATCACGGTATGCGCGTCTACGACAAGAATGCCCTTGTATTAATTAATGAATCAGCCACCGGCTACGCCGACCTCGCCGCCGCTCGAGATGAAATCGTCGGCAAAGTCAGAGACACCTTTCGCATTCTGATCGAACAAGAACCCCTCGAAATCGAGTAATCTTGCGATTTTACCCTAAAACTCTTATGCTTAAGACATGTCAAAACGTGCCTTTACGATTGTTGAGCTGATTATCACCATCACCATCATGGGCGTCCTTATGATTCTGGCCGTAGTCAGCATCAACGCCACCCAGGTGCGTGCACGTGACGACGAGCGTAAAACCGACATTGAAGCCATCGCCACAGCGCTCGAGTCATACTATAACGTCGGTGACGACAGTGCCAGTCAGTATAATCGCTACCCTTCTACTGCGCTTGCATCAAGCGAAAGTAGCATTAGAAGCTATTTGCGAGACATCAACATGCAATCCGTCATGGCACCTGGGGAAGAAACCATCAGCCTCGTTGCTGCCACAAACTCAACCCAAACGACGACTGGCATTAGCCCACAGCCGACCTATAGCCAGTATGTTTACCAGCCCATCAACAGTGCAGGATCACGCTGTACCAGTGGTGAATGCCGCAAGTATAACCTCTACTATCGCTTGGAGACCGATAACACCGTTTACAAATACACAAGTAAGAATCAATGAGTCACGCGAATAGACGACGAGAATCGGGCTTCACGGCAGTTGAACTTCTCGTGACCCTTTTTGTTGCGGCAGCCTTCTTAGTCGCCGGCTACCAGCTTTTTTCGGTCGTCGTTCGCGAAGGTGGCGCAACCAGAGCAGAAGCAAAGGCAGCAAACTATGCCTACGAGTTACTGCGACGCTACTCGACCTATGCTGATGCGCCATGTACGACACAGACCCCCCTCAACAACAGCACGGCAACGGTCGACGGTCTTGTGAACGTCAGAACAACCGTCACCATCACGTGCCCTACCATCAACAGCAGTAGTGTGTCAAAAATTGAAGCCATTGTACGCTATAACGATCCTCAGCAAACAGTTCGCTACGGCACATATGTGTCGGCCGCAGAAAATAGCAGCCTCATGAATGGCCTCATTGCCTGGTGGCGATTAAACGGCAACGCAACCACTGCCGTCGGTGACGCAAACGGCACCATGATCGATACGACACCGACCACAGGGCAAAATGGTGAAGCGGGCGGTGCACTTAGTTTTAATGGCACCTCAAGCTATATCAACATTCCGCACCGCAGCAGCTTAAATATTGGAAACACCATGTCCATCTCTGCCTGGGTGCGCCCAACAGACCTGTCGAGCCGTCACGGAGTTTTTTCAACACGCTCAAACAACGCAACTGACTCGTGGCAACTCGATGTCGGCCTCGGCAATGGCGGCTCTGGACGTGCCACCTTTAGCAAACAAGGCGTCTGGATTTTCGATTCAATAGACGGACGAATCGCCCTTAACGCCTGGCGGCACGTCGTCTATGTACGCTCAGCGGCCTCAACTTCAGGCAGTATGTATGTCAACGGCAGCCTTGTATCATCGAGTGAAACCTCTACGACCACTATCGCCAACAACTCAGACCCGAAACGTATTGGCCAAGGCACGGCAGGAACTCAGTTCTTCCAAGGCTCCATAGATGACGTTCGGCTTTACAATCGCGCCCTTACCCAAACAGAAATCTCAGCGCTTTATAACGAGGGGGCTCAATGATACAACTTCGCCAAGACAGTCGCGGCTTTACACTTATCGAAATGCTGGTCATTGCACCTATCGTTATTCTTGCCATCGGCGCCTTTCTGGCCGTCATCATCAGCATGACCGGTGAAGTCATCGCCACACGAGCGTCCAACACAATGGTGTACAACGTCCAAGATGCCCTCGACCGTATCGAAGAGGATGTCAAGCAAGCAGCAGGCTTCTTGCCAACAAACATTGGCCTGGTTGCTAACAGCGCGCAGGGCTACAATGACGACGGGACAAGCTTTACCAACGTGGGAGGCGCATCGGGTACCAGCCTGATTCTTAATATGGTCGCCACTCGGCAGAACCCCCTAGAAACCGACTACAATTATGTCTACCTACGCGACCAGCCAGACCCCTGTAGCGACCCACATAATAATATTCCGCTCACCTATAACATCGTCTATTTCGTCAAAAACGACACACTCTGGCGACGCACCATCATGCCCGCCAACTACAACAACACGACCAGCACCGTCTGTGCGACACCCTGGCAACAGCCCAGCTGTTCGCCGAACTACATGGAGGCAACTGCCAGCCCTCCATTCTGTCAAACCAGTGACATCAAACTAGTCGAGGGTGTTGCTGCAGGCAACTTTGCTGTCGATTACTTCATTAACAGTGCCGCAACCTCGCCAAACGCAACCGCAACGTCAACCAGTGCCTCACAAAGCGCACGAGCTACCGCCCTAGCCGAGGCCACGTCAATACGGGTCACAATCAACGCCAATCAGCAGGCAGGCGGACGCGACATATCGAATACTTCTTCGCTGCGCGTGAGCCGTACCGATCCAAACGCAGCCATGATTTCCGCCATGGGGTCGACCAGCACACCCTCCAGCCCATCACTCACCATGACACCGCAGCCAGGCGCTAGAGCGCAAATCACTTGGGACCCTGTGCCGGGTGCTGGCGGCTACACACTGCAATACAATTTCAATGGTGGCAGCTGGCAGACGGCATTCTCTAACCAGAATACCCGCGACTACACTATCTCGGCACCGGCAAACCAGGACACCATAAATGTTCGGGTGCTGGCGGTCAATCCATCAGGCTCTTCTAGCTACGCAACGACCAGCTATGCCACGCCACTCTGGGAAAATCTTCAGTTGCAAAATGGCTGGGTTTACTATGGTGGCTATTCGACGCCACAATACACCAAGACCCGGAGTGGTGCAGTAGTAATCAAAGGGATGATTAAGCGCGGATCCGGAACAGCTCCTGCTGGCGAGATTGTCGCGACGCTCCCCGAGGGCTATCGCCCCGACGGCGGTAAGCTCATTTTCGGCATGAGCTCCTCTAACGACTCTGGTCGAGTCGATGTCACCGAAGCAGGTGCGATCGCTTTCATGTATGGCAACAGTACTGACTGGATCTCAATTGATACCATTCGGTTTATTCCTGCTGGTGCACCCTACACGAGAACCAATATTCCTTCAGGGTCATTTTCTAACGGCTGGTCCAGCTACGGAGGAGATCACGCGGCTCCTAGCTATGTGCAAGCTGGTAATAATCGCGTCTTTGTACAGGGGCTCGGCCGCGCCGGAACCATGGCCGACAACACCCGTATCTTCACCCTGCCATCAGCGCAAAACCCCAGTCAGTACCTTCACATCGCGAGTCGGTCAAGCAGCTGGGCTGACATCGGCGTCGACCCTGCGAACGGAATTGTTGCAAAAAACCGCGGCTCTAGCTACCTCAGCTTAAATGCCAACTTCCTCAATGCCTCCTACAGCGGCTGGAGCAATGCCAGCCTGCAGAATGGATGGGTCACCTATAGTAGCTCGTTCTCGACCCCTCAGTACACAAAGACTTCTGACGGCCTCGTCTCGCTCAAGGGACTCATTCGTGCCGGCACCGCCAGCTCTAATACCACCCTCTTTACGCTACCTGCCGGTTATCGACCAGATAATCGAGCGATTTTGACAACCGCTTCAAACGGTGCGTATGCCCGTCTTGACATCATGCCCGATGGTCGCGTCTTCTTTATGTACGGCTCAAATAGCTGGTTCTCTCTCGATGGCATCACCTTTGTCGGCGAACAATAAAAAATCTTTAGAAAAGTACTTGTGCTTACTCTGAAAAGGCCGTATAGTTACCTCAGATAAAATAATTAGGGGGCATCTCGACATGAGTCTCGTCAATAAAAAATTTAACAATGGTTCAGGTAGCGGTTTCACAATCGTCGAGCTATTAATCGTCATCGTGGTTATTGCCATCTTGGCAGCTATTACTATCGTTGCCTACAACGGTATTACCGCACAGGCAAACACAACCAGCGCACAGTCAACCGCAACCTCAGTCGCTAAAAAGGCTGAAGCCTACAACGCTGAATTGGGTCGCTACCCAATTACCACCGCTGAATTGACCGGTGCAGCAAGCAGCACGTCATACAACCTACCAAGCAGCGCAGCAACGTTTGTGACCGCTACACCTAGCTCAGCACCATCTGACTCGAAAACTGTTCGATTCTTGAAGTGCGCAGCATCTGGTACCACACAAGCATCGATTACCGCGAGCAACATTACCGGTGTTCGTATTTACTACTGGCACTACGGCAACGGCAACTTCAACTCTTACGTTGACGCCGGCGCCACCACTGCCTGCCCTACCTCATAGGAAAACTGACGTAAATAAAATAGAACCCCATAATGGGGTTTTATTTTTTATGCTCGTCGGCCTAATACTCAATACGCTTGCGCTTGTTTTTGATATAGGCTACATTATAGGCAGAGATATAATTATTATTAATGAATTAGGGGGCATCTCTCGCATGAGCTTCACAAAACTAACATCTCCGATACGTCGTGACCAAGGTTTCACGATCGTCGAGCTATTAATCGTCATCGTGGTTATCGCCATCTTGGCAGCTATTACTATCGTTGCCTACAACGGTATTACTGCGCAAGCAAACACGACAGCCTCTCAGGCGACCGCATCGTCATTTATTAAAAAGGCCGAAGCCTACAACGCCGAACAGGGAAGCTACCCAACCACTCGCGCCCAGCTAACCGGAGCTGCGTCAAACAAATCATACCAGATGCCGAGCTCTAGCTTTACAGCGCTGGGATCGACCCCATCTTCAGCGCCGTCTAACAACAACTCGATCTACATCCAGGCCTGCGGAAGTGGCGCCGGTGTTCGAGTCTACTACTGGAACTACAGCACTTCAGCTTCTGTCAACTTGACGGCAGGAACGATCAGCAGCTGCGCCACCATGGCAGCCAGCTAGTCCGATTGTATCGATCAAAATAGCCCCATTCGGGGCTATTTTCTTTTTAGGCATCTTTTCGCAGGCAACGGTCAATCTTTTCCACCAAACCAGGTATGTCCTCTTCGACAAGACCCCTCGTAGTGAGAGCTGGCGTCCCCAGGCGTATACCACTTGGGCGAAACGGCGGCAGTGGATCATCGGGGACACTATTCGCATTCAGAGTCAAACCAATCGCATCCAGGCGCTGTTCGGCCTCTTTGCCGTCCATGCCCAGCGTGCGATAGACGTCAATCAAAATCAAGTGATTGTCTGTACCGCCAGTTACCAGCTGATAGCCGCGTGTCTTCAGCTCGTCGGCAAGCCGAGCAGCGTTCTTCACGACTTGCTGGGCGTACGTCCGAAATTCAGGCTGCATGGCTTCGTGCAGTGCCACCGCCTTAGCGGCAATCGTATTCATGTGTGGGCCGCCTTGCATACCCGGAAAGACCGCTCGGTCAATCAAAGTAGGGATATTTTCAATCGTCTTATCAGGGGCAGACAGCGGGTTGCCCACAACGCCCTTACTCAGGATCATCCCGCCACGAGGACCCCGCAGCGTCTTATGCGTCGTGGTGGTCATGACGTGAAAACCAGCGTCGAGTGGATTTTCTAACACGCCGCCAGCAATCAACCCAGCGATGTGCGCCATGTCGGCAACCATTAACGCACCGACTCCCTGGCCAATCTCGACAAACTTTGCGTAATCCAGTGATCGCGGGTAAGCACTAAAGCCAGCTAAAATAATCTTTGGTTGATGTTCCTGCGCCAGTCGACGTAGTTCATCGTAATCAATCTCTCCCGTTTCGACGTCTTTCATGCCGTAGCGGATAAAGTTATACAGCTTGGCACTGCGAGTGACTGGCGCACCATGGGTCAAGTGACCACCGTGACTCAGATCCATCGCCAGTACTGTATCGCCCGGCTCTAGCCACGCCGTATACACCGCCTCGTTTGCGGCTGCACCAGAGTGCGGTTGCACATTCGCGTGGTCAGCGCGAAACAGTTGCTTGGCACGGTCAATCGCCAACTGTTCGAGTTTGTCAGTATTCTCTTGGCCGCCATAATAACGTCTTCCCGGATAGCCTTCAGAATATTTATTCGTAAAGACGCTGCCGAGGGCCTTACGAACACCATCGCTGACGTAGTTTTCGCTGGGAATCAATTCTAAGCCCTGCGCCTGCCGCGCCTCTTCGGCGGCGATCAGCGCCATCACTTCATCGTCTGACGGCAAGTCGTTGGCAATATTTTTCACATTCATAGGTTAAGACCTATTATATCATTGCTTGATTATATATCATATGTGATATATAATAGAGCTTATGGATTCATCATCATATTCTGCAAAAGTTGGCACCCTCATTCAAGAGACGCGACAGGCCCGAGGCATGACTCAGGCTCAACTCGCTCAAGCACTTGGCACCAGCCAAAGTGCAATTAACCGGATTGAAAAGGGAGGCCAAAATATCAGCCTTGATATGTTAAACCGCATCAGCGAGGTACTGTCAAGTCAGATCGTAACCCTTAATCCCAGTGGTACAGTTAACTTCCGCGTCGAAGGCGGCAACAAGCTATCGGGGCGAATTACGGCAAAAACTAGTAAAAATGCGGCGGTCGCACTTCTGTGCGCCTCACTCCTCAACCGAGGTAAAACGACGCTTCGACACGTCGCCCGAATCGAAGAGGTCAATCGCATCCTTGAAGTCCTCAACAGTGTCGGAGTAAAGACGCGCTGGTTTGGCGACAACGACCTCGAAATCATTCCGCCAGCAAAGCTAAAACTAGATAACATGGACATTGAAGCGGCTCGCAAGACTCGCAGCATCATCATGTTCCTTGGTCCATTGATGCACCGTCATAAAGAGTTCAATCTTCCGTATGCCGGTGGCTGCTCGCTGGGCGAACGAACTGTCGAACCCCACCTCAGCGGACTTGAGCCATTCGGTCTTACCGTCGACACCGTCACGGGACACTACGCAGCAACCGCCAAGCCCGTCAGGCCAGAGCGTGCGATCGTCCTTTCGGAGCGCGGCGACACGGTCACCGAAAACGTCCTGATGGCCGCCGCACTGAACGACGGCGTGACGATCATCCGCAACGCCAGCCCGAACTACATGGTCCAGGACCTTTGTTTCTACCTCGAGAAGCTGGGCGTCAAAATCGATGGCATCGGTACCACTACCCTCACCGTTCATGGCGTCCGAGACATCAACAAAGATGTCGAGTACGCGCCAGCCGAGGACCCGATCGAGGTCATGAGCTTTATCGCCGCAGCAATCGTGACAAAATCCGAAATCACGATCGAGCGTGCACCAATCGAATTCCTTGAAATCGACCTAAAGTTCCTAGAAAACATGGGCTTTGAATACGAATTGTCAGACGAATACACTGCACTCAATGGCCGTACTCGACTGGTCGATATCACGACAAAGCAGAGCACGCTGCATGCGCCAATCGACAAGATTCACGCCATGCCGTTCCCTGGTCTTAATATCGACAACCTTCCCTTCTTTGCAGTCATCGCTGCGAGCGCCAAAGGGCGAACCATGATTCACGACTGGGTGTACGAGAACCGAGCCATCTACCTTACCGAGCTGAGCCGCCTCAATGCCAACGTACAGCTGATTGACCCGCACCGCCTGTACATCCACGGTCCCACGAAGTGGAAGCCAGCAGAGGTCGTCACTCCACCGGCACTGAGACCAGCAGTTGTGATCTTGCTCGGTATGCTGGCAGCACCGGGTGTTTCGACACTGCGCAACGTCTACTCTATCAATCGCGGCTACGAGGAATTGGCGGAACGACTCAATACGTTGGGCGCCAAGATTACCGTAATACGCGACATCGCTGAATAAAATAAGGCGCTCAAAACGAGCGCCTTATTCTTTTACGATTCTGCCCGTTGGATCAAGTCCTGAGCGCGGTTAATGGGCACCGAGAAGCCGATGTTTTGCGCCTGTCCAGCCACAGCAGTGTTAATACCGATCACTTTTCCGTCGGCGTTCACTAATGGCCCGCCCGAGTTACCAGAATTAATTGCCGCATCGGTCTGAATAAGATCTTCGAATTCTTGCAAGTTGCCCCTCAGCCCCGAACTCACGGCTGTGATTGGTCGACCAAGTCCAGAGATGATCCCTTTTGTGACCGAATTTGGGTACTGGCCGAGAGCATTGCCGATGGCATACACGTCCTGCCCGACCTGTAGATCGTTGGCATCGCCCAGCTCGGCCGCACGCAGCGACGTCACATTTGCGACCTTTAACAACGCCAAGTCCGCATCCGGCTCGGTCGCGACAACATTGGCCTCATACTCCTTGTCGTCAGTTGTCGTGACATACACCGAATCTGCGCCATCGATCACATGGTTATTCGTCAGGATATAGCCGTCCTCACTGATGATTACTCCACTACCGGCACCGGATGAGATAGCTTGCCGGCCAAACCAGTCATACTGCGCAGTCTCGGTCGTAATACTGACGACGCTATCAGCTACTTTTTCGACCACCGCGACCCCCTGACTAACGGGTTGGTCACTGATGGCAATCTGCTGCGTATTTTGCAGGTCGGCTCGCACTAACCATGCCGTAATGCCCGACGTCAGTCCGATCGTCGCCATAAGGGCGAATACTGCAATAATGGTAAGTACCAGCGGATTTACTTTTACTGGAGCTGGCCTGCTAGGTTGAGTTGGCAATAAATCGACAGGTTTCTTTTCCGACGCTGTCGACGTCGTGTGAGTAGTATCTTTTTTTATCATATGCCCAAATTATAAAATGTAATTCTGAAGCTTTACTGAGAATTACTCAAGAAGACTCGCAGTAATTCCGATGACCGCAATGAGTAGCCAGGCAGCATTCAAAACGACTGGCTGAAAATCCCGCTTCGCCCAAGAGGAAAGGATAAGAAAGACTGCACCGGCACCATTCAGCAGTGGATAAATGACTGCTTGTGGAGTCAACAAGCCTAGCGTCACTAAAAGATACGCCGTCAAAATAAGGCCGATTCCCGCCCAGCCAAGGATTTCAATAAAAGTTTTTTGTTTCATCTTGCCTGTCATTATGTTACCTACTTGCTCATCTGTGAATATTGACTTATTTTTATTAAGATGCTATAATATTTATATACCTTCGTCGCACATTCATCTCTCTATAGATTGGAACTCAATGGAACTGGCAATCCTCGTTTGGGCGCTTGTCATCTATAGCTGCATGGGGCTGCTGGTATACGGCAACGGCATGTTCTTCCATCAGCCGCAGCGCAACCCGATCCAAGATCGTATTCGCTGGATACATCCGATCGCGCAAGCAGTGCTGTGGCTTCCGCTGCTCATCGCCTGGCTGACATCGAGCACCCTCAACCGCTACGACCCCACCTACCGCTCTCACGAAGACCGGATGGAGGACATCGTCGACCGGATAGTCGCTGACGTCGACCGGACCATGCCCGACGCGGGATCGATCGACTACCGCATTCCATCGCCGCGGGAATACCGCGAGCACGGAACCCGCGCGTTCAATCTGGAGGTAACACTCGACTGATCGGTACGCCCCCGTCTCCGCGATAGCTGAAGAGCCTCCGGAAACGGGGGCTCTTCAATTTTAGTCTTTACGCGCTCTCTTCTGACAACTTTACAAACCTCGGTACCGTCTTGCCATCGATTGTCACCGATTCAAAAAACATATCGTATGGCCTCGCCCACAGCCGATAGGGCGCGTATAAAGCCCGGTAGACAACAAGGCGTTCGCCGGTCTCGGTGTGCGTCGCCTCGTCAATCAGCTCGTATTCGTTGCCTTTATAGTGCTGATACTTCCCCTTGATAGATTGCTGCTGACTCATGAGCGTATCATAGCACACGGCGCTCGCTACTGGGCTAAGCATAGGCCTTTTGTTATACTGAAGCCATGCAGTGGGCAAAACAAAAAGGCTTTACGATTGTCGAACTTCTTATTGTAATCGTTGTGATCGCGATACTCGCCGCCATCACTATCGTGGCGTACAACGGGATACAGGCCAACGCGCGAGATAGTGCCAGAATTTCGAAGGTCAAAGCCATCTCGAAAGCAATTGAGCTTTACTACGTAAATAACGACCGCTATCCGCCAATCCATGACGGCGTCGGCGCCGAAACAACTTGCGGCTCTCAGACGGAAAACTGGGGACACTGTGACCGCAATAAGCAACTGGCCGATATGCTTGCGCCCTACATGACCATCGATCCCACTTCTCTCTCAAGTGCAACCCAAGGCAATTATTTTTACCACTACACCAGCCAATCGGGTGACAGTCACCAAAGCTATGGGCTCATGGTGTACCTCGAAGGCAACGGTGGTGCATCAGATGGCGGCTACTATTCCAATGCCTATGAAGTCGGCCCTAAGCCATCGTATTGTATGTCTACCTACACTGGTTCTGACGCTCGCTGGACCACCTACAACACTAAGTGCGCCGGCGGCAACTAGTTTGTTATACTTACTATTATGACGTGGGCAAAAACACAAAAAGGATTTACAATCGTTGAACTTTTGATCGTGATCGTCGTGATCGCCATCTTGGCGGCAATTACAATTGTCGCCTACAATGGCATCCAAGCGAGTGCCCGTGATGCCTCGCGAGCCTCTTCTGTTGCCGCGCTCAAGAAGGGTATCGAGCTCTACAATGCCGAGAACGGCTCTTACCCCAGCTTCTCGGGTTGCTCCGACAATGCAGGTTGTGCTGTTTCAGGCCTCGCGACCCCACTCGTCCCAAAGTACATGGCAACTATGCCCAGTGACCTGAGTGGCGTTTCGTACGCCAGAAATACAGGTGGGGTTGGCTACGGGCTGAATGTTCCCTACGAAACGAAGAGTCGTTGCGTGACCGGCACCAATCCCAATCCGACATGGGGCTGGTTTACTTCGTCCAACCTGCCGACGTGTTAGTCGTGGTTGTGCTATACTAATCAAGCACATTACATAAATAAACGTATCCAGAGTGCAGCGAGAGAACTAGCTCGATGACCTGCCGGCAACCCGCCTACGTGCAACGGTGCCCCTTCTAGCCCATGCGGGAAAGATGATTTTTTGCTCCTTTATCTTTGCCGTTCGGGCGGGAAGATACGTGAAAGGAGTATTTTTTATGCCAATTTATCGAACAGCCGAGAGCGTGTCACCAAAACATCCTGATAAAATTTGCGATCAAATATCTGACGCAATCCTAGACGCTCACCTGTCGCAGGATCCGACCGCCCGAGTGGCAGTAGATGTGGCCGGTGGTCACGGCACCGTTTTTGTTACTGGAGAGGTCACCTCGGCAGCGACCAACGTTGACATTGAAGCTATCGTTCGCAGGCTTGCGGGCGATGTCGCAGTTATCGAGCAAATATCGGCGCAAAGTCCAGAAATTGCGCAAGGTGTTGATACGGGAGGTGCGGGTGATCAGGGTATCATGGTTGGCTATGCAACCGATGAGACACCCGAGCTCCTCCCACTCGAGGTTGTCCTCGCCCGTCGACTCAACCAATTTCTGTATCAACAATGGCCATACGATGGCAAAACACAGGTGACGCTGCGTGATGGTCAGGTGACGTCGATCGTCGCCAGTTTTCAGCACGCCAGCCAAGACGACTTAAAGGCTGCCGTTCAAAACTGGCTACAGCAGGAAGACCGGTTCACTGACGATATCGAGTATCATATCAATCCCGCAGGTGACTGGAGCATTGGCGGCTTTGATGCCGACGCTGGCCTTACTGGGCGCAAGCTGGTTATCGACAACTACGGACCCCGCGTCCCCATCGGTGGCGGCGCCTTTAGCGGTAAAGACCCAAGCAAGGTCGATCGTTCGGCCGCCTACATGGCAAGAAAACTAGCGGTAGATTACCTACGTCATCGAAATGCCCACGAGGTGTATATCTACCTCGCGTATGCCATTGGCTTTGACCAGCCGCTCGAAGCAACCGCCGTCATCGACGGAAAAGAAGAACAAATCGAGGACTATGACCTCAGCCCGCGCGGTATCATCGAGCAGCTACAACTACGGCGGCCGATATACGAAGAGACAGCCCGCTACGGGCATTTCGGCCACACAGACTATGCGTGGGAGTCAACCCTACCGCTTGCGAGTCGGCCGTAGACGAGTAAATGATTTCACTTGCACTGTCCAGTAGACCAGCCAGACAATGACAGCAAGCGCATAACCGACCAAGTTCACTGCTGTCATCACCTCAACAGTCGGTCGCTGGACGATATAGCCTGCAACCGCAGACACAAAATGAGGAATAACGAACATTGCAACAAACAAGACGGATACAGATACGGCCGACCAGACGATTCGACCGTTGGTTGTCACCCGCACACCGCGAAGTGTCCAATAAGAAATCAGCCCCAGCGCCAACACGACCAGAAGCGGCACGAACGAATAAACATTCGTCGTATTGGTGAAGATATTTTGTACGAGTGCGCCAAGCGGTAAAGCAATCGCTGAGGCGATCAACAGCCCCGCGAACGGCTTAAATTCGATAAGATCTTGTTTTGCTTGCGAACTGCGGACATGAGAAACTGCCAGCATCACAGCAATGAGGATGACGCCAATCGTTGGCAAAATATTGAGCACGATCAAAGTGATATTGCGATATTCATGAGAGAATTCCTGTGGAATCACAATAAATGCCGATAGCAAGATCATGATCCAGTACGCCAACAGTCCAAACAGCATACCCGTGAAATGGTGATTCACCTTACTCTTTGATTTAATCGCGTGATCACCAATCAGATATCCGACCAGCGTCGGCAGCAACGCCCCAACCGTCAAAGCGATCAGCGCAACAGCAACATTGCCGTGCAGGGCGTTAGGGTTAAGGAAAATCATGCCAAACGGAATCGTCGTCGACAGCAGGACGCCAATCACCAGAAGGGTGAAGAGGCTATAGCCTGTGATCACCAGTGGGAAATGAATGTTCTCTGTTTTTGTCTTGTTTTTTAGCTTATTCATATACAGCTCATTATAAGCCAAACATGAGCGATAACAAGAGGAGGGCGCGCGTGGCTGCCTTACTTATGAGTTATGCTGCAATATCGTAAACACATGGGCTTCACCGGGCTCAGAATCTCCCGATAACAGCAGCAGCTCGGAATTCCCAAAGTGGAACAATGATAGGACTTCCTCCCACCCAAGATCGTAGTATTTGGCATACACCATTTTTCCGAAATCTCCGTGTGTCACTAGTAAGATTGATCCGTCAGTGTACGTTTCGATCAACTCATCCAGTAACTTTCCTGCGCGATCTAACAGATCAGGGAATGTTTCCGCGCCTTCCGGCGAGAGAAAATAATTAATCGTTTCAGTCTTCAGTATATCTGGAGCACACAACTCCTCAACCCTTGATTGCTCCACACCGGTCATAACACCAAAGTCTCGTTCAATAAGCAGGTCTTTCACCTCAGGAGCTGGCAAATCATTCACTTCAGTGATGATTTCGGCCGTCCTTCGCGCACGCTGCAACGGCGAGCAGTATACGTGGTCAAAGCTGAGACCAAACTCTTTTATCTTATTGGCGACTTCAGCCGCCTGCGCTTCGCCTATTTTCGTCAGTGGCATATCGCGGTGCCCATTCAGGATGCCGTTGGCATTATCTTCGTTCTGGCCATGGCGTGCGAGGTATATCTTTAGCATATTCATATCTTAACAGCTGATAATGGCTTATGTATGATTGGTACAACGTTATTACGATAGCTAGAACAAATCTAATGAATTTGCCCCTTACCTACTTAACCAATTATACTAAG